>NZ_SDOY01000138.1 GCF_004117935.1 Streptomyces roseicoloratus | reverse complement strand
CACGCGGGCCGGCCCTCCGGCCGCGCGGGGTGATCCGCCTGCCCCTTGGGGCAGCGCGCGCGATCCTCCGGGCCCGGCGTCGGCGGTGCCGCTCGGCGAGCCGGCCGCGTCGGGCGGCGGAGGGGGCGGGCCGACGGTCGTCATGTCCCCATTCTGCGCCGATCGCGCGGCGGGCGACGACCGGGTTTCCCCAGGTCCGGGCGGTTGTCAGTGGTGGGGTGCACGATGGGAGGCATGGTCAGGTCCGCGCTCGACGACTTCTCCCCCGCGACCCGCAACTGGTTCACCGGGGCCTTCACCGCGCCCACCGCGGCGCAGGAGGGCGCCTGGCGTGCCATCGGCGAGGGTTCGGACGTGCTCGTGGTGGCGCCGACCGGCTCCGGCAAGACGCTCGCCGCCTTCCTCGCCTCGCTCGACCGGCTGGCGGCGAGCCCTCCGCCCGCGGACGCCAGGAAGCGCTGCCGCGTGCTGTACGTGTCGCCGCTGAAGGCGCTCGCCGTCGACGTCGAACGCAATCTGCGCTCCCCGCTGACCGGCATCCGCCAGGAGTCGGTGCGCCTGGGGCTGCCAGAGCCGGACGTGAAGGTGGGCATCCGCTCCGGCGACACCCCGGCCGCCGAGCGCCGGGCGCTGGCGACGCGGCCGCCGGACATCCTGATCACCACGCCCGAGTCCCTGTTCCTCATGCTGACGTCGGCCACGCGCGACGCGCTCGCGGGCGTGGAGACGGTCATCCTCGACGAGGTGCACGCGGTCGCGGGCACCAAGCGTGGCGCGCATCTGGCGCTCTCGCTGGAGCGGCTCGACGAGCTGCTGCCGCGGCCCGCCCGCCGGATCGGCCTGTCGGCGACGGTGCGGCCGGTGGAGGAGGTGGCGCGTTACCTCTCGCCGCAGCGAAAGGTGGAGATCGTCCAGCCGCCGTCCGGGAAGGAGTTCGACCTCTCCGTGGTCGTGCCCGTGGAGGACATGGGCGAGCTGGCCGGTTCGCCCGCCTCGGAGGCCTCCGACGGCGGCGACAAGCCGTCGATCTGGCCGCATGTCGAGGAGCGGATCGCCGACCTGGTGCAGGCGCACCGCTCGACCATCGTCTTCGCCAACTCCCGCCGCCTGGCGGAGCGGCTGTGCAACCGGCTGAACGAGATCGCGTACGAGCGGGCCACCGGCGAGGCGCTGCCCGACGGCAAGCCGCCCGCCGAGATCATGGCCCAGTCGGGCGCGGCCCAGGGCGCGCCGGCGCTGCTCGCCCGCGCGCACCACGGCTCGGTCTCCAAGGAACAGCGGGCGCTGGTCGAGGAGGACCTGAAGGCGGGCCGGCTTCCGGCGGTGGTGGCCACGTCCAGCCTGGAGCTGGGCATCGACATGGGCGCGGTGGACCTGGTGGTCCAGGTCGAGTCGCCGCCGTCGGTGGCTTCCGGTCTCCAGCGCGTGGGCCGCGCGGGGCACCAGGTCGGCGCCGTGTCGACGGGTGTGGTCTTCCCGAAGTACCGGGGCGACCTGGTGCAGTCGGCGGTGGTGACCGAGCGGATGCGCTCGGGTTCCATCGAGTCGCTGCGGGTCCCGGCGAATCCGCTGGACGTTCTCGCCCAGCAGCTCGTGGCGATGGTCGCGCTGGACTCGTGGCAGTTCGACGACCTGCTGGCGACGGTGCGCAGGGCGGCGCCGTTCGCGGCGCTGCCGGAGTCCGCGTTCACGGCGGTCCTGGACATGCTGGCGGGGCGCTATCCGTCGGACGCCTTCGCCGAGCTGCGCCCGCGCGTGGTGTGGGACCGGGTGACGGGCACGGTGACGGGGCGGCCCGGTGCGCAGCGGCTCGCGGTCACCTCGGGCGGCACGATCCCCGACCGTGGCCTTTTCGGGGTGTTCCTGGCGGGCGCCGACCCCAAGAAGGGCGGCGGCCGGGTCGGCGAGCTCGACGAGGAGATGGTCTACGAGTCGCGCGTCGGCGACGTCTTCACGCTGGGCACCACGTCCTGGCGGATCGAGGACATCACCCGCGACCGGGTCCTGGTGTCGCCCGCGCCGGGCGTGCCGGGGCGGCTGCCGTTCTGGAAGGGCGACCAGCTGGGCCGCCCGCTCGAGCTGGGGCGCGCGGTGGGCGCGTTCCTGCGCGAGGTGGGCGCCCTGGCGCCGGAGGACGCGCGGCTGCGGCTGCTGGCCGCCGGGCTCGACGCCTGGGCGGCGGAGAACGTGATCGCGTATCTCGCCGAGCAGCGCGAGGCCTGCGGTCACGTGCCGGACGACCGGACGATCCTGGTGGAGCGCTTCCGGGACGAGCTGGGCGACTGGCGGGTGGTCGTCCACTCCCCGTTCGGCGCGCAGGTGCACGCGCCGTGGGCGCTGGCGCTGGGTGCCCGGCTCGCCGAGCGGTACGGGATGGACGCCCAGGTGATGCACGCGGACGACGGCATCGTGCTGCGCCTGCCGGACGCGGACCTGATGGGCCTCGACCTGCTCGACGGCGAGCCGGTGGACCCGGGCCGGTTCGCCGACACCGCGTTCGACGGCGAGCAGGCGCCCGTCGGTGCCGCCGACGTCGCCTTCGACAAGGGCGAGGTCGAGCAGATCGTCACCGACCAGGTCGGCGGCTCCGCCCTGTTCGCCTCCCGGTTCCGCGAGTGCGCGGCGCGCGCCCTGCTGCTGCCCAAGCGCAACCCGGGCAAGCGGACACCGCTGTGGCAGCAGCGGCAGCGGGCGGCGCAACTGCTCCAGGTGGCGAGCGAGTTCGGCTCGTTCCCGATCGTCCTTGAGGCGGTACGCGAGTGCCTCCAGGACGTCTTCGACGTCCCCGGGCTCCGGGAGCTGATGGGCGACATCGAGTCCCGCCGGGTGCGCCTGGTGGAGGTCACCACGCCGGAGCCGTCGCCCTTCGCCCGCTCCCTCCTCTTCGGCTACGTCGCCCAGTTCCTGTACGAGGGCGACTCGCCGCTCGCCGAGCGGCGGGCGGCGGCGCTGTCCCTGGACTCCCGGCTGCTGGCCGAGCTGCTGGGGCAGGCGGAGCTGCGGGAGCTGCTGGACGCGGACGTGCTGGCCGAGCTGGAGCGCGAGCTCCAGTGGCTGACCGAGGACCGCCGGGTCAAGGACGCGGAAGGCGTCGCCGACGCGCTCCGCGTGCTCGGGCCGCTGACCGACGCGGAGCTCGCCGAGCGCGGCGCCGAGGCGGACTGGGCGCAGGAGCTGTCCCGGGCGCGGCGGGCGATCCGGGTGCGCGTCGCGGGCGCCGACCACTGGGCGGCGATCGAGGACGCCGGCCGGCTGCGCGACGCCCTGGGCACGGCGCTGCCGGTGGGCGTCCCGGAGGCGTTCACGGAGCCGGTGAAGGATCCGCTGGGCGATCTGCTCGCCCGTTTCGCCCGGACGCACGGCCCGTTCACGTCCTCGCAGGCCGCGGCCCGTTTCGGGCTCGGCCCCGCGGTGACCGACGGCGCCCTGCAGCGGCTCGCCGCGGCGGGCCGGGTGGTGCAGGGCGAGTTCCATCCCTCGGGCATCGGCCAGGAGTGGTGCGACGCCGCCGTGCTGCGCCGGCTGCGCCGTCGCTCCCTCGCCGCCCTGCGGCACGAGCTGGAGCCGGTGCCGCCGGCCGCGCTCGCCACCTTCCTGCCCCAGTGGCAGCACCTGGGAGGCGGCGGTCTGCGCGGCATCGACGGCCTGGCCCGCGCGATCGAGCAGCTCCAGGGCGCGCCGGTGCCGGCCTCGGCGCTGGAGAAGCTGGTCCTGCCGTCCCGGGTGCGGGACTACTCGCCCGCACTGCTCGACGAGCTGACCACGACCGGGGAGGTCGTCTGGGCGGGCGCCGGGGCACTGCCCGGCAAGGACGGCTGGATCTCGCTCTATCTGGCCGACGCCGCGCCGCTGCTCCTGCCGCCGCCGCACCCGCTGGAGCTCACCGGCCTGCACGAGTCCGTCCTGACGGCGCTCTCCGGCGGCTACGGGCTGTTCTTCCGCCAGATCGCCGACCAGGTGCGGGCCACCACCCACCCGGACGCGACGGATCCGCAGCTCGCCGACGCCCTGTGGGACCTGGCCTGGTCCGGGCGGCTCACGAACGACACCGTGGCCCCGTTGCGCTCGCTCCTCGGCTCGGGCCGCACGGCCGGCTCCACCGCGCACCGCGCCCGCCGTACGGTCCCGCGCGGCCGGTACGGGACGCTGAGCGCCGCCGCCCGCCCGGCGTCCCGCACGGGCCCGCCGACGGTCAGCGGCCGCTGGTCGCTGCTGCCCCCGCTCGAGCCCGAACCGACGCACCGCGCGCACGCCCTGGCCCGTACGCTCCTCGACCGGCACGGCGTGGTCACCCGGGGCGCGGTGGCCGCCGAGGGCGTGGAAGGCGGCTTCTCCGCCACGTACCGGATCCTGTCGGCCTTCGAGGACAGTGGCCAGGCCCGCCGCGGCTATGTGGTGGAGGGTCTCGGTGCCGCGCAGTTCGCCATGGACGGTGCCGTGGACCGGCTGCGCGCGGCGGCGAACGCCCGGGACCGGGGCGCCGAGGAGGGCGCGGGCCCGAAGGCGGTGGTCCTGGCGGCGGCCGATCCGGCGAACGCGTACGGGGCGGCCCTCTCCTGGCCGGAGCCGCCGACCGGCGCCGGGCACAAGCCGGGCCGCAAGGCGGGCGCGATGGTCGTCCTGGTCGACGGCGAGCTCACGCTCTACATGGAGCGCGGCGGCAAGACACTGCTGTGCTGGCCCGACGAGCCCGGTTCCCCGGCGCTGCGGGCGGCGGCCGAGGCCCTGGCGGCCGCGGCGACGGCGGGCTCGCTCGGCACGGTCACGGTGGAGCGGATCAACGGGGCGACGGCCCTGACCTCCCCGTTCTCCCGCGCCCTGGAAGCCGCCGGCTTCCACGCGACGCCCCGTGGCCTCCGCCTGCGCGCCTGACACTCCGCCTCCGCGCCCGACGCGCCTCCCGCCACGCGACCCGCGCGGTGCCGTGCCGCGCGGCATCATGGCCCCATGCCCGAAGGAGACACCGTCTGGTACACGGCGCACCGGCTGGACTCGGCGCTCGCCGGGCGGGTGCTCACGCGTTCCGACCTGCGCGTGCCACGGTTCGCGACGGCGGATCTCACCGGGCGCCGGGTCCTCGGCGTCACCCCGCGCGGCAAGCACCTGCTGACCCGGATCGAGGGCGGTCTCACCCTCCACTCCCATCTGCGGATGGACGGTTCGTGGCGGGTGTTCGCCACCGGGGAGCGCCCGCGCGGCGGCCCGGCCCACCAGATCCGGGCGATCCTCGGGAACGATGAGTTCACGGCGTACGGGTACCGCCTGCCGGTCCTGGAGCTGATCCGTACGGCGGAGGAGTCCACGGCCGTCGGTCATCTCGGCCCGGATCTGCTGGGCCCGGACTGGGACCCGGCGGAGGCGGTGCGCCGGCTCTCCGCCGACCCCGCGCGCACGCTGGGCGAGGCCCTGCTCGACCAGCGCAATCTCGCCGGGATCGGCAACGTCTACAAGTCGGAGCTGGCCTTCCTGGCCGGCGTCACGCCCTGGCTGCCGGTCGGCGAGCTGGCCGAGGGCGTCCCGGAGCGCCTGGTGGCGACCGCCCACCGGCTCCTGGAGGCGAACAAGGACCGTCCGGACCGGCGGACGACCACGCCCCGGCGCGGCGGCGAGCGCCTTTACGTCTACGGTCGCGGGGGCCGCCCCTGCCCGCGCTGCGGCGCCCCGGTCCGCCGGGCCGAGCTGGCCGACCGGGTCACGTACTGGTGCCCCGGCTGTCAGAAGGGCCCGCAACAGGAGCCGTCACGATAATTGACGAGCCGTCAGATCCGGTCGTACGGTCCGGGCATGGCCCTCATCGCGTACGACCTCACCGGCCGCACCGCGTTCGTCACGGGCGCGGCGAGCGGCATCGGCCGCGCGACCGCGGCGCTCCTCGCCGAGGCGGGCGCGACCGTCCACTGCGCGGACCGCGACGAGACCGGCCTGAAGGAGACCGCGACCCTGATCGCCCGCCGCGGCGGCACCGCGCACGTCCACCCGCTCGACGTCACCGACCGGCCCGCCCTCGCCGCCGCCGTGCGCGCCGCGGGCCCGCTGCACGTCATGGCGGCCGTCGCCGGGATCATGCACACGAGCACGGTCCTGGAGACCCGCGACGAGGACCTCGACCGGGTCCTGGCGGTCAACTTCAAGGGCGTGCTGTACGCCTGCCAGGAGGCGGCCCGCTCGATGATCGAGCACGGCGTCCCCGGCTCCGTCGTCACCATGGCCTCGGGCGCGATGGACGCCGCGACCCCGGGCCTGCTCTGCTACAGCGCCGCCAAGGCGGCCGTCGTCCAGCTGACCAAGACGCTGGCCGCCGAGGTGGGGCGGCACGGCATCCGGGTGAACGCGGTCGCACCGGGCTGGGTGCGCACGCCCATGACGGACCGTCACGAACCGGCCGCCCAGGAGCAGGCCGAAGCGGCGATGACGCGCGTCTCACCGCTCGGCCGGGTCGGCGAGCCGGCGGACGTCGCCCACGCGGTGCTCCATCTCGCCTGCGACGCCTCGTCGTTCACGACGGGTCAGATCCTCCGCCCCAACGGCGGCGTGGCGATGCCCTGGTGAAGGACCCCTCCGGCCGTCCGCCAGAGCCCGCGGGCCCGCCCGGCCTTCCGGTGGAGGCGGCCACGTGCACCGGCAACAGGCTCAGCCCCCAGCCGCCCGCGGCCACCGCCCCCTCGACCGGCCCCGCTTCCCCCGGCACCAGCAGCAGGCGCACCACCGCCCACCACCAGAGCCCTCCGGCCACCAGTCCGGCCGCGACCAGCATGAGCGTCACCAGCGGAACCCGTCGCCGTACCATGGCCGCCTCCTCCGGTCGACGCTAGTCCCGCGGGATCACTCGGCGGGAGGGCGCACAGGAGGCAGCCCCGGCGCATGCGACGCGTATGCCCCTGCGCGAGGCGCCCCTTCGGGGCACCACGCTCAGGCGCTCTCCGCTTGAAACATCCACGAATGCTTCTCGAGGTCGGCCGTGAGCCCGATCAGGATGTCCTGCGTCACCGGGTCCGGCTCCTCGGTCGCCTCGATCCGCTCGCGCATCCGCGAGACGACCGAACCGAGGGCGGCCACCAGGATGTCCACGGCCTCCACGTCCTTGATCCAGCCCTCCGGGACGGAACCGATCCCGCTCGTGGACGCCACGGTCGCGGCGCGCCCGTCCGGGTTCACGCCGATCGCCGAGGCGCGCTCGGCCACCGTGTCGGAGTGCGTCCGAGCCGTGGTGACGACCTCGTCGAGCTGGAGGTGGATCGAGCGGAAGCGCGGACCGATGACGTTCCAGTGGACCTGCTTGGCCACCAGGGAGAGGTCGACCAGGTCGACCAGCGCTCCCTGCAGCGCGTTGCCGACCGTCTTGAGGGCGGTCTCGGACAGCGAGCTCTTCACGACGGACATGCGGAATCTCCAAACAGTCGTACGTTCTTCCCCACCATGCACGGCTCACCCGAATCCGGCATCTCAAACGCGAAAGGGGCGAAGCCCCGGTAAGCGCCCTGACGGGTCCTTACCGGGGCTTCGCCCCACTTCGCTCGTGGTGCTTGCTCGTGCTGCTCGGTTCAGGCGGCGACGACGTCCACGGCCTCCGCGGGCGCCTTGATGGTCACCCGCTCGGTGGGCACACCGGCCACCGACGTCACCGAAACCGAGTTGAGCATCGGCCGTACCGGTGCGGGCACCGGTTCGCTCGCCGCTGCCGACTCGGCCAGTTCGGCCAGCGACAGCTCGTCGCTCACTTCACGCATGAGCTCGGACATCCGTACGTCCAGCGCGTCGCAGATCGCGGAGAGCAGCTCGGAGGAAGCCTCCTTCTGCCCCCGCTCCACCTCGGAGAGATAGCCGAGCGAAACTCGGGCGGACGAGGAGACTTCGCGCAGAGTACGGCCCTGGCGCTGGCGCTGCCGACGCAGCACGTCACCCAGCAGGCGACGGAGCAGAATCATCGGTGGCTCCCTCCTCGGACCGCGTAGCCGCATCCTTCACGCCCCACCGTACCGCCTCGCGCCGCGGCCGTGCGGGGAGCGATGTCGTGTTCACTCATGGCTGCAAACATCAATCTCCCCCGTTCTCTTCCGTATCCTGTGCCCGCGCATTTTCCGAGTGTTCATCGACGAGCAGTTCACCCAGCAATTCGAGCACGCTCCGTACACTCTCTCTACGGATTTCCGCTCGATCGCCGTTCAACCGCAACGAGGCGACCTTCCCGGCCCCGGCAGACAGTCCCGGCGGTCCGGCGACGGCCACGTACACCGTGCCGACCTGCTGCCCGTCCTGGGGCTCGGGTCCGGCGACCCCCGTCGTCGAGATGCCCCAGTCGGCGCCGAGCCGCGCCCGTACACCCGCCGCCATCTGCAGCGCGACCTCCGGGTCGACCGCGCCGCGCTCGGCGAGGAGGGTGCCGTCCACCCCGAGCAGCCGTTCCTTGAGGGGCGTGGCGTAGGCCGTGACGGACCCGAGGAAGGACCGCGAGGACCCGGGTGCCCCGGTGAGCTCCGCGGCCACCAGACCGCCCGTGAGGGACTCCGCCACCGCCAGCGTGTGACCACGCTCCGCGAGCAGATCCAGGATCCGGGCGGCTTCCCTCATCGTCCCTCCGCCTCCGCGCGGCCGGCCCCGGCCGCCGCGGCCCGCTCCGCAGCGAGCCCCTTCCGGCGCAGGACGACCGCCTGTCGCACATAGTCCAGACCGGTGACGACCGTCAGCACGACGGCCAGCGCCATCACCCACCAGCGCAGGGTGGCGAGTGGACCGGTCAGCATCAGGACGTACATGCCCACGGCCGTGCCCTGGGCGAGCGTCTTCATCTTGCCGCCGCGGCTGGCCGGGATCACCCCGTGCCGGATCACCCAGAAGCGCATCAGCGTGATGCCGAGCTCACGGGCCAGGATCACGCCCGTCACCCACCACGGCAGGTCGCCCAGCGCGGACAGGCTGATCAGTCCGGCCGCCATGATCGCCTTGTCGGCGATCGGGTCGGCGATCTTCCCGAAGTCCGTGACCAGGTTGTACGTCCTGGCGAGGTGTCCGTCGAAGACGTCCGTGATCATGGCGACGGCGAACGCCGCCCAGGCCCAGGCCCGCCACGCGGGGTCGTGCCCGCCGTCCTGGAGCAGCAGCACCACGAAGCCGGGGACGAGCACCAGCCGGACCATGGTGAGGATGTTCGCGATGTTCCACAGGCTGGCCTGGTTGACGGCCGCAGCGCCCAGCTTGCCGCGCGGCGCCGGCCTGCCGGTCCCGCCCGTCGCGGATGCCGGGACTCCGGTCATCTGCCCGCCTCCTCGGCTCCGGGGGTCCGGGTGTCGGTCCCCAGGAGATCGATGTACTCGGCCACCAGGTCGACGCCCTCGGTGTCGACGGCCTTGGCCCTGACCATACGGCCCGGGGCCAGGTCGAGGCCCTCGGCCGACTCCGCGGGGATCAGCACCTGGCCGTCGGTCTCGGGCGCCTGGTGGGCGGCCCGGCCGATCCAGCCGTCCTCCTCCTCGTCGAACGATTCGACCAGTACTTCCAGGGTCTCGCCGATCCGCTCCTCCGCGCGCTGGGCGGTGAGCTCCTCGGCGAGCCGGGAGAGGTGGGCGAGGCGCTCGTCGATCACGTCCTGGTCGAGCTTGTGCTCGTAGCCGGCCGCCTCGGTGCCGTCCTCGTCGGAGTAGCCGAAGACGCCGATGGCGTCGAGCCGGGCGTGGGTGACGAAGCGTTCCAGCTCGGCGAAGTCCGCCTCGGTCTCGCCGGGGAAGCCGACGATGAAGTTGGAGCGGGCGCCGGCGGCCGGGGCCTTGGAGCGGATGGTGTCCAGCAGCTCCAGGAAGCGGTCGGTGTCGCCGAAGCGGCGCATCGCCCGCAGCACGTCCGGCGCGCTGTGCTGGAAGGACAGGTCGAAGTACGGCACGACCTTCTCGGTCGAGGTGAGCACGTCGATCAGGCCGGGGCGCATCTCGGCGGGCTGCAGGTAGCTGACCCGGACCCGCTCGATGCCGTCGACGGCGGCGAGCTCGGGCAGCAGGCTCTCCAGGAGGCGGATGTCGCCGAGGTCCTTGCCGTACGAGGTGTTGTTCTCGGAGACCAGCATGACCTCCTTCACGCCCTGCTCGGCGAGCCAGCGGGTCTCGTTCAGCACGTCCGAGGGGCGGCGCGAGACGAAGGAGCCGCGGAAGGACGGGATGGCGCAGAAGGAGCAGCGCCGGTCGCAGCCGGAGGCCAGCTTCACGGAGGCGACGGGGCTGGTGTCCAGGCGGCGGCGCAGGGGCGCGCGCGGCCCGGAGGCGGGCGCCAGGCCCTCGGGAAGGTCGGCCGGCACGTTCTCGGGCGCCTCGGCCGCCTCGGCGGTCCCAGGGGCCTCGGGGGCGGCCACGGAGCCGTGTCCGGGCAGCGCCACGGACGCGGCGGCCTGCTGGCGCTCCACCGGAGACAGCGGCAGCAGCTTGCGCCGGTCGCGCGGGGCGTGCGCCTCGACGCTGCCGCCGCTGAGGATGGTCTGGAGGCGGGTGGAGATGTCGGCGTAGTCGTCGAAGCCGAGCACGCCGTCGGCCTCGGGCAGGGCGTCGGCGAGCTCCTTGCCGTAGCGCTCGGCCATGCAGCCGACGGCCACGACGGCCTGGGTGCGGCCGTGATCCTTGAGATCGTTGGCCTCGAGAAGGGCGTCGACGGAGTCCTTCTTGGCGGCTTCGACGAAGCCGCAGGTGTTGACGACGGCGACGTCGGCGTCCTCGGCGTTCTCGACGAGCTCCCAGCCGTCCGCTGCCAAGCGGCCTGCGAGCTCCTCCGAGTCCACCTCGTTACGGGCGCAGCCGAGAGTGACAAGGGCGACGGTACGGCGTTCGGGCATGGACTCAAGACTACTTGTTCCCGGGCACACCTCCGTCGCGCAGGGTTCACCTGCGCGACGGGCGTCACATGCGGGCGTCGTCCCGGGGCGGGCGTGCCCGGCCTGACGTGCCCTGCGGGGCGGGGCTCAGCCGGCCTGCGGGTCGCCCTTGGTGTAGGACAGGCGCTCCACCTGGCCGGACTCGAAGGAGTCCTCGATCTTCTTGCCGTTGACGTAGAGCTCGATCGGTCCGGCGTTGCCGAGGATCAGGTCGATGCGCTCGTCGTCCTGGAAGGTCTTGGACTCGCCCTTCAGGAGGAGGCCGTCGAAGAGCAGCTTGCCGTCGGCGCCCTTGGCCGAGATCCAGCTCTTGTCGTCGGTCACGGTGAGCTTGACGGTGACCTTGTCCTGCGGGACCGCCGCGATGGCGCTCTCGGAGGGCACGGGCTTCGGCGGGGCCGGCTTGACCGGCTTGGGCGTGGCGGGGGCGCTGGTGGCCTTGGGTGCCGGGGCGGGGCCGTCGGCGGAAGCGCCCGCGCCGCCGGTGTTGTCGGTCCCGTTGAACATCGTGAAGCCGACGAAGCCGACGACGGCGACGATCGCCGCGACCATGGCGGCGGTCCAGTTGGGGCGGCGGGGCTCGGGGCGGATCCGCTCCGCCTCGAACAGCGGGGCGGCGGGGGTCGGCGCGGGACGGCCGCCGTGCCCGGCGTCGTACTGCTCGATCAGCGGTGCCGGATCGAGCCCGACGACGCGGGCGAACGTGCGGATGTGCCCGCGGGCGTAGACGTCGCCGCCGCAGCGCGAGAAGTCGTCCTCCTCGATCGCGTGCACGATCGGGACGCGCACCCGGGTGGAGGCGCTGACCTCTTCGACGGTGAGACCGGCGGCGACACGGGCCTGCCGGAGGGCACGACCGATCGAATCCCGGTCATCTGCCGGGAAGTTCCGGTCGTCCTCGGGGGATTCGGGAGAGTTGCCGATGGACACGAGAGCGCCTTTCGAGCGTGTAGCCACCTGCTGGATGTTCAGTCTATGGGTGGTACGAAAGGGTGGGGCAACCGGGCGGGCGTCGTTTGTACGCCATGAGGCTGGGACAAGGTTCTGTCCCTCCCTCCAACTTGACGTACGCCCGAGGGAAACGGTTGCCCACCTTCCCTTACGAGTGAGTCTCGGCCAGGTCTCGTTATGGCCGCCCTCGCGGCGGGGCGCCGCTGCCCCTGCGGGGCGGAGCCCTATCCCCCGCCCCGGATGGTGTCGAGCACCCCGTCCAGCTCGTCCGGTTTGACCAGCACGTCCCGTGCCTTGGAGCCCTCGCTCGGTCCGACGATGTTCCGCGACTCCATCAGGTCCATGAGCCGGCCGGCCTTGGCGAAGCCCACGCGCAGCTTGCGCTGGAGCATCGAGGTGGAGCCGAACTGGGTCGAGACGACCAGCTCGGCCGCCTGGCACAGCAGGTCGAGGTCGTCGCCGATCTCCTCGTCGATCTCCTTCTTCTGCTTGGTGCCCACGGTGACGTCGTCCCGGAAGACCGGCGCCATCTGGTTCTTGCAGTGCTGGACGACGGTGGCGACCTCGTGCTCGGTGACGAAGGCGCCCTGCATGCGGACGGGCTTGTTCGCGCCCATGGGCAGGAAGAGACCGTCGCCCTTGCCGATCAGCTTCTCGGCGCCGGGCTGGTCGAGGATGACGCGGCTGTCGGCGAGCGAGGAGGTGGCGAAGGCGAGCCGGGAGGGCACGTTCGCCTTGATGAGACCGGTGACGACGTCCACCGAGGGCCGCTGGGTGGCGAGCACCAGGTGGATTCCGGCCGCGCGGGCCAGCTGGGTGATGCGGACGATCGCGTCCTCGACGTCCCGCGGCGCGACCATCATCAGGTCGGCGAGCTCGTCGACGATCACCAGGAGGTACGGGTAGGTCTTGAGCTCGCGCTCGCTGCCGGGCGGCAGCTGCACCTTGCCGTCCCGGATCGCCTGGTTGAAGTCGTCGATGTGCCGGAAGCCGAAGGCCGCGAGGTCGTCGTAGCGCAGGTCCATCTCGCGCACCACCCACTGCAGGGCCTCGGCGGCCTTCTTGGGGTTGGTGATGATCGGGGTGATCAGGTGCGGGATGCCCTCGTAGGCGGTGAGCTCGACCCGCTTGGGGTCGACGAGCACCATCCGGACGTCCTCCGGGGTCGCCCTTATCATCACCGAGGTGATGAGGCAGTTGATGCAGGACGACTTGCCGGAGCCGGTGGCACCCGCCACGAGGATGTGCGGCATCTTCGCCAGGTTGGCCATCACGTAGCCGCCCTCGACGTCCTTGCCGAGCGCCACCAGCATCGGGTGGTCGTCCTCCGCCGCCTCCGCGAGCCGCAGCACGTCGCCGAGGTTGACCATCTCGCGGTCGGTGTTCGGGATCTCGATGCCGACCGCGGACTTGCCCGGGATCGGCGAGATGATCCGCACGTCCGGGCTGGCCACGGCGTACGCGATGTTCTTGGTGAGCGCGGTGATCTTCTCGACCTTGACGGCCGGACCGAGCTCGACCTCGTAGCGGGTGACCGTCGGGCCGCGCGTGAAGCCGGTGACGGCCGCGTCGACCTTGAACTCGGCGAAGACGTTGGTGAGCGACGCGACGACGGCGTCGTTCGCCGCGCTGCGGGTCTTGCCGGGGCCGCCGCGCTCCAGCAGGTCCATCGAGGGCAGTGCGTACGTGATGTCGCCGGCGAGCTGGAGCTGCTCGGCCCGGGCCGGCAGCTCGGTCGGCTCGGGTGCCGGCTTCGTCAGGTCGGGCACCGACCCGCCCGTCCGGTCCTTCGCGGCGCCCCGCGCCGTCGGTACGGGCGCGGCGGACCGCGTGTCCCCTGCGCCGTCCGCGGCCCCCGTGCCGCCGGCAGAGGCGTCGACGGCGGCGGAGGCCTCGACGGCGGCGGCCCGGTCGGCGGTGACGTCCCGGGTCAGGTCGGCGACCAGGGGGGACGGCGGCATGCCGTTGAGGACGGCGCCGTCCAGCGCGGCGGCCGCGGCGGCGGCCACGTCGACAGGATCCAGGCCCCCGGTGTCGAAGGCGGACGCCGGCGGGGTGCGGCGCCGGCCGCGCCGCTCCAGGGCCGCGGCCTCGGCGCGGTCGGGGTCGTAGTCGCCGGAGCCGGGCGTGCGCCGGCGCGCGGGCCGCGCGGTGCGGGGTGCGTCGTCGCGCCAGTCCTCGCCGTACTCCTCCAGCCCGCCGGTCTCCTCCGGCGCGTACTCCGGCTCGACGAGTCCGAGGCGGGCGCCGAGCGCGCGCAGCCGCTGCGGAATGGCGTTGACGGGCGTGGCGGTCACCACGAGCAGGCCGAAGACGGTGAGCAGCACCAGCATGGGCACCGCCAGGACCTCGCCCATCATGAAGATCAGCGGCTTGGACGCGCCCCAGCCGATGAGCCCGCCGGCGTCCTGCACGGCCTCGGCGCCGTCGCCGCGGCCGGGCGAGCCGCACGCGATGTGCACCTGCCCGAGCACGCCGATGACCAGGGCGGACAGACCGATGACGATCCGGCCGTTGGCCTCCGGCTTCTCCGGGTAGAGGATCAGGCGCACGGCGATCGCGCCGAGCAGCAGCGGGACCAGCAGGTCGAGCCGCCCGAAGGCACCGGTGACCAGCATCTCCACGAGGTCGCCGACGGGACCGCTCAGATGGGACCAGGTGCCGGCGGCGACGATCAGGGCGACGCCGAGCAGCAGCAGCGCGAGGCCGTCCTTGCGGTGCGCCGGGTCGAGGCCCTTGGCACCCCGCCCTATCCCCCGGAACATCGCGCCCACGGCGTGCGCGAGCCCGAGCCAGATGCCGCGCACCAGCCGGTACACGCCGCCGGTGGGCGACGGGGCGGGCCGCGGCGGGGCCTTCTTCGCCGCGGTCTTGCGCGCGGGCGCGCGCTTGGCGGGCGCGGCCTTCTTCGCCGGCGCCTTCTTCGCGGGGGGCTTGGCGGGGGACTTGGCGGCCGCCGCCTTCTTCGCGGTACCGCTCGTACGGCCGGCGGCTCGCGGCTTCGCGGTGCCCGCCGTGCCCTGGGAACCCTTGCCGGACGTACGTGAGGCCATGGTGCTGAGGTTACCTGCGTGACCGGCCGGGGAAACAGCGCTCCTTGCGCTCACCCGTTCGTGTCGCCCCCGCCGCGACGGGAAACTGACGCCCGCTCACCGCGGGCGCCGCCTCGATGACGGCGCGTCAGCCCTGCGAAGGCAGGCTGGGCGCACCGCCCGTTCCCGGCTCGAGCGCGTCCAGGGCCCGGCGCAGACCGGTGAGCTTGCGCTCCAGGTGCGCGGCGGTGGCGACGGCCGCGGCGTCGGCGGAGTCGTCGTCCAGCTGCTTGGACAGCGCCTCGGCCTGTTCCTCGACGGCGGCGAGCCGCGCCGAGAGCTCGGCGAGCAGGCCGGCCGACTCCTTGGTCTGGCCGTTCGCGCCGCCGCCCTCCAGCTGGAGCCGGAGCAGCGCGGCCTGCTCCCGGAGCTGACAGTTCTTCATGTACAGCTCGACGAAGACGGAGACCTTGGCGCGCAGCACCCACGGGTCGAAGGGCTTCGAGATGTAGTCGACCGCGCCCGCCGCGTACCCGCGGAAGGTGTGGTGCGGGCCGTGGTTGATGGCGGTGAGGAAGATGATCGGGATGTCCCGGGTCCGCTCGCGCCGCTTGATGTGCGCGGCCGTCTCGAATCCGTCCATGCCGGGCATCTGGACGTCCAGCAGGATGACCGCGAAGTCGTCGGTCAGCAGCGCCTTGAGCGCTTCCTCCCCGGACGATGCCCGCACCAGTGTCTGATCGAGCGCGGAGAGAATGGCCTCCAGCGCCAGCAGATTCTCCGGCCGGTCATCGACCAGGAGGATCTTGGCCTTCTGCACCATGCCCCGTCCTCCTCGCCCCGGCACTGGCTCACTCCGGCTCTGCGTGCCGGGGGAAGCACCGGGCGCCGCCCCAGAAGACGACTCCCATGCGCCGTCCGTCCTTGTGCCGGTCATCGTAGCCGCACCCCGCCCGTCGCCACACCCTGTCACCGCATTGTCACGGAGCACATAGCGAAGTGCCCCTCCATCGAACGCGGTGGGAGACCAGAAGGTTCCCCGCCGGACGGCCTCTCACACCCGTGTGGCGGCGGCCGGCCGACCGCCGCCACACGGGCGGGCCCCAGGCGGCTCTAGTTGTATTGCCCTGTGAGGTTGGGGACGCGGCTGGCGGGTGGTTTGCCCTTCAGCGCGGTGTGTCCGCGGTGGTGATTGTAGGTGTGCAGCCAGCCGGGGAACGTGTCGCGTCGTTCCTGCTCTGAGTGGTAGGGGCGGGCGTAGGCCCACTCGTCGAGCAGGGTGCGGTTGAAGCGTTCGACCTTGCCGTTGGTCTGCGGCCGGTAGGGCCGGGTTCGCTTGTGGGTGATTCCGGCCGCGGTGAGCAGGTCGCGCCAGTCGCGGGAGCGGTAGCAGGAACCGTTGTCGGTCATCACCCGCTGGACCGTGACCCCGGCCTGGGCGAAGAACGCCTGGGCCCGGGTCCAGAAGGCGGTCGCGGTCTCCTTCTTCTCATCGGTGAGGATCTCGCTGTAGGCGAGGCGGGAGTGGTCGTCGACGGCGTTGTGCAGGTAGCTGTAGCCGGCCCCTGAGCGGGTCTTGCGGCCGGCTTGGCGGCCCAGGGTCTTGTGTCCGCCGCCGTCGGGGATGTTGCCGAGCTTCTTGATGTCCACGTGTATCAACGCGCCTGGCTCGGACCGTTCGTAGCGGCGGATGACCCGTCCGGTGGCGCGGTCGAGGTGGGCCAGGCGAGCCAGCTTGTAGCGCATCAGGACTCGGTGCACTGTGGATGGGTTCAGTCGCAGCAGGTAGGCGATGCGGGCCGGTCCCCAGCGGCGCAGGACACGGACCTTGATGATCCGGCGCTCGGTGCGGGTCGGAGTCCGACGCGGGCTGCGGTGCGGCCTGGACGAGCGGTCGCGCATGCCTGCCTCGCCGAGCTGCCGGTAGCGGCTGGCCCACCGCTGGGCCGTGGTCGGGGAGACCTGGAA
>NZ_SDOY01000137.1 GCF_004117935.1 Streptomyces roseicoloratus | reverse complement strand
GGCGCGGGCGGCGCGAACGGCGCGAACGGCGCGGGCGGCGCGAACGGCGCGGGCGGCGCGGGCGGGCTGGGGCACGTACCTCCTGCTGCTCCTCTTCTCCGCCGTCTCCCTCTTCCCTCTGCTGTGGGCGGCGGTCGCCGCCTCCCGGACGACGACGCGGCTCGCGCACACGCCGCCGCCGCTGCGCTTCGGCCGCAACCTGCCGCGCAACCTGGGCGTCGCGTGGACCGACGCCCATCTCGGCGCGGCGCTCGCGAACACGGCGCTCGTGGCGTCGGTGATCGCGGCGGGCACGGTGCTCGTGGCGACGCTCGCCGGTTTCGCGTTCGCGCGGCTGCGGTTCCGGTTCCGGGGCGCGCTGCTCGCCCTCGTGGTGGGCACGATGCTGATCCCGCCGCAGCTGGGGGTCGTCCCGCTGTATCTGCTGATCGCCCGGCTGCAGTGGACGGACGAGCTGCGGGCGGTGGTGCTGCCGGGCCTGGTGTCGGCGTTCGGGGTGTTCTTCATGCGGCAGCACCTGCTGCGGGCGCTGCCGGCCGAGCTGGTGGAGGCGGCGCGGGTGGACGGGGCCGGGGCGCTGCGGATCGTGTGGCACGTGGTGTTCCCGGCGGCGCGGCCGGCGATGGCGGTGCTGGCGGCGCTGACGTTCGTGGCGGCCTGGAACGACTTCTTCTGGCCGGTGCTCGTGCTGACCCAGACGGGCAGCCCGACGGTGCAGGTGGCCCTGACGGGCCTGGGCCGCGGTTACGTCCCGGACCAGTCGGTGATCATGGCCGGCGCGGTCCTGGGCACGCTGCCGCTGCTGCTGGTGTTCGCGGTGCTCGGCCGGCAGATCGTGGGTGGGGTGATGCGGGGCGCGGTGAAGGGCTGACGGGCCGGGGCCGCACGGGAGCACGGGCACAGGGGCGCGCCCCGGGCGGCGGTGGGGTGAGTCCGGCCGGGGCGCGCGCGTGGGGGGACCTGGTGGTCCGGAGGGCCTACTTGTAGGCGGCGAAGGCCTTGGTGAAGGCGAGCGGCTGCTGGAGGATCGAGGAGCAGGTGGCGTCCGCGTAGTTCACCGCGCCGGCCGCGCACTGCTTGTCGCGGGTCGAGGACCACATCGACAGCCAGCCGATGCCCTTGGCGCGGGCGAACTCGACGAGCTGGGTGGCGTCGTCGACCTTGAAGACCTCGGTGACGACGTCGTTGACGCCGATCATCGGGGTGACCGCGACGGCCTTCCAGGCGGCCGCGTCCGAGAGACCGAGGACGCCCTTGATCTGGGCCTGGGTGGCGGTGGCGGCGGAGATCGCGTACTGGCCCATGTCGCCGCTGTAGGCCGGCCCGTAGTCCATGGCCATGATGTTCACGGCGTCGACGCGGACGCCGTTCCGCTTCGCGTCGGCGAGCAGGTCCACGCCCGGCTGGGTGAGACCCTCGGGCATGACGGGCAGCGTGAAGGAGACGTTCAGGCCGGGGTGGCTCTTCTGGAGCTGGGCGATGGCCTGGGCGCGCCGGGTGTTGGCGGCGGTGTTCGGCAGCGCGGCGCCCTCGATGTCGAAGTCGACCTTGGTGAGCTTGTACCGGTCGACGACCTTGCCGTACGCGGCGGCCAGCTCGGTCGACGAGGAGCAGTTCAGGGCGAGTTCGTGACCGGCGGCGCCGCCGAACGAGACGCGCACGTCGCCGCCCTTGGCCCGCAGGGCGCCGATCTGGGCGGCGACCTTGTCGTTCGCGAGGTCGGTGACGCCGCCCCACAGCGGGGCGCAGCCGCCTCCGGAGGTGATGAAGGCGAGGTTGAACTCCTTGACGCCCGTCTGGTCGGCGGTGGCGAGGAGGTCGTACGCCGGGTAGAGCGAGGTGTCGACGTACGGGGCGTACTTGGCGGCGGTGCCGGGCTGCGGCGGGGTGGTCGCGGTGGCGGTCGGCGTCGGCGTCGCGGTCTTCGTCGGCGTGGGGGTGGCCGTCTTGGTGGGGGTCGGCGTGGCGGTGGCCGTGGGGGTCGCCGTGGCGGTCGGCTGGGTGGTGGGGCGGCCGCTCGGGGTGGGCGTGGCGCCGCCGACGGAGCAGGTGGCCTTGTTGATGAGGCAGTTGGCGGGGTCGCCGGCCTGGCCGGAGGCCGTGGTGACGAAGCCGACGGTGACGGACTGGCCGGCGGCGAGGTCCTTGTTCCAGCTCGCGGGCTTCACGGTGACGTGACGGCCGGAGACGGTGTGCTCGCCGTTCCAGAGGGAGCTGATGGTGGTGCCCTCGGGCAGGTCGAACTCCAGCGTCCAGCCCGACTGGACCCCGGCCGTCTCGTTGGTGACGACGTACTGGCCGGTGTAGCCGCCGGTCCAGGAGCTGGTCCTGGTGTACGCGGCGCCGACGGACGCGGCCTGTGCGGTGCCGGAGAGCGCGAACGCCGCGCCGCCGATCACCGCGGCGGCCACGACCACGCCGACGACCTTCGTCCTGCCGCTCGCCTTGCGCCGGTGCGAACTGGTGCCCATCGGGTGCCTGCCTCTGTGTGTGCCGGGGGGAGGGATGTGGGGGGAGGTGGGGGGGGAGGTGGGATGCGGGTGCGGCAGCACGCTAGCGACAGGGAAACGGACAAATGGCAAGGAGCGGGCCGGGGTTGGGATTCTTAGGCTCCGCTTAAGGAAGGCATCGGGACGGGAAAAGGTACGGCTCCCCGCGGCGCCGCTCCCCCAGGACGCCGCCTCACCGCCCGCGGACCGCTCCCCCAGGACGCCGCCTCACCGCCCGCGGTGCCGCCCGCCTCACCGCCCGCGGCGCCGTCCGTGGCCGCCCGAACCGCCCCGGCCGGCCGGGAGACCGTGGCCGCCCGGCGTGCCGCGGGTGCCGCGGACGCGCCGGCCCCTCCGCTCGCCCCCGTCGCCACGCCCGCCGCGCCCGCCCGTCTCGCCCAGGCCGATCCAGATGCGGACCTCCGTGCCGCCCAGCACCGAGCGTCCGATGCGGACGTCGCCGCCCGTCGACTCGGCCATCCGGCGCACGATGTCCAGGCCGAGGCCGGTCGAGCCGTCGCGGCCGCTGCCCGCGCCGCGGGCCAGTGCCGCCGCGGGATCGGGGATGCCGGGGCCCGCGTCCGAGACCAGGACGATCACGGCGTCCTCGCCGTTGTGGAGGTCGACGGAGAAGGCGGTGCCGTCCGGGGTGTGCCGGAAGACGTTGCCGAGCAGGGCGTCGAGCGCGGCGACCAGTTCGGGCCGCGCGACCGGGATCCGTACCGGCCGTTCGACGCCGGCGACCCGTACCTTGCGGTCCTCGTCCTCGGCGAGCGCCGACCAGAAGTCCATCCGCTCGCGGACCACCTCGGCGGCGTCGCAGCCCGCGACCGGTGCCGTCGCCGCCGTCTGCGGCTTGGCGTCCCGTGCCGTACGGATGATGGTGTCGACCTCGCGCTCCAGCTGTTCCACCGCCGCCCTGGTCTGGTCGGCGGCCGGACCGGAGCCCAGCGAGGCCGCGTTGAGCCGCAGCACGGTCAGCGGGGTGCGCAGCCTGTGCGAGAGGTCGGCGGCGAGTTCCCGCTCGTTGGCGAGCAGCTGGACGACCTGGTCGGCCATCGAGTTGAAGGCGACGGCGGCCGACTTGAGCTCCGGCGGGCCCTCCTCGCGGACCCGCGCGCCCAGCCGGCCCTCGCCCAGCTCGTGCGCGGCGCGGGCGAGCCGCTGCGCGGGCTGCACCATGCGCAGCCCGAGCCGGTCGGCGACGGCGACCGAGCCGATGATCAGGGCGACGCCGACGACGGTGAGCACCAGCCAGGCGGTGGCGACGCCGTTGGTGACCTCACCCTCCGGGACGAAGAGTTCGACGACGGCGACCTGGCCGGAGCTGACCGCGGCGGGCTGGAGCAGCGCGAAGCCGCCGGACACCTCGGCGATCGTGGCGCGGCCGAGCGCGCGGGTGGTGGCCAGGTCGTCGCCGGACGACCGCCGGGCGCCGATCACCTCGCCCGGCCCGCCGGGTTCGCCGGGCGGCGGCGGCAGATGGACGGCGAGCCGGCCTTCGGCTCCGTCGTCGGTGGTGGCGACGGCCCGCTCCAGCTGTTCCCGGTCGGTGGTGATGGCGAGCACCGGCGCGAGTCCGGCGGCCCGCCGCTCGGCGTTGGAGAACGCCCGGTCGCGGGCCATCTCCTTGACGACCAGGCCGAGCGGTACGGCGAAGGCGACCACGACCATGACGGTGACGGCGAGCGCCACCTTGACCAGGGCCCATCTCACGGCAGGGGCTCCCTCGGCGGCTCCAGCTTCACGCCGACGCCGCGCAGGGTGTGGAGATAGCGCGGCCGGGCGGCCGTCTCGCCCAGTTTCCGTCGTAGCCATGACAGGTGGACGTCGATGGTCTGGTCGTCCCCGTACGACTGCTGCCACACCTCGGCCAGCAGCTCCTTGCGCGAGACGACGACGCCCGGGCGGCCGGCGAGGAAGGCCAGCAGGTCGAACTCCCGCCGGGTCAGGTCGAGCGCGGTGCCGTCGAGGGCGGCCTGCCGGCGCAGCGGGTCGATGGCGAGACCGCCGACCCGGATGTCCCGAGAGGGCGGCGCCTCGCCGGTCGAGCGTGCCCGGCGCAGCACGGCGGCCATCCGCGCGGACAGGTGCTCGACCGAGAAGGGCTTGGTGAGGTAGTCGTCGGCGCCGTCGTTGAGCAGCCGGACGATCTCGGCCTCGTCGTCGCGGGCGGTGGCGATGATCACCGGCACGTCCGTGATGCCGCGCAGCATCTTGAGGGCCTCGGCGCCGTCCAGGTCGGGCAGTCCGAGGTCGAGGATGACCACGTCGAACCGGTGATGGGCGACCTCCCGCAGCGCCTCCAGGGCCGTCCCGACGCTCCGCACGGTGTGGGAGGCCTCGGTGAGATGCCGGATGAGGGCGGAGCGGACGAACTGGTCGTCCTCGACCACGAGCACACTTGCCATGGCCCGCACCGTACGCCATGTGGGGGATGGCAGGATGAGCCGGTGCGAAGAGGACTGGTTCACGCCCTGGCGTGGTCGCTCGCCACCGGCGCGGCGGTCACCCTTTCCTGGTGGGGGGTGCACACGGTGCTGGCCGGCACGGTGTACGACCCGCCGCGGGCCCTGCCGATCCCGTCCGGTGCGACGGCGATCGGCGACGCCACCGCGGGCACGGACCCGATGGCCTCGGCGACCCCGGATCCCGGCTCGCCCACCACGGCCCCCACGGCCACGCCGAGCACCGCCCGGCCCGCCACGACGGCCGCCACGGCCCCGGCCGACCGGCCGGCCGCCCCGAGGACCACCGCGCCGGGCGGCTCCGGCGGCGGCACCGGCACCGGTTCCGGCACGGCCTCGGGCAACGGCTCGGGCGACGTGAAGAGTTACGGGACGGACGGCGGCCGGGTGGTCTTCGACCTGGGACCGTCCTCGGCCGAACTGGTCTCGGCGGTCCCCGGGTCCGGCTGGCAGATGCAGGTGTGGAAGCAGCCCACCTGGATCCGGGTCACCTTCACCAAGGACTCCCGGGAGATCTCCGTCTTCTGCCTCTGGCACGACACCGCGCCGCGCGTGGAGATCGACGAACGCTGACCGTACGCCCCGGCGCGGTCGCGGGCGCGGTTGCGGGCGCGGGCCAGCGGAAGACGGCCGCGGGCGCGGGTCAGCGGAAGACGGCCGCGGGCGGTACGGGCGAGGGCTTGGCGCTCGCGTCGGTGACCGGCGCGGCGCCGCCCGTGAAGTCGGCGAGCGTCCGTCCGTGCTCGACCCGCCCCGGGTGGGGGTCGGTCGCCACCCGCCGGGTCAGCTCGGCCACCGGCAGCTCCCGGTCCGAGGCCAGCAGCACGGCGTTGCCGAAGCGGCGCCCGCGCAGCACGGTCGGGTCGGCGGCGAGCGCCAGTTCGGGGAAGACGGTGGCGGCGGTGGCGATCTGGCCGCGCAGGTGGGCGAGCGGCGGGCCGTCGGCGAGGTTGGCGGCGTAGAAGCCGCCGGGCCGCAGCACCCGCCGTACCTCGGCCAGGAACTCCGTGGTGGTCAGGTGCGCGGGCGTACGGGCCCCGCTGAACACGTCGGCGATGATCAGGTCCGCCCAGCCGTCGGCGACCTTGCCGAGACCGGCGCGGGCGTCGGTGGACCGGACCCGGATCCGGGCGCCGGAGTCGAGCGGCAGCTCGCGGCGCACCAGCCGGACCAGCGGCTCGTCCAGCTCCACTATCTGCTGGGTGGAGCGGGGCCGGGTGGCGGCGACGTAGCGGGCGAGGGTGAAGGCGCCGCCGCCGAGGTGCACGGCCTGGACGGGCCGGTGGGGCGGTGCGACGAGGTCGGCGATGTGACCGAGGCGCCGCTGGTACTCGAAGGAGAGGTACGCGGGGTCGTCGAGGTCGACGTGCGACTGCGGGGCGCCGTCGATGAGCAGCGTCCAGCCGCGCGCCCGCTCCCGGTCGGGTATGAGCTCGGCGAGCCCGCCGTCCACGGTCTCGACGACCGCGACGGCACCCGCCGCCCGCTCCCGCTGTCTGTTCCTGGCCACGGCCCCATTATCCGCGCGGGCCGGGGGCGGGGCTCAGCGGCGGGGGTCGGCGCGCGCACGGGCGGAGCCTCAGCGGCAGCCGTCGGCGGCCTCGATCAGGCGGGCCGCCTGGCCCAGGGCCTCGCGGAGCATCGCCGGGTCGGTGACCTCGCCGCTGTCGCCGGGCGGCAGCAGCCAGTCCGCCGGGCGCGGGGTGGCGCCGTCGGGGCCGGGGAGCTCGGGCAGTTCCGGCAGCCGCAGGCCGCGGCCGTCGGTCCTGGTACACGCGCTGCCCGGCATGTCCCAGGCCGCGGCGGTGCCGGGCGGCACCAGGAAGCCGAGCGTGTCGCAGGCGCCGTCGTGCAGGACGGGACCGACGGCCGGGGCGCCGCCGCGGCGCAGGATGTCCACGGCCTCCAGGCCCTGCCGGGCCGGCACGGTCACCAGGTCACAGGGGGCGACGGGCGGCGCGGCGGACGCGGGGGACGCGCTCGCGTCCCGGGTCGGTGAGTGCCGCTCGGTCGACGACTGCGACGAGTGCGACGACGCGACCGGCCCGATGGCTCCGGTTTCCACCATTTCCACCATGGGACCCTCCTCGCTCCGAAGAGGAGACGCGTTCCGTCTCTCCGCATGGTTCAACGCCGAAGGACGTCAACGGCTACGGCGGCACGCCGCCGCAAAGGATGGCAGTTCATGGCAGATCGCATGCGAGATATCCGATTTGTTGCCAAACACCGCGTACGCGTCCGGTCACAGCAGGTACGTTTTGCCCCGCCGGAACACCGGCAGCACCAGGAGAGGGCTCGGCCATGGCGTTGTCACGGGCAGTTCCCAATCTCGCCTTCCGCAGGCTCCGCGGACGGCGTTCGGCGGCGGAGTTCGCCGCGTGCGTCCGCCGGGCGGCCCGGGAGATCGGCGAGCAGGTCGCCTGCGACGCCCGCTACATCGGGCGCGTGGAGGCGGGCGAGATCCGTTGCCCGAACTACGCGTACGAGCGGGTCTTCCTGCACATGTTCCCCGGACTGAGCCTTGCGGATCTGGGGTTCTCGGCGCGGGAGGCCGTTCGCGGCCGGCGGCCGGCCGCAGCAGCGGCCACGGCTGCCGCGCCGGCGCCACCCCCCGCCCTCACCACCCGGAACGATGAGGAGAGCGACGTGCTGCGTCGCGCATTCATGACCGGCGGCACCGCCACCCTGGCGGCCGCCTCGCTGGGACTCGGCGGCCCCGCAGCCGCGAGCATCCCGGCTCCCCGCTCCGTCCACCGCGTCGGCGACGCCGAGGTCCGCGCGGTCGAGGACGCGGTCCGCCAGATCCGGCTGCTCGACGACCGGCACGGCGCCGAGGGCCTCTACCGGCGCGCCACCCAGCCGCTGCGCACCGCCTACGCCCTGCTCGACGCGGGCGTCACCGCCCGTCGCGCCACCGCCGACCGGCTGCACAACGGCGCCGGCGAACTGGCCATCTCCGTGGGCTGGCTGGCCCACGACTCGGGCCGGCTCGACGACGCGCGCTCGCACTACGCCGAGGCGCTCGCCACCGCGCGCGTGGCGGGCGACCTCGCCCTGGAGGCGCACGCGTTCTGCAACACCTCGTTCCTGGCCCGCGACTCGGGCCGGCCCCGGGAGGCGGTGCGGGCGGCGCAGGCGGGCCTGCGGGCCGCGACACCGCTCGGCTCCGACCGGCTGCTCGCGCTGCTGACGCTGCGGGAGGCGGCGGCGTGGGCCGGGCTCGGCGACCGTCCGGCGTGCTCCGAGGCGCTGGGCCGGGCGCACGCCCACTTCGGGCGCGGCCCGGGCGAGCGGGACCCGGAGTGGATGTCGTTCTTCGGCGAGCCGGAACTGGAGGCACAGGAGGCCCTGTGCTGGTCGCTGCTCGGCGACTGGTCCCGCGCGGCCCGTCACGCCCACCGCGCCACGGTCCTCCAGGACCCGCACTTCGCCCGCAACCTCGCCCTCTACCGCGCCCAGCTCGCCGGCAACCTCGCCCGCGCGGGCCGCCCGGACGAGGCGGCGGCGGAGGTGCGCCGCGTGGAGGCCTCGTCGGAGGGCGTGGAGTCGGCCCGCATCCGCACGCTGCTGACGGACACGCGGCGGGTCCTCGCGACGTACTGACACCGCCGCCGGGCCCCGGCCAGGATCGGCGCCCCGCGTCCCCGGCCCGGGTCGGCGCCCGCGCCCGTATCCGTGTCCGTGTCCGTGTCCGTGTCCGGCCAGGGTCGGCGCCCCGCGTCCTCGGCCCGGTGCACCGCCCCGGGCCCTCGGGGCCGGGACGGCCACCATGCGGGGACTCTTCGGCCCCCGGGCGACTACGCCTCCAGGTGCCCCGTGTCGTTCCAGCGTTCGAGCGCCGGGGCGCCATAGGCCCAGCCGAGGACCGAGAGGCTCGTCGGGTCGAGGCGGATGCGGGCGGCGAAGGAGATGTCCTCGCCCAGCCAGCGCGCGCCGATCGAGCGCAGGATGTGGCCGTGGGCGAAGACCAGGACGTCGCGGTCGGCCGAGCGGGCCCACTCGACGACCTCGTCGGCCCGGGCCGAGACCTCGGCCAGGGTCTCGCCCTCCGGAACGCCGTCGCGCCAGATGAACCAGCCCGGCCTGATCGCCTGGATCTCGGCCGGCGTCAGCCCCTCGTAGGCTCCGTAGTCCCACTCCAACAGGGCGTCCCAGTTCTCGGCGCGCTCGCCGAAGCCGGCCAGCTCGCAGGTCTCCCGGGCGCGCGAGAGCGGGCTGGTGCGCACCTCGACGCCGTCGAGCCCGGCCCACGGCCCGCGGCCGAGACGGGTGCCGAGCAGTTTCGCGCCGCGCCGGCCCTCGTCGAGCAGCGGGATGTCGGTCCTGCCGGTGTGGCGGCCGAGCAGCGACCATTCCGTCTGGCCGTGCCGGGCGAGCAGGATGCGCGGTGCCATGAAGGCTCTCCATTGGTTCACGGGAAGGGTGCCCTCCCATCATCACCCACGCGAATTCGCGGTGGCCCCCGGGCAACCCCGGACCCTCCGCCGACGTCTTCCCCGGGTCGGTCCCGAACGGCACACGCCCCGATCCGGCCCCGTGACCGCGATCGGGAAGACGGGAAGAACTGGGGGATTCGGATGCGCAGGCCACGCTGGTGGGCGGAGCTCCTGCTGATCGCCGTGGTGTACGCGGCCTACTCCGGCGGGCGGCTCCTCGCCCGCGGGGACGTCGGCACGGCGGTCGGCCACGGCCTCGCGATCCTGCGCGCCGAGGACGTCCTCGGCATCGCCGTGGAGCGCCCGCTGAACCGTCTCTTCACGACGGTGCCCGCGCTCGGCGTGCCCGCCGACTTCGCGTACGCCTCCCTCCACTACCTGGTCACGCCCACGGTCCTGGTCTGGCTGTTCCGTCGCCGGCCGACGCGGTACCGGGCCGCGCGGACCTGGCTGATGGTCTCCACGCTGCTCGGCCTCGTGGGCTTCACCCTGCTCCCGACCTGTCCGCCCCGGCTGCTCGACCCGGGTCACGGCTTCGTGGACACGATGGCGCGGTTCAGCTCGTACGGCTGGTGGGGCGGGGAGGCGAGCGCACCGCGCGGGCTCGGCGCGTTCACCAACCAGTACGCGGCGATGCCGAGCCTGCACGTGGGCTGGGCGCTGTGGTGCGGCGTGATGCTGTGGCGGTACGGGCGGACGCCGCTGTTCAAGGCGCTCTGCGTCGGCTATCCGCTGCTGACCGTGCTGGTGGTCATGGGCACGGCCAACCACTACTTCCTCGACGCGGTGGCCGGGGCCGCCGTGATGGGCGCGGGCCTGCTGCTCGCGCCGTACGCGATGCGGCTGGCGGACCGGGTGGCCGACGGCCTGACCGGCAGGGCGGCGAGCCCGGTGGCGGACCGGGACCTGGATCGAGACCAGGCCCTTGACCGGGATCGGGAGGGGAATCCTGACCTGCACGGAAATCCGGGCCTGGAGGGGAATCCTGACCTGCACGGGAATCCGGGCCCGGAGGGGGAGCGGGATCGGGTGATGACGGGCGGATCCCGGCAAAGTTCCCCGTCTGTCAGTGGCGGATGGGAGACTTCCGCGGGTGAGCGCATCCCTGGGCAGCGGTCCGCACCGACCGCCGCAGACGACATTCCGTCATCGGCTCGCTGAGCTGCGCGGACCGGCCGCCGTGCCGCGTCCGCTCGACGCGCGGGCCCTGGCCGCCCTGGCCGCGAACCCCGGCTGCAGGCGGCGCGCGATCCTCGACGGCGCGGGCGTCGACAAGACGGCGCTCGCCGCGAAGCTGGGCGCGCCGTCCGGCTTCGGCCAGTCGCAGTTCGCGATCGCCCGGGGCAACGCGTTCGAGGCGAAGGTGAAGGCGGACGGCGGCCGGGAGCTGCTCGGTCTGCTCGGCATCACGGAGCCGGGCACCGTCGACGTGCCGGAGCTCGCCGCGGCCGGGCCCGAGGGCCGGGCGGCCCGCACGGCGCTGGCGCTGCGGGAGGCGACGGCGGCGGGCCGGTGGGCGCTGTTCGACCATCCGATGCTGGCGCTGGAGGTCGCGGGCTCGCCGGTCTATCTGGAGCCCGACGCGGTCGTGGTCCATCCGGACGGGCGGTGGACGGTCGTCGAGATCAAGTCGTTCCCGATGATCGACGGCTCGGCCGACGCGTCGAAGGTGGGCGCGGCGGCCCGGCAGGCGGCGGTGTACGTGCTGGCGCTGGAGCGGATCGCGTCCGTCACCGCGGGCGCCGAGGTGGCGCACCGGGTGCTGCTCGTCTGCCCGAAGGACTTCTCCAACCTGCCGACGGCCTCGGCGGTCGACGTCCGCAAGCAGCTCGCCGTCACCCGGCGCCAGCTGGCCCGGCTGACCCGGATCGAGGAGATCGCGGACGCGCTGCCGGAGGGCGTCACCTTCGACGTGGCGGAGTGCTCGGCGGAGGAGCTGGCCGCGGCGGTGGAGTGCGTGCCGCACGCGTACGCGCCGGAGTGCCTGGCGGCCTGCGAGCTGGCGTTCCACTGCCGGGCGCGGGCCCGCGCGGCGGACGCCGTGACGGCGCTCGGCCGCTCGGTACGCGGCGAGCTGGGCGGCCTCACGACGATCGGCGCGGTCCTGGCGGCGGCGCGCGGCGAGGCCGGCGATCCTGAGGACCCGGCGGTGGCGGCCCTGCGCAGGGCCCGCGCCCTGCGCGGCGAGGCCCTCGCGGGCGTGCCGCGCGGCACCGCCGCCGACGCCCCCGCGGAGGTGGGCCGATGTCGTTGATCTCCACCCTCGCCCGGATGGAGGCCGTCGAGGCGGGGCGGGCGCAGCCGCTCGCCACCGTGCGGCACCGGCATCTGTCCGAGCGGCCGCTGGTGTTCGTGCCGTTGACGACGTCCGGTGAGGCGGGCGCGCCGCTCGGGGCGCTGGTCGGGACGGACCCGGGGGCGCCGCGGCTGCTCGTCGTGCCGCAGCCGCGCGACCGGGACCTGCGCTTCGCGTTCCTCGCCGAACTGGCCGGCGAGATCCTGCCGTACGTCGACTCCTTCGCCGTCGACGTCGAGGCCGTCGAGCGTTCCGAGGCCGATCCGGAGACCGGCAAGAAGGTCAAGGTCGAGGTCGAACTCTGCGCGGACGCACCACAGTTGGTGGTGCCGAGCCGGGCGGGCGTCGAGTACGTACGGCTGCTCGGGCGGTCCATGCGGTTCCGGCGGACGGCCGAGCAGGACCCGGAGACGCCGTTCCCGGCGCCGCCGCGGGTGCCGCTGCTCGGGCGCTGGCTGACCCACTTCGGCGAGCGGGCCCGGGTGCCGGGCTCCTCGCTGCTCGTCGCGGCGACGGACCTGCTGAACCGGCACTGGGCGACCGGCCAGTCCTCCCTGGAGGACCAGCACCTGGGCGCGCTGCTCGCCTGGATCGCGCCGGACGACGGCGGGTCCGGCGCCGACGCGGCGCTGCGCGCGGAGCTGGCGCGGGACGCCAAGGGCCAGTTGCTGTGCCCGCCGGCCGGTCCGGCGACCGACCCGGCCTTCGACAACCGGCTGCTCGCGCCCGCGATCGAGGCGTACGACCGGGCCCGTCTCGCGCTCGGCGCCGCCGAGGACGGCGGGGCGGCCGAGGACGGCCTGGCCGCGCTGACCCGCGCCGAGCGGGAGATCCACCGGCTCGTCGCCTCCCAGCTGAAGCCGACCTGGGACGCGGTGTGGCGGGCGCTCGACGTGCTGCGCGAGCTTCCGGAGGGCGCGAGGGTCGCCGACCGGTGGACCCGCGACCGCTGGTCGTTCACCGGCCAGCGGGACCGGATCGCGGCGGGCGAGCCGCCGCAGCCGCGCCGGGACGACGCGGTGACCGCCGCCCAGAAGCTGGCCGCGCGCGAGCAGGCGCAGGGCCAGCTGGAGGCGCAGGAGGCGCTGGACGACCCGCTGGTGATGGCGGGCCGGCGGCTGTCGGGCGAGGCGTTCGTCGCGGAGGTCGTCGAGGTCACGATGACCCGCACCGACAACAACCGCCCGCGCCCGCTGCTCACGGTCCGCACGGACGACCGCCCGCACCTGGGCGAGGGCGTGAAGGCCTACCGTTCGCTGGACGGCAAGCCGCAGGCGGCGGAGTGCGCCGGGCAGGAGCCGGACGGGGCGCTCGTCCTGCGCGTCCTCGACCGGATGGGCCGCGGGAAGGAGCCGGCGGAGGGCTCCGTGCCGGAGAAGGGCGAGCGGATCGTCTGGACGCTGTTCGAGCACGACCAGC
Source organism: Streptomyces roseicoloratus (assembly GCF_004117935.1). GTDB lineage: Bacteria > Actinomycetota > Actinomycetes > Streptomycetales > Streptomycetaceae > Streptomyces > Streptomyces roseicoloratus. The sequence goes on along the minus strand of NZ_SDOY01000137.1, from coordinate 77,361 downwards.
GGCCGGGCGCGAAGCTGCCCGACCCGGAGGAGACGCCGTGGACCCACGGCGGTCCGCCGCGCTCCGACGCCGCCGAACTCCCCGACGCCACCACCCCCGAGGACATCCTGTGACCTTCGACCGTGCGGACACGGACTTCGACCCGTCCGCGGAAGCCGCGCGGGCGACCGCCGACATCCTGGCGAGCACCCTGCACGGGACCGCGAGGGGCGTCGTCGTGGACTCCCCGCCCGGCGCCGGCAAGTCGACGCTCGTGGTGCGGGCGGCGCTCGAACTGGCGGCGGCCGGACGTCCGTTGATGATCGTCGCGCAGACCAACGCCCAGGTGGACGACCTGGTGCTGCGGATCGCGGAGAAGCAGCCGGACCTCCCGGTCGGCCGTCTGCACTCGAACGACTCCGATCCGTACGACAAGGCGCTGGAGGACCTGGAGCAGGTACGGAAGTCGGCGAAGGCGGCGGAGCTCGCGGGCCTGCCCGTGGTCGTGTCGACGGCCGCGAAGTGGGCGCACGTGAAGAACGTGGAGCCGTGGGCGCACGCGATCGTGGACGAGGCGTACCAGATGCGCTCGGACGCGCTGCTCGCCGTGGCGGGCCTGTTCGAGCGGGCGCTGTTCGTGGGAGACCCGGGCCAGCTGGACCCGTTCTCGGTGGTGGGCGCGGAGCAGTGGGCCGGCCTGTCGTACGACCCGTCCGCCTCGGCCGTCTCCACGCTCCTGGCCCACAACCCGGACCTGCCGCAGCACCGCCTCCCGGTGTCGTGGCGCCTTCCGGCCTCGGCCGCGCCGCTGGTGTCCGACGCGTTCTACCCGTACACGCCGTTCCGCAGCGGCACGGGCCACGGCGACCGGAAGCTGTCCTTCGGCGTGCCGTCCGACGGTTCGGCCCCGGACCGGGTGCTGGACGAGGCGGCCGAGTCCGGCTGGGGTCTCCTCGAACTGCCCGCCCGGCACACCCCGCGCACGGACCCGGAGGCCGTCCACGCGGTGGCCCTGGTGGTGCGCCGGCTCCTGGACCGCGGCGGCGCGGCGATCAGCGAACGCTCTCCCGACCCCGTCCCGCTCACCCCGGACCGCGTCGCGGTCGGCACGGCCCACCGCGACCAGGCGGCGGCGGTCCGGGCGGCCCTCGCCGGGCTGGGCGTCTCCGGCGTGACGGTGGACACCGCGAACCGCCTCCAGGGCCGCGAGTACGACCTGACGGTCGTCCTCCACCCGCTCTCGGGGCGCCCGGACGCCACCGCCTTCCACCTGGAGACGGGCCGGCTGTGCGTCCTGGCCTCCCGGCACCGCCACGCCTGCGTGGTCGTCTGCCGCGCGGGCGTCGCGGACCTCCTCGACGAGCACCCGTCGACGGAACCGGTCCAGCTGGGCGTCACGGTGAAGTTCCCCGACGGCTGGGAGGCGAACCACGCGGTTCTGTCGCACCTGGCGGAACACCGGGTGGCCTGGACGGCTCCCTGAACGGCGGCCGGGCGGACCCGGGACGGCGGAAGGCCTGCCGTGCGCGACCTGCCCCACCGCCCCTCCGCCCGGAAAACCGGGCCTCCGGCGGTCTTGCCAGGCGCGGGAGAATGGAGAGTGCCGGCCCGGGGCTCCGGGCCGCGTGTGTGCGAGGAGGAGAAGGAACATGGCGGAATCCGCGGAGCGGAGCGCACAGCGGCGGGTCAGGCCCGCCCCGCTGATCTTCGAGCCTGCCGAGGCGACCGCCGACCCGGAGCACTTCTTCGACCTCGAGTCGATGGAGGATCCGCGGGAGCTGCTGGCGCGGGCGACGGAGCTGACCCTGGCGTTCCGGGCCGCGACCGACCGGTCGATCGAGTTCCAGGCGATCGCGGCGGCCCAGCTCGCTGACCCGCGCCGGTTCGACCGGCTGACGGCGGCGGCCGTGGCGGAGCAGGCCGGATGGACCGAGGACTACGCCCGGAAGATGATCGAGTTCGGACAGGACCTGATCCGCTCGTCGGGGCGCGACCGGGACGAGTGATCCCGTGCGCGTTCGGCGGGCAGGCCGCCGGACTGGCCTCCTGGCATATGTCGGGGTGCAAGGTACTCCTCCCGACCCCGCCTTGTCCGGGTTTCCGGCAACCCGCTGAAACGGAACGGTCACGCCCGGTAGACCTTCTCGCATGACCACCTGGTTGCGCGACGAGACGACCCCGTACGACATCTTCCGCTTCCTGCGGGATCCGGACGAGGAGCGGCACCAGACCGCGCGGGTGACCGAAGAGGGCGCCGCCTGGCTCGTCTCCGCCACCGCCCGCCCGGACGACACGCTCGCGCGCTGGCAGGAACATCCCGGCGCGGCCGCGGCCCTGCCCTGCGGCGGCGCCTTCGACGTGGTGAACGTGGAGCCGATGTTCGGGCGCCGGATGCTCGACCGACTGTGGGCCGAGGGCCCGGGCTCCGGCCCGGTGGCCGTGCACCGGGGCCGCATGCTGCTCTTCGCCGCGCCCGGCACCGCCCAGCGCCTGCCGTCCCTGCTCGACTGGGAGGAGTGGGGCGAGGCCGTGCCCCGGCCGCTGTGCCACGGCGTGGGCGACGCGGTGACCGTGCCGCCGCTCGCCCCGGCCGGCCCCGACGCCCAGGCCCCGCGCTGGGTGGTCGCGCCCGACACCCGCAGGCCCTGGCTGCCCGGGCCCGAGGTGCTGCTGTGGGCCTGCGTGCGGGCCGTCCGGATGGTTGCGCGGGCCGATGTGCGGGTATCGATTTTTGCTTCGGCGGAACCGGATGCTAATGTCTACGACGTCAGCAGGCGCCGCTAGCTCAGTTGGTTAGAGCAGCTGACTCTTAATCAGCGGGTCCGGGGTTCGAGTCCCTGGCGGCGCACAGACGGAAGAAGCCCCTCGCGGAAGCGGGGGGCTTCTTCGTGCTTCCGCCGCAGGGGCTTCGCCACGGTCCTCCCGGTCACCGCACCGGCTGCGGACCGCTGATCCGCACCGTCCACACCCCGGCTCCGGTCCGCTCGGCCACCTCCACCCGTACGCCGGTGTCGGGCACCGTGAAGGACTCGCCCTCCCGCAGCGGCGCGTCCGCGAGCGGCGGGTAGACCGAGCGCTCCCAGCAGGCCTCGGTGCGCGGGTGGGTGTCGACGACCTCCACCGGGCCGTCGCCGGACGCCGCCTGGTTGCGGACCCGGTAGACGAGCACGCCCTCGGTGCACGTGTCCGCGTCGTTGCCGGTCGCCGAGCGGGCCTCGACGGCCAGCACGCTGCCCTCGCCCGTACGGACCACGGCGAGCCGGGTGCCGAGGGTGCCGCCGGCCACGGGCGCGGCGGCCACCGGCTCCAGGCCGATGACATGCGTGCCGGGACCGCGGACACAGGCCACCTGGTCGCGGTCGAGCCAGCCCAGCTTCCACTTGTGCCAGGCGAAGGGCTCGGGCGCGAGGCCGAACTGGCTGCCCATGACGTCCCAGTCCCCGACGTGGGTGTCCCAGTCGCCCTTGCCGTCGGTGGGCCGGTGGTAGAGGTCGGGCAGGTCGAAGACGTGGCCGGTCTCGTGGGCGAGCACGTTGCGGTCCGGCGGATGCCGCTCGAAGACGGTCACGACCCGCTTGATCTCCGTGCCGTCGGCCTCCAGCGGGTGCTCCAGGTTGACCACCTTGGTGGCGTCGGAGTCCACGCCGGGCGCGTCCGGGTCGGCGACGAGGTAGACGATGTCGTAGCGGGAGAAGTCGACGGAGCCGTCGGCCGCCCGGATCGCGTCGCGCAGATAGGCCGCGCGGTGCTCGGCGCTCCAGTCGCGCCGTATCGCGTACGAGGAGGAGTCACGCGGCATCCGGGTCCAGGCGGCCTGCGGGTGCGGGCGCAGGCTGAACCGGCCGTAGGAGGCGCGCTCGAAGAACGCGGACGTGCCGGGGAAGTGGTCGGCGGCCAGCTCGGCCGGGGTGGTGAGCGGCTCGGAGTCCGGGAAGGACAGGAAGATCATGACCGCGTCGAGGGTGCGCGTGGGCTGGGGATAGGCGCGGTTCCAGCTGTCGAGGCCGAGCGAGTGATGGGCGTCGGTCCGGGGCAGGGCGCAGGGGCCGGCGGAGGGCGCGGCGACGGCGGGTCCGGCGACCAGGCCGGTCGCGGCGAGTGCCGCGAGGGAGGTGAAGGCGGCCGCACCGGCCCGCAGGCGCGAGCGCCGCACTCCCCCGGGTGGCTGCTGACCCCTCACGTGGACCTCCGGCTCCGGAAAGCGTGACACCCCACCCACCTTGTGTCGGTTTGGTATGTTTCGCACCTTTCCGCTGCCCCGGTCGGGTGAGCGGGACTCGCCGGGGCGACGCGACACGGACGCGCGACAGCTCACGGAAAGTCACATTCGGTCAGGGTGTCGTCGACCCGTGTCAGACCCGCGCAGAAACGATCGGCCCGGGCGTGCGGGTGGGCAGCCTCACAGCCCGCGGAAGGCCTGGGGCGGGCCGGAAAGCTGGAACGGCGCCCGGGCCAGCCTCTATGATCGGCACACTTTCCTTGGCCGACCTTTCCGACCACATCTGTACGGCCCGAACGCACTACGGGAGCGAGCGGTGAGCGGAACCCCCGAAGAACCGGTGCATCCGTCGGCGGAGTCGATGGTCACGGAGCGTCACTCACTCCCCCGCGATCCCGCCCCCGGCCCCGCCGCCGGCCCCTCCCCCGAGGCGGAACTCCGCGACTACCGCGCCGCCTTCCGCGCCGCCCGGGTCGCCATGGCCATGGTCGACCGGGACGGCGTCGTCGTCGCCGCCAACGACGCGCTCGGTGCGCTGCTCGGCACCGAGCCCGCCGACCTCCACCGGCAGGCCGCCGCCGACCTCGTCGACCTCGCCGCCGACGGCCGCACCTGGCACGCCTACCGCGAGGTGCTGCGCGGCCGGCGCTCCCGGTTCCGCTGCACCCGCCGCCTCAAGCACCCCGACGGGCAGTCCCTGTGGGCAGAGGTGACCGTCTCGCCCGTGCCCGACAGCCCGCGCGTGCTGCTCTCGGTCGCCGACATCAGCGACCGCCGCGAGCTCCAGGCCCGGCTGCGCCACCTCCAGATGCACGACCCGGTCACCCGGCTGCCCAACCGCACCCTGTTCTTCGAGCGGCTGACCGCCGCCCTGGAGAGCGCCGCCGCCGAGGGCCCCTCCGACGAGGACCTCCCGGAGCCCGCGTACGACGACGACTACCCGCCCTACGAGTCCTACGAGTCCTACGGGCATGGCAGAACGGGGCGGATCGGTCTCTGCTACCTGGACCTGGACGGCTTCAAGGCGGTCAACGACACCCTCGGCCACCGGGTCGGCGACCGGCTGCTCGCCGCCGTCGCCGGCCGGCTCACCGAGTGCGCCGACGGACACGGCTTCACGCGCGGCGGCGGACACCTCGTGGCCCGGCTCGGCGGCGACGAGTTCGCGATCCTGGTCGAGGACTCCGCCGGCACCGAGCAGCTGGCCGACCTGGCACAGGCCGTGCTCACCGCGCTCCAGGAACCCTTCGACCTGTCCGGGCAGCGGCTCTCGGTCTCCGCGTCCATCGGCGTGGTCGAGCGGCGCGCCCAGGGCTCGACGGCGACGCAGCTGATGCAGGCCGCCGACACCACGCTGTACTGGGCCAAGGCCGACGGCAAGGCCCGCTGGACACTCTTCGACCCGGAGCGCAACGCCCACCGGATGACCCGGCAGGCGCTGTCCTCCACGCTGCGGCCCGCCGTGGAGCGCGGCGAGTTCGCCCTGGAGTACCAGCCGCTCGTGGACCTCGCCGACGGTGCGGTGCGCGGGGTGGAGGCGCTGGTGCGCTGGAACCACCCGCAGTTCGGCACGCTGACGCCGAATCGGTTCGTCGGCATCGCCGAGGAGGACGGGTCGATCGTCGAGCTCGGCCGCTGGGTGCTGAGGACCGCCTGCCGCCAGGCCCGCCAGTGGCAGAAGGACCACCCGGGAGACCGGCCGATCTTCGTCAGCGTGAACGTGGCGGTGCGTCAGGTCTGGGACTCCGACCTGGTCGCCGACGTGGCCGGCATCCTCGCCGAGACCGGGCTCGCGCCGCACCTGCTCCAGCTGGAGCTGACGGAGTCGGCGGTGATGGGCTCGGCCGGCCGGCCGCTCCAGGCGCTCCAGGCGCTGAGCGACATGGGCGTGCGGATCGCGATCGACGACTTCGGCACCGGCTACTCGAACCTCGCCTACCTGAGCCGGCTGCCGGTCTCCGTCCTCAAACTGGACGGATCGTTCGTGCGCGGCTTCCAGGACGAGGAGCACGCCAACCCGGCCGACGAGCTGATCGTCGAGGCGCTGGTGCGGCTCGCGCACCGGCTGGGGCTCACGGTCACCGCCGAGTGCGTGGAGACCTCGGGCCAGGCCGCGCGGCTGCGCCGGATCGGCTGCGACACCGGCCAGGGCTGGCTGTACTCGCGGGCGGTCCCGCCGGAGCACATCGAAGGCCTCATCGGCACCGCGCCGCTGCCCGTGTAGCCGTACCGCCCTCCCGGCCCGGACAGCCCGCAGAGCCGGGACGGTCCGCAGAGCCCGTACGGCCCGTGAAGCCGTACGGCCCGTCCGGCGGGCATGGAACTGCCCCCGGCCGGAGGGACATTCCGGGCGGGGGCAGTGGTTCGTGCGGGGCCGTCAGGCCCGGGGATCAGCCGGGGATCAGCAGGCGCCCTGGTCCTTCCAGACGCCCCACTCGCCGGTCGTGCCCGGCTCCTCGTTCTGGGTCCACCACTGGGCCTTCCAGGTGTGGCCCTGGTGGGAGACGAGGCTGCCGCCGGTGTAGACGGTGCCGGCCACGTACGCCGGGGCGGTGCAGCCGGTCGGCGGGGTCGTGGGCGGAGTGGTCGGCGGGGTGGTGGGCGGCGTCGTCGGCGGAGTGGTCGGCGGCGTCGTGGTGGGCGGGGTGGTGGGGCTCGTCGGGGACGAGCCGACCGCGGTCACGATCTGGTTCAGCAGCGTGGCGTTGGCGTCCAGGCCGAGCAGCGAGTACATCATCGCGCCGGCGAGACCGCGCTGGTGGGCGTAGTCGGCGCGGGCCTGGATGGTGCGCTGGTCGAGACCGGTGAAGAACTCGCCGTCCTTGTAGAAGTACGCGGACTTGGCCTGGTCGTCCCAGAAGGTGGTCGCCGGGTTGTCGACGATGCCGCCGAGCTCCTTGTAGTGCGCGATGCCGGGCTGCTGGCTGAGCGGCCGGGCGCCGGAGGCACCGGTGGCGGGCTGGGCGAGGCCGTTGGCGGTGCCGGCCGGGACGCCCTTCCAGCCGCGGTAGTAGAACTCGTAGCCGAGGGTCAGCTTGTTCGCCGGGAAGCCGCCGGCGATGCCGTAGGCGGGCTTGCCGTCGATCCAGGAGTCGATGGCGTTGTCGATCGAGTACTTCTCGGTGCCCGGCTTGATCGGGTCGGTCGGGTCGTTGCTGCCCGAGTAGAGCGGGGACTGGTGGTACGTCGGCCCGTCGCCGTCCCAGGCGCCGTGCATGTCGTACGTCATGATGTTCGCGTAGTCGAGGTACGCGCCGATCTTGTCCGTCTCGATGTGCTTGATCTTGTCCTGGCCGGCCGGCAGGGCGGCGGTCAGCAGGTACTTCTTGCCGCCGTGGGCGGCGCCGTACTCGTCGAGCTGCTTGCGGAACTCGGCGAGCAGGAGCGTGAAGTTCTGCTTGTCCTCGGGCGCGTAGTGGTTGCCGAGGTGGCCGTCGGGCGAGCCGGGGTACTCCCAGTCGATGTCGATGCCGTCGAAGATGCCGGCCGCGGTGCCGGGGCCGCCGAAGCCGCCCTCGACCGGAAGGTCGCCCTGGATGTACTGCTTGATGCAGGAGGAGACGAGCTTCTTGCGGCTGGCGTCGGTCTTGGCCGCGTCCGAGAAGTACTTGGAGTACGTCCAGCCGCCGAGCGAGATGTTGATCTTCAGGTGCGGGTGCTTCGCCTTCAGTTCCTTGAACTGGTTGAAGACGCCCACGATCGGCTGGTCCCACTTGTCGGCCACGCCGTCGACGCTGTCCGCGGCCGAGAAGGACTTCTGGTAGTCGGCGTACGAGTCGCCCGCGCCGTCACCGGCGTTGGGGTTGTTGTCGTCGCCCGCGGCCTTGTTGGCCTCGAAACAGGTGAGCTCGGTCGGGTGGATGTTCCCGAACGAGTAGTTGATGATGTCCAGTTTGGCCGCGATGCCCCGCTCGTCGAGGTGCTTCGGGTAGAAGGCGTTCCCGTACACGCTCCACTGGTCGTAGTACGCGATCTTGACGCCGCCCGTGGAGGCGGCGGTGGTCGCGGTGTCGGCGGCCTGGGCCGAACCGAGGCCGGCGGTCGCGGCGAGGGCGCCCGCGGCGAGGGCCGAGCTGAGGAGCGCGGCGATCAGTGGTCTGCGGGTACTGCGGGGATTGCGGGGGTGCACGTGCGGCCTCCGGAAGGGGTGGCGGTACGGAAGTTGGAGCAGTGATATCCGCCGCAGGATGAGCGCGTCAATGGTCTGAACCAGATTGAGGACTAGACCAATTGACGGGTAAAAGCCCTCGTCAGGACCCTCCGGAGGGCCCGCAGCACAAAACGGAACCGCCCGCCACCATGCGTGACGAGCGGTTTAAGGCTCCCTTAGGACTCCGCCGCGGGCGTGTGAAGACAAGAACCAGACCCGGCGATTGCCGGCGGCCCGTGCCTCCGCGACGGCCGGCGGGAGGTTCTCCGAAAGGCGGCCCGGCGGCCTCAGCCGAGCGCCGGGAGGTCGTACGCGTCCGCGATCAGTTCGTAGCTGCGCAGCCGGGCCTCCCCGCCGTGGGCGTTCGTCGTGATCATCAGCTCGTCGGCGCCGGTGCGCTTCCGCAGCGCGTCCAGGCCCTCCCGCACCTCGTCCGCCGTGCCGTACGCGATGTTCGCCAGCCAGCCGTCGACGAAGTCGCGCTCCGCGAGGCTGAATTCGTACGCCTCCGCCTCCTCGGGCGTCGGGACGAGGCCGGGCCGGCCGGTGCGCAGCCGCAGCATCGACAGGGCGCCGGTCAGCACCTGCCGGTGCGCCTCCCGGGCCTCGTCGGCGGCGAGCGCGGCGACGCCGATCAGCGCGTACGGCGCGTCGAGCACCGCGGAGGGCCGGAAGGACTCGCGGTAGAGGTCGAGCGCCGGGAGGGTGTGGTGCGCGGAGAAGTGGTGGGCGAAGGCGAAGGGCAGGCCGAGCAGGCCGGCGAGCCGCGCGCTGAAGCCGGAGGAGCCGAGCAGCCAGATCGGCGGCCGGTCCTTCGGGCCCTGCACGGGGCCGGGCACGGCGTGGATCCGGGCGTACCGGTGCCCGTCGGGGAAGTCGTCGTCCAGGAAGCGGGTCAGCTCGGCGAGCTGCTCCGGGAAGTCATCCGCGCCCTCGCTGAGCGTCCGCGTGCGCCGCAGCGCGGCGGCCGTCGCCCCGTCCGTGCCGGGTGCGCGGCCGAGGCCGAGGTCGATGCGGCCGGGGGCGAGCGCCTCCAGGGTGCCGAACTGCTCGGCGATCACCAGCGGCGCGTGGTTGGGCAGCATCACGCCGCCGGAGCCCAGCCGGATGCGGCTGGTGTGGGCGGCCAGGTGGGCCAGGATCACGGCGGGCGAGGAGGAGGCGACGCCCGGCATGGAGTGGTGTTCGGCCACCCAGTGCCGGTGGAAGCCGCGGCGCTCGGCGAGCCTGCTGATCTCCACGCTGGTGGCGAGCGCCTGGCTCGCGGTGCGCCCCTGGCCCACGGTGACCAGGTCGAGGACGGACAGCGGTACGGGAGCGGTGCCGCGGGCCTCGCCTCGGATCGCGTCGCGCGTCGCGCCCTGCGAGGCGTCGTGCGCCGCGCCCGGCGAGGCGTCGTGCGCCGGGCCCTGCGAGGCCTCGCGCGCCGGGCCCTGAGCCGCGTCGTGGACCGCGTCTCGCTTCTCGTCCGGATTCGCGTCGCTCACCGTAAGCCTTCCTGTTCCTGGACGTCGCTGCGTACGGAATCACGCAACTGGAGGGTGGCTCCGGTTATTCCCCGAAAAAATCTTCACGTCCGGAAGGCCTCCGAACGCCCGTACGGCGGGCCTCGCACACGCCCCTGACCTCCGACTCTCCGGTAGGGCTTTGACCGTGGCATATGCCAGAGTGGCGAGCCCCAGCACAGGGCCCCTGAGCAGCGAATCAATCTCGCCAACAGCCGCCCCGTTGCGGGCCCTTGGCGGCTATCGTGGTACGGAAGCTTGCGGTCACAACCTGGTAGGGGGAAACCGTGGCGCTGAAGCCCGAGCCCACCGCGCCGTTCCACTCGGTGCAATACGCCCTGCGCGTGTTGAGACGGTCTCCCGACACGGCGGCGGCGTGACGGACGTGCAGATCGCGCGGGAGACCGGCCTGCCCGTCGCCCACCTGTCGTCCATGCTCCTCATGCTCCGGCGCGAGGGTTACGTGGAGCAGGTCTCCGACGGCGCCTACACGATCGGCGACTCCCTGGTCCTCCTCGGCTCCGGCACCACCCGGCGCGAGGCCCTGGAGCGCAAGCTCCAGGAGACCCTGACCGAGCTGCGCGACTCGGTCGGCGCCGCCGTCTACATCAGCCGCTACATCGACGGCGAGGTGAAGATCACCCAGTTCGCCGACGGCCCGCGCACCCCGAAGGTCAACGAGTGGGTGGACTTCCGCTCCGCCGCGCACGCCAGCGCGGTCGGCAAGTGCCTGCTGACCCAGCTCGACCAGAACGGACGCCGCGACCACCTCTCCCGTCACAAGATCGCCAGGCTGACCTCCCGGACGATCACCAACGAGAAGGTGCTGTTCTCCAAGCTGGACAGCCAGCCGCCGACCGTCCCCGTGCTCGACCTCCAGGAGTACGCGGTGGGCACCGTCTGTGCGGCGGTGCCGCTGACGGCGGGCGCGGCCGTGGGCTGCCTGGCGCTCTCGCTGCCGCTGGAGCACGCGCACCGGCTGCGTTCCGCGGCCGACATGCTGAACCGGCGGGCCGCTCCGGTGGTGCTGTCGCTGGCGATCTGAACACCCGGCGGCCGCGCCGGGCGGAGGTGGTCGCCGCGCCGAACGGCGGTGGTCACGAGCACCCCTCGGGACCAGGTAGTATTTTCTCTGTCAGCAGGCGCCGCTAGCTCAGTTGGTTAGAGCAGCTGACTCTTAATCAGCGGGTCCGGGGTTCGAGTCCCTGGCGGCGCACAGACAGAGGAAGCCCCTCGCGAGAGCGAGGGGCTTCCTCGTTTCTCCGGGCACCACCGGACCGGCCCTAGGAAGGGTCGCCCGGGAACGGTCGGTGCCGCTCCTCGTACTCCCGGCGGAGGGTCTCGCGGGCGGTCTCGGTGAAGGGCTCGTACGGGGCGGCGGGCGACGGGCGCCACCAGACCGGGTCCGGGCAGGCGAGGGCGGCGCGGCGGAGCGCCACCCGATGGATCTTGTGGGTCGCGGTGAGCGGGAGCCCGGGGACGACCCGGACGTAGGTCGGGGGCATCTTGGTCCCGAGGTCGGACTGGGCGGCGAGGAAGTCCGCGAAGGCGCGCGGATCGAAGACGGCGCCGTCGCGCAGCGCGACCGCCGCCATCACCCGGTCGCCGGCGACCGGGTCGGGTATCGCGTAGACCGCGACGCCCGCCGCCCGCTCCCAGCGGGACAGGATGCCCTCGATCATGGCGGCGGCCAGGTTCTCGCTGTCGACCCGCAGCCGGTCGTCGGCGCGGCCCGCGAAGTAGAGGAAGCCGTCGGCGTCCCGGTAGAAGAGGTCACCCGTCCAGTAGCACCCGTCGCGCAGCCGGGCCGCCTCCGCCTCCGGGTTGCGCCAGTAGCCCTCGAAGGAGCTCCGGCCCCGGTTGACCAGCTCCCCGACGGCCTCGTCGGCGTTGAGCAGCACGCCGGTGGGCGAGAAGCGGGCCGGCGGGCACTCGCGCAGGGTGGCCGGGTCGAGCACGGCCAGGTCGTCGCCGGGCGCGGCCCGCCCGACGGCCCCGGCCGGGGTGCCGGGCGTCCGCTGGATCGCCGCGCCGCCCTCGGAGGATCCGTACCCCTCGACGAGCCGTGCGCCGAAGCGCGCCTCGAAGCGGGCCGCGTCGACCGCCCCGGCCTCCGTGCCGAAGCCGAGCCGGAGGCGGTGGTCACGGTCGTGGGGCGTGGCGGGGGTGGCGAGGAGGTACTGGACGGCGCGGCCGACGTAGGTGAAGTAGGTGGCGCCGAAGCGGCGCACGTCGGGCAGGAAGCGGGACGCGGAGAAGCGGGCACGCAGCGCGATCCCGGCACCGGCGGCCAGCGCGGGCGCCCAGTCGGCGATCACCGCGTTGCCGTGGAACATGGGCATGCAGATGTAGTGGGTGTCGTCGTCCCGCGTCCCGAAGCGGGAGACGAGGGCCGCGCCGGCGGCCGCGAGCCGGCCCTGGGAGCAGACGGCCGCCTTCGGCGCGCCGGTGGAGCCGGAGGTGAAGGTGAGGAGCAGCCGGCTGCCGGGCCGGACGGGCCGCAGGAAGGTGTCGCCCGGCGTGGCCGAGCCGTAGGGCGCGAGGAGCTCGCGGTAGGCGTCGGTGTCGGTGACGAGGACGCGGATCCCGGGCAGCGGGAGGCCGTCGAGGAGCGGCAGGTGGGCGCGCTGGGTGACCAGGATCCGGCAGTCGGTGTGCCGGATGTCGCGGGCGAGTTCGGCGCCGCGGCGGGTGGGGTTGATCCCGGCGACGGCGGCCCCCGCGAGGGCCGCCGCGCCGAGCCAGAGCGGGTACTCCGGTGTGTTGTCGAGCAACAGGCCGAGGTGCGGCTCGCACCCCGGCCCGTCGGGCATCAGCTCCGTGAGCAGGGCGGCCCGCGCGGCGGCGCCGGAGGCGACCTGGTGGTGGGTGAGGGTGGTGTGCTCGTCCCTCAGCCCGGTCCTGTGGTCGCCCCACTGGCGCCGTACGAGCTCCGCGACGGTCTGCGTACCCATGCGGCGGGATGGTAGCTGACGGTCTTTCAGAAATGAACGCCCTTGCCGCCCCGACGGCGCCGGGCCGTCCGGGGTGACCCGGAGGCCGGGGTGGCCGGGGTGACCCGGAGGCCGGGGTGGCCGGGGTGGCCGGGGTGGCGCTAGAGCTGGACGTCCGAGCACGCGTAGAAGGCGTTCCCGGTGTCCGCGATCGTCCACACCGCGAGGATCAGATGGCGGCCGGTCTTGCCCGCCGGGATGGTCCCCGCGTGCGAGAGGGTCGAGGGCGGCTGCTGGTTGTTGTAGGGGACGACCAGGAAGGGCTGGGTGTCGAGATCGGCCCGGGTCAGGGCCTTGGTCCCGGTCCAGCCGTTCTTGGTGATGTAGTAGCGGAAGTCCGTGGTCGCGTGACGGGCCGTGAACTGCCACCGGAAGGTGTGGCTCTGGCCCGCGGTGACCCGGGTGGTGGGCCAGGCGCCGCCGCGGGGGTTGTCGAGCTGCGCGAAGCGGGAGTTCCCGCCCGCGCAGATCTGCCCGTCGGCCGGCCCCCGGGACGGGAAGCCCTTGAGGCCCTCGACCGACTGCGGCTCCCACTGGATGTCGCCGCAGTTGCTCACGGTGCGGTTGGCGCAGAGCTTCTGCCGGCTGATCGGCGAGTCGGTGTAGCCGTGGCTGCTCGCGCTGGTCGTGGCGAGGAGGGAGGCCGCCGCGACGCCGAGCGTCACGGCCGCCACTCCGGCCGTTCTGTGGATCTTCTTGGGCGTCTTTCCGTGCGGCTCTATGCGGGTCCTTCTGCGCATGCTGTCGCTCCAGGAGAACGTGGGGGTGTTCTGTGGGCTGTGCTGCACGCGTGCGTGGTCGGTGGTGCGGTGGCGCGGTGGTACGAAGGGGCGCCGTGACGTCATGGCGCGAGGGCGCCATGACGCGAGGGTGCGATGACTCCGGTCTAGACCAAGTTCCAAAGTAGGGAGGGAAGTTGGCCATGTCCATACCAACGGCAAAGTCGGCGGCGGCGTGTCAGGCGCCCTCGCCCGGAGCCGTACGCCCGGTGTAGAACGCCACCGTCAGGTCCTTCACCAGGGCCTTCCGCTCGTAGTCGTCCAGCTCGACGAGACCACGGGAGGTCAGCCGGTGGACCACGTCGTCCACCGCGTCCACGACCGAGGTGAGGACGCTGTCCCGGTGCTTGGCGTCGATCGCCGCGATCCGGCGGCGCTGCATCGCCGCGGCCACCTCGGGCGCGTACTCGATGCGGGTCGGCTGCGCCGAGAACACGTCGATGCCGACCGGTGCGCACTCCGCCGACAGCATCCGGGTCAGCGCCTCGCCGACCGCCTCCGCGTCGCGCAGGGTCGGCGCGTCCTCGTGGAACGCGTCCGCCGGAAGCTGCGAGAGCACCCGGGCCATCGCCGCCTCCACCTGCTCGCGGAGGTACTCCTCGTGCCGGTCGACCCCGAGGGCCGCCCGCACGGTGTCCCGGACCCGCCACACGACCAGCACCACGACGTTCAGCGCCGTGCCCTTCGCGTCCACCGCGGACAGCGGCTCGCTGCGCCAGTGCCGCAGCCGTACGTCCACCCGGCGGCGCAGCAGCAGCGGGCTCACCCAGAGCAGGCCGGTACGGCGGACGGTGCCGCGGTAGTCGCCGAAGAGCGTGAGGACCAGGGCGTAACCGACCCGGCCGCGGCCGAGACCCCCCACGAAGAAGAGCGTGAGGAGGACGCCGAGCGCGAGCAGCGCCCACTGGCCGAGGTGGATGCCCTCGTACGGCCGCGAGGGCAGGCGCAGCATCCGTGCGGCCTCCTCGGGCACCACGCCCGTCCACCACACGAGCGCCGCGCACCACGCGAACGCGAGCGCTCCCCCGGCGACCCCGACCCACCCCGGCAGCACCGGCCCGGGCCGCTCGACCAGCTTGGGGTCGGCGGTGGGCGCGGGACGGGCGGAGGGGGACGTGGGGGCGGGGCGGGTGGGCGCGGGGATGGCGGGGGTGGCCGAGGCGGCGGGCGTGGCCGAGGCGGTGGGGGCCGTCTTGCCGCCGGGCTTGGCACCGGTCCTGCCGCCGGGCTTGGCACCGGGCTCGCCACCGGGCTTGCAGCCGGGCTTGCAGCCGGGCTTGGCGTTCTTCGCGCCGGTGCCCGTGCCGTTCTTGCCCGAGAGCGAGGCGTTCCTGCCTGTGCCTGTGCCTGCGCCGGGGATGGGGACGGGGACCGTGTCGGGGCCGCCGTCGTCCGCGGCCGTGGACCCGGCGGCCGGCTCGTCGCGGAAGAGCAGGTGCACCGGGATGGACCCGGTGCTCTCGGTCCCGATGACGGTCCGCCGCCGCGCGGTGCTGCCGGCGGGCGCGGCGGACGCGGGCGCGGCGGGGGCGGCGGGGGCGGCGGAGGTGGCGGAGGCGGGGGCGGGGGCGGCACCGCGGTTGCCGCCGGCGTTCTGAGGGGCGGCTGCCTTCTCCCCGGCGTCGGCCGCGGAGGGAACGGCGACGGGCTCGCCCCGTCCTCCGGCGATCCACCCGAGGTCCACCCCGCCACCCGTCTCCGCCCCGGCGTCACGCCCGCCGGGCCGCGCGAGCCCGGCCGAAGGGAGACCGCCAGGGACGGAGGACGAGGCGCCCTGGCCACCTGCCTTCGCGGTGACGGCACCTTGGGCGACGGTGGAGCTGGTCGCCCCCTGGACGGAACCCGGCTTGGGGGAAGCGGCAACTGCGCCCTGACCGCCGGTGGCTGACGCAGAGCCAGGGCGGCGCGGCTCTGCCGTGGCGTGCGGTGCGGCAGCCGTGGAGGTTGCGGAGGTCGGGGTGGTGGCGGGCGGCGTGGTGGCGGGCGGTGTGGTGGCGGGCGGCGTGGTGGCCGGACCGGCGGTTGGCGTGATGGGGGTGCCCGGGGTGTTGGGGGTGCTGGGGGCGGCCGTCCGCGTGCTGGGGGGCGTCGGGGTGCTGACGGGCCCCTGGGTGTGGGCGGGCTCCGGGGTGTTGGCGGGCGCCTGCGTGCTGTGCGCGACGTCGGGGGCCGGGGTTCGGGGGCCGGCCGGGCTCGCCGTGCTTCCCGTAGTGGCCGGGCGGGCGGAAGGGTCGACCGGGCCGACAGTGGTTCTCGTGCCCGGAGCACTCGGTGTGCCCGCGGCGCCCTTCGCCGCAGCGGTGGACGACGGTGCGGGACCACCCGGCGAAGCCGGGGTGACCGGGACGGTCGATGCGCCGGGTGCGCCCGGAGCGGTCGAGGCGGCCGGTGCGCCCGGGGCGCTCGCGCCGCCCTGCCCGCCCGTGCCGCCGCCCGGCGCCGCAGCAGCGCTGGGCGTCGACGGTCGCGCGGGAGCCGGTGCCGAGACCGAGGCCGAGGCGGAGGCCGGAGCCGGGGCCGGCGCCGAGGGAGTCGACGCCGGAGCCGGGGTGGAGGAGGTCGACGCCGGAGCCGGTGACGGGGTCGATGCCGGGGACGGCGCGAGGGCCGAGGTCGGCGGCGGAGTCGATGCCGGAGTGAGTGACGGGGGCGGTGTCGGTGACGGGGGCGGTGTCGGGCCCGGTGGGGTGGCGGGGCGTAGGCGGCCGTCGGTGAGGCGGCGGGCGGTGCGGGCCGCGTCGCGGCTGGCGGCCGCGCCGGAGTCCGGCGGGGTCGGGGTCGATGCCGTCATTCGGTCACCTCATGTTCTCGGGGTCATCGGAAAAGGCGCCGCCAGGTCTCCGGACCCGGGTAGCCGTCGGCCGCACCGCCGCGCCAGCCCTGGGCCCGCTGGAAGGCCTCGACGTTGCGGCGGTCCGCCTCCGTCCACCGCGGACCGGGGCCCGACACGTAGTGCTTGCCGAAGCCCCGCTTCACCAGTTGTTTGCCCAGCTTCTCCACATATGCGTTGGATTGGCCCGGACGGAAGTAGCCACGCCCGGGGAACCCGCTCGCAGATGCGCTCGACCCGCCCGAACCACTCGAACCGCCGATGCTCCTGCCCTGACCGCTCACGAGCAGCTTCCACGTGTGCGGCCCCGGCAGCCCGTCCGCCTCCTTGCCCTTCCAGCCCTGGGCGAGCTGGAAGGCCTGGGTCGCCCGGCGGTCCGCCTCGCCCCAGCGCGGGCCCGGGCCCTTGCTGTAGAACTTCTTGCCGCCGCGCGCGACGAGCAGCTGCCCGAGCTGCGTGACGTAGGCGTTGTTGGCGCCGGGTCCGAACTTCGCCGTTCCGGGATACGGGGGCGCCACCGCGCCGGCGCCGGCGTTCCCGGCTCCCTCGCCGTTGACGCCGCTGATCACGCCCTTGTAGCGGTAGGCGAGGTAGCGGTCGGAGTTCTCCCAGTACGCGAGCGGCGTGGCCTGCTTCCGCGTGCGCGGCTTGGTCTGCTCGTACGCGATGTAGGAGGTGTGGGTGTAGTCGGTCCAGCCGCCGAAGATCGTCACGTGCGAGCCGCGCGTCGGATTGGCCGGGTTGTGGAAGAGCAGGATGTCGCCGGGCTGGAGTTCGGCGCGGTCGATCCGGTCGGCGAAGCGGTCCAGGCTGCCGGTCCACTCGTTGGAGCGGAGGTTCCAGGCCATGGAGATGTAGCCGGAGCAGTCCTGGCGGTAGCCGTCGGCCCAGTAGCGCTCCATCGAGTACGGGACGCCGGCCGTGACCCAGGTCTTCGCGCGGTTGATGATCTCGGCGCGGGTGCTCTTGCGCAGGGAGTCGACGGAGATCTGACTGGTCGTCGGGGTCGCGCCGGGCGAGGGCGCCGAGCCGGGACCGGGTGCGCCGTGCAGCGGCCCCCGGCCGCCCTGCGGGGTCTCGGGGTCCGGCCCGGTGAGGGCCCGGTCGACGCCGACCGCGCCTGCCGCGGGGTCGGCCGACGCGTCGGGCAGGGAGGCGGGCGCGGCATCCTCCGCCGGATCGGCCACCGGATCCGCCACCGGATCGACCGCCGGATCCACCACCGGATCGACCGCCAGGTCGACCATCGGATCGACCATCGGATCGACCATCGGCGGGCCTGCCGCCGAGTCCGCCGCCGGGTCGGACGGCAGCGCGCCGGCCACGCCCGTGCCGCCGCCCAGGACCACGCCCGCCGCGGTCACGAGGACCAGTGCGCGCCGGGCTCCGTGCGCGGCGGGGTGGCCGCCCGCCCGGACCGGGAGCCCCAGTGCGAGGTCGCGGCGCCGCTGGGCGCAGCCCGGGCAGCCGCAGTCCGCCGCTGGCTCGACTTCTTCGAAGACCGGCACACTCATGTGTTCCCCTCCACACTCGTCAAGATCTTTTCGCTCTGGCACGGGCGTCAGTGTCTCAACTGTCCGGACAAGTCGCATTTTGACGGATCGAAGGGTCAATACGACCATCCGACAGGCCGGGCGGAGCGTGATCGGGACGGTAAATGGTCAGGAGCACCCTCGGGAGTGCTGTAAAGTTATGCAGGTCAGCAGGCGCCGCTAGCTCAGTTGGTTAGAGCAGCTGACTCTTAATCAGCGGGTCCGGGGTTCGAGTCCCTGGCGGCGCACGCGAAGGCCGAGGCCCTTCACCATCAGGTGAAGGGCCTCGGTCGTGTTTCCGTCGTACGGGATTCCTCGGCTTGCCGCGCTTGCCCTGCATGACCTGTATGGCCTGTATGCCCGGATGCCCGGCATGCCCTGCATACGCCGCATGCCCTGCTGGGGCTGGGCTGCATGCGCTCATGGGCTGCGCGCGCTGCTCGTGACGTGCGCTCCGCGGTCAGCGCCCCGCCGCCATGCCCTTCGCCCCCGTCAGATACGCCGAGACCACCACGTTCGCCGTGTACGCGCCCGCCTCGCGGTCGAAGCTGCCGCCGCAGGTGATCAGCCGCAGTTCGGACCGGCCCGGGCGGCGCGGGCCATAGGCCTTCCGGGCGTCGAAACCGTCCCTGGGAAGGACCTGCACGTCGTCGACCGTGAATTCCACGACGCTTCCGTCCGAACGGGTCACGGTCACCGCCGCACCGGGCCGCACCGCGCTCAGCCCGTAGAAGACGGCCGGGCGGGTGTCCGTGTCGACGTGGCCGACCAGGAGCGCGGCCCCCGAGGCGCCGGGTCGCGGGCCGGAGCCGTACCAGCCGACGGTGTGCGGCATGTCGTACGGCGGCGGGTCGATCGCCCCGTCCCCGTCCAGGCCCCGCGCCACCACGGGCGCCGAGATCCCGAGCGACGGGACTTCCACCCGGCGCGGTTCGGCGGCCCCCACCGGGTCGTGCTCCGGCGGCAGCGGCTCGCCGAGCGGGCGGCCGACGGCGGCGATGTCGCCGGTGATCGGCGCCGAGCTGCCGAGGGGCACCTCGGCGGCGTCCCTGCCCCAGACCCACAGTCCGAGCACCAGCACGGCCCAGGCCGTGCCCGTCAGGGCGCGCCCGGAGGACATCCGGTCAGTCCGCGCCCTGGCCCGCGCCGCTCCGGCGCCGGGCGCTGCGGAGGGCGACGGCGACCGCGGCGACGGCGGCCATGCCGAGACCCATGAGGGTGTACGGGGTGCCGAGGCCGGCCTCGCCCGCGGTCTGCGCCATGCCGGGCGCCGCAGGCGCGGCGTAGGCGGCCGTACCGCCGCCACCCGCGTGGACGGGGGCGACCGGGGAGGCGTGCTGGGTGGGCTTCCGGGCGGGCTCGTGGCTCGGCTTGTTCGTGGGCGGGTGGCTCGGCTTGTGGGTCGGCTCGTGGTGGCGGCGCACACGGACGCTGCCGACGTCGTGGTGGTCGTGGCCGTCGCAGGTCACGCTGACCTTGTACGTGCCGTCCTCGAGTCCCGACTTCAGGGTCGTGTCACCGGTCAGCCGGCCCTTCTTCCCGCCCTCCGGGCCCGTGAGCTCGGCGTCCGCGACGAACGCCTGCGACCTGGCGGCGCCGGTCGCGCCCTTGCAGCCCGTGACGTGCACGTCGATGTCGGCGCCGGGCGCGGCCGTGGCTGGGGCGACGGTGGCCTGGACGCCGTCGTGGGCGAGGGCGGTGCCCGCGGCGGGCGCGAGCACCAGGGCCACGGCCGCCCCGGCGGCACGGAGAGCGATGGGACCTGAACTCATGGTGACCTCCTGATACTGGCAGGGTCACCCGGTTCGGGCTCGTCCGCATCCGCAGGGGGGCCGATCGTGGCCCTCACCTGCGGTTTCAGGAGCGGATCGAACCTGGTCCGCTCCGGATCCGGAGCGGACCGGATCCGGAGCGGATCGGATCCGGAGCGGATCCGGAGCGGACCGGATCCGGGAGCGGGAGCGGACCGGATCCGGTCCGCGTCCGCGTCTGCGCCTGTGTCCGCGTCTGCGTCAGACGCGCTCGACGAGGTCCGCGATCGACTTCACGACCTTCGAGGGCCGGAAGGGGAAGCGGTCGATCTCGGCCTCGGTGGTCAGGCCGGTCAGCACGAGGAAGGTCTGCATGCCCGCCTCGAGCCCGGCCAGGATGTCGGTGTCCATCCGGTCGCCGATCATGGCGCTGGTCTCGGAGTGGGCGCCGATGGCGTTCAGACCGGTGCGCATCATCAGCGGGTTGGGCTTGCCCGCGAAGTACGGCTCCTTGCCCGTCGCCTTGGTGATCAGCGCGGCGACCGAGCCGGTGGCGGGCAGCGGGCCCTCCAGGGACGGGCCGGTCTCGTCGGGGTTGGTGCAGATGAAGCGGGCGCCGGCGTTGATGAGGCGGACCGCCTTGGTCATGGCCTCGAAGGAGTACGTACGGGTCTCGCCGAGGACCACGTAGTCGGGGTCGTGGTCGGTGAGCACGTAGCCGATGTCGTGCAGGGCGGTGGTGAGACCGGCCTCGCCGATGACGTACGCGGTGCCGCCGGGGCGCTGGTCGTCGAGGAACTTGGCGGTGGCGAGCGCCGAGGTCCAGATGTTCTCGACCGGGACGTTCAGGCCCATGCGCGCGAGCCGGGCGTGCAGGTCGCGGGCGGTGTAGATGGAGTTGTTGGTAAGGACCAGGAAAGGCTTCCCGGTGTCCCGCAGCTTCGTGATGAACGCGTCGGCGCCGGGGATCGGCACGCCCTCGTGGATGAGGACGCCGTCCATGTCGGTGAGCCAGGATTCGATCGGCTTGCGCTCTGCCATGGGTGCGGGACTCCTGCCGTACGTGAAGAACGGTGTGCTGGGGACGACGCAACGACGCTGTGGCGACGCCCCCAGCCTAGGACAGGAAGCACGGATCCTGACCCTGTCGATCACCAGTTGCCGGCGGGCCGGCCAACGCCTCCGCGCGATCGGGGGCGTTGGGCCCTCGCGGTCGGCTGACGGCAGGGCGGAGGAGGAGCGGGCACGGAGGCGGGCGACCGAGCGAGTTCCCGAGGCGAGTTCCCGAGGCGAGTTCCCGAGGCGGGTTCCCGAGGCGGGTTGCCCGGGTGCTCTACGGGTGCGGTCGCGGGCGGCGGCGGCGCCGCCACGCCAGGTACGTCAGCGCGCCGCCTGCCGTGAGCAGGGCGGCGGAGACCGGAGCGAGCCGCAGGGCCGCCGACTCCCTTCCCGTACGGGCGAGTTCGGAGTCACCCGGTTCGGCGGGAGCGGTGCGGGCGGGCGGTGCGGACGGGTCCGCGGTGCGGCCGGCGTCGGCGTCGGTGTCCGGGGAGGCTTCGGCGTCCGGGTCGGCCGGGCCGATCTGCAGGCGGTAGTCGCCCGACTCCCCGACCCAGTCGCCGTCGCCGCCGCGCTTCTGCACGACGGCGGCGCTGACGACGACCTCGTCGGGCGCGGCGTCGGCCCCGAAGGAGAGCCGTACGGGCACGGTGAGCGTACGGCCCGCGGGCACCGCGAACCCGGAGAAGGACGGGACCGCCGTGGACAGCACCGGCGCGTCGAAGACGCCGACGTTCTCGGCGCGGTCGGTGGCCTCGAAGGCGACCGGGCGCCAGAGCCGCGCGTCGGCGTCGTAGAACTCGGCCCGGATCTGCGTCGGCCGCAGCGTCCGGTCCCGGTCGGTGAGGACGAGCACCGGGTGGATGTCACGGCAGGCCGCGACGGTCGTGTTGGTGAGGTCCAGCTGCCAGGTCCGGAACTCGCCGCCGGCCGGATAGTCCGCGGGCCCGCCGTGGATCCGGGTCTTCAGCGGGAACTCGGCGGCGTCGGCCGTCCCGCAGGAGGGCACGGCGACGGGGCCCGGGGGGCGGGCGGTGTGCGGGGCGGCCTGCGGGGCGCGGGCGGCTTGGGCGGGGTGGCCGGGAAGGCCGGAATGGCCGGGATGGGCGGGATGGGGAGCGGGCGCGGCATGCGGCCCGTCCGCGGTGTGCGGTGCGCGGGCGGTGCGTACGGGAGAGACAGGAGAGATGGCAGGGACGGCAGGGACGGCAGGGACGACAGGGAGAGCGGGCGCGGCGTGTGGGGTCTGCGGCGCGTGGGCCGCGTGCACCGCGCGTGCCACCGCTTCCACCGGCAGCATGACGACCGCGGCGGCCGTGGCCGTGGCGCCGGCCAGAACGGTGAGGGCGAGGGCGGTGCTGGGCGGTCGCATGGTGGCGGTGCCTTTGCTGCTCGCGGACGTACGTCTCGCCCGCGACCCTGCCACGGCGCCGCCGGGCGCCCGGCGAGCGACGCGGCACGGAGCGGAAGCGGGCCGCGAATTCCGCCCGATCAGCCGATGATCGGAAGATCAGCCCCCTCCCGGGGTTCGCGGAGCGGAGAGGGGACGGGCGGGGGCGGCGGCCGGGGACAGCGACCGGGGACAGGGGCCGGGGACAGCGGCCGGCCCGGCGACCGCCGAGGTCACTTGCCGAAGACCGGGGCGAGGACCAGGTGCGCCGCGCCCTCCGCCACGGGATCGGGAAGGTCGACGACGTCGACGGGCGTCGGGAGGCCGAGGCCGGCCAGGACCTCGCGGGCCCCGCGCACGAAGGCCTCGGGCTCGGCGAGCACCGCGCGCCCGCCGAGCAGCACGCGGTCGATGTCCAGCAGCCGCACGAGGTTCGCGGCGCCGGTGCCGAGCACCCTGGCGGCCTCGTCGAGATCGCCGCGCGCGAGCGCGGCCAGGCACAGGACCTCCAGGCAGCCGCGCCCGCCGCAGTCACAGGGCGGCCCGTCGAGCCGGACGGTCTGGTGCCCCAGCTCTCCGGCACCGGTCCTGCCGCCACGAAGGACGGCACCGCCGAGGACGAGCCCCGCGCCCAGGCCCGTACCGAGATGGACGTACGCGAAGGAGCCGGGCGCGTCGGGGCGCAGGGCGAGGCCGAGGCCGGCGGCGTTCGTGTCCTTGTCGAGCACCACGGGCAGCCCGAGCCGCCGCCCCAGCTCCTCGCGCAGCGGGAACCCGTCCCACTCGGGAAACCCGGTGACCCGGCCGGGCGTCCCGGCGAGATGGTCCAGCGGCCCGGGCATGGCGACCCCGACACCGAGGAGGTCGGGGGCAGCGGGGCCGGCGGGGGCGGCCGGGGCGGCGGGGACGTCTCGGTTCGCCGGGGGGTTGTCCGGCGGGGCGCTGCGCGACACGCTCGCTTCCGGCACCTCCAGTGCTTCCGGCGCCTCCCATGCTTCCGATGCTTCCCGTACTTCCCGTACTTCCCGTACTTCCCGTACTTCCGGCGCTTCCCGTGCTTCCGGCGCACCGCCCAGCGCGACCGGCACTTCCGGCGTCCCCGTCGCGCTCGCCACACCAGCCACACGCACCCCACCGGCCGCACCCGCCCCACCGGCCACATCGGCCGCACCGGCTGCACGCGCCACACCGGCCGCACCCACCGCACCCACCGTGCCCACCCCACCCGCCGCCAGCAGCGCCGCGATCTCCGCCTGGGCCGTCGACAGGACCGGTTCGGCGCCGGCGCCGAGGTCGAGGGGGGCCCGGCGGACGGCGACACGCTCGCCCGCGAGGTCGAGGAGGACGGCGGTGAGCTCGTCGCGGTCGAGGTGCAGCCCGATCGCGTACGCCGCCTCGGGGACGAGCCGCAGGACGGTCGCCGGCTTGCCGCCGGTCGACGCGCGCCGTCCGGCCTCCGCCGCGAGACCCTCGGCCCGCAGCCGGGCGGTGATCTTGCTGACCGCCTGCGGGGTCAGACCGGTGCGTGCGGCCAGTTCGAGACGGCTGATGCCGGCCTCTCCCGCCGTCCGGAGCAGGTCGAGCACCAGAGCGGCGTTGTGGCTGCGCAGCGCGGGGAGGTTGACCCCGCCACCGCTCCCGCCACCGCTCCCGGCCGCGCTCCCCCGGTCTCTGTCGCCCGCGCCGCGATTCCCCTTGTCCCTGTTCACCAGGCCATTGTGCCTGTCGCTTGCACTTTGGCAACAGCGTTGCCAAAGTGGTGCCCATGCCCATGAGCTCCTCCACCGCCCAGCCGCTCCGCGTCGGCCTCGTCGGCTACGGCCTGGCCGGGTCCGTCTTCCACGCCCCGCTGATCGCCGCCTCCCCCGACCTCGTCCTGGACACGGTCACCACCGGCAACCCCGAGCGTGCCGCCCAGGCCCGCGCCGAGCACCCGGGCGTGCGGGTCGTCGGCTCCGCCGACGAGCTCATCGCACGGGCCGCCGAGCTCGACCTCGTCGTGATCGCCTCACCGAACAAGACCCACGTGCCCGTCGCCACCGCCGCCCTGAAGGCCGGCCTGCCCGTCGTCGTGGACAAGCCGCTCGCCGGCACCGCCGCCGAGGCGCGCGGCCTCGCCGCCCTCGCCGACGCGCGCGGACTGCTGCTCTCCGTCTTCCAGAACCGCCGCTGGGACAACGACTTCCGCACCCTGCGCGCGCTGATCGCCGACGACGCCCTCGGCGAGGTCCAGCGCTTCGAGTCCCGCTTCGAGCGCTGGCGCCCCACGCTCAAGGGCGGCTGGCGCGAGTCCGGCGCGCCCGAGGAAATCGGCGGGCTGCTCTACGACCTCGGCAGCCACGTCGTCGACCAGGCCCTCGTCCTCTTCGGCCCGGCGGTCCGCGTGTACGCGGAGTCCGACGTGCGCCGCCCGGGCGCCGAGGCCGACGACGACACGTTCGTCGCGATCACCCACGCCAACGGTGTGCACTCGCACCTCTGGGTGAGCGCCACCACCGCCCAACTCGGCCCGCGCTTCCGCGTCCTGGGCCGGAAGGCCGGTTACGTGAAGTACGGCCTCGACCCGCAGGAGGCCGCCCTGCGCGAGGGCCTGCGACCGGAACCCGGCGCCGTGTGGGGCGTCGAGCCGGAGGAGCTGTGGGGCCGCCTCGGCTCCGGAGAGTCACCGCTCACCGGCGGCGGCACGCCCGTGGAGACCCTGCCCGGCGACTATCCCGCCTACTACGCGGCCGTCGCCGCCGCCCTCCGCGGCACCGGCGAGAACCCCGTCACGGCGTACGAGGCCGCCGCCGCGCTCGAGGTCCTGGAGGCGGCGAGGACGTCCGCCCGCGAGGGAAGCGCGGTGACCCTGTGACCACCCCGAACCCCGTCACCGGCGTCGCCGGTGCCCTCGACGCCGACGTCGAGGAACTGACGGCGCAGGAGGCCCGGCTGGTGCTGCCGCGCTTCACGTACGAGGACGCGTGGACGCTCGGCACGATCCTGGTCGAGCTGGCGCGGGAGCGGCGCGCCCCGGTCGCGATCGACGTACGGCGCGGGGCCCAGCAGCTCTTCCACTGCGCGCTGCCCGGATCCAGCGCGGACAACGACGCCTGGATCGAACGGAAGCGGCGGGTCGTCGAGCGGTACGGCGTGAGCTCGTTCCTCGTGGGCGCCAGGTTCCGCGCCAAGGGCACGACCTTCGAGGACTCGTCGCGCCTGGACCCCGACCGCTTCGCCGCGCACGGCGGTTCGTTCCCGATCGCCGTCGAGGGCGCCGGGGTCATCGGCTCGGTCACGGTCTCGGGCCTCCCGCAGGCCGAGGACCACGCGCTGGTCGTCCTCGGCCTGGAGCGCCTGCTCAGTACGTACGCCGCCGACGCCGCGTAACGGCGACGAGCACACCACCGGCGGTGGCGAGACCGAGGGCCGTGGCACTCATCACGATCCGCCCGGTGCTGGACCCGGCACCGGTGTCGGGCAGTTCACCACCACCGGTGGTGGAACCGGAGTGGCCGCCGGTGGAATGGCCGCCTGAGGTATGACCGCCGGTGGTCTGGCCGCCTGAGGTGTGACCACCGGTGGTCTGACCGCCCGTGGTCTGACCGCCCGTGGTCGCCCCGCCGGAGGTGGACCCACCGGTCGTGGCGCCGCCGGTCGTGGTCCCGCCGTTTGTGGCGCCGCCGTTCGTGGACCCGCCGTTCGTGGACCCGCCGTCGGACGAACCACCGTCGGACGAACCGCCGTCCGTCGCGCCTCCGTCGGTGGTGCCGCCGTTGGTGGTGCCGCCGTTGGTGGCGCCCCCGTCGGTCGTGCCGCCGTCGGTCGTGCCGCCATTGGTGGTCCCACCATCCGTGGTCCCGCCGTCGGTCGCGCCACCGTTCGTCGTCCCGCCGTTGGTCACGCCCCCGTCGGACGCCCCACCATCGGTCGTGCCTCCGTCGGTCGTGCCTCCGTCGGTGGTCCCGCCGTCCGTCGTCCCCCCATCCGTCGTCCCGCCGTTCGTGGTCCCGCCGTCCGTCGTGCCCCCGTCCGTCGTGCCCCCGTCCGTGGTCCCACCATTGGTCGTCCCACCATCAGTGGACCCACCATTGGTCGCCCCACCATCCGTGGTGCCACCATCCGTGGTGCCACCGTCCGTCGTGCCCCCATTCGTCGTCCCACCATTCGTCGTCCCGCCTTCCTCGCACGCGGGAAGGTCGCCGTCGAACGGGTACGCGTGGATCTCCTGGCCTCCGCCTCCGTCGATCTGTGAGGCGTGGGTGAGCGAGCCGCTCGTGTAGAAGCGGCCGTTCATGCCCGGCATGGTCACGGTCGCCGTGCTGGACTGGTCCGCGATCAGCACGCTGCCCTCGAACTGGCCGCTGCCCTCGAAGAGCACACCGTTCGCGTCGGGGAAGTTCCACAGCAGCCGCTCGCGCAGCCCGTCCTGGAAGCCGTTGATGTAGGTGTCGATCACCCGGTCCGCGCCGAAGACGTTGACGAGCACCGTCGCGTTCTCCGGGATGCCGGTGAAACGCAGCCCCTGCGAACCGTTGGTCTTCGACTCCAGGTCGAAGTCGACGTTGAACACCTGCAGCGCGGAGGTGCTGTCGCCCGTGAAGAGGGTCTCGTAGTCCCGGTTGACGGCCGTGCCGGTCGCGGTCCGCGGACTGCCCTTCACGTACGCGTAGCAGCGGCTGGCCGCGCTGAGCTTGTCGCGCAGGCTCCGGTACGGGTCCGCCGCCTTGGGGTCGGCCACCGACTTGGGGCTGACCGTTCCGGTCAGGGTGCCCCCGTACCGTACGACTCCGTGCGTACTGCCCTCCTCGGCGAGCAGGCGCTGGCCGGTGGCGACGGTGACGTTGCCGCCGGCGGTGAGGAAGTCGGTGTCGTTGTCGGGCGGGACGCGCGATCCGACGCCCGCGACGCCGACGTTGTAGACCTGCGAGACACCGGTGCGCTTGTTCTGGTCGAAGTTCCCGAGCACCACGACCTTGCCCTCGGCTTCAGCCGCGGCCTCGCGTACGAGGAAGTCGCCGCCGACGAAGACGTTGATGTTGTTGTCGCGGCCGACGACGTCCTTGTTGTTGACGTCCGGGAACGGGGTCGGGCACGGCGGCGTGCCCGGGATGCAGGGGCCGAGGCCGCCGGGGAGCCGGTCGGCGAACGCGGCGGTGGCCGCGAGGGCCCCGGTGAGGACGACCGAGCCGGCCACCGTCGCCGCGACCGCCGCCGCCCGCGCGGTGCCGGCGGCGGGGAGGACCGAAGGACGTGGGCGATTCATTCCTTTTGAACGCATATCCGGAAATATGCAGAATGCCGCCGTCCGAGGCGACGCCCCACGCGAGCGGCGCGAGGCGCATCGCCCGAACGCCTCACACCCGGCCGCCCGGCGTCACGCCCCCTTGAGCTCCTGGCGCTGCCGTCCCAGCCCCTCGACCTCCAGCTCGACGACGTCGCCCGCGCGCAGGTACGGCTTGGGTTCGGGCTGCCCCATGGCGACACCGGCGGGCGTGCCGGTGTTGATGACGTCGCCGGGGTACAGGGTCATGAAGCGGCTGACGTAGCGGACGACCTGGGCGACCGTGAAGATCTGGTCGGAGGTGTGGCCCTCCTGCTTCAGCTCGCCGTTCACCCAGAGCCGGAGTCCGAGGTCCTGCGGGTCGGGGATCTCGTCGGCGGTGACCAGCCACGGGCCGAGCGGGTTGAAGGTCTCGCAGTTCTTGCCCTTGTCCCAGGTGCCGCCGCGCTCGATCTGGAACTCGCGCTCGGACACGTCGTGGGCGACCGCGTAGCCGGCCACGTGGGCGAGGGCCTCCTCGTCCGTCTCCAGATAGCGGGCGGTGCGGCCGATGACGACCGCGAGCTCGACCTCCCAGTCGGTCTTCACCGAGCCGCGCGGTACGAGCACGGTGTCGTCGGGCCCGACGACGGTGTCGGCGGCTTTGAGGAAGACGACCGGCTCCTCGGGGACGGCGGCTCCGACCTCGGCGGCGTGGCCGTGGTAGTTCAGCCCGATGCACACGACCTTGCCGATGCGGCCGACGGGTGGGCCGACGCGCAGCCCGGTCGGGTCGAGCGCGGGCAGCACGCCCGCGGCGAGCGCGGCACGGATCCGGTCGAGCGCGGAGCCGTCGGCGAGCAGGGCGCCGTCGACGTCGTCGACCAGCGCGGACAGGTCGCGCAGCGTCCCGTCCTGGTCGACGAGGGCAGGCCGCTCGGCCCCGGCCGGGCCGACACGCAGCAGCTTCATGGTCTTCTCCTCTGGTCGAGGTGGCCCGCGGGGCGGGCCTTGGAGTGCCCCGGCCGATGGAGTGCGGCCATCGGAGGATTGGTCGATCCTCCAAGAGAAAGGGGCTCTCT
Source organism: Streptomyces roseicoloratus (assembly GCF_004117935.1). GTDB lineage: Bacteria > Actinomycetota > Actinomycetes > Streptomycetales > Streptomycetaceae > Streptomyces > Streptomyces roseicoloratus. Next base: position 48,850 of record NZ_SDOY01000137.1, on the reverse strand, counting down.
GCAAGCCCCCGTTCACACCCTGGACCCTTACGCACGAGTAATCGCCACGCGCCTGCACCCACGGCTACACACCGACACACCGACGCACCGGCACACCGACGCACCGACGCACCGACGCGGCGACGCGGCGACGCGGCGACGCGGCGAGGGGGCGAGCGGGCTGGGTCACGCCGACTCCGCGAGGCCGCTGGACCACGACTCACCGCGGCCCCACGCCCCCGCACCCCGCGCCCCCGCGCCCCCGGCCACCTCGCGCTCGCTACATGGTCGGAGCCAGCGCCCCCGCCGTCGGCATGTCGCGGTAGAGGAAGGCCCGCTCGACCGCGCTCCAGGTGGTGCTGGTGACGATGTAGAGCGCGGCGGCCAGCGGCACGACGGCGACCGAGATCAGCGTCGCGAAGGAGAGCAGCGGCAGCCAGCGGGCCATGCCGGCGGCGAGCGCGGCGCCCGGCTGGCCGGGGTTGGCGACCGCGGGCGCGGCCTGCTGCTGCCGCTTGGTCCGCAGATAGGTGTACGTGGCGACGACGGCGACGAGGGCGAACAGGGCGAGATAGACCAGGCCGGCGTGCCCGAACACCCCGCCGCGGGCGAGGGCGTCGGCGTAGTGGTCGCCGAGCGGGGCGCCGAGAAGGTCGTGGCCGGCCATCCGGCCGCTGGAGAACAGGTGGAACATCAGGAGGAAGGCGGGAGCCTGGAGCAGGCTCGGCAGGCAGCCGGCGAACGGCGAGACCTTCTCCTTCGCGTGCAGCTCCATCACGGCCTTCTGCAGCCGCTCGGGGTTCTTGGCGTGCTTCTTGCGCAGGTCGGCGAGCTGCGGGGCGAGCCGGGTCCGGGCTTTCTGACCGCGGGCGGCGGCCCGGGAGAGCGGGTGGACGGCGAGCCGTACGGCCATGGTGAACAGGACGATCGCCGCGGCGGTGGAGGCGGTGGCGAACAGCGGCCGGAGCAGGTCGGCGAGCTGCTCGACAAGGGAGGCGAAAACGGACATGGGAGCCCTCCGTGGGGTCTCGTCGTGCCGGAAGGAAGGGGAAGTCGGCAGGACGGAACCGCGTGGGGGGAGCAGCAGTACGGAGATCTCGCACGGGGATCTCCGTACGAGATCTCCGTACGGAGGTGCGTGCCCCTGCGAGGTGTGTGCCCCTACGCGGCCGTCAGGAGGGGACGGCCGGGTGCCCGGGGCCTGCGGCGGCCCGAGGCGTCGGGGTCGCGTTGCGGCAGGAAGGCGGTGCGGCGCGCGCGGTCGCGAAGGGCGGTGCGCACGCGGGTGGGCGGTACGGGCAGGGCCGTACGGGCACCGCCGACGAGGGCGCAGAGGAAGGCGGTCGCGGCGACGGCGACGGTGGCGGAGAGGCCGGCTCCCTCGGAGAGGAGCAGGTCGGCGACGGCGAGGAGGACGAGGAGCGGGGCGAGCACGCGCAGGGCCAGATCGCCGAGCATCTCACCCTCCGTCCACCGGCCGTTCCGCAGGCCGCTCACGGTCCGTTCCACAGGTCTCATCCGTTATACACGACGCGATTCGGACGGCGGGAGTTCCAGCGGAACGAGCAGTCGGCGGGGTTTCAGCAGGGCGCGGCTGACGGGATCGGCGGGGTCGGGGTCGAGACCGGCGCCGGGCCGCATCTCGATGTCGGCGGGCGGAACGGCGAGCCCGCAGGCCGGGCAGTCGCCCGCGGGTGCGAGCTCGGTGCCGCAGGCGACGTGGTGGAAGGACCGCATGGGCAGCGTGCCGGGCAGGGCCTCGCGACCCCACAGCCCGAGGGCGCGCAGGACGGGCCAGAGGCGGATGCCGCGCTCGGTGAGCACGTACTCGTCGCGCGGAGGCGCTTCCTGGTAGCGGCGCTTGTCCAGGACGCCGACATCGACGAGGGACTGGAGGCGGGCGGCGAGGACGGCGCGGGGGGCGCCGAGGTGGACGAGGAAGTCGTTGTAGCGGCGGACGCCGTAGAAGGCGTCGCGCACGACGAGGAGGGTCCAGCGCTCGCCGACGACCTCGAGGGCGCGGGCGATGGAGCAGTGCTGGTTCGCGTAGTCCTTGCCGAGGGCCATGGGGACGAGTGTAGCGAGTGGGTTCAATGATTGAACTACGGCTGCTACGGTGAGCCGAGAGTCAAGGTTCAGTGAACGAACCTACCAGGAGACGGCGAGTCGCCGCACTCCTCTCACCGAAGGCGAGGTCCCGGCATGCCCCAGCCCGCCCCCGACGCCAAGACGACGAAGACGCCGCTGCTGACAACGGCAACGGCTACGGCGACGCGGACGAAGGCAGCGAATGCGGAAGCCGAAGCGAAAACGGAAGCGGAAGCAGAAGCGGAATTGGAAGCGATGGGGCACGAAGGCGACCACCCCGCCCGCCCCCATCGCCCCGCCGCGACGCTCGCCGTGACCAGCGCCGCCACCACGCTCGCGCTGATGAACTACACGGCGCCGATGCTCGACCTGCCCGTCATGGCCCGGGAGTTCGGTACGCCCGCCTCCGCGCAGGCGTGGCTGCTCAACGGCACCCCGCTCGGTCTCGCCGTCGTCCTTCTCCTCGCCGGCAGCCTCGCCGACGACCACGGGCGACGCCGGGTCTTCCTGCTCGGCACCTTGGGCCTCGGCCTCACCATGGCCCTCGGCGGCCTCGCCGGCTCCACACTCGCCTTCACCCTCGCCCGTATCGCCCAGGGCGCGGCGAGCGCAGCCGTACTCGCCGCGAGCCTGGGGCTGATCGCCCATGCGTACCCGGGCGGGGCGGCCAGGATCCGGGCGACCGGGGTGTGGGGCGCGTTCGTGAGCGCGGGCATCGCGCTCGGTCCGCTGCTCGCGGGCGCACTGGGCAGCGTGGGTGGCACGGCCGCGCTGGGCGGCCTGGGCGGCCTGGCCGACCGGACCGGACTGACCGGACCGACCGGACCGGCCGTCCCGGTCGACGGCTGGCGGTGGACGTACGAGGTGCTGGCGGCGGGCACGCTGCTCGTGGCCGGGTTCGGCGCGCGCGCCCTCGCCGAGTCGCGGGCCCCGCGGGCGGGGCGGCCGGACGTCGCCGGGGCGCTCACCCTCGGGCTCGCGCTCGGCGCGCTGCTCACCGCACTGACCCTCGGCAGGGACGGCTGGCTGCGCCCGTCCGTGGGCGTCCTGCTGCTCGCCGCGGTGGTGCTGACGGGGGCCTTCGTACGGGTGGAGCGGCGCGGCCCGGCGCCGATGATCGACCTGGCGCTGTTCCGGCGGCCGGCGTTCCGGGCGGCCACGGCGGGGGCGCTGTTCACGGGCCTCGCCGTGATCGGCTTCTTCAGTGTGCTGCCCGCGCTGCTGCAGCGCGGCACCGGTATGGCGCCGATGACCACGGCGTGGCTGTTCCTGCTGTGGTCGGGCTCGGCGTTCGTGGTGGCGCTCCAGGCGCGTCGGCTGGCGGGCCTGGTCCCGGCCGCGTACCAGCTCGCCGTGGGCTTCCTCCTGTCGACGGCGGGGGTGCTCCTGTTGTTCGGCGCGGTGGACGCGGGTCCGGCCTGGCCCCGGCTGCTCGTCGGCCTGGTCGTGGCGGGCGCGGGCAGCGGCCTGCTGAACGCCGCTCTGCCGCGCCTCGCCGTCGACTCCGTACCGCAGGAGCGGGCCGCGATGGGCTCGGGCGCGAACAACACCGCCCGCTACATCGGTTCGTCGGCGGGCGTGGCCCTCGCCCTGGCCCTGTCGACGGCGGGCCCGGACACGGCGCTGGTCGCGTCGGCGGTGTTGGGCCTCGCGGGGGCGGCGATCACCGTGGCGGCGGCGCGAAGCCGCGGCTGACGGGGACGGGGACGGGAGCGGTCAGGGTCCGCCGACGAGCAGGGCCCAGACGACAAGCCGGTAGGTGGAGGTGAACTCGGGGGTGCAGGTGGTGAGGGTGAGGTAGGCGCCGGGGCGGTCGTATCCGTAGGACGGCTTGTGGAGGGAGCGGGGCACGGGCGCGATGACGCCGGTGTCGCGGGGCGAGGTCTGCGGCAGGATCCGGTCGACGCGGTAGGTGTACGTGCCGTCGCGGGTCCTGACGGTGATCGGGTCGCCGGCCCGGAGCCGGTTGACGTAACGGAAGGGCTCGCCGTGGGTGTTGCGGTGCCCGGCGAGGGCGAAGTTGCCGGTGCGGCCGGGCTGGGCGGTGCCGGGATAGTGCCCGGCGTAGCCCTTGTCGAGGACGCCGCGCCTGCCGACGCCGTGGGCGACGGGGACGGAGAGCCCGAGGCGGGGGATGCGGAGGACGGCGAAGGCGGAGGCGGACGCCCGCCCGGGAGGGCCGCCGAAGGACTCGGAACCGGGGGGCGCCCCGCCGGAGGACGAAGCCGAGGACCCGTCCGAGGACGAGGGGACCGGAGGCGAGGGGCCCGGATCCGGTGCCGAGCGAACCGGAGGGGACGGGCCGGCCGGAGGTGAGGAGTCCCACTCGCGTTCCAGGTTGCGCACCTGCGCGACGGCTCCGGCGCGGGCCTGCTGGTTGGTCCACCACAGCTGGTGCACAACGAGCAGCAGCACGAGAACGCCGCAGGTGACGAGGGCTTCGGCGGAGGTCCACAGGGCGCGGGAGGCGGTCCCGCGCCGCCGGCCCGTGTGGACGACGACCGGAACCGGGCCGCGTACTCTCGCTCGCACGGCGGGCACGATAGGTGCTGCGGCGCCAACTCTCCAGGGCCGTACCGCAGTACGGTGTCGACATGCGCCCCGACACTCCTGCCGACCACATCACCGAAGCCGAGCGCCTGCTCCGCACCGCGGGCCGGTACCCGGAGGACCGCGAACCGCTGTTGCTGCGGGCGGCGGCCCACCTGGAACTGGCGGGCGAGCGCGAGCGTGCGACGACGCTCTACGACGACCTGCTCGCGGCCCCGTCGCCCGCGGCCCCGCTCCTGATCAGGTCGCTGAAGGCGGCGAACCTGTGGGAGTACGGCCACGAGGCGGAGGCGCGGGCGATCATCGAGGGCGTGCGGCGGGCCCGCCCGGCGGATCCGGCACCGTGGGCGATCGCGGCGGAGACGCTGGAGGCGCACGACGAGCCGGCGGAAGCGGAGGCGACGTTCACGGAGGCGGCCCGCCTGCTGGTGGCGCCGGGCGACGAGGTCCCGTACGCGGTGCAGTCCCTCCTGGCGGGCCGCCACCGGGTCCGCCGGGCGATGGGCCTCCCGCACGACGACCTCGACACCCTGGCGGACCGGCTGCACTCCGGAAACGTGCCGCTGGACGAGCTGCACGACCCGAAGCGCCTGTGGTCCCTGGGCTCGTCGGACCCGGCGGAGCTCCGGGCGGAGATCACCCGCCTCCGCTCGGAACTCGGCTCCTACCGCACGGCCCTGTCCCGCCCGTTCCCGGTGGCGGTCCTGCACTGGCCGGAACGGGAACTCGACGAGCTCTTGGCGGCGTACCCGGAACTGGAGGCCGAGTACCCCACGTACCGCGCCCACCTGACGGACATCGAGGCCTCCCTCCGCGAACTGGCCCAGTCGGGCACCCCGAACCTGGGCATCGTCCCGGCCACGGTCCCCTCCTACGAAGCCTTCGCCGCCTCGGAATCCTCCACCCCCGCCAACCCGGACCTCCTCCCCCAGTACGCCACGACCCTGGCGGCAAGGGGACGCGCGGCGGCCTGGCCACCGGCGAGGACCGCTCCCTGCTGGTGCGGGTCGGGGCGGGCTTATGGGGAGTGCCACGGGGCGGAGTGAGGGACACCGAGCGGTCCCCGTTCCCACCGTCCATGTCGGTGTCGTCGGCTAATGTCGCTTGATCGGATGCGGCGCGTATCAAGGCGAGACATGACGACTGACTGGCAGTTCGAGGTACCGACATCGGGAAGCAAGCACTTGCCCCCGGACTCCCGCTACATGGAGGCCCTCAGCAGTCAGGGGTACGGCTTCGAGGCGGCGATCGCCGATCTCGTCGACAACTCCATCGATGCGGGCGCGAAGGATGTCGTGATCCACTTCCTGCGCGACGGGGACAGGCTCGTCAGCCTGCTCGTCGTCGACGACGGCAAGGGGATGGACGAGGACGAGCTGGACGTCGCGATGACCGTCGGCGGTCGTCGGGAGTACGACCCGCGGGCGTTGGGCATGTTCGGCACGGGTCTGAAGTCCGCCTCACTCAGCCACGCGGGGGCGGTCACTGTCGTCAGCAAGGTGCGGCGGACGCGGGCCGCCGCCCCGGCCGGACGCCGTTGGACCATGGAGCGAGCCCTGAACGGGTTCCAGTGCGACATCGTCGCCCCGGACTATGCCCAACAGCTCATCGACCGCTACTACGACTGTCCGATCGTGTGGCAGGGAACGATCATCCGCTGGGACGCGGTCAAGAACTTCCCGCGGACAGGCGGGGGCCAGACCGATCGGTACCTGCATCGGACCATCAACAAGCTGGGACTCCACCTCGGACTGCACCTGCACCGGTTCCTCGCACGGGACGACTTCAACATCACCATCGCGGTCGAGGACGTCTCCACGGGCACCGAGTACATGAACTTCGGAGTCCAACCGCTGGACCCATTCGGCTACCCGGTGACAGGCCACGCCGATTACGCGCGCGAATTCGTCGCGACCGTCCCGTCCGTCGGCCCGGTCACGCTGTCCGCCCACATCTGGCCGCCCAAGTCCAACACCGACGAGTTCAAGGCCGTCGGCACGGGCATCGACCGCCAGGGCTTCTACTTCTACCGCCACGACCGGCTCGTCCAGTCCGGCGGCTGGAACAACTTCCGGCAGCCGGAGCAGCACCTGGCTCTCGCACGCGTCGCCGTCGATCTCCCGGACGAAGCGGTCGCCTCCGAGGTCTTCCGCCTCACGGTGAAGAAGGACGGCGTCGACGCGTCCCCCGAGTTCGTCACGGCGCTGGAGTCGGCAGTGGACGCCGAGGGACGTTCGTTCGCCCAGTACGTTTCCGACGCCGACGCGACCTATCGGAGCGCGAGGAAGCGGACCGCCACGACCCGCAAGCCGGTCATTCCCCCGGGAAAGGGCTTCGAGCCCTCCGTACGAGAGGCGATCGAGGACGAGCTTCCTCTCCTTCCCGGCGAGGAGCCGATATCCGTGCTCTGGCAGAAGATCGACAATGCCAAGTTCTTCGAGATCGACCGGGAGTCCCGAACGATCGTCCTCAACCATCATTATCGGGCCGCGATCCTCGGAGGACGTCGTGGCGGCCTGAATGACGCCCCGACCCTCAAGTCGCTGCTGTACCTGCTGCTCCATCAGGTCTTCGAGAAGGAGTACAGCGGCAGTCGGGAGAAGGACAATCTCCAACTGTGGCAGTCCGTGCTGGTCGCTGCGGCACGGGCCGAGATGAACCGGGTGACGGACAATGACTGACTCGTCTTCGGGATCCTCGCTGTCCTGGTCCACGGTCGAGCACTATCTGGGCGAAGGCCTCGGCGCGAGCATCCCGCTCTCCACGACCGAAAGCCGCCCGGTCGTCTCGTACGAGATCGGGGACGGCGGCAGCGAGATCGCCTTGCTCGTCGAACTCGGCCGAAACGAACAGCCGCCTCGTTCCCCCCTCCCCGCCGTGCGCATCGATCAGGTCGCCGTGGAGAAGGGGCTCCGGATGGCCCGCATACGCACCACGCAGGTCGCCCTGATGCGCGACTTCCACGACCTGCTGTCCACCGTGGCGGACCGGATCGTCACGAAGAACCGGCCCCTCCATCGCGCCTTCGCGGAGACCGTGGACGGTTGGAGTTCCCTGCTCGGACGACCTCGCGAGACGAGCGTCGAACGTCGCATCGGCCTGATGGGCGAGCTCTCCGTGTTGAACCGCCTCGCGGAGGCCCATGGGTGGCACACCGCCATGGCCTCTTGGACCGGCCCGTACGGAGAGGAACACGATTTCTCCCTCGGGGACTTCGACATCGAGGTCAAGACGACGGCCACGGAAAGGCGAAGGCACGTCATCCACGGAATCGGCCAGCTTCATCCCAAGCCGGGCAGGCCGCTGTGGTTCGCCTCGCTGCGGTTGACCCGGGGTGGCGCCGGTGGTCGCACGCTGACGGAATCCGTCGCATCGGTTCGCACCGCCGTCGCGGAGCACGCACCGGCGACGCTCCGCCGGCTCGATGCGGCGTTGGAGAGGTGTGGCTGGTCGCCGGAACGGCAGGACGACGAGCGGTGGGCGCCCCGCGACGAGGTCCTGCTGCTGACGTCCGAATCCGTGCCCCGTCTCACACCGGAGCTGCTCGCTGCGGCAGCCTTCGAGCGGATCTCGGCCGTGCGATACGAGACCGACGTCACCGGGCTCGCCCCCAGCCCCGAGCCACCGGTGGACCTGTCCGGCCTTCGGCTTCCGTGACATCTCCGCCCCCTTCGTGCCCGCTGACCCGACTGCCGAGGAACCGCCGATGACCAGCCCCGACCCGTCCACCAGCCTCCGGATCGACCTCCACTCCCGGGCACTCGGCGACATGAGCTCGGGCAAGCCGAAGCGGCTCGAACGCGCTCTGGAGTACCAGGCCGAGGACCTCTCGCCCGAGGCCATGCGGTACGCCTCCGAAGCGGATTTCCTGTCCGTACTGCGAGAGGCACGTTCCACCGACCGCCTGGTGGAGGTGTGGCGCAAGCAGCTCACCCGCTGGGACTTCAGCGAGAACCCCACCTGGTCGGACCACCCGCCCCGGACGGACGAACGACGCGCCGATACGTACGCCCTGCTCGGCATCGGAGACGAGACCGGCAAGCGACTCGACGCGCTCGTCCCCGTCTCCAAGGCCGCCGGCGCCGTCGTGATCAGCGCCGAACACAAGTCGTGGTACACACCGCAGTCCCTCCAGGGGCGCCCCTGGTACTGGCCCGCGTACCGCCGGCTGCTCGTGGACAAGGGCTGGGCCGAGGACGTCGTGGCCGGGCTCGACGAGGCGACCGATCGCGTCGTGGAGCGTCTCGCCGATCCGACGGCACCCGAGGCCTACCAGTCGAAGGGACTCGTCGTCGGCTACGTGCAGTCCGGAAAGACCGCCAACTTCGCCGGCGTCATCGCCAAGGCGATCGACGCAGGCTACCGACTGGTGATCGTGTTGGGCGGCACTCTCAACATGCTGCGAGCCCAGACGCAGCGCCGCCTGGACATGGAATTGGTCGGCCGCGAGAACATCATGCGGGGCGCGAGCGCCTACGAGTCGGACTATGCCGACGACCCGGCCTGGATCCAGGGCAAGTTCGCCTCGTTCGGTGCGATGCCCTCCTCGCTGGGCGCCTTCGACATCCACCGGATGACGACCCGCGACGTCGACTACCAGAGTCTCCAGCAGGGGATCGCCGCCTTGGAGTCCGACAAGCAGGAACCCGGTCTTCCGCTGTACGACCCTCGCAATCTGCATCGCGCCGCAGCGCGCCTGATGGTGGTCAAGAAGAACAAGACGGTCCTGACCAAGCTGGTCAAGGACCTGGGGAAGATCCAGACGCCCCTCTCCGAGATCCCCGTCCTGATCATCGACGACGAGTCCGACGAGGCCTCGGTCAACACGACCGACCTGGCCAAGCCCAATGCCGAACGGACCGCGATCAACAAGAAGATCTCGGAGTTGCTGCGCATGCTGCCGCGCGCCCAGTACGTGGGCTACACGGCGACGCCCTTCGCGAACGTGTTCATCGATCCCAGCGATGCGGAGGACATCTTCCCCAAGGACTTCATCATTTCGCTGCCGCGTCCCGACGGCTACATGGGTGCGCGCGACTTCCACGACCTCGACTGGGATCCGTCCGACGAGCGCACCTACGCCGACTCCAACGAGATGGCCCATGTCCGCTCCATCGTCGTGGAGGACGACGAAGACGACACTTGTCTCCGACGCGCGATGGACATGTTCGTGCTGACCGCCGCCATGAAGCTGTATCGGGAGGACAAGGGCGGCCTCGGCGACCGGTACTTCCAGCACCACACGATGCTCATCCACGAATCCGTGCGACAGGACGACCATCGGGAGCTGCTCGGCCGCGTCACGGAGCTCTGGTGGGACGCCGGCTACCCCGGGGCCGCCGGCCACGGTCGACTGCGCCGGCTGTTCGACGAAGACATCGCCCCGGTGTCGGCCGTGCGCGCCGACGGCCAGGCCGTGCCCGCGTCCTTCGAGGAGCTCGCCCCGTACATCGGTCCCGCCGCGATCCGCATCGGTGGCGACGACAAGCCGATCATCGTCGTCAACGGGGACAAGGACCTCGCGACCGGCGAGGCGGACTTCGACAAGCGGTCGATCTGGAAGATCCTCATCGGCGGGCAGAAGCTGGCGCGAGGCTTCACCGTCGAAGGCCTGACCGTCTCCTACTTCCGGCGACGCGCCGGCAACGCCTCCACGCTCATGCAGATGGGCCGCTGGTTCGGCTTCCGGCAGGGCTACCGGGACTTGGTCCGGCTGTATCTGGGACGTCAGGAGACCATGGGCAGGAAGGAGATCGACCTCTACGAGGGCTTCGAGGCGATCTGCCGTGACGAGGAGGCCTTCCGCGCAGAGCTCGCCCAGTACTCGGTGATGGTCGACGGCCGCCCGCAGATCACTCCGGACAAGGTCCCTCCGTTGGTGTCGCAGCACATCCCGTGGCTCAAGCCCACCAGCCCGAACAAGATGTACAACTCCCGGCTGGTCACCCTTCGTTCGCCCGGCCTGTGGCAGGAGCCCACGGCCTACCCGAAGAAGGCCTCCGCGCTGCGGCACAACACCGCCCTGTGGGTGCCCGTACTCGACTCGCTGCCCGTCGAGCCGGCACAGTTCTCGTACCACTTCCCCAAGGGTGTCACCCACCGTTTCTCCGCGCTCACCGGGCGGATCGACGCCGCCCGGCTGCTCGAACTGCTCGCGGCGGTGCAGTGGGGTGCTCCGTCGCAGTTCGCCCCACACCTGGACTACCTGCGGGAGATCACGAACAGCCACCCCGCCCAAGTGGACGACTGGGTCGTGCTGGCGCCCCAGCACTCCCAGCCGGGCCACCGCATCGCTCTCGGCTCCTCGGGGCGCTCGTTCTCGTACTTTGCCCGTGATCGTCGCCGCGATCCGCTCTTCGGAGCCATCAGCGACCTCAAGCACCGTGCGGCGGCCACGCGCATCGCGGGCGGGCTTCCCGACTCCGGCGACGTGGCCGTCGAGAGCCTGGTCTCCCCGCGACGGGGCGTCGTCACGCTCTACCCGGTCGTCGAGCCCGAGCATCGCGCCACGCTCGTGGAGGGCGAAGCACTCGATCCGAGCCAGGTCGTGATGGCGTTCGGCTTCGTCGCCCCCGCATCGGCCCGAAGCGACGACGGCCGCGTGCTGAGGTTCACCACGGTCGACTCCTCCCAGGAAGGCGTCGCCATCATCGACACCACGACCACGGCAGCCCTCTGACCGAAAGGAACGAAGAGGTCACGGAGAACACACATGATCACCATGAGGCCGCGGCTGCGCAGCGTAGCCGTCTGCGCCGGGGCGGGCGGTCTGGCCCTCGGGCTGGAACAGGCGGGGTTCGATCCCGTGCTGCTTCTCGACAACAAGGCCGTCGCCTGTGAGACGCTCCGAGCCAACAGGCCGGCGTGGAACGTCCTGAACCTCGATCTCGTCGATTTCGACCCCGTCGACCACGAACAGACCTACGACGTGGATCTGCTGGCAGCCGGTCTCCCGCGCGTCAAGGCGGCCGCTTCCGTGGGGCGTGCCGAGCGGGACGACGAGCTCGATCTGCTCAAGGCGACGATCATGCTGATGCACGGAATCAGACCCAGGGCCCTGCTCATCGAGAACGTTCCGGATCTCGTCACCAAGCCGGCCTACGGTCCGATCCGTGAGTACATCACCGAGGAGCTCACCCACCTGGGTTACGACGTGCTCGGGTTCGTGATCAACGCGGTGGACTTCGGCGTGGCGCAGGATCGCAAGCAGGGCGTGCTGGTGGCCTTGGAAGACGGGCTCCTGGACTCGTTCACGCCCCCTACCGCCTCCGTCACCCGGCATCGAACCGTCGGAGAGGTACTCGGTGCCTCCATGGCCGAGCGAGGCTGGCGCCAGGCCTCCGTCTGGGCCGCCCAGGCGGATCGGCCGGCCCCGACCCTGGTCGGTGGTTCATGGAACCGGGGAGGCGCCGACCTCGGGCCTACGGGCACCAAGCGGGCATGGGCGCGTATGGGAGTGGACGGCGGCACGGTGGCGGACGACGTGCCGGGGCCGGACTTCGACTGGGATCCGTCTCGCGGACGGTCCGGAATGATGCCGCTCACCGTGCGCCAGACGGCGATCCTTCAGGGCTTCCCTCTCGACTGGAGCTTTGCCGGCCGCAAGACCGCCCAGTATCGGCAGGTCGGCCATGCCACGCCGCCCCCTGTCGGCCGGGCGCTGGGCGAAGTGATCGCTTCCGCTCTGGAGGCCCGACTCGATCGAACGGATTCCGTCGACGACGGTCGATCGGGGAAGCCCCTCGCCGGCCCCGCACCCGGTGCCGCGGCGCCGGGTAACCTGTAGCGTCGCCGGGGTCTCGCGCTCCCTGGAACGACCACACACCACATTCTGGAGACGACGTGCCACGCCCCGAGATTGTCGACCTGTTCGCCGGACCAGGTGGGCTCGACGTAGCGGCGCGGGAACTCGGCTACGAAGCCACGGGGATCGAATTCGACCAGGACGCCTGTGACACGCGTGACGCGGCCGGACTCCTCACGCTGCAGGGGGACGTGCGCGATTTCGGTCCGCACAAGTTCCCCAACGCCACCGTGCTGGCCGGAGGCCCCCCGTGCCAGACGTTCACCGTGGCAGGCACCGGTGCCGGCCGTCGCGCGTTGGACGAGGTGATCGGCTTCGTTCGGCGAATGGCACGCGGCGAGGACGTCCGCTCCAAGCTCGCCGTCCTCGACGACGACAGGACCGGCCTGGTCCTCGAACCCCTTCGATGGGCGCTGGAGGCACTCCGCGACGGACGGCCCTACGAGGCGATCGTCTTGGAGCAGGTGCCCGCCGTACTCCCGGTGTGGCAGGAGTACGCGAAGGTCCTCTCCGCCGAGGGCTACTGGGTGGCGGAGCCGAAGGTCCTTCACACGGAGCAGTTCGGCGTCCCGCAGACACGCCGTCGGGCCATCCTGGTGGCTCGTCGGAGCAGCATCGCGGAGCTGCCCAAGCCCACCCACCGCATCTACCGCAAGGGGGTGCCTCGTGATCACGGCGATCCGACGCTGGCGCCCTGGGTGCCGATGTCGGAGGTGCTGGATCGCACCACCCCCTTCGACGTGGTGTCGAACTACGGCACCGGGGGCGACCCGAAGACCCGTGGTCGGCGCAGCTCCGACGAGCCCGCTTTCACCGTCACCGGCAAGGTGTCCCGCAACCGGGTCGTTCGCAGGGACGGCACCGAGCTGCCCCGTTTCTCCGACGCCGAGGCCGGAGTCCTCCAGACGTTTCCCCGCGACTATCCCTGGTCGGGTCGAGCGATCGCCCAGCAGATCGGCAACGCGATTCCGCCGCTGCTCGGCAAGGCGGTCCTGAAGGCCGCCCTCGGCCCGGCAGAGGAGTACGCGGCGGGGTCCGAGGTCTGACCCACTACCCCGTGAAGTCCGACGGCTTCGCCAGGACGACTCCGGGAGCGCGCGGGCCCGGCAGCGTCGCCGCCTCGCTCCGCTCGCCCTCGGTCGGCTTCCTCCGGCGCAGCGGGGCTTCTTCGAGCAGCTTCTCGAAGAAGGGGAGGAGGGCGTCGACGGCGGCCGGCCTGACCCGACCGTCGGAGGGCCCTTCGGGCAGTCGCTCCCAGTCCACGACCTCGCTCTTGCCCGCCTCGATCCAGTCGAGAAGCTCGTCGGGGTCGGGGGCGTCGTCCCGCGCCAGCACGTCGTACATCAGCGTGCTTCCGGCGGCGTTCACCGCCGAGGACAGGGCATTGACCCGGTCGCCCGGCCGGGGAGCGCCCTCATCGACAAGCCGTCCGACGACTCGGATCACGGCCTGGGCCGTGGGCCGATGGTCGATCACGTCCAGGCGCAGCGTCGTGTTGAGGACGTCCTGCACCCGGCACGCGGTGACGACCGGTCGGTAGTCGTCCCCGTCGCGGAACAGTTCGGCGGCCCACCAAAGTCGCGAGAACGCCTGGGTGTAGTGGGGGCCGCTGAACCGAGCGGCGGTGGCCACCCCCGGGCCTTCGGCCTTGTCGGCTCCCTTGTGTCGCCACACCACGTAGTCCGGGGCGACGATCATGGCCAGGTGGTTCCAGAGACGCCCGTCGGCCGCCTCGGCCCGGGTCATCCGGAGCGTGGCGTGGAGGCGAGGGGCAAGCCAACCGTCGGCGGACGACCGATCGTCGGCGAATCGCCTCATGGCCTCGTCCAGGAGGTCGCGTACGGGCGCGGTCTGTCGGCGTTCGGCGGTCGACTCGTCGTATGCGACGCAGGCCCGGGCGAGGGCCACCTGAGGAGGCAGTTCCAGGCCGGCCTGGATGCTGCGGCCGAGGTGTCCGGCGACGGCGGCATCGGGCAGCAGCGCAAACACGGGCGGGAGGTCGCCGGAGGTGAACGGTCTCATCGCGTGCCATTCCTGTCAGCGACGTCGAGCCCCCGCACCGCGTTCGTCAACTTCCTGGTGATCCGGCTTCGCTTGCCCGCCGCGTACTGGATGTTCGTCTGCAGTTCCGCCCACCCGAATCCCTTGGCCCGGCGCTCCGCGATGTCGTAGAGGGCGTCGACGGGCTGACGGCCGGGGAGGACGTCGGGCAGCATCATGCGGAGGACGGCTTCGCGCCAGCCCGTCGGCATCACGGGCGTGCCGTCCTCGTCGACGTCCAGATCGCTGATGGCCGTGTGGAACATGGCGGTCCACGCGTCCTGGGCGATCTGGCCGGCGACCATCTCCCGCAGCATCCTCTCGGCCGGGCTCCCACCGCTGTCCCCCAGCAGGTCGACGAGTCCGTCGACACCCCCGGTGTTGAGGTGGACCGTCGGCACGTCGCCGGTGGTCTCGACGATCCAAGGGGAGTCCTTGTAGGGGCGAAGCCATTCGTCGGGCCCCTCCCGGAAGTCCGCCTCGACGATCTCGATCTCGCGCTGACGCACAGGGGTGGAGGCCTTCAGGTCGAGATACCAGTCCCGCTCCGTGGTACCGATCACTCTGCCTGCCACCCCGTCAACGGTGGCAACGACGACGAGACCGAGGGTCGCCCGATCGACGTGGCGGCTCCGATGCAGATCGATGGTGCCGGACCACGAACCGTCCGCGGATGCTTCGAGGAGCGTCGTGGTGCGGGCGTTGGTGGCCTTCTCGGTGAGCGTCGCGAGGCAGGCGAGGTCCGTCCACCGGCCGTCCGCGATCTCGCGATCGGGGAGCGTCGCCCGGAGTCGAAGCGTGCAGTAGTCCCACCGCTCGCGTCCGGATCGGTGCAGTGCCACCGTCCTCTCGGACCTGGACACGTGGGAGTACGGGAACTCGGCCGCCCCGTCCACGGTGACGGACAGGATGTCGAGTTCGATGTCGCCGAACAGGGTCGGATAAGGGTAGACGGACTTCATACCGCTCCTCCGCGGGCCCTCTGCACGTCGACCACGAGCCTCGCCAGAGTCCCCTGCACCGGGTGGGTGGCCGGATCGGTGACCCCGGTGAACACCGCGTTGCGAACCCCGGGCTCGACGACGAGATTGCCGTTCTCCACACGGCAGGCTTCCGAGGCCGTCAAGTCGGCCCACCCGACGGCGGGGCGGCCGCCCGACCTCACGTCGAATTTGGCCACCGGTGTCAGGACCCAGGGGTCACTGCCGTCGGGGAGTCTGATCCCGACCGTGACGTTCCAGGCACCACCGTCCTCGACTCGCGCCTGGACGCTGCGGACGACGGGGAAACCCTGTGCCCGTCGACCGCCACCCCCTGCACCACCGGGCGCGTCCAGCCTGAGCAGTTCGCGAAGGACGGCCGGGCCGCCGGCTCGTGCAGCGGCACGTCGCCCGACGACGTTCCGCACGGCCTTGTCGATCTCCGACCGAAACTCCTTGAGACGGGTGAGTGCACCACGTTCGTAGAGCGAGGTGAGCTCCTCGGTCCGGTCCCAGCGATCGTGCTCCGGCGGCTCCGAGGCGCGCAGGAACGCCTCCGCGCGCTCGACGTCGTCTCCCTCGCGTCCGGTCGCGAATCCGGCCAGGAGAACGGCTTGGAACGGCATCGTCCCGAGGGGGAGTTCCCGAGGGCGCTGCTCGGTGATCGTCATCCGGTTGCCGCGCATGCACACGACACGGCTGTGCTTCTCGTCGCGGTCCGCGGCCGCGGTCAGCAGCAGGACGGCACGATGTTCCCGGCCCTTGTCCCGCGCACGCCCGTGCCCCTTGAGCGGGGAGACGACCAGAGGCACCTCGGCGAGCACGACCTGGTCGCCGGCGGTCAGTTCGTCGACGGTTTCGCCGTCCAGGTAAGCCTGGAGAGCACGGCCGAGTGCCGGGTGATGAGCATGCGCGTCGACCTGCTCCTCGGCGATCACGACACGTCCGTTGCGCAGCGTGGTGACGCTCGCCTCCAACAGCGGCCCGGCCGACCTGCCTCCGATCATGGAGGCCCAGAATCCGTCGGCGAGCGAACGGACGAGTTTGTCGTGCATCTCCTGCAGCGTGCCGGCATCGCCCGACGCGTCATGGGCCCCGACGATCAGGAACGACGTGCCGGGCGCGTCTCCGTCCCGCTCGAGGTGCAGGGCACGTGCCTCGTCCTCGTCGGCCCACCAGGATCGCGAAACGCCCTCGTGCGCCGTCTCCGGATCCGGCTCGCCGAACCAGGCGGGACCTGCGTAGGCCTGCCCGTCGACCTCGTGCCAGGGGAGATCCAGGCGGGCCACCAACCTGCGCTCGCGATGCCCTTCATGGGGCTCGGAAAGGGTGGAATTCACGACGACGAGACCCAGGCGGCTGGTGGCCCACAGCGTGGCCTTGCCCAGTCCGTACGAGCCACCGGCGCGCCCGCCCGCCTGTTTGTGACTGTCCAGCTGACGCCGCACGACGGCGGCATAGCGTCCGTCCTGGTACTCCGGGCCCGTCAGACCGGCGGCGTTGTGGTCCTCCACTCGGAGCAACAACAAGGACCGCTGTTCGTCCAGGTCCCGCAGCGCAGCGCGGAGGCTGCGCGACACCTTCTGCTCGCCTGCCGCGGCGGCTTCGTAATGGGGGCGAAGCTCGTCCCACCCCATGGCGTCGAGGAAGGAGTCAAGGTGTTCGCCCGTCAGCTCGTGCAGCACGTAGCGAACTCGCACCGGCGTCGCGCGGTCGAGACGCTCGTCGAGGGAGTTCTGGGTGGCTTCACGAGCAAGCACGGAAAGGTCTGCGTCGAAGGCGAAGGCCGCCGCGTTGCCGTACTCGCGACCGCCGTCGGGATGCGCCCACCGATGGTGCCACCGGCGGGGAAGCGCGGAAACGATGGGCCCCGTGCGGTCGGACACCGCTTCCGTGCCGTTGCCGAAGACCACGGCGATCTCCCGTTTCACTTCGTCACGAGGTTCCGAACGTCCCGCGATCCATGCGGAGATCGGTGCCCGGGTGGGATACCCGAGTCGCTCTGCGAGTTCGGCCGAATCCATGCCGGCCTGCGCGAGTCGATGCTCCAACCATCTCCCGAACGCCTTGCCTGGCGGTTGGGCCACGTCCGTCCCCCGAAGTTCCCTCTTGCACCCTGCGGGGCCATTCGCCGCGAAACTCGGCGCGGAAGCCCGCCGGACAGGCTACCAGCAGGAATTTGACAGAACGAAGCGTGTCAAGTACCGACCGTCGTCTTCAGGCCGGCGGCTCGACGACATTCACCCTCGCCCGGTTCATCCGATCAGCCAGGAGGGCACGGCGCTCGATGACGACCGCCGCCACCCGCGCGGCGGCCTCGTGCGCGTCCTCGTGCTCCCACACCCGCAGCGCGACCCACCCCGCTTCCCGCAGACGAGCATCCGTGTTCGCGTCCCGAGCCCGGTTCTTCTCGATCTTCTCCCGCCAGAACCCAGAGTTCCGCTTCGGCCACGTCGCGTGCTCGGGGCAACCGTGCCAAAAGCAACCATCGACGAAAACGGCGACCTTGACGGGGCCGAAGACGATGTCGGCCTCCCGCCGCACCCCCTTGAGCGGCCGCCGGTGCACGCGATAGCGGAATCCCGCCGCATGCAACGAACGACGCAACGCCATCTCGACACCGGTGTCGTGGCTACGCTGTCGGCTCATTCGGGAGCGTGTCGCCTCGGTCGTCTCCAGGACCCTCATGCCGGCCATTGTGACGCGATCGGCTCGGCCGGGAGTACGCCGCCGGCCGCAAAGCCTCGTGTCCTAGGCTCAAGGAACGACTCCACCGACGAAAGGCCCTCACCATGCCCAGCGCCCGTGCCCTCTCCCCCGTCATCGCCGCCGCCGGGCTCGTCGGCGGGTATGCCGTGGCTCGGTGGACCAAGAAGCGGCCGCTCGGGGGTGTCGTGCTCGCCGTGGCGGGTGGGGTGGCCGCGCGGGAGTGGCAGCAGGCTGTCGGCGGGAAGGGCGCGGCGGGGCTGACGGCCGCCTACGTGGGGGCCTTCGCCGGGTCTCACCCGCTGGCCAAGAAGATCGGGGCCTGGCCCGCGGTGTTCTCCGTCGCCGGAGCCATGGCCGCCACGTCCTGGGCCGTGGCCCGTAAGGCCGGCTGACGCCCGGCCCGCCGCCGGAGGCTCGCCGTCCCGCGCGGGACGGCGACCGGCGGCCTGCCGTACCGGTTCGTCAGGCGTCGTCGGGTTCGTACGGCGGGATGGTCCATCGCAGCACCGTCTGCCCCGAATCGTCGGCTTCGAGCGTGACCGGGTAGACCTGGCCCGCCTGCCGCTCCCCGCGGTGTCTGATCGAGTGGTCGCCGGGGTCCCACTCGATCGCGAGGACCTGACTGCCGCCGACCTCGATCGCGCCCGCGCGGAGCGGGTGGTGCCGGCCCGCCCGCCGGGAGCGGTGGTGGTCGGTGTGCTTGTCGACCGCCACCACGAGGCCCCGGCCGTGGCAGTGCCGGTCGCACCAGGCGGTGAGTTCTGCCGCGTGCGCGGTCGCCTCCGCGAGCGGCAGGTCCAGCCACCCGTGCGGGCCCTCGACCCCGTACTGCGCGATGCGCTCACCGCCGAACCGCGCATACGCCGCGTCCTCGTGCAGGCCCCAGTAGGAGACGTCGGCCAGCCCGTCAGCCGGCTCGCCCTCGTCCCCCGTCCACGTGTCCAGCCCGACGGCGTCGCCGATCACCATGCCGCACCGGTCGACGGGGAGGTCCCCGAGGCGAACCGGCGCCGTCCGGTTCGCGTTCCCGGGCCACGGCAGACCGAGACCCATCTCCAGGGTCGCGATCGTCGGTTCCTCGTCGAACGGGGACGGCGAGGTGGTGGCTCGCACCGGCAGCGGCCGGTCGGCGGCGGCCGGGACCACGACGGCCTCGCACCACCCGTCGCGAAGGTGGCCGCCCCCTGAGGCCGCGGCCTCCTCGGCACGTACGGACAGAGGCCGACCCAGTTCCGGCCACTGGTCGATCCACCCGGCCATGCCGAGCACCAGCACACCCGACGGCGCAGTGACCTTGCCCAGGTCGACGAAGTTCTCGGACATGCGCCGATTATGGGCTGTGGGTATGACAGCGGCCCGGGCCGGGCCGGCCCCCTATCCCCCCGCCGCCCTGCTCACCGTATGGATCGCCAGCCCCGCCAGCGCGCCCACCACCGTGCCGTTGATGCGGATGAACTGGAGGTCGCGGCCGATGTTGGCCTCGATCTTCTTCGAGGTCTGGGTGGCGTCCCAGCCGGCGACGGTGTCCGTGATCAGGGACGTGATCTCGGTGCGGTACGTGGTGACGACGTACGCCGCCGCGTCCTCCGCCCAGCCCTCGACCTTCGTCTGCAGGCGGGTGTCCGTCGACAGGCGGGTGCCCAGCGAGATCAGGGACGCGCGGGCGCGGCGGCGGAGCTGGCTCCGGTCGTCCTCCGCCGCGGACAGGATCAGCGTGCGGACCGACGACCACGCCGAGGCGATGATGTCCTGGACCTCCGGGCGGGCCAGCAGCTCGGACTTGAGGCGTTCCACACGGGCCCGCGTGTCCGTGTCGGCCTGGAGGTCGGCCGCGAAGTCCGTCAGGAAGCGGTCGATCGCGCCACGGGCCGGGTGCCCCGGCATGTCCCGCATCTCCGTCACGAAGCGGAGCAGTTCCCGGTAGACGCGGTCCCCGACCTTCCTGTCCACGAAGCGTGGGGTCCAGCCCGGCGCCCCGCCCTCGATCGCCTCCATCACCGAGTCCCGGTGCGTCACCAGCCAGTCGTGCGCCCGGCCACAGATCAGGTCGACGGCGCGGCGATGGGCGCCGTCGTCCACGATCCGCTCCAGCGTCTTGCCCAGGCCCGGCCCCACCTCCGCCGCCTCCGCCCGGCGCGTGATCGCCTCCCCCACCACCGCCTGCACGTCCGAGTCCCGCAGCACGGTGAGCGCGCCCCGCAGCGCCGTCGCCAGTTCCGAGGTGACCCGGTCCGCGTGCGCCGGGTCCGCCAGCCACTCCCCCAGACGGCGCGCGATGCCGAAGCCGCGCAGCCGGCCCCGTACGACATCGGCCGACAGGAAGTTCTCGCCGACGAACGTGCCCAGCGAAGCTCCCAGCTGGTCCTTCTTCGTCGGGATGATCGCGGTGTGCGGGATCGGCAGCCCCAGCGGGCGCCGGAACAGCGCCGTCACCGCGAACCAGTCCGCCAGCGCACCCACCATCCCCGCCTCAGCGGCGGCCGCCACATAGCCCGCCCACGCGCCCGCGCCCGCGTTCTCGCCCCAGGTCGCCAGCGCGTAGACCGCCGCCACTCCCGCGAGCAGGCCCGTCGCCAGGCGCTTCATCCGGCGGACGCCCCGGCTCTTCTCCTCGTCCGCGGCCGTGTACTGGAAGCTCACCATCGCACCGTCACCCCACCTCCCTACCTGACTGACTCCTCAGCCGCACGACTAGTTCCTCCCTGCTCCACCCGATCCACCCGATCCGCCCGATCCGCCGCCCGATCCGCCGCCCATTCCCCCGCCCGTTCGCCCTCCCGTTCGCCTTCCTGCCCTCCGGCCCGCTCACCCGCCCGTTCACTCACCCGTTCACTCGCCCGTTCGCCCTCCTGCTCCCCGGCCCGCTCACCCGCCCGTTCTCCCGCCTGCTCACCCCCGCCCCTCCCCTCCGCCCCTCCCCCCGCCCGTTCCGCGCGTCCCTCCGTTCGCATCAAAGGCGCCGCCCTCCGTAGGGCGGACGACGGAGCCGAGTCGAGTCGTTTTGCAGACTTTCGGCACCTCGCATGCAGGATGTACGTTTATGTCCCCTTCATCCGGTATGCCCTCCGACACCAGCGAGGTCCTGCCACCCGCGCCGGCGGCCTGGGAGCCACGGGACCCGACCGTTCCCGCCACGCCTCCGCCGCGCCGGAAGCGCCCGCCCCGCCGGCGCCGCGGCGGGCGCTTCCGGCGCCTCCTGCGGTGGCTGGTCGGCCTCGCGTTCCTCGGCGCGCTGCTCCTCCTCGGCGGTCTCGTCGCCGGCTACCTCCTCGTGGACATCCCACCCGCCAACGCCACCGCGGTCGCCCAGTCCAACCTCTTCCTCTACCGCGACGGCACCCAGCTCGCCCGGGCCGGCGAGGTCGACCGCGAGAACGTCAGCCTGTCGCGGGTCCCGCTCACCGTGCAGCACGCCGTGCTCGCCGCCGAGGACCGCGACTTCCACACCTCACCCGCCGTCGACCCGCGCGCCATGCTCCGCGCCACCTGGAACACCCTCACCGGCAAGGGCCGCCAGTCCGGCTCCACGATCACCCAGCAGTACGTCAAGAACTACTACCTCGGCCAGGAACAGACCCTCACCCGCAAGGCCAAGGAGTTCTTCATCGCCCTCCGGCTCGGCCGCGAGAAGGACAAGGCCGAGATCCTCGAGGGCTACCTGAACACCAGCTACTTCGGCCGCAACGCCTACGGCATCCAGGCCGCCGCCCGCGCCTACTACGGCAAGGACGCCGAGGACCTCGACACCGCCGAAGGCGCGTACCTCGCCTCGCTGCTCAACGCACCGAACGCGTACGACGTCGCCACCCACCCCGAGAACCGCGAACGCGCCCTGGCCCGCTGGCGCTACGTCCTCGACGGCATGGTCGGCGAGGGCTGGCTCTCCAAGGCCGGGCGCGCCGCCGCCGTGTTCCCCGCCCCGCAGCCCGCCCGCGCCTCCGCCGGGCTCTCCGGGCAGCGCGGCTACCTCGTCCAGGCCGTCGAGCAGTACCTCACCGAGGCCGGCGTCGTCGACGAGAAGACCCTGGCCGCGGGCGGATTCCGGATCACCACCACCCTGGAACGGGCCCGGCAGGACGCCTTCGTGAAGGCCGTCGACGAGGTCGTGAACTCCAGGCTCGACCCCGAGCACCGGCCCGCCGACCGCTCCGTACGGGTCGGCGGCGCCGCCGTCGAGCCGTCGACCGGCAAGGTCGTGGCCCTCTACGGCGGCATCGACTACACCCGCCAGTTCGTCAACAACGCGACCCGCCGCGACTACCAGGTCGGCTCCACCTTCAAACCCTTCGTCCTCACCGCCGCGTTCCAGCACGGCGCCCAGACGCAGGAGGGCGAGCGGATCACCCCCGACACCCTGTACGACGGCGACAACCGCCGCCCGGTGCAGGGCTGGAGCGGCGCCCCCTACGACCCGGCCAACGAGGACGACGCCAGCTACGGCCCCCTCACCGTGCGCTCGGCCACCGACCGGTCCGTGAACGCCGTGTACGCCCAGATGGCGGTCGACGTCGGCCCCTCCCGTGTACGGGACACGGCCGTGGCCCTCGGGCTGCCGCGGCGCACGCCCGACCTCACCGCCTCGCCGTCCATCGCGCTCGGCCCCGCCACCGCGAGCGTCCTGGACCTCGCCCGGGCGTACGCGACGCTCGCGAACCACGGCCGGCACGGCCCGTACACCCTGGTCGAGAGGATCACCCGCGACGAGGAGGAGTTCGCGCTGCCGGGCGACGACGGCTTCTCCGACCTCGCACGCCCCGAGGACGGCCCCGACGGCCCGCAGGACGGCCCGGACGAGAGCGAACACGACGGTGACGACCACGGCCGCCGCACCCGGCAGGTCGTCACCCGCGAGGCCGCCGACACCACCACGTCCGTCCTCCGCAGCGTCGTCCAGGGCGGCACCGGCACGGCGGCCCTGGCCGCCGGACGGCCCGCGGCGGGCAAGACCGGCACGGCCGAGGACGACAAGGCGGCCTGGTTCGCCGGCTACACGCCCGAACTCGCCACCGTCGTCGCGATGATGGGCCAGGACCCGGAGACCGGCCGCCAGCTGCCGCTGTACGGGGCGCTCGGACTGCCCCGGATCAACGGCGGCGGCGCACCCGCCGAGATCTGGGCCCGCTTCACCCGCGACGCGCTCGCCGGCGTCGCACCGAAGCAGTTCGACCTGAAGCTCATGGAGGGCGTCGAGGAGCCGCCCCTGCCCGACCAGCTGGACGGGACGGAAGGCCACGAGGTCCCGGGCGCGGGCCCGCCGGGACGCAGGCCGCAGCGACCGCGCCCCGGCGGTCCGGCCGGCCCGACCGTGCCCACCGGTCCGACGGACCCGAGGATGCCCGTACGGGAGGCACGCGAGGTACGGGAAGCCCGCGAGGTACGGGAAGGGGCGCGCGCGGAGCCCGTACGGGAGGCCCCGCAGGCCCCGGCCCCCGCCCCGGCGGCAGGCCCCGAGCAGGTCCCGACCACGGCGGCCGAGGCCCCGCAGCCGCTCCGGCCGCCCGCGGAACAGGGCGGGCAGGACGGGCCGGGCGGGCAGGACGGACCGGGCGGACCGGGCGAACCCGACGGAGGCGCGGGAGGCCCGGGCGGTGACGGGCCCGGACAGGTCCCGCCCCTCGGCGCACCCTTCGGGCCGTAGCGGGCGCCGCGGGCGGGGCCACGGGCACGGCCGCAGGCGAGGCGAACAGCAGGGCGGCCGGCGAGGCGCAGGCGAGGCGGCCGGCGGGGCGGCCTCGCCGGCGGGAACAGCCGTCAGTGGCCCGAGGTCGCCTTGAGGCCCACCACCGCCACGAGCAGCAGACACACGAAGAAGATCCGGGCGGCGGTCGCCGGCTCACCGAGCACCACCATGCCGAGCACCGCCGCACCGGCCGCGCCGATGCCGACCCAGACGCCGTAGGCGGTACCGATGGGCAGGGTCTTGGCTGCCTGAGAGAGCAGCAGCATCGACGCGACGATGCCGGCCGCGGTGAAGACGCTGGGCCAGAGGCGGGTGAAGCCGTCGGTGTACTTCATGCCGATCGACCAGCCGACCTCGAGCAGACCGGCGACGACGAGGAGAACCCAGGCCATGACGACGAACACCTCCGCGAGACGGATCAACAAGGGGTGCGTCGTCTTGTCGTGAAACCCGGTACGGCGCGTCTCGTCGGGGTGCTTCCAGGGTAGCAAGGGACGGACGAAGGGCCTGGTGACAACGGTCACCAGGCCCTTCGCGCGGACGGCTGAGGCATCAGATGGGCCGGATCGGCCGGACCCGCTGGATCGGTCGGACCCGCCGGATCGGCCGGATCGGTAAGACCCGCCGGGTCGGCCGGCCCGCCGGATCGGTCGGATCCGCCGGACGGGTCTAGAGGTACAGTCCCGTCGAGTCCGTGGCGCCCTGGAAACGGTCGGCGGCGACCGCGTGCAGGTCGCGCTCGCGCATCAGGACGTAGGCCACGCCCCGTACCTCGACCTCGGCGCGGTCCTCGGGGTCGAACAGGACGCGGTCGCCGATCTCGACGGTCCGGACGTTCTGCCCGACCGCGACGACCTCGGCCCAGGCAAGGCGGCGGCCGACCGCCGCGGTCGCCGGGATCAGGATGCCGCCGCCGGAGCGCCGCTCACCTTCGGGGGTGTCGGTGCGGACCAGGACCCGGTCGTGCAGCATCCGGATGGGCAGCTTGTCGTGGGTGTTCTCGCTCACGGTCCGAACCTACCTGCCCGGGCGTGTCGTCCGTACGCCGGACGGGTCATCGGGTCATCCCCTGCGCTTGCGGGAGGACGTGACGAGCAGGCCGACCAGCGCGACGGCGACGAGGGCCACCGGCACCACGCGCTCCAGGCGCGGGGCGCCGTCCTCGTGGGTGAAGCGGACCTTCACGTCGGACACGACGCGGTTCACGGCGACGAACGCGCGACCGGCGGTGTGGTCGACGTGCGCGGCCACCTTGGCCTTGGCGTCGCCGACGATCGTCTTCGGGTGCATCCGAATGCCGATCTCGTCGAGCGTGACGGCGAGCTGCTCGCGCCGGCGGACGATGTCCGCCTCGATCTGCGCAGGGGTCCTGGCGTCCGACACCGCGCTGCCTCCGTGGTCGTGTGTTCCGGTCGTCGACGGACAGTCTGTCAGCTTCCTCCGCCGCGGGTCGTCCCCGACCCCCATTAGGCTCTC
The DNA here is from genome assembly GCF_004117935.1 of Streptomyces roseicoloratus. GTDB lineage: Bacteria > Actinomycetota > Actinomycetes > Streptomycetales > Streptomycetaceae > Streptomyces > Streptomyces roseicoloratus. The sequence continues at coordinate 23,544 of NZ_SDOY01000137.1, read as the reverse complement.
ATCGCGTAAGCGAGATTTCCCGAGGAGACCAGCCATGAGCGAGCGACTGCAGCCCGGCGACACCGCCCCCGCCTTCACCCTGCCCGACGCGGACGGCAACGAGGTCTCGCTCGCGGACCACGCGGGCCGCAAGGTCATCGTCTACTTCTACCCGGCCGCGCTGACGCCCGGCTGCACCAAGCAGGCGTGCGACTTCACGGACAACCTGGAGCTGCTGGCAGGCGCCGGCTACGACGTCATCGGCGTCTCGCCGGACAAGCCGGAGAAGCTGGCGAAGTTCCGCGAGAAGGAGAACCTCAAGGTCACGCTGGTGGGTGACCCGGAGAAGAAGGTCCTGGAGGCGTACGGCGCCTTCGGCGAGAAGAAGCTCTACGGCAAGGTCGTCACGGGCGTCATCCGCTCCACGATCGTCGTCGACGAGGAGGGCAAGGTCGAACGCGCCCTCTACAACGTGAAGGCCACCGGCCACGTCGCCAAGATCATCAAGGATCTGAAGATCGAGGCCTGACCCGCGGCGGTCTGTGAGCAGGGCTGCCCGGCCAGTAGCATGACCGGGCAGCGAGCGGCCGTGGTGGAATTGGCAGTCACGCTGGGTTTAGGTCCCAGTGGGGTAACACCCGTGGGGGTTCGAGTCCCCCCGGCCGCACTTACGACACGTACGGCACGTCCCGCGCCTACGAGGCCTGTGGCGTCCGCGCCAGAAGTTCCCGCACCACCGGGACCAGGGCCCTGAACGCCTTGCCGCGGTGGCTGATCGCGTTCTTCTGGGCCGGGGTGAGTTCCGCGCAGGTCACCTCGTAGCCCTCCGGCTGGAGGATCGGGTCGTAGCCGAAGCCGTTGGTGCCGGTGGGTGCGTGGCGGAGGGTGCCGGGGAGGCGGCCTTCGACGACGCGTTCCGTGCCGTCCGGCAACGCCAGGGCCGCCGCGCAGGCGAAGTGGGCGCCGCGGTGGGCGTCGTCGATGTCGGCGAGTTGGGCGAGGAGCAGGTTCAGGTTGGCCTTGTCGTCGCCGTGGGTGCCGGCCCAGCGGGCGGAGAAGATGCCGGGGGCACCGTTCAGGACGTCGACGCAGAGGCCGGAGTCGTCGGCGACGGCGGGCAGGCCGGTGGCCCTGGCCAAGGCGTGGGCCTTGAGCAGGGCGTTCTCGGCGAAGGTGACGCCGGTTTCCTTGACGTCGGGGATCTCGGGGTACGCGTCCGCGCCGACGAGTTCGAGGTCGAGGCCTGCGTCGGCGAGGATTGCGTGGAGTTCGGTGATCTTGCCCGCGTTGCGGGTGGCGAGGATCAGACGGGTCATGTCCCCGATTATCCGGGGGTGCAGACCTTGCCCACCTCGGTGGCCGCGTCGGTGACCGGCTTGATGTCGGGCGTGGTGTCGCCGTTCTTGACCGCCGTGCGGACGGATTCGACGCCCTTGGTGAGGTCGTCGACGGCCTTGGACAGGTCCGCGTCGCCCGTCGTGTTCTTGAGGTTGCCCAGCTCGGTGTCGATGCTGTTGAGGGCTTCCTCGATCTGGGTCGGGTCGTTGGAGGCGTTGCTCACGGCCTGCGAGAGCTTGTCGACGGACGTGGCGATGGCGTCGGCCGTCTTGATGCAGTCCGCGGCCTTGTCGAGCGCTCCGCAGCCGGTCAGGCCGGTGACTGCGAAGGCGGCCGTGGCAGCGGCGAGGGCTATGGTGCGGCGGCGCTTCACGTTCGGGTCCTCCCCCTACGTACGTACAGACATGGACGGGGCGCACGGTTCGACCCGTGCGCCCGTGTCATGAAGGACGCGGTGGCGTCCTACAGAGTTCCTTCGAGGGCCTTGCGCTGGATCTCGGCGAGTTCGGCGCAGCCGCCGGACGCGAGGTCGAGGAGGGCGTTGAGCTCCTTGCGGTCGAAGGGCTCGGCCTCGGCGGTGCCCTGGACCTCGACGAAGCGGCCGTCGCCGGTGCAGACGACGTTCATGTCGGTGTCGGCCCTGACGTCTTCCTCGTAGCAGAGGTCGAGGAGGGGCACGCCGTCGACGATGCCGACGGAGACGGCGGCGACGGTGCCGGTGAGGGGCTTGCGGCCGGCCTTGACGAGCTTCTTGCCCTGGGCCCAGGCGACGGCGTCGGCGAGTGCCACGTACGCGCCGGTGATGGCGGCGGTGCGGGTGCCGCCGTCGGCCTGGAGGACGTCGCAGTCGAGGACGATGGTGTTCTCGCCGAGCGCCTTGTAGTCGATGACGGCGCGCAGGGAGCGGCCGATGAGGCGGGAGATCTCGTGGGTGCGGCCGCCGATCTTGCCGCGGACGGATTCGCGGTCGCCGCGGGTGTTGGTGGAGCGGGGGAGCATGGAGTACTCGCCGGTGACCCAGCCTTCGCCGCTGCCCTTGCGCCAGCGGGGTACGCCTTCGGTGACGGAGGCGGTGCAGAAGACCTTCGTGTCGCCGAAGGCGATGAGGACGGAGCCCTCGGCGTGCTTGCTCCATCCGCGTTCGATGGTGACGGGGCGGAGCTGTTCGGGCGTACGGCCGTCGATACGAGACATGCCTTGAGCGTAGCGGTGCGACGGAGGGCGTTGTTCCGGGATCCGGGCCGATGCCGGTGGACCTGCTCCGCGTAGGACCGAGGGAGTCGCCGGGCGGCGGCCGAGGGGCGGCCGGCGGACCCAGGAGACGACCGGGGGGCGGCGGGGGACGACCGGGGGCGGCCGAGAGACGACCGAGGGGCCCGTTCCCCTGCCGGAACGGGCCCCTTGGCGATGTGAGCGGCGGCGTCGGCCGCTCGGCCGGTGTCAGCCGGTCACATCATGTCTTCGATCTCGCCGGCGATCGGGTCGGCGTCGGTGCCGATGACGACCTGGATGGCGGTGCCCATCTTCACGACGCCGTGGGCGCCGGCGGCCTTGAGAGCGGCCTCGTCGACGAGGCTGGCGTCGGCCACCTCGGTGCGGAGCCGGGTGATGCAGCCTTCGACCTCTTCGATGTTGTCGATGCCGCCGAGGCCGGCGACGATCTTCTCAGCCTTGCTGGCCATATGTCTCTCCCTGTCCGTTCTGCGCACCGGTGGTCCGCGTTGTCACGGTAACCCACGGTTGGCCCAACCTCGCGAGCGGATGCGGCCGTTCTGCCGAATGATGACGATCACCGGCGGCCCGCCCCCGCACGACCACCGGGACCCTACCGCAACTGGTCTACACCAGTATGCATCCGCAGCCCCCAGGAGGATGCCGATGAGCAGCGCCAGCGCCAGCGCCACCGCCGGATCGAGGAGGCCGACCTGGGGCGGCTTCTTCCAGGGGCTGCAGAAGATGGGGCGCAGCCTTCAGCTGCCCATCGCGGTCCTTCCGGCAGCCGGCATCATCAACCGGCTCGGCCAGCCCGACGTGTTCGGTGCGGACGGTCTGGGCTGGGACAACGTCGCCAAGGTGATGGACGGCGCGGGCGGTGCGCTGCTCGACGGCAGCCTGGGCCTTCCGCTGCTGTTCTGCATCGGCGTGGCGATCGGCATGGCGAAGAAGGCGGACGGTTCGACCGCGCTGGCGGCGGTGGTCGGCTTCCTCGTCTACTTCAACGTGCTGCGCCAGTTCCCGGAGGACTGTCCGCCGGGGACGCAGGACATCGACGGCGGCTGCCTCGGCACGGACGACTCGTTCGCCGGGTACACGTATCAGAACCCGGGTGTGTTCGGCGGCATCATCATGGGTCTGTTCGCGGCGTACCTGTGGCAGCGGTTCCACCGGACGAAGCTGGTGGACTGGCTGGGCTTCTTCAACGGCCGGCGGCTGGTGCCGATCATCATGGCGTTCGTCGGCATCGCCTTCGCCTCGCTGTGCCTGTGGGTCTGGCCGCCGATCGGTGACGCGCTGGAGAGCTTCAGCGACTGGCTGGTGGGCCTCGGCGCCTGGGGTTCGGGCATCTTCGGCGTGGCGAACCGCGCGCTCCTGGTGATCGGTCTGCACCAGTTCCTGAACGTGCCGATCTGGTTCCAGTTCGGTTCGTACACCAAGCCGGACGGGGAGGTGGTGCACGGCGACATCACGATGTTCCTGGCGGGCGACCCGGAGGCCGGTCAGTTCACCACCGGCTTCTTCCCCATCATGATGTTCGCGCTGCCGGCGGCGGCGCTGGCGATCACCCACTGCGCCAAGCCGCACCGGCGCAAGGAGGTGGGCGGCATGATGCTGTCGGTGGCGCTGACCTCGTTCGTCACGGGCATCACCGAGCCGATCGAGTACTCGTTCCTCTTCATCGCGCCGCTGCTGTACGCGGTCCACGCCGTCCTGACCGGTGTGTCGATGGCGCTGACCTGGGCGCTGGGCGTGAAGGACGGGTTCAGCTTCTCGGCGGGACTGATCGACTACGTGATCAACTGGAACCTGGCGACGAAACCGTGGCTGATCATCCCGATCGGTCTGGGCTTCGCCCTCGTCTATTACGTGATCTTCCGCTTCGCCATCACCAAGTTCGACCTTCCGACGCCCGGGCGCGAGCCGGAGGAGCTGGAGGAGCAGATGGAACGGGACGTCACGAAGCCGTAGCCCGTACGCGGCGAGACCACGGCGGGACCGAGACCGGGTATCCGAACCGAACGACCGAAGGCCGGAGGCGGGAAAAGCCCGGGGAACGGGCACCGGAAACCCACCGCAAGACCGGCATTCGAAGGCCCCTGGACCTGTCGTCCAGGGGCCTTCCGTCGCGCGCCGTCCGGCTCGGGCCGAGCCGGAGAAATTCACAGGTTCCTTATCTAAGTCTCACGTGCTACAACTGGTCTACACCACTCATTGGTGTAGACCACGCGGTCGCAGACCACCGCGTTCCCGAGACGCCGCCGTCACCCCCGTAGGACCTGTCCCCGGCGGCGCCTTGCCCACTGGAGGAAGTTGTGTCTACGGCAACCGCCGCTCCCGCGGCCGACAAGAAGAAGGGCGGCGGCGTGATGGCCGTCATGCAGCGCATCGGCCGCAGCCTCATGCTGCCGGTCGCGGTGCTGCCCGCCGCCGCGCTTCTGGTCCGTTTCGGCCAGCCCGACATGCTCGGCAGGGAATCCTTCCCGGAGTTCATCACCAAGATCGCCGGCTATATGAACGCCGGCGGCAGCGCCCTGCTCGACAACATGGCGCTGCTGTTCGCCGTCGGCATCGCGATCGGCTTCGCGAAGAAGTCGGACGGCTCCACCGCCCTCGCGGCCGTGGCCGGTTACCTGGTCTTCAAGAGCGTGCTCGGCACCTTCACGGACAGCAACCTGCCCAAGAAGGAAGCCATCGTCGACGGCAAGATCGTCCTCGTGGAGCAGGCGGTCGACGCCAAGGTGCTCGGCGGCGTGGTCATGGGCCTCATCGTCGCCCTCCTCTACCAGCGCTTCTACCGCACCAAGCTGCCGGACTGGGCCGGCTTCTTCGGTGGCCGCCGCCTCGTCCCGATCCTGTCCGCCTTCGCCGGTCTGCTCGCCGGCATCGTGTTCGGCCTGATCTGGCCGTGGCTCGGCTCCGGTCTGCACTGGTTCGGCGAGAGCCTGGTCAACTCCGGCGCCGTCGGCGCGGGCATCTTCGGTGTCGCCAACCGTGCGCTGATCCCGGTCGGCATGCACCACCTGCTGAACTCCTTCCCGTGGTTCCAGGCCGGGGAGTTCAACGGCAAGAGCGGCGACATCGCCCGCTTCCTGGCGGGCGACCCGTCCGCCGGACAGTTCATGACCGGCTTCTTCCCGATCATGATGTTCGCCCTCCCGGCGGCCTGCCTCGCGATCGTCCACTGCGCCCGTCCGGAGCGGCGCAAGGTCGTCGGCGGCATGATGTTCTCCCTCGCGCTCACCTCCTTCGTCACCGGTGTGACCGAGCCGATCGAGTTCACGTTCATGTTCATCGCCCCGGTGCTCTACGCGCTCCACGCGGTGCTGACCGGTGTCTCGATGGCGCTGACCTGGGCCCTGGGCATGAAGGACGGCTTCGGCTTCTCCGCCGGCGCGGTCGACTTCTTCCTCAACCTGGGCATCGCCTCGAACCCGTGGGGTCTGGCGCTGGTCGGCCTCTGCTTCGCCGGCGTCTACTACGTGGTCTTCCGCTTCGCGATCACCAAGTTCAACCTTCCGACGCCGGGCCGCGAGTCCGACGAGGAGCTCGCCGAGCTGGAGAAGGCGGAGGCGAAGTAGTCTCCCCCTCTTCTTCGCCTCGCACGCCGAAGCCCCCGCCCTTCTCTTCGAAGGCGGGGGCTTCGGCCGTCCGGCCGGGCGGGGCTTCGGCCCGCGCGGCCCGGATCCTCAGATCTCGTAGACCGCGCCCACCCGCGCGAGTTCCGCCGGGCCCGGGTAGACCTCGCGGGCGTCGGCCAGGTTGCGGGCGCCGTCCGTCCACGGCGGGATGTGGGTCAGGACCAGCCGGCCGACCCCGGCGCGGGCGGCGTGGGCACCGGCCTCGCGGCCGTTGAGGTGGAGGGCCGGGATGTCCTCCTTGCCGTGGGTGAAGGACGCCTCGCACAGGAACAGGTCGGCGCCCGCCGCCAGCTCGTCGAGGGAGTCGCAGACCCCGGTGTCACCCGAGTAGGCGAGCACCCGGCCGCCGTGCTCGACCCGGATGCCGAACGCCTCGACGGGATGCGCCACCTTCTCCGTACGGACCCGGAAGGGGCCGAGGTCGAAGGTGCCGGAGGACAGCGTCCGGAAGTCGAAGACCTCGCCCATCGCGCCGGCCGACGGCGTGTCCGCGTACGCCGTGGTCAGCCGCTGCTCGGCGCCCTCGGGGGCGTACACGGGCAGGGCGTCGCAGCGGCCGCCGTCGTGCCGGTAGTAACGGGCGACGAAGTAGCCGCACATGTCGATGCAGTGGTCGGCGTGCAGATGGCTGAGGAAGATCGCGTCGAGGTCGTAGAGACCGATGTGGCGCTGAAGCTCGCCGAGGGCGCCGTTGCCCATGTCGAGGAGCAGCCGGAAGCCGTCGGCCTCGACGAGGTAGCTCGAGCAGGCCGATTCCGCGGACGGGAACGACCCGGAGCAGCCGACGACGGTGAGCTTCATGGAGCGTGAACCTCCGTGGACGGGTGCGTAAGCGCGCTGAGAGGGGAGGTCGTGCGGTCAGTCGAGCGTACGGCGCGTGGCGGCCGGTCGCTCCTCCGTGGTGGCCGGTTGTGGGCGAACTCACGGGCCCTGTCACCGGTTCGGATGGATGGCGGGGCGTCGCGGCGTCGCGGCGTGCGCGGCGGTACCGTCTTGAGGTATGGACACGTCGTGGTGGCCCGCGCTGGTCGCGGTGGTGGTGCTCGCGCTCGTCGTGGCGATCGCCGACGGGCGGCGCCGGGCGGGCCGGCGGCCCGCGGGGCGTACCCGCCCGCCCGGCCGGCCGCCGAGGCCGGCGGGCCCGCGGGGGCGGGTGCCGGAGCGGCTGCCGCGGCCGGGTGAGATCTGGTGGGCGGACGTGCCCTTCGAGGACGGCCCGGGTTCGAAGGACCGGCCGTGCCTGGTCCTGGCCCTGCGCGGGGACCGCGCCCTGGTCGCCAAGATCACCAGCAAGTACCACGACGAGCGCCCGGGCGTGATCCCGCTGCCCCCCGGCTCGGTGGGCGACGCCCAGGGCCGCCCGAGCTTCCTGGAGACGGACGAGCTGCGGGACGTACGGGTGTGGGAGTTCCGCCGCAAGGTGGGAACGGCGGACCCGGTGATCTGGGACCAGGTCCGCCACCTGGCCCGGTAGGGGGCGGAGGCCCCGGAAGGGCCGAGGGCCTCCGAGGCCCGAGAGGCCCGAAGGGCCAAAGAACCCCGGAGGCCAAAGAACCCCCGGAGGGCCAAGGAACCCCGAAGGCCAAAGAGCCCCGGAGGGCCCGAGGGGTCTCAGACCCTCAACCCCGGAGCCCTCAATCCCGGAGCCCTCAATCCCGGAGCCCTCAGCCCCGGAGTTCTCGGACCGAGGGCTCTCGGGCCCGGCGCTCTCACGCCCAGAGCTGGCCCTGGAGCGTTTCGATGGCCTCTTCCGTCGTCTTGGCCGTGTAGACGCCCGTCGACAGGTACTTCCAGCCGCCGTCCGCGACCACGAAGACGATGTCGGCCTGCTCCCCCGCCTTCAGGGCCTTCCTGCCGACGCCGATGGCGGCGTGGAGGGCCGCGCCCGTCGAGACGCCCGCGAAGATGCCCTCCTGCTGCAGGAGCTCGCGGGTGCGGGTGACCGCGTCGGCGGAGCCGACGGAGAAGCGGGTGGTGAGGACGGAGGCGTCGTACAGCTCGGGGACGAAGCCCTCGTCGAGGTTGCGCAGGCCGTAGACGAGGTCGTCGTAGCGGGGTTCCGCGGCGACGATCTTGACGTCGGGCTTGTGCTCGCGCAGGTAGCGGCCGACGCCCATGAGGGTGCCGGTCGTGCCGAGGCCCGCCACGAAGTGGGTGACGGAGGGCAGGTCGGCGAGGATCTCCGGGCCGGTGGTGGCGTAGTGGGCGCCCGCGTTGGCCTCGTTGCCGTACTGGTAGAGCATCACCCAGTCGGGGTTCTGCTCCGCGAGCTCCTTGGCGACGCGTACGGCCGTGTTGGAGCCGCCGGCGGCCGGCGAGGGGACGATCTCGGCGCCCCACATGGCGAGCAGCTGCCGGCGCTCCTCGCTGGTGTTCTCCGGCATGACGCACACGATGCGGTAGCCCTTGAGCCGGGCCGCCATGGCGAGCGAGATGCCGGTGTTGCCGCTGGTCGGTTCGAGGATGGTGCAGCCGGGGGTGAGCCGGCCGTCCTTCTCGGCCTGCTCGATCATGTGGAGCGCGGGGCGGTCCTTGACCGAGCCGGTGGGGTTGCGGTCCTCCAGCTTGGCCCAGATGCGGACGTCGTCCGACGGGGAGAGCCTGGGCAGCCGGACCAGCGGCGTGTTGCCGACCGCCGCGAGCGGGGAGTCGTAACGCATCGGGTGCCGGCCGCTCAGACCATGCCGCCGGCGACGGCCGGCAGGATCGTCACGTTGTCGCCGTCCGAGAGCTTGGTGTCGATGCCGTCGAGGAAGCGGACGTCCTCGTCGTTGAGGTAGACGTTGACGAAGCGGCGCAGCTTGTCGCCGTCGACGATGCGGGCCTCGATCCCGGCGTGGCGGGACTCCAGGTCGGCGAGGAGCTCGGCGAGGGTCTCACCGCTGCCCTCGACGGCCTTGGCGCCGTCGGTGTAGGTGCGGAGGATGGTCGGGATGCGGACCTCGATGGCCATGGCGTGGGCTCCTGTCGGAAGGGGCGGGGCGGGTGGCGTGGTGGGCGCGCGCGTGGGGCCCCCGCGCGGCAGGGGGTCGTGCTGAGGTGCGCTCGGGCCGGTCGTCAGAGCTCGGCGCGAGAAGGACAGATCGCGCTGGCGAGTCGGCACAGGTCGACGTGCAGGCGTGCCGCGCCGCCTCCGAAGGCCCCGAGCAACGCGGAGGCGAACGGAGCGTCGGCGGACGTGGCGAGCAGGGCGGTGCTCGGCGTCTCTTCGCTCACGTCGTGGGAAACCATGCGGTCATCGTATCGATTCCCGGTCCGGGTTTCGGAATGTGATCTCACATGGCGGACAGTTTGCGTTCGGCTGGCGGACTCGGCAGATAAACGACAAGCGGGGTTCCGGTGCGGGGATGCGGCATGACCTCGGCTTCCACCCCGTAGACCGTCCGCAGGAGCCCGGGCGTGAGGACGTCCTGCGGCGGGCCCTCGGCGACCACCCTTCCCCGCTCCAGCACGTAGAGGCGGTCGCAGTACGCCCCGGCGAGGGTGAGGTCGTGCAGGGCGAGGAGGTTGCTGGTGCCCAGGTGACGGACGAGGCCGAGGACTTCGAGCTGGTAGCGGATGTCCAGGTGGTTGGTGGGCTCGTCGAGGACCAGCAGGGCAGGGTCCTGGACCAGGGCCCGGGCGACCAGCGCCCGCTGGCGTTCGCCGCCGGAGAGCCCGGGGTACGGGCGGTCGGCGAGGTGCCGGATGCCGACCCGGTCCAGGGCCGCGTCGGCCCGGGCGAGGTCCGCGGCGCTGTCGCCCTCCCAGAACCGCTTGTGCGGGGAGCGGCCGAGGGCGACCAGTTCGCGGACGGTCAGTTCGAACTCGGCGGAGCTCTCCTGCGGCACGGTCGCCACCCGCCGGGCCCGCGCCCGCGGCCCCATCGCGCGCAGGTCGTCGCCGTCGAGCAGGGCGCGGCCGGAGGTGGCGGCGAGGGTGCCGTAGACGCAGCGCAGCAGGGTGGTCTTGCCGCTGCCGTTGGGGCCGACGAGGCCGACGGTCTCGCCGGGACGGACGACGAGGTCCGCCTCGCGCAGCCGGTCCTCGAACGACAGGGCTTCGACGCGCAGTTCGGTCACAGGGCCGCTCCTTCGGGTCGGCGGCGCATCAGCCAGAGGAAGAACGGGCCGCCGATGAGCGCGGTGAGCACGCCGACGGGAATGTCCTGCGGCGCGGCGGCGGTCCGGGCGGCCAGGTCGGCGACGACCAGGGCGACCGCACCGCCGAGCGCGGCGACGGGCAGCAGCCGGCGGTGGGGTGCGCCGACGACGGCGCGGGCGGCGTGCGGGACCATCAGGCCGACGAAGCCGACGGCTCCGCTGGCGGCGACGAGGACGGCGGTGACCAGCGAGGCGAGGACGAAGACGGCGGCGCGGAAGCGGGCGGTGTCCAGGCCGAGGACGGTCGCGCCCTCCTCGCCGGTGAGCAGCAGGTCGAGCGGCCTGGCGAGGGTGAGCAGGGCGCCGGTGCCGGCGGCGAGGACGGCGGCGGGCAGCAGCAGGCTGTCCCAGCGGGCGCTGCCGAGGCCGCCGAGGGACCAGAACAGGGCTTCCTGGAACTGCTCGGGGCGGCCGGCGACGACCAGGAGCAGGGTGGTCAGCGCGGACAGCACGTACGAGACGGCGACCCCGGCCAGGACGAGCCGGGGCCCGGTCATGGTGCCGCCGCGCCGGGCCAGGCCGTAGACGAGGACGAGGGCGAGCAGGGAGCCGGCGAAGGCACCGGCGGGCAGGGCGACGGTGGTGGTGATGCCGCCTCCGACGCCGAGGACGATCACGGCGACGGCGCCCGCGGAGGCCCCGGAGGAGATGCCGAGCAGGAACGGGTCGGCGAGCCGGTTGCGGACCAGGGCCTGCAGGACGGTGCCGACGACGGCGAGTCCGGCGCCGACGACGGCGCCGAGCAGCACCCGGGGCAGCCGGACGTCGAGCACGATCGTCCGGTACGGGGAGGGCGCGGCCCGGCCGGTCAGGGCGTCGAGCACCTGGCCGGGCGGGATGCGGACGGAGCCGAGCGCCAGCGAGGCGACGACGGCCGCGGCGAGCGCCAGGAGCAGGGCGGCGACGACGGTCGCGTACCGCTTCACCGGCCGGGGTGCAGCTGGGCGGCGAGCTTGCCGACGGCGGCGGGCGCGCGGACGCCGAGCACGGTGTCGGAGAGCGGCAGCACGGCGAAGCGGCGGTTTTTGATGGCGGGGACCTCGCGCAGGGCGGGGTCGTCGAGGAGCCGCTTCTTCTTCTGCTCGACGGTGGTGGAGCCGTAGTCGTAGATGACGACGACCTCGGGCTTGCGGGCGACGACCTGTTCCCAGGTGGCGTCGCCGAAGGTCTTGTCGAGGTCGGCGAAGACGTTGCGGCCGCCGGCGCGGGTGATCAGTTCGTTGCCGATGCCCTTGCCGCCGGCGGTGAAGGCGGTCTTGTCGCCGCTGTCGTAGACGAAGACGGACACGGGCGGCGTGCCCTTGAGCCGCCGGGCGGTGGCGGCGAGCGTGGCGCGGGCCTCGCGGTTCCACTTCTCGGCGCGTTCGGGGACGCCGAAGGTGCGGCCGACCTCGGTGATCTCGCGGTGGAGGTCGTCGAAGGTGACGCGGCCGGTGGCGCAGGACTCGACGTTGAGGCGGGAGTCCCTGCCGTCGGCCTTCATCTCCTCGCGGCCGCGGCCGGCCTTGGCGTCGAAGGCGGAGGCGTAGCCGCCGTAGACGAAGTCGGCGCCGGAGAGGAACAGCTCCTCCTTGGAGGGGTACTCCTCGGCGAGGACGGGGACGCTGTCGTACGCCTTGCGGTAGGCGGGCAGGATCGCGTCGTCGAGGTAGGCGGTGCCGACCATGGAGTCTTCCAGGCCGAGGGCCAGCATGATCTCGGTGGTGTGCTGGTTCAGGGTCACCGCGCTCGTCGGCGGGTCCTGGTAGGTGAGGGTCACGCCGCAGTTGGTGACGGTGTACGGGAAGCCGGGCGGGGCGTGTTCGGGCCGGGCGTCCCTGCCCTCGGGCACCGGCGCGGAGCAGGCGGCGAGCAGGGGTATGAGGGCGAGCGCGGGCAGCAGCGGGCGGCGCCAGGTCACGGCGGTGGCCTCCTCCGGGGATTTCCACGTCCCCGATCGGTGGTGAGAAGGCGGCAGGTCAGTTCCTGGCTCGCACCACCGCGGCCCGTCCGGCGCTGGGGCCGGGCGGGCCGTCGGGGCGGTCACAGTGGCGGGACCGCGCCGGAGTCGCACCGGCTTCCTGGATCCTGCCGCCCTGAAGGTCGCGCTCAGACTACTCGTCGGCTCGGGCGGGCCCGCACGCCCGGGTCTGCTCGTACGCCTCGACGATCTCGACCTCTTCCTCCTCCACGACGCCGTCGACGATCGTGTACGAGCGGAACTGGAAGGGGCCGGCGCCGTCGGTGTCGGCGGTGGAGACGAGGACGTAGTGCGCCTGCGGCTCGTTGGCGTAGGAGATGTCGGTGCGGGACGGGTAGGCCTCGGTCGCCGTGTGCGAGTGGTAGATGATCACGGGCTCCTCGTCCCGGTCGTCCATCTCGCGGTAGAGCTTCAGCAGGTCGCCGGAGTCGAACTCGTAGAAGGTGGGCGAGCGCGCCGCGTTGAGCATGGGGATGAAGCGCTCGGGGCGGCCCGTGCCGGCCGGTCCCGCGACCACGCCGCAGGCCTCGTCGGGGTGGTCCGCGCGGGAGTGTTCCACGATCCGGTCGTACAGGGCTCGGGTGAGGGTCAGCATGCCGACAGGATAAGCAGACGGGCCGTCTCGTATCGAGGTTCGATACGAGACGGCCCGGATGCTGAGACCTTGCAGGTCAGCGCTCTGCCGACTGCTTGGTGAAGGCGGCGCTCTCGGGGTTGCGGGCCTTGAGGACCAGGTAGGCGACGCCGAGCAGCAGGCCCCACAGCGGCGCGCAGTACAGCGAGACGCGGGCACCCTCGTCGATGCCCATCAGGACGATGACCATGCCGATGAAGGCGAGGGCGAAGAGGCTGGCCCAGATGCCGCCGGGCGCCTTGAAGGAGGACTCGGGCAGCTCGCCGCGGTCGGCCTTGAGGCGGTAGCGGACGTGGCAGACCAGGATCATGATCCAGGCCCACATGCCGGAGATGGTGGCGAAGGAGACGACGTAGTTGAACGCGTCGCCGGGCCACTGGTAGTTGATCCAGACGCCGACCATCATCAGCGCGGCGGAGAAGGTGGTGCCGATCAGCGGGGTGCCGCTCTTCGTCAGCCTGGTGAAGAACTTCGGGCCCTGCCCGTTGAGCGCGAGGTCGCGCAGCATGCGGCCGGTGGAGTACATGCCGGAGTTGCAGGAGGACAGCGCGGCCGTGAGGACGACGAAGTTGACGATGGCCGCGCCGACGCCGAGGCCCATCTTCTCGAAGGCGGCGACGAACGGCGAGACGCCGGGCTTGAACTCGGTCCACGGGACGACCGACAGGATCATGATCAGCGCGCCGACGTAGAAGACGGCGATGCGCCACGGCACGGTGTTGATGGCCTTGGGCAGGACGGTCTTCGGGTCCTTGGACTCGCCGGCGGTCACGCCGACCAGCTCGACGGCGAGGAAGGCGAACATGACCATCTGGAGGGTCATGAGGGTGGAGGCGATGCCGTTCTCCCCGGCGAAGAAGCCGCCGAGGTCCCACAGGTGGGTGATCGAGGCGGTGTCGCCGGCGTCGGAGAAGCCCAGGGTGAGGATGCCGGCGCAGATCAGGATCATGCCGACGATCGCGGTGACCTTGACCATCGAGAACCAGAACTCCAGCTCGCCGAAGAGCTTCACGGAGATCAGGTTGGCGAGGTAGAGGACGACGGTGAAGACCAGGGCGGAGAGCCACTGCGGGATGTCCCACCAGTACGTCATGTAGGTGGCCGCGGCGGTGACCTCGGTGATGCCGGTGACGACCCAGAAGAGCCAGTACGTCCAGCCGGTCACGAAGCCCGCGAAGGGGCCGACGAACTGCCGCGCGTACTCCGAGAACGAGCCCGACACCGGGCGGTACATGAGGAGCTCGCCGAGCGCCCGCATGATGAAGAAGATGACGACGCCCGCGATGGCGTACGCGAGGATCAGGCTGGGTCCCGCGATGGAGATGCCCTTGCCGGCGCCGAGAAAGAGGCCGGTGCCGATGGCGCCGCCGATGGCGATCATCTGGATCTGACGTGCGCCGAGGGCCCGGTGATAGCCCTCGCCGGCTGCGGTGTCCGCGGCCTCATTGCCGTCGTGCTGCTTGTCGACCTGCACTGAGGTCATGGTGGTGCGCCTTTCTCCATGCTGATCCGCGCACCGGCCGCTGGGCCGTTCGTGCTGCGGATCAGGTCCTGATCCCCCCGGATGTGGATGGAGTGCCACCGGCGGTCAGCCGGTCGAAGCGCCCCCGGGGACAGGGGTGGCGTCCCCGGGTGGTCGTGAAGATTTATCACGCTGTTCACGGGGATCGACGCATGTGCGTGTGACCCGCGTCACTCGAAAATCCGGACAAACGGGACCCGGCAGGGCAAGGGAGGGCGGCTGGATAACGTATTCGTTATCCGGATTTGAGCGTCCGCTGAGCGAACGCCGACCCGGGCGGGCCGGTACTCGCCGGTAGCCGGAAAGGGGCGCGCCGCCCCTACGGCATCAGGGTCTCGACGAGCGACTCCTGGAGTCCACCGAGCCAGAGGTACGCCATCACCATCGGCTTGCGCGGATCGTCGTCCGGCAGCCGGTACAGCGCCTCGCTCTCGTCGTCGTCCGTGACCTCGAGCCGGGTGCCGATGGTCAGCCGCAGGTCGTTGAGCGCGCCGAGCCAGGCGCGGGACTCGTCCGCGGTGAGCTTGAGGACGCCGCCGCCCTCGCCGGCCGCCGCGGAGGCGAGCGCGTCCAGGCTGCGCACCACCGAGAGCGCGTCGTCGCGCTTGCGGGCCCGCAGGTCGTTCTCGGTGTAGCGGCGGAAGTCCGCCGCCGCCTGCCGCAGCTCGTCGGTGTCGTCCCCGTACGCGTCGGGGAAGAGCCGGCGCAGCGCCGGATCGGAGGGCGGCTCGCTCGGGCCCTCGGCGAACAGCGCGGCGAGCGGGTCCTCGCCCTCGACCGGCTCGTCGCCCGGGCCGATCAGCTCCATCAGCTGGACGGCGAAGGACCGCAGGATGGAGATCTCGACCTCGTCGAGCGCGACGGCCGCGCCGCCGCCCGGGAGGGCCTCGAACTGCCCCGCCATCAGCCGCGGTCCTGCGAGAGGGTCGCCCACAGGCCGTAGCCGTGCATCGCCTGCACGTCGCGTTCCATCTCCTCGCGGGTGCCGCTGGAGACCACCGCGCGGCCCTTGTTGTGCACGTCGAGCATCAGCTTGTGCGCCTTGTCCTTGGAGTAGCCGAAGTACGCCTGGAAGACGTAGGTGACATAGCTCATCAGGTTGACCGGGTCGTTGTGGACGATGGTCACCCACGGCACGTCCGGTTCGACGACGGCGGAGACCTCCTCGGCCGACTCGGTCCGCTCGATCTCGATAGGCGCAACGCTCACTCACCCCATGCTGCCACCCCGAGGGGCCCGTCGCACAAACGGGTCACCCATGCGGCGAACCAGTATTCGTCAATCTGACGAATACTGCGGTACGCTCATCGCATGAACGCTGCGGACCTTGGGCTGCCGAACGAAGAAGTGCGCGAAGCGCGTCCGAAGAAGGGCGGTGGTGGGCGACGGGTGGGCGTTCCGTCGACCGCGCTCTTCACGGATCAGTACGAGCTGACGATGCTCCAGGCGGCCCTCAGGGCCGGCACCGCGGACCGCCGGTCCGTGTTCGAGGTCTTCACCCGCCGACTGCCCGAGGGGCGGCGCTACGGCGTGGTGGCGGGCGTCGGACGGGTCCTGGACGCCGTCGAGAACTTCCGCTTCGACAACGCGGTGCTCGACTTCCTGCGCGAGCGCGGCATCGTCGACGAGCCGACCCTCGCCTGGCTCGCCCGCTACCGCTTCTCCGGCGACATCTGGGGCTACCCCGAGGGCGAGGTCTACTTCCCCGGCTCGCCGGTCCTGCGGGTCGAGGGCTCCTTCGCCGAGTGCGTGCTCCTCGAGACCGTGATCCTCTCGATCCTCAACCACGACTCCGCGATCGCCGCCGCGGCCTCCCGGATGTCCTCGGCCGCCGGGGGCCGCCGCCTCATCGAGATGGGCGCCCGGCGCACCCACGAGCTGGCCGCCGTCGCCTCCGCGCGCGCCGCCTACGTGGGCGGCTTCGACTCCACCTCCGACCTGGCCGCCGGCTTCCGCTACGGCATCCCGACCGTGGGCACCTCCGCCCACGCCTTCACGCTGCTGCACGACACCGAGCGCGACGCCTTCCGCGCCCAGGTCGACTCGCTGGGCCGCGGCACCACGCTCCTGGTCGACACCTACGACGTGGCCGAGGCCGTCCGCGCCGCCGTGGAGGTGGCCGGCCCGGAGCTCGGGGCCGTCCGGATCGACTCCGGCGACCTGCTGCTCGTCGCCCACCGGGTGCGGGCGCAGCTCGACGAGCTCGGCGCCACGGACACCCGGATCGTGGTCACCTCCGACCTCGACGAGTACGCCATCGCCTCGCTCGCGGCCGCGCCGGTCGACGCGTACGGCGTCGGCACCCAGCTGGTCACCGGCAGCGGCCACCCGACCTGCTCCATGGTCTACAAGCTGGTGGCCCGGGCCGCCTCCGCCGACCGGAAGGCCCCGCTGGTCCCGGTCGCCAAGAAGTCCGTGGGCGGCAAGGCCTCCGTCGGCGGCCGCAAGTGGGCCGCCCGCCGGACCGACGCCGCCGGCGTCGCCGAGGCCGAGGTGGTCGGCACCGGCCCCGTCCCGCCGGAGCTGGTCGACCGGCAGCTGCTCGTCGAGCTGGTCAAGGGCGGCGACGTGGTGGCCCGCGAACCGCTGGAGGCCGCCAGGGCCCGGCACATCGCGGCCCGCGCCGGGCTGCCGCTGTCGGCGACGCAGCTGTCGCGCGGCGAACCGGTCCTGCCGACCGAGTACGCCTGACCGGTCCAGCCGACCGCGTACGCGTAGGCCGAAGACCCACGGCCGAAGACCCACGGCCGAGCCGAAGACGTCACGGCTGAAGACCCACGGCCGAGCCGAAGACGTCACGGCAAGAAGACGTCACGGCTGAAGACCCACGGCAAGACGTCACCCCGGTCCGGCGGGCGTGCCGCTTCGGCGGGCCGCCGGACCGCCCGCCGGACCCGCCGGTCCGCCGGACATGACCGCACGCCCCGAGCGCCCCCTCCCGAAGGGAGGGGGAAGTCTCTAGGCTCGAATCCGACTCCAGGCCGCCTCGCTAAGGACACCCGCCATGCACCGCGCATTGATCGTTGTGGACGTTCAGAACGACTTCTGCGAGGGCGGCAGCCTCGCGGTGGCGGGAGGTGCCGATGTCGCCGCCGCCGTGACCGAGCTGGTCGGGGCGGCGGGCGGCGCCGCCTACCAGCACGTCGTGGCCACCCGCGACCACCACGTCGCCCCGGGCGACCACTTCTCGGACCACCCGGACTACGTCTCGTCCTGGCCGCGGCACTGCGTGGCCGGAACCGAAGGCGTCGGCTTCCACCCGAACTTCGCGCCCGCCGTCGCCAGCGGCGCGATCGACGCCGTCTTCGACAAGGGCGCCTACGAGGCCGCGTACAGCGGTTTCGAGGGCCGCGACGAGAACGGCAGCACGCTCGCCGACTGGCTGCGCGCCCGCAAGGTCACCGAGGTCGACGTGGTCGGCATCGCCACCGACCACTGCGTCCGCGCCACCGCCCTGGACGCGGCCCGTGAGGGCTTCCGCACCCATGTGCTGCTCGACCTGACCGCCGGCGTCGCGAAGGAGACCACCGACCGGGCCCTGGAGGAGCTGCGCGCGGCGGGCGTGGTGCTGACCGGCAAGCCGGTCGTGGCGTCGTAGCACGGGCGCCGGCGCCCCGCCGCCCTCGTCACGACGCCGTCGGGGCACGGGCCCCGCGGCGGCGTCTCAGGCCGCCGGGGCCTTCGGGAGGGAGCGGACCGGGTGCCAGAGCTCCTGGGCCGTGCTCCGCCACAGCAGCCCCTCCGGATGGTGCAGCACGGCCGTGATCTCGTCCGGGGTGGGCGGCTCGGTGTTGCCGCGGAGGTAGACCGCGCGCAGGCCCAGGTTCCGCAGCCGGGTCAGGGCGCGGGCCCGGTTCGCCGCGTGCACCAGGAAGCGCACGGTGGCGCCGTCGCCGGCCGGACTGGGCAGTCCTATGGCCACGACGACGCTGCCTCCCGGCAGCCTGCTGAACCCTCCGTTGGGCATGCGGAACCACTCCCCCGTGGAACTACTGTCAATAAGGTCGGACGGCCGGGGCCGTATGACGCACCTAAACACGATCGGCCGCCGCCCGCTAGAGGGCGACGGCCGATCATGCTCTGACCTGCAATGATGCAGGAGAATTGGGTGTTACTTCACCGAGGGGCCGACCTGGACCGTGACGGTCTGGCCGTTCTTCGGCTCCTTGACGACCTGGATCTTGGTGTTGGTGTCAGTAACCTGGACACCGGCGCGCGGGTTCTCGGCGAACCAGTACACGCCCTTCTTGTCGTCGAAGACCGGGTTGCCGGCCTGCGACGGGACCCACGACGCCTCGTTCTTCAGGTGCAGCTGGAAGCCGTCCGTACGGGCGATCGTGAACGGCGAGTCGTAGGCCTGGACGCGGTTGCGCATCAGGCTGCCGTCACGGAACTTCAGCGGGCTCGGGTGCGAGTCGATCGGGAGGATCAGACCCTTGCCCGGGTGCTGGGAGGTGTTGTTGTCCTTCTGGGACAGGTCCCACTTCCAGATCAGCAGACCGTTCTGGTACGGGTAGTGCTCGACCCAGCTGGCCTTGTCACCGGTCCAGCCGAAGTTGTACGGGCCGACCTTGAGGGTCTGGTCGTACGACACGTACTGGCGGTTCTCCGCGATGTAGTACTGCTCGTACTCCTTCGTGAAGCCCTTGCCGATGCGCTCGAAGCCCTTGGCGGTCCAGCCGTTGGCACCGTTCTCGGCGTTGTCCGAGAAGACGGTGGCGCCGTCGGCGGTCAGCGTGATGGCGTCGGCCACGAAGCCCTTGCCGCCCGCGCCGCCGTCCGTCTGGTAGCGGAAGCGGAGGTCGACCTTCTTGCCCGCGTAGGCGTTGAGGTCGTAGACCAGCTTCTGGTGCTTGCCGGAGACGTCGGTCAGCGCCGGGGCGCCGGACGCGTCGCGCGCGATCGGCTTGCCGTCGGCGGTGCCGTCCACGGCGGTCCAGTTGGCGCCGCCGTCCGTCGACACCTCGGTGTAGAGGTAGTCGTAGTCCAGCTCGATGTCGTACCAGCCCTGGAGCTCCAGGGAGGCCGACGACTTGCCGGTCAGGTCGACGGAACGGGTCAGGGTGTTCTTGAGGTCGTCACCCATCTGGCTCCACCACTGGGTGGCACCCTCGGCGGGGGCCACGATCTCGGTGGTGACGGCCTTCTTCGGCAGCTCGACGAGGAGCGCCTGCGGCAGCTTGGTGTTGTACTCCGCGACGCCCAGCTTGTGGGTCGTCTTGGTGCCGCGCTGCCAGTCGCTGACCTTGGCGTAGTTCAGCCAGCCGAGCTGGAGCTTGTCCCACGCGTTCATGTCGCCCGGCATGTCGCCGATGCTGTCCTTGCCCATGCCGAGCCAGGAACCGGACGACATCAGGGTCCAGAAACCGGTCGAGTTCTCGCCACCGGCGGTGTCGTACAGGTCCGGCAGACCGAGGTCGTGACCGTACTCGTGGGCGAAGACGCCGAGGCCGCCGTTCTCCGGCTGCATCGTGTAGTCGCCGACCCAGATGCCGGTGTCGCCGATCTGGGTGCCACCGGCCTTGTTGTGCGCCGGGCCGGTCTTGCCCGCGTCGGTGCCGTACGCGTACCAGCGGTGCGCCCACAGCGCGTCCGAGCCCTCGGCGCCGCCGCCGGCCGACTCGTCCTCGCCCGCGTGGACGATCTGGAAGTGGTCGATGTAGCCGTCGGGCTCGTTGAAGTTGCCGTCGCCGTCGAAGTCGTACCGGTCCCACTGGTCGTACTGCGCCAGGTCGGCCTTGATCTGGGCGTCGGTGCGGCCCTTGGCCTTCTGGTCGGCGACCCAGGCGGTGACGCCGTCACGGACGGTGTCCCAGACGTTGGAGCAGTTGTGCTGGCCGCAGTAGTTCGAGCCGTAGCGGGCCTCGTTGTACGGGACCTTGACCCAGTCGGTGACCGTGCCGTCGACCGAGTAACGGCCGGACGAGGTCCGCTCGTAGTAGGTCTTCAGGGACTGCTTCTGGTTGCCCTTCTTGTCCTTGCCGGTCCCGAAGTACAGGTCCTGGAAGTGCTGGCGGTTGTAGTCCGCCTGCCAGGCCGTCGAGTTGTCCTTCTTGCGGTCCGGCTTGGCTATCTGGTTGTGCAGCGGGCCGGGCTGGCCGCCGTACTTCGGCTTCAGCTCGTCCGTCTCGTCGTCCTTGCGGTCGACGAGGGTGGTGTTGTCCACCTGGTCGCCGAACTCGACGAGGATGGTGAAGATCTTGTCGGTCTTCTCGCGGGCCATCTCGACGTACTTCTTGCTGTCGAGCTTGACCACCTGGGAGCCGTTGCGGCGCTCGACCTTGGTCTCGCCCTTGAGCACCTGCTCGATGGCGGCCTTGCGCTGCTGCTCCTGCTGCTTGCTGAACGGACCCTCGAGGTCGTGGTCGACCGAGGTCGCGTCCACGGCGTTCGCCCGCGCGGCCGCGGCAGCGGCCGGCGCCGAGTCGTGATCGGCGGCCCACGCGGTACCGAGGGTCGAGGCGGTGGCGGCCGTGGCGGCGAGCGCCACGACGATCGCGGACGTACGGATCGCCCGTCGTCTGTTGTTCACTTGTTTCTGTCCTCCCCGGCGCACCTCAATCGGCGGATCGGTGGTGGGGTGTCCGCCGAGCGGGTGACGCGTCACAAGTGACGACATTCGACCGGAGTTGAAGCAGAAAAGCCAGATCTTGACTTGAACAGGCCAAGTGCACTATGCGGGAGTCGGGTTCCGATAGTCGAACATGGAACTAACGTCCATCGGCCGCATATTCGCCGGGTCTGTGCGCCCCTGCGCCCCCCGTGCATCGGCGACGTGGGTTAGGTCACGCTTACTTCCGGTGCGGCCGGGCATCCACCGTCGTAGAGTCGCACCCGCCACGCGCCCCGAGGGACGGTAACCGCCATGCAGCGACCGAACGCCGCACAGTACGCCTACGGTTCGGCCACCGTCGTGCTCTCGACCGTCGCCCTGCTGCTGCTCTCCGGCACGACCACGACGCCCGGCATCGCGGCGATCTGCGCCGCGGGCCTGCTGCTCGGGCTGCTGGTGGCCGTGACGATGCCGGTGCGGACGCGGCACGTCAAGACCCCCGCCGCCACCACTTCGCCCACCCTCGCGAACGAGGAGATCCGGGTGCCCGCCGCGCCCGTGGGGGCCGGGGCGGACACCCGGATCGGTTCGTAACCGCGCGCCCCTTTCGGGTGCTTGGTCCGCGGCGAGCCGCGGCTACTGCGGTACGGACACCACCACCGTCTTGGCCGCCTTGTCGTGAAGGCCCTGCTTGTACGGCTTGTCCACGAGGATCAGGATCAGCAGGAGCAGCGGCCACAGACAGGCGCAGCAGATCAGCGCGGGCAGCCAGAGCACGACGGCGCGGATGAGCGAGGCGTTCATCGGCGGCGTGGAGCCGTCGTTGAGCATCGCGACCCGTAGCTTCATCCACTTCTTGCCGAGGGTCTGGCCCTTGTTGGCGGTCATGACGGTGTCGTAGGCGACGTACGCCACGATCGTGATCAGCTGGAAGACCAGCTGCCCACCGCCGTTCAGACTGTTGACGGTGTCGTCCCAGTCGCTGCCGTCGGTGGCACGGTCGTACACCTTGAACGGGATGCCGATGATGGCGAGCGGCACGGCGACGATCAGCCAGTCGATGACCCGGGCGGCGATGCGCCTGCCGGAGTCGGCGAGCGGCGGCATCCCGGCGAGCGGATCGCCACCGCCGTAGGGCCCGCCGCCGTACGGATCGCCCCCGTACGGGCCACCGCCTCCGCCGTACGGACCACCGCCTCCGCCGTACGGACCACCGCCTCCCCCGTACGGGTCGCCTCCACCGGACGGCGGTGGCGGCGGAGGTGTCCCGTACGGGTTGCCCGGCGGAGGCTGGTCACCGGAGGGCGGGGGCTGTCCGCCCGGAGGCGGGGGCCGGTCGCCGGAAGGCGGGGGCTGGTCCGGCGGGCGCTTGCGGAAGGGATCGTCGTCGGGCGGCTGACCTGGGGGCGGCGGCGGCTGATCGTTGCTCATGGGGGCAGTGCATCCCGGGCACCGCACCCCCGCAATCGATCGCCCGCCGTTCGGGGGAACGGCGGGCGGACGGACGGGTGGTCAGCCTGCGCGGAGGCGGCGGGTGCTTGGAGGGGCCGCCCAGGACGGCGCCGGCGGATGGCCTGGGGAGCCGCCCAGGACGGCGCTGGCGGACGTCCTGGGGCTGCCCAAGTCGGCGCTAGCGGGCGACGAAGGTGCCGGCCGCCTTGTCGTGCCAGCACTGGCGCCAAGGCCGGTCGAACAGGCACCAGATGACGTTGAACAGGCCGATGCCGAGCAGCCCGAGCACCGCGTACAGCAGCCAGCGGCGCAGCGCGGCGCCGAAGGCGGGCGGTTCGTGCGCCTCGATGTCCCGGACCTCGATCCCGCACAGCTTCTTGCCGAGCGTGCGGCCCCACCGGGACGTGGGCAGCGCCTCGTACAGCGCGCCGAGCACGAGGAAGGCGGCGAGCACGATCCCGAGCTGCACGGAGGTGGTGCCGTCGATCAGCCAGACCTGGACGGTGACGCCGGTCTGCTTGGCGGCCTCGATCTTCTCGTCGATGTGCTGGAGCGCGGCGGTGACGAAGGGGTACGAGACGGCGCCGACCAGCGCGCCGAGCACGATCCCGTCGACGATCCGCGCCAGCAGCCGCCGCCCGAGCCCGGCGGGCTTCGCCGCGGCCTGCGCCCGCGCGGCCGACAGGAAGACGTCCTCGACGGGCGGCTTCCACGGCACCACGGGCTGCGGGTCCTGCGCCGCGGGGGCGGCCGGCTGCGCCTGCTGCTGGGGCTGGGGCTGGGGCTGCACCGGGGCCTGAGGGACGGTCGGAGCGGGAGGCTGCGGGGCCCAGGAGGCCGGGGCGGGCGCCGGGTTGACGGGCATGCCGCCGAGCCGCTGGCCCGGCAGACCGTTCTGCGCGGGCGGCGCCTCCGCCACGGGGGCACCGCCACCGGCCTCGGGCCACGCGGGGGCGGGAGAGGGGACGGGTGCGGGGGCGGCGGTGGAGGTGGGAGCAGAAGGGGGTGTGGGCGCGGGGGCGGTGGCAGGCGCAGGGGCGGGCGCGGGTGCCGTCGCTGCGGCCGACTGCGCGGCGGGTGCCTGCGCGGACGGCACGGCGGCCGGGGG
>NZ_SDOY01000136.1 GCF_004117935.1 Streptomyces roseicoloratus | reverse complement strand
GGCCTCCAAGGCGGAGGAGCTGGCGGCGCTGCCGCTGGAGGAGCGGCTGAAGCGGCGGATCGTCGACGGCGAGAAGAACGGTCTGGAGGCGGATCTGGACGAGGCGCTGGCCGGGCGCCCGGCGCTGGAGATCGTCAACGACGTGCTGCTCGACGGCATGAAGACGGTGGGCGAGCTGTTCGGCTCGGGGCAGATGCAGCTTCCGTTCGTGCTCCAGTCGGCCGAGGTGATGAAGACGGCGGTGGCCTACCTGGAGCCGCACATGGACAAGGTCGAGGGCGCGGAGGGCAAGGGGACGATCGTGCTCGCCACCGTGCGCGGCGACGTCCATGACATCGGCAAGAACCTCGTCGACATCATCCTGTCCAACAACGGCTACAAGGTGGTCAACCTCGGTATCAAGCAGCCGGTTTCGGCGATCCTGGAGGCCGCGGAGGAGCACGCAGCCGATGTGATCGGCATGTCGGGTCTGCTCGTGAAGTCGACCGTGATCATGAAGGAGAACCTGGAGGAGCTGAACGGCCGCGGGCTGGCCGCCAGGTATCCGGTGATCCTCGGTGGTGCGGCGCTGACCAGGGCGTACGTGGAGCAGGACCTGCACGAGCTGTACGACGGCGAGGTCCGCTACGCCCGCGACGCCTTCGAGGGCCTGCGCCTGATGGACGCCCTGATGGCGGTCAAGCGCGGTGTACCGGGCGCGACCCTGCCGGAGCTGCGCGGCCGCCGGATCGCCGCCCGGACCACGGCGACCGCGCGGGCCGAGGCACCCGGGTCGGAGCCGGCGGGCCGTTCGGACGTGGCCGCGGACAACCCCGTACCGACGGCACCGTTCCTCGGCACCCGCGTGGTGAAGGGCATTCAGCTGGCGGAGTACGCGAGTTGGCTGGACGAGGGTGCGCTGTTCAAGGGGCAGTGGGGGCTGAAGGACAAGGAGACGATCGAGGCGGAGGGCCGGCCGCGGCTGCGGGGCTGGCTGGAGCGGCTGCAGACCGAGCGGCTGCTCGAAGCGGCCGTGGTCCACGGCTACTTCCCCTGTGTGTCCAAGGGTGACGACCTGATCATCCTGGACGAGGACGGACGCGAGCGGACCCGGTTCTCCTTCCCGCGTCAGGAACGCGGCCGGCGACTGTGTCTGGCCGACTACTTCCGGGCGGAGGAGACCGGCGAGGTCGACGTGGTCGGTCTCCAGGTCGTCACCGTCGGGTCGCGGATCGGCGAGGAGACGGCGAAGCTGTTCGCCGCCGACGCCTACCGCGACTACCTCGAACTCCACGGCCTGTCCGTGCAGTTGGCGGAGGCGCTGGCCGAGTACTGGCACGCGCGGGTACGGGCGGAGTGGGGCATCGGCGGGTCCGATCCGGCGTCCGTGGCCGGCATGTTCCGCACCGAGTACCAGGGCTGCCGCTACTCGCTGGGTTATCCGGCGTGTCCGGACCTGGAGGACCGGGCGAAGATCGCCGAACTGCTCGATCCCTCGCGGATCGGGGTGGAGCTGTCGGAGGAGTACCAGCTGCATCCCGAGCAGTCCACCGACGCCTTCGTCGTCCACCACCCCGAAGCCACCTACTTCAACGCGGGAGGCGGCCGATGACCTCCCCTTCCCCCACCGAAGCACCGCCGTCACCGACCTTCTCCTTCGAGTTCTTCCCGCCGAAGACCGACAAGGGCGAGCGGACCCTGTGGGACGCGATCCGGCGGGTCGAGGCGCTGGCACCGGACTTCGTCTCCGTGACGTACGGCGCCGGCGGCTCGTCCCGGGACCGGACGGTGGCCATC
Source organism: Streptomyces roseicoloratus (assembly GCF_004117935.1). Lineage (GTDB taxonomy): Bacteria > Actinomycetota > Actinomycetes > Streptomycetales > Streptomycetaceae > Streptomyces > Streptomyces roseicoloratus. Next base: position 1,532 of record NZ_SDOY01000136.1, on the reverse strand, counting down.
ACCGAGCGCGTCCTCACCGAGACCACACTCCGGCCGATCGCCCATCTGACGGCCGTCGGCCACTCGGTGACCGAACTGCGGCGGATCATCGGCCGTTACGCAGCCGCCGGGATCCATGACGTGCTCGCGCTGCGCGGCGACCCGCCGGGCGACCCGCGCGGCACATGGACGCCGCACCCGGAAGGGCTGACGTACGCGTACGAGCTGGTCGAACTCCTGAAGAGCGTCGGCTCGTTCACCGTCGGCGTCGCCGCCTTCCCGGAGCGGCACCCGCGGTCGCCGTCCTGGGAGAGCGACATCCGGCACTTCGTCGCCAAGTGCCGGGCGGGCGCGGACTACGCGATCACCCAGATGTTCTTCGACCCGGAGGACTACCTGCGGCTGCGCGACCGGGTCGCCGCGGCCGGCTGCGACACCCCGATCATCCCGGAGATCATGCCGGCGACCTCCTACGACCAGATCCGGCGCTTCGCCGAGCTGAGCGACGCTGCCTTCCCGCCGGAACTCGCCCGGCGCCTGGAGGCGGCCCGCGGCCGCCCCGGGGAGGGACACCGGATCGGCGTCGACCACGCCACCGCCATGGGCGAGCGGCTGCTCGCCGAGGGCGCGCCGGGACTGCACTACATCACGCTCAACAGTTCGTCCGCCGCGGTGGAGATCCACCGCAACCTCGTGCCCGGACGGACCTCCGCACGGACCTCTTCACGGACCACTTCCCTGCTCAACGCCGCCTGACGACTGGAGTCGACATGCCTTCCGACCACCTCGACCGCCTCGACCGCCTCGACCGCCTCGACCACAGCCTTGCTCACGACTTCAAGGTCGCCGACCTCGGTCTCGCGGAGTTCGGCCGCAAGGAGATCACGCTGGCCGAGCACGAGATGCCGGGCCTGATGGCCATCCGCAAGGAGTACGCCGAGTCCCAGCCGCTGGCCGGCGCCCGGATCACCGGTTCCCTGCACATGACCGTGCAGACCGCCGTCCTCATCGAGACCCTGGTCGCCCTCGGCGCACGCGTCCGCTGGGTCTCCTGCAACATCTACTCCACCCAGGACCACGCGGCCGCGGCCATCGCCGCCGCCGGCATCCCGGTCTTCGCCTGGAAGGGCGAGACCCTCGAGGAGTACTGGTGGTGCACCGAACAGGCCCTGACCTGGCCCGGCGGCGAGGGCCCCAACATGATCCTCGACGACGGCGGTGACGCCACCCTCCTCGTCCACAAGGGCGTCGAGTACCAGAAGACCGGAAAGCTGCCGGAGGCCGACAACGAGGAACTGGCCGTCGTCCGCGCCCTGCTGGAGAACTCACCACTGGACTGGAGCACACTGGCGGCCGGCATCAAGGGCGTCACCGAGGAGACCACCACCGGTGTCCACCGCCTCTACGAGATGCACCGCGAAGGACAGCTCCTCTTCCCCGCGATCAACGTGAACGACGCCGTCACGAAATCGAAGTTCGACAACAAGTACGGCTGCCGCCACTCCCTGATCGACGGCATCAACCGCGCCACCGACGTCCTCATCGGCGGCAAG
>NZ_SDOY01000135.1 GCF_004117935.1 Streptomyces roseicoloratus | reverse complement strand
GGTTGTCGCGCAGGAGGGCCCACAGGACGCTGGCTCGTCGGCGGGCCAGGGCGATCACGGCCTGAACGTGCTTGCAGCCCTCGCCGCGCTTCTTGAGGTAGAAGTCTCGGTTCGGTCCCTCGCGGATGATGCTGGTCTGCGCGGACATGTAGAAGACCCTGCGCAGGCGGCGGCTGTAGCGCTTGGGCCGGTGGAGGTTGCCGGTTCGGCGGCCCGAGTCGCGTGGGACTGGCACCAGCCCGGCCGCGGAGGCGAGATGGCCGGCATCCGCGTAGGCCGCAAGGTCACCTGCAGCGACGATGAACTCGGCGCCGAGTATGGGGCCCATGCCGGGCAGGGACTCGATGATCTCGGCTTGCGGGTGGCTGCGGAACGTGTCGCGGATCTGCTTGTCGATCCGCTTGAGCCGGTCGTCCAGGTCCAGGATCTGCGTGGCCAGGTCGGCCACGATCTGGGCGGCGACGTCCTCACCCGGCAGGGCGGTCTGCTGGGCCTGGGCGGCTTCGAGTGCGGTTGCCGCGACGGCGTCGGCGCCGCGCACACTGCGGTTGGCGAGCCAGGCCGTGAGCCGCGCCCGGCCACGTCGGCGGATGGCGGCTGGGGTCTGGTAGCCGGTCAGCAGTACCAGCGCACCTTTGTGGGCGGAGTAGTCGAAGGCCCGTTCCAGGGCGGGGAAGACACCGGTCAGCACGTCGCGGAGTCGGTTGATCATTCGCACCCTGTCGGCCACCAGGTCGGTTCGGTGGGCGGTCAGCAGGGCAAGGTCCGCGGCGAGTTGGGCGGGCACTTCGATGGTGGCGAAGTCCCGGCGGTGGCGGGCGGTTTCCGCGATGACGTAGGCGTCGCGGGCGTCGGTTTCGGCCTCGCCCCGGTAGGCGCCGGACATGCGGTTGACCGTGCGGCCGGGCACGTAGACGGCCTGCTGGCCATGGGCCGCGAGCAGGGCAAGCAACAGCGCGGAGGACGTACCGGAGATGTCCACCGCCCACTGGACTTCGTCGGCCAGCTCCAGGATTTCGCCGAGTGCGGTCAGGATCTCCGACTCGTCGTTGCCGATCTTCTTCGACCACAGAGTCGCGCCGGTTTCGTCGACCACCGCCGCCCAGTGATGGCCCTTACCGGCGTCGATGCCGACCCAGACCCGGGCCCGTCGCTCGTTCACTCGCCCCTCCTCGTTCCGCACGGCGTGCCGTCGGCCCAAGGAACACCCCGCTGTCATCTCCGTAATCAGCGACCGCACAAGGCGCGCACATCTCAATCAGCAGTCAGGGCGCCCCGGAGAACCGGGCGGCCACTCCTGAGAAGCCACTGAAGGCAAGAACCCATAAGCCACACCCGGCCCTCCCGGGCCACCAAACAACTTACGGAGGAACCCATGTCGAACATCCAGCCCGTCGAGACCGACTGGGACCGGGCTCCCGGCGTCCTGGAAGGGGCGGCGGAGCTCGAACTGACGCCGGAGCAGTGCGACCTGCCGTACTGGCTGGAGCACGTCGCCGGCACGATGCTGCGCCGGCTCTCGGACGGCACGGTGAAGGACGCCGGACCGAGCGATCTGGTCCGCGCCCCCGGCCCGCTGCGTGACGCCGTGATCGACGAGTTCGCCTTCCGTCACCTCGCCGAGGAGAAGGCGACCCGGGCCCTCGGCTTCCTGGTGCACCACGCGCCCGACTCCGCGTGCCTGGAGTTCTTCACGACGCAGCTGGTCGACGAGGCCCGGCACGCACGGGCGTTCCGCGACCACCTGCTGACGCTGGGCGTGCCCGCCGAGGAGCTGGCCCGTACCGTCGAGGAGGCCGCCGGACAGGCCGCCGCCGACGTGCTGGACCCGCTGGAGGAGTTCGGCCTGACCGTCCTGCGCGACCAGGGCGACTTCTACGGCGGCGTGCTCGTCCTCACCGTCCTCGTCGAAGGGGTGCTCGCCCCGGCCGCCGAACTGAGCGAGCGCAAATGGCGCCGCCTCGACCCGGGCGCGGCGCTCGTCGAGCGGGGCGCCAACATGGACGAGATCCGGCACCTGGCGGTGGGCAGCGCGATCGTCCGGCAGCACCTCACCGAGCACCCGGAGGAGCGCGACCGGCTCCTCGACGTCATCCGGCGTGGCCGCGATCTGTGGACGAGCCTGCCGATGGAGCGGGTCCTGTACCGGCGCGAGACCCTCTTCCAGGAGGGCCTGCGGGACGCCGCCGCCTTCCTCGGCGACTACGAGGTGTGGGAGGGCCGCAGGCTCGTCGACACCACCGCCGAGGAGCGCATGGCCACGGCCGAGTCCTGGTCGGCGGCCACCCAGGACACCCGGCTGCGCTACATGCTCCTCGACGGGGCCGTCGGATGACGGCACCGGACGTCCTCACCGACGAGCTCGTCGTCCCGTACGCGGACGCCGGCGGCGGCGGCGAGGGACGGATCGTCGCGCGGGTGACGCGCCCGGCGGCCGGCCGGGTCGGGGCCGTACTGCTGCTGTGGCCGGCGCTCGGCGTGTCGGCGTCGTACTACGCGCCGCTGGCCGACGAGCTGGCCCGCCGGGGCGTCGCGACGGTCGCCGCCGACCTGCGCGGCCAGGGCGCGTCCCGCCCGCGCTGCGGACGCGGCACGCGCCACGGCTACCAGGACTTCGCCGCCCACGACTGGCCGAAGCTGGTGCGGTCGGTACGGGAGCTGTTCCCGCGCGGCACGCCGGTGCACCTCCTCGGGCACAGCATCGGCGGCCAGGTGTCGCTGCTGTACGTGGCCCGCCCGGAGGCCGACGTGGACGGACTGGTCCTGGTGGCTTCGGGGACCGTGCACCACCGGAGCTTTCCTGGCGCGCGCCGGTTCGGGGTGCTGTTCGGCACGCAGCTCGCCGCCCTCGTCAGCAGGGTCCTGGGGTACTACCCCGGGCACCGGCTCGGCTTCGGCGGGCGGCAGGCCGGCCGGGTGATGCGCGACTGGGCGCGGATCGGGCGCACGGGCAGGTTCGAGCCGACGGGTGCGGACCTGGACTACGAGGCGGCGTTCGCGAAGGTGCGGTTGCCCGTGCTCGCGGTGTCGGTGGCCGGCGACGCGCTGGCCCCGCCGTCGGCGGTCGACGCGCTGTGCGGCCGGCTCGCCGGGTGCGCGGTCACCCGGGTCCACCACACGCCCGCGTCAGCGTCCCACCACGGCCACACCCGCTGGGCGCGCGACGCCGAGGGCGTGGCGAGGCACCTCATCGCCTGGCTGAACCAGCTGTCGGCACCGCCCGGCGCGGTGCGCTGAGCACGGACGGCGCGCGGGGGCGCGGGCTCCTACGGGGTCCGCGCCCCCGCGCGTTCACGACCCGCGATCCCGGCGGACTTCCCCGTCGCCGACCGCTGCTCCGGCTCCGGTGCGCCGGCCTCGCGGTTCGCGATCTCCTGGTCGGCGGCCTCCGGGTTCGCGGCCTCCGGGTCGGCGGCCCGGCGCCGGGCGATGACGGCGCAGACCATCAGCTGCATCTGGTGGAACAGCATCAGCGGCAGCACCGCCAGCGAGGCCTGCGCGCCGAACAGGACGCTCGCCATGGGCAGTCCCGCGGCCAGGCTCTTCTTGGAGCCCGCGAACTGGATCGCGATCCGGTCCGCCCGGCCGAAGCCGAGCCGCTTCGCCCCGTACCAGCTCACGCCCAGCATGACCGCCAGCAGCAGCGCCTCTGCCACCAGCAGCAGCCCCAGCCGCGCCGGGGTCACGAGCTGCCAGACACCGCGGTTCATGCCCGCGCTGAAGGCTGTGTAGACGACGAGCAGTATCGAGCCCCGGTCGACGTAGCCGAGCACCTTCTTGTGCCGGGCCACGAAGCCGCCCACCCAGCGGCGCAGCAGCTGTCCGGCGAGGAAGGGCACGAGCAACTGGAGCACGATCCTGCCGAGCGCGCCGGCCGACAGGCCGCCCGCGCTGTTGCCGAGCAGCAGCGCCGCCAGCAGCGGGGTGAGGACGATACCGGCCAGGGAGGAGAAGGAGCCCGCGCAGATCGCGGCCGGCACGTTGCCCCGGGCGATCGAGGTGAAGGCGATCGAGGACTGGATGGTCGACGGCACCAGACACAGGAAGAGGAAGCCGCTGTGGAGGTCGTGCGTGAGGACCGTCGGCACGAGGCCCCGCGCCGCCAGACCGAGCAGGGGGAAGAGGAGGAAGGTGCAGGCCAGGACGGTGACGTGGAGCCGCCAGTGCTTCAGGCCGTCCAGCGCCTCGCGGGTCGAGAGCCGTGCTCCGTAGAGGAAGAAGAGCAGCGCGACGGCTCCCGTCGCCGCACCGTTCGCGACCGTCGCCGCCGCGCCGGACGCGGGCAGCAGCGCGGCGAGACCGACCGTGGCGAGCAGCGCCAGGATGTACGGGTCGACGGGCAGCCGGCGCGGCAGGCGGGAGAGGCGGGTGGTGCGGGAGCTCATGCGCCCATCCTGGTGTACGGCCCGGCGATCGGGAATCCCGTACAGCACTCTGACTGTCATCACGAATCGCGATAACCTCGCCATGTGACCGCCGCCTCTCCGCTGTACGAGCCGAACCGGCTGCGGACCTTCCTCGCGGTCGCGCAGACGCTGAGCTTCACCCAGGCCGCGCGGCGGCTCGGGCTGCGGCAGTCCACGGTCAGCCAGCACGTGCGGCGACTGGAGGAGGAGACCGGCCGGCCGCTGTTCACCCGGGACACCCACACCGTGGCACTGACCGAGGACGGCGAGGCCATGCTCGGCTTCGCCCGCTCGATCCTGGAGGCGCACGAGCGGGCCGCCGCCTTCTTCACCGGGACCCGGCTGCGCGGCCGGCTCCGCTTCGGGGCGTCGGAGGACTTCGTGACGACCCGGCTGCCGGAGATCCTCGAGGCCTTCCGGCGTGAGCATCCCGAGGTCGACCTGGAGCTCACGGTCGAGCTGTCCGGCACGCTGCAGGCGCGCCTGGAGGCGGGCCGGCTCGACCTCATCCTCGCCAAGCGGCGCGGCGGCCCCACCGGCGAGGGCCGGGAAAGCCGGGGCGGGGGCGCGGGCGAGCGCGGTGCGGACGGCAAGGGCGAGCGCGGTGCGGACGGCAGGGGCGAGCGCGGTGCGGACGGCGAGGGCGAGCTCGTCTGGCAGGACGTCCTCGTGTGGATCGGCGCGCCGCGGCTGCGGCTCGACCCCGACCGCCCGGTGCCGCTGATCGTCTTCCCGCCGCCGGGCATCACCCGGGCCCGGGCCCTGGAGGCGCTGCAGGCGCAGGGCCGGCCGTGGCGGATCGCGTGCACGAGCTCGAGCCTGAGCGCGAACGTGGCGGCGGCCCGGGCGGGACTCGGCGTCATGGCGCACACCCGCGGTCTTGTCCCGCCCGGCCTCGTCGAGGTCCCGGCGCGGGCCGGGCTCCCGGAGCTGGGCCCGGTGGACTTCGTGCTGCGCAAGGGCCGGCGCCGCGGGGCGACCCAGGACGCGGCGGACGCCCTTGCCGCGGCGATCCTGGCGGGCGGCGACCGCCTGCACCGCCCGCACGGAGCCCTGCCGGGCTGAACACGCGGCACGGAACCCCTCGGGCCGGCCCCGCCGGGCCGACGGCGCGGACCGTTCGTGGCGGCCGAGGACCGAGCGTGGGCCGTTCGCGGACCGGCGGTGGGCCGTTCGAGGGCCGGCCGAGGACCGTCGAGGACAGGCCGAGGACCGTCGAGGACCGTCGAGGACAGGCCGAGGACAGGCCCTGGCGGTCGCCCCCGCGCCGGGGCGCGCGGCCCTCCCCCTCGCCGTCGCCGTGATCGCCGGGTACAGATTCCGTGGAGATTCGGCCCGCCGGGGCCCGCCCTGGGGTCGGCAACGACGGTCGGGAGACCCGTACTTGCCGTCTCCCCGGTCGCTGACCTGTGCATATGCGCAAGGTCCCGGCTTGGTGAAGGTCCTCCCGCCGGGCTGCGCCGTGGGGTAGTTTCACCCGCGCCGTACGGAGGGCGACATCGAGCGGGCGAGGGAGCAGGTCAGTGCGTGAGTTCACCGTGCCGCCCGTCGCGGCGGCGCCTCAGGTCGGCGGTCTGGCCGACGCCGTGTTCGACCTCGCCGAGCAGGAACCCGACCGGGTCACCTTGGGCCGCAAGGGGCCGGACGGACAGTGGCGGGACGTGACGGCGGCCGGGTTCCGCGACGAGGTGCTCGCGCTGGCGAAGGGGCTGATCGCACAGGGCGTACGGTTCGGCGACCGGGTCGCGATCATGGCGCGGACCCGCTACGAGTGGACGCTGTTCGACTTCGCGCTCTGGACGCTCGGCGCCCAGTCGGTGCCGGTCTATCCGACCTCCTCCGCCGACCAGGTGCTGTGGATGCTGCACGACGCCGAGGTCACGGCCTGCGTGGTGGAGCACGAGGACCATGCGATGACGATCGGCTCGGTCATCGACCGGCTGCCCCGGCTCCAGCGGCTGTGGCAGCTGGACGCGGGCGAGGGTGCGGTCGCCGAGCTGATGGCGGCGGGTGCGGACATCGACGAGGACGTGGTGCAGCGGCACCGCAGGGCGGTGACGCCCGAGTCCGTGGCGACGGTCATCTACACGTCGGGGACCACGGGCCGCCCGAAGGGCTGCGTGATCACGCACGCCAACTTCATGTTCGAGACGGAGATGCTGGTGGGCCGCTGGGAGTCGGTCTTCCACTCCCGTCCGGGCGACGAGGCGTCCACCCTGCTCTTCCTTCCGCTCGCGCACGTCTTCGGGCGGATGGTGGAGGTGGCCGCGGTGCGGACCGGGGTGAAGCTGGGGCACCAGCCGGTGCTCGCCGCCACCGAGCTGCTGCCCGACCTGCGGGCCTTCCGGCCGACCTTCGTGCTCGCCGTGCCGTACGTCTTCGAGAAGGTCTTCAACGCCGCGCGCCGCAAGGCCGAGGCGGAGGGGAGGCGCGGGCCGTTCGACAAGGCGGTGGAGGTGGCGGTCCGGTACGCGGAGGCCATGGAACACAAGGCCTTCGGCATCGGCCCCGGCCCGTCGGCGGGGCTGCGGATGCAGCACCAGTTCTTCGAGAAGACGGTGTACGTGAAGGTCCGGGAGGCGCTGGGCGGCCGGGTGCGGCACGCGATGTCGGGCGGTTCCGGGATGGACCGGAGGCTCGGGCTGTTCTTCGAGGGCGCGGGAGTGACGATCTTCGAGGGGTACGGCCTGACGGAGTCGTCGGCGGCGGCGACGGCGAACCCGCCGGAGCGCACCAAGTACGGCACGGTGGGCCAGCCGGTGCCCGGCACGACCGTGCACATCGCCGAGGACGGGGAGGTGTGGCTGCACGGCGACCACGTCTTCTCCGGCTACCTCAACAATCCTCAGGCCACGGACGCCGTCCTCAACGACGGATGGCTGGCGACCGGCGACCTCGGGATGCTCGACGAGGACGGCTATCTGACGATCACCGGACGGAAGAAGGAGATCCTGGTGACCTCGGGCGGCAAGAGCGTGTCACCCGCCGGTCTCGAGGAGCGGGTGCGGGCGCATCCGCTGGTGGCCCAGTGCATCGTGGTCGGCAACGACCGGCCGTACGTCGCCGCGCTCGTGACCCTGGACCAGGAGGCGGTGGAGCACTGGCTGGCGATGCAGAACCGGCCGCCGCTGCCGCCCGCGGAGCTGGTGCACGACGCGACGCTGGAGACCGAGATCCGGCGGGCGGTGGTGGCCGCGAACACCAGGGTCTCGCAGGCGGAGTCGATCCGGACCTTCCGGATCCTGGCGCATCCCTTCAGCGAGGAGCACGGACTGCTCACGCCGTCCCTGAAGCTCAAGCGGAAGGCGATCGAGCAGGCGTACGCGGCCGAGGTCGAGGCCCTGTACCGCTGACGTCCGCCGGGGGCCGGGCCGCCCATCAGGGGGCGTGCGGGTCCGCGTATCCGAGAAGCGCGCCTCCGGGGACGCGAGAGTGCCCTGGGGACGCGAGGGTCCGCGGAGAAGGATTCCGGGCCGGGCGGAATGCGAGCGGGCCCGTGATCGTTGAGGCTGGGTGGAGTACCCCCCGACGACGTAAAGGATCCACCTCTCGTGAGCACGGACAGCAAGGTCCCCTCCCTCACCCTCAACAACGGCGTGCGCATGCCCCAGCTCGGCTTCGGCGTCTGGCAGGTGCCGGACGACGAGGCGGAGGCGGCCGTGACCACGGCCCTCGAGGCGGGCTACCGCTCGATCGACACCGCCGCGATCTACGAGAACGAGTCCGGCACCGGCAAGGCGCTCGCCGCTTCGGGGCTCCCGCGCGAGGAGCTCTTCGTCACGACGAAGCTGTGGAACAGCGAGCAGGGCTACGACTCGACGCTCCGCGCCTTCGACGCCTCGCTCGACAAGCTGGGCCTCGACCACGTCGACCTGTACCTGATCCACTGGCCGGTCCCGGCCAAGGACGCCTATGTCGACACCTTCCGGGCCTTCGAGAAGATCCTGGCCGACGGCCGGGCGCGGGCCATCGGCGTGTCGAACTTCCTGCCCGAGCACCTGGACCGGCTGATCGACGCGACCTCGGTCGTGCCAGCCGTCAACCAGATCGAGCTGCACCCGCAGCTCCAGCAGGCCGAGTCCCGTGAGGCGCACGCCCGGCACGGCATCGCGACGGAGGCCTGGTCGCCGCTCGGCCAGGGCAGGGGTCTGCTGGAGGTGCCGGCGATCGTGGCGATCGCGCAGAAGCACGGCCGCACCCCGGCCCAGGTGGTACTGCGCTGGCACCTCCAGACGGGGAACGTGGTGATCCCGAAGTCGGTGACCCCCTCCCGCATCCGCGAGAACATCGACGTCTTCGACTTCGAGCTGGACGCCGAGGACCTGGCGGGCATCGCCGTGCTCGACGAGGGTCGCCGACTCGGCCCGAACCCGGCGGAGTTCAACGCCGGCGCCTGAGCCCGACCGAGGCGCGGCCGCTCCGGCCGGCGGCGGTGGCGGAAGCGCGGGGCACGGCGGTCGGACCGACCGCCGTGCCCCGCCGTCGGGCCGGCGGGCGCCGCCCCTCAGGGCCGGCCCGCCACCCGTCAGGCCTTGCGCCCCGTGTGCACGGTACGGGCGGTCAACAGGTAGGCGTCCGGGCGCCGGTGGAACGACAGCGGGTCGGTCGGGTCGAGCAGCCGCTCGACGGCGGCGCGGTCGTCGTCCGCGAGCCGCTCCGCCAGCCCCTCCCGCAGCCGCTCGTAGTGGGTGACGACCTGCTCGCGCACGGAGTCCGGCAGCGGCGCCGGGATGTCGCAGAGGAAGCTGCGGGCGCCGCCGGGCGTGAGCCCGGCGCCGGTGAGGAGCGCGGCCCAGTCGTCGATCTCCTCCTTGCTGTCGGGCAGCGAGGCCCGCATCTCGCCGAACCACTCCGCGTTGGCGGCGTCGATCCGGGCCTCCAGGCCGGGGCGGCCGACGCCCGCGTTCCACGGCAGGTGGCGCTGCGGAAGTCCGCCCTCGGCGAGGGCGATCAGACCGCCGGGGTTCAGCAGCTCGGCGAAGGACGCGAGGGCGGCCCGCTGGTCGCCGATGTGGTGCAGGGAGTTGCTGGCCCAGACGAGGTCGGCGGTGCCGAGGGCGCCGAAGTCTCCGGGCAGTTCGGCGCGCAGGGTCGTGACCCGGTCGCCGAGACCGCGTGCTTCGGCGCGTTCCCGGGCGAGGGCCAGGAGTTCGGGCGTGGCGTCCACGGCGACCACCTCGGCCTCGGGGAACGCCTCGGCGAGCAGTGCGGTGACGACGCCGGGGCCGCTGCCGACGTCGAGGACCCGACGGACCGGCGTCGGGACGAGGGAGGCGAGCCAGTCGGCGGCCTCCGCGTAGAGGGGGCTCTGGGTCTCCGCCTGCCGGGTCAGCAGCGGTGCCATCTCGGCCCAGTCGAGGTGGCCGTGGTCATGACCGTGCCCGTGCCCCTCGCCGCCATGGCCGCCGTGTCCGTGCCCCTGTCCGTGCCGGTGTCCGTGTCCGTGTCCGGAATGCTGGTGTGCGCTCATGGGCCCAGCGTGCGACGCCGCTGCCGGAAACGCGAGAGAACTTGCCGTTCCGGCAAGAGCGGTCCGCGGCTGCCCGGCGGAGTTCAGCCGCGCGTCGCGGGGCGCCGGACGAAGCGTGCGAGGCGGTACAGCGGGTCGGGGCGGGGGCGGTCCTGGTCCGGGAGGCCGGCGAGCTGTGCGCACAGGGCGTCCACGCCGGCCGGGGTACCGGCGAACCAGGAGGCGTAGTAGCCGCGGCGGAGCCTGCGGGCCGTGCCGTGCGGGGTGGCGCCCTGACCGTGGCCGGCGAACACGGTGCCGGGCGCGGGGTCGAGACCGTGGGCGGCGGCGTACGCGGTGATCAGCGGGGCGCGGTCGGAGCCGGCGGCGGGCGCGCGGTGCGGGCGGAGGACGGCGTCGATGTCGCTGTCCACGTCGTGGCAGGCGTTCTTGTCGACGGTGGTCACGAACACTCCGCCCGGCCGCAGCACCCGCGCCGCCTCGGCGACGATCTCCTCCGCGAACGGCACGAGGTGCAGCAGCCAGACCGCGCTGACGGCGTCGACGGCCGCGTCCGGCAGCGGCAGCCGCCGGGCGTCCGCGCGCACGACCCGCCCGGGCAGGCGGGGGGCGGCGGCCCGCAGCATCCCGTGGGCCGCGTCGGCGCCGTGGACGGTGAGTCCGGGCCGGGCGATCCGCTCGGTGACGAGACCGGTGCCGCAGGCGACGTCGAGCAGGGTGCGGGTGCCGGGCGGCGGCCGCCGCGGCCGCCCGGGGGACGCCACCGCGGCTCTCGTCGTAGTGCGCGGCCTCGGCGTCGTAGTCGAGCAGCGTGTCGCCCATGCGGAAATCCTAGGGCGTGTGTCGAAAGGCACCGCCGGGCAGGCGGGACTTCCCACACACGCCCGAGGCCCAGGAGATGCCCGGGCCGGGGACGGGCAGGGGCCCCGGGCCCCGGGCAGGCACCGGGCGGCGGCTACTCCGCGCCGTGGCCCGGGGCGACGGCCTGGACGCGCTCGGCCAGTTCGAAGTCCTTTCCGGTGACGGCACCGCCCGCCGAATGGGTGCTCACGGCGAGGCCCACCGTGTTGTAACCGAGCGTCAGATCGCTGTGGTGGTCGAGCTCCTGCTGGATCCGGGCGATGTGGACGACGAGCGCGGTGGCGGCGAAGTGGTCGGCGAGCCGGTAGTCCCGGGTGAGGCGGTCGCCGTCGACGGACCAGCCGGGAAGTTCCCGCAGGCGGTCCTCGATCTCCTTCTGCGACAAGGGGTCAGTGGGCACGTGGTGCTCCCTCCGGTCGTACGGCTGGTGGCGGGGTGGTGCGTGATGACGGAGCGGCCCCGGGGAGAACGTACCCGGGTCCCCCTCTGGGATACCGTCTGGCCATGACAACTGTCGCGACCGACACGGGTGTGGGTGCGCTGCTGCGCGGCTGGCGCGAGCAGCGGCGGTTGAGCCAGCTGGAGCTGGCCCTGCGGGCGGACTCGTCCGCGCGGCACATCTCCTTCATCGAGACGGGACGTTCACGGCCGAGCGAGGCGATGGTCCTCCGGCTGGCCGAGCACCTGGACGTGCCGGTGCGGGACCGCAACGCCCTTCTTCTGGCGGCCGGTTACGCCCCGCGCTACACGGAGTCGCCGTTGGACGCGCCCGAGCTGGAGACGCTGCGCGAGGGCATCGAGCAGCTGCTGCTCGGCTACGAGCCGTATCCGGCGACGGTCGTGGACGGCTCGTACACGGTGATCGCGGCCAACCGGGCCGTCCGGCTGCTGCTCGCCGGTCTTCCCGAGCACCTGCTGGCACCACCGCTGAACGTCATGCGGGTCACCCTGCACCCGGAAGGCCTCGCGCCGAGGATCCGCAACCTGCGGGAGTGGCGCGGCCATCTGCTGGCCCAGATGGAGCGTCAGATCGCCCTCTCCCGTTCGGAGTCGCTGCGCGCCCTGTACGAGGAGGTGGCGGCCTATCCGCTGCCGGAGGCGGCGGGGGAGCCGGACGACCGGGAGGATCCGGAGCCGTACCCGTACTTCGCACTGCCGCTGCGGATCGAGCACGACGGGCAGGTGCTGTCGTTCGTGTCGTCGATCTCGACGTTCAACACGCCGATGGACGTGACGGTCGCCGAGCTGGCCATCGAGACGCTCCTCCCGGCCGACCCGGCGACGGTGGCGTACCTGCGGGCGTCGACGGCGTAGCCGGGCGTTCAGCGCCGGGTGGCGCGCAGGGCGGCCCACTGGAGCGCGGCGAAGCCGGCGACGGTGCCGGCCTGGAGCAGAGTCCACACCGTTCCCGCGGTGGTGGGGTCGATCCAGCCGACTATCGCGAGGACGCTGCCCACCGTCCACAGCAGGTTGATGTCGATCACGGCCTTCACCCCGGGGACCGAGGGCACCGGCCGGCTCGCGAGCAGGCCCACGCCGGCGGCGTACACCGCGAGGAGAAGTCCGAGCTCGAACAGCAAGCCGCGCTCGATGCCCAGGAGTTCGCCGAGCGGCCCGGGGGCGACGGCGTAGGCGAGCCCGTTGGCGCCGGTGACGACGGCGTCGAGAGCGAGGAGGCGGCGCAGCACGGACTGCGGCCGGGTGGTGCGGGAGAGACCGGTGAGCAGGGCCTGGGTCATGACGGATCACCTCTCTGGCACATCTTTCTGACGAACAGTCGGGCACGTGGGGGGACGCGGTGTCCGGGTCACGGGTTGACGGACGCGGCGGGAGTGATCGGCGTCCCGGACGGAGTGCGCCGCCCGGGACGCCGGTGATTCGAGGATGCCGGGGGCGGTCGCGACCGTCGATTACGCGAGAGGTAATGGGGCCGGGGCAGGGTTCGCGCCCGAATGGCCGGAGGTCGGACGGTCCACGGACAGGACGGCCCACGGACAGGACGGCTTCAGGCTGGACGGCCTCAGGCTGGACGCCGGGGCCCGGACGGTGCCGGAAGTGCCGGCCGGTCGCGCCGGGCGGGCTGTCCGCCACTCCGCCCGGACCAACCGCCGCTCGCGGCATGAGGCCGTCGGGACGCGGGGCCGGTCGGACGACGGCGTCCGACCGGCCCCGCGCCCCGGGTTGTTCAGGTCATTCCGTGCGGGTCCGCGGTTGCTCGGCGGTCCGCGCCGGGTGCGCGGGCGTGGCGGCCCGTTCCGGTGCGGCTTCCGTCCCGGCGCGCGGGCCGCTGTGTTCGGCGGTGCGTTCGCGGGCGGCCTCGGCGCGCAGCAGGGCGTTGAGCACGGCGATGTGGTCGACGGGCATGGTGATGCTCCTTGCGGTGGGGGGTGTGAGAGGTACCGAGAGGTGGGGCCTCTCAGCACCGCATCACCGCCGACCGGGGAACGGCACCGGGTGCCGTGGGTACGGGCACGGGCGCGGGCGCGGGAGCGGGAACGACCGCGGGTGGCGCGGGACGGGTGGGACGGGAGGGCGCGGCTCGCCGGTCGCCGCGCGCGGGAGCGGCCGACTCGCTCTCGGCCGCCTCGTGGGTCTCCGCGCCGGGGTCGGCCACGGCGGAGACGGACCGGATCTCGCCCTCGGCGGCCGCGGGCCCGCCGCCGGTGCCCACGCCGAGCAGCGCGGCGAGCACGAGCAGCACCGCGAGCGCGAACCGGGCGTGGGGCCTCATGGAGATCCGTACTGCCCCGCCGGGACACGGGTGTTCCGGCCCGGGCGGGAGATCCGCCCGCCCGGCCTACGCTCCCGGCCCGGATTTCACCGCCCCGGGTGTCAGTCCCCAGCCCTCGTCGCGCCCCCGGTCGCAACCCCGGCCCCGGCCCCGGTCACGGCCCCGGTCACGGAGCCGGTCGCGATCCCGGCCCCGGACTCGGCCTCGACCTCGGACACGGCTCCGGACCCGGACCCGGACCCGGCCCCCGCCGCGCGTCCCCTGCGGGCCGCCATCACCGCGTACACGAGGACGCCGACGAAGAGGAAGAGCACGCCCTGGTAGACGGCCGCGTACCCGGCTCCCGCGACCAGCCACAGCGAGAAGCCGAAGGCGGCGAGGGCGAGGACGCCGTCGCGGGCTAGGCGGGCCCGCGAGACCCGGTCCGCGCGGCCGGAGAGCAGGAAGTGGATCTGGGCGGCGGTGGAGAGGAGGTAGGGCACGGTGGCGGTGAAGGTGGTGACGAGCACCAGGATCTCGAAGACGCCCTGGGTTCCGGCCGTGTAGTTGTAGACCGTCAGGAGCGAGGCGAGGGCCACGGTGACGAGCACGCCGACGGTCGGCACGCCGCGCCGCCTGACCGTGAAGACCTTCGGGAAGAGACCGTCGCGGGCGGCGGCGTAGGGCGTCTGGGCGCTGAGCAGGGTCCAGCCGTTGAGCGCGCCGAGCATGGAGACCAGGGCCATGCAGGCGACCGCGGACCCGCCCCACGAGCCGCCGAACATGGCGTCCACGGCGTCGGAGAACGGCGCGGTGGAGTCGACGAGCCGGTCGTGGGCGACGGTGCCGAAGACCGCGAGCGTGCCGAGCAGGTAGACGGCGGCGGCGCCGAGGGTGCCGAGGACGGTGGCGCGGCCGACGTTGCGGCGCGGGTCGCGGACTTCGCCGGCGCTGACGGCGGCGGATTCGACGCCGAGGTAGCTGAAGAGCAGGATCGCGGCCGACGCGGACACGGCGCCGAGCGCGCTGCCGCCGCTCGCGTGGAAGGGCCCGAGGTTGGCGCTGTCGAAGAAGAACAGGCCGCCGACGGCGACCAGGATCAGCGGCACGAACTTGAGCACGGTGGCGACGATCTGCACCGCGCCGACATAGCGCGTGCCGGCGAGGTTGGCGAGGGCCGGCAGCCACTGGATGAGCAGGGCGGCGGCGATGGTGGCGGCCGTGGACCCGTGGAGGGGGACGAGCACGTCCAGGTAGCCGACGGCGGCGACGGCGAGGGCCGCGTTGGAGACCCAGGCCGTGATCCAGTACGACCAGGCGGCGAGGAAGCCGGCGAAGTCGCCGAAGGCGGCGCGGGCGTAGACGTAGGGTCCGCCGGTCTGCGGCAGGCGGTGGGCGAGCCGGCCGAAGACCAGGGCGAGGGCGATCGCGCCGAGGGTGAGGATGCCGAAGGCGACCAGGCTGACGGTGCCGAACGGGGCGACGGAGGCGGGCAGGAGGAAGATGCCGCCGCCGATGATGTTGCCCATGACGAGGGCCGTGGCGATCGGGAGCCCGAAGCGACGGGAGTGCCGGGTGGGCCGGGGGCCCCGCTCCGGGGCCGGGACGGGTGCCGGGGTGGCGGCGGGAGCCTGCGCGGTGGTCGCGGTGGGGGCCGTGCTCATGGGGGGTGGTGCGCCTCTCGTCGGACAAACGCCCCTATGGTCCGGATGCCGAGACGCCTTTCCAAATCACCCGCGTTTGTCCCGTACGGCGGGCTCCTCCACCGGAAGAAACGCTTCCGCATCCCGCTTCGACGGGGAAATCTCCAGCGGCACCTGCGGCCCCTCGCTCTCCCGCAGCCAGCCGCGCAGCACCTCGTGCACGGCCTCCGCGCCGACCAGCTCGCCGGGCGGCGCCGGCAGGTCGCGCGGCCACAGCAGGAAGGGACGTGCCTGGTCGCCGCCCAGACCGCCGTGCGAGCCGATCTGCTCCTCGAAGGCGTGGACGGTGCCGGTCTCCGGGTCGTACATCGAGTTGACCATGATGTCGGCGACGTGCGGGAAGCCGTCGGTGCGCCGTACGGCAGCGGCGGCACCGGGCCCGAACACGGCGAGCGGCCCGCCGTCGGCGCGCTCGGCGGGGGCGGCGGGATCGGCACCTTCGGCGGGGTCGGCGGGGGCGGCGGGATCGGCACCATCGGCGGGATCTGCTAGCTCGGCGGAATCAGCGCCGTCGGTGAGCTCGGCACCGTCGGTGAGCTCGGCGACCGGCACCTCGACCCCGTCGCGGGCCAGGACCACCGAGCCGTGCTCCTCGCTCGCGACCAGCAGGAAGCCGATGCCGGGGTGCTGGGCGAGGGTGCGCAGCAGCGCCGGATGCAGCCGGTCGATCTCCTCGCGGGTCATCCGGTGCGGCACGCCCGGGAAGGAGATCAGGCCGAGGTTTCCCGAGGCCAGGACGACCGGCGCGGGAGCGCGGGCCGCGGCGACCGCCGCCGCCTCCGCGCCCTCCGTCCCGGCCTCCTCCGCCTCGTCGACGGGCCGGTGCAGTGCGCTGCGCAGCGCCTCCCTGGCCGCGTCCCTCGCCTCCGAGCCGCCGCCCCCGGCCTCCGTACCGGCGCGCCCCCTGCGGCTGCGCCGCACCCGGCGGGACACCGGCAGTCCGCAGCCGACACGCACCAGATCGCGGAGGCTCAGCCCGTAGGCGGACGCGAAGGTCTCCCCCGGGCTCTGCCCGTGGTCGGAGAGGAGAACGATCCGGTACGGGCGGGGCGCGTGCTCGGCGACCTTGGCGATCAGCGCGATCGAGCGGTCGATCCGGGCCAGGACCTGGTCGGTGTCGCGGCCCCGCGGTCCGGAGTGGTGGGCGACCTCGTCGTAGGCGACCAGGTCCGCGTAGACGGCGGTGCGCCCGGCGAGGACGTCGCCCATGACGGCGGCGACCACGACGTCGCGTTCGACGACGGTCGCGAAGGCCCGGACGAAGGGGTAGAGGCCGCCGCGCGAGACCCGCGGGGACGCGCGGCGCAGCCGGGCGCGGACCGACTGCCGCAGTTCGCGCAGGACCTCGGCGACGAAGGACCCCGCCGTGCGGACCGCGTTGGCGGGGTCCGAGAAGTACGCGAAGTAGCCGGAGCGCGAACGGTTGCGGCGGCCGCGCCGGGCGGCCACCGAGAGGACGAGCGCGAGCTGGTCGGCGCCGCCGGTGAACAGGTTGCCGCGCGAGGCCCCGTCGAGGGTGAGCAGTCCGCCGTCGCCGGTGCGTGCGACGGCGCGGCGCTGGAGTTCCACGGCGCTCGCGGGCCGGTTGGACACCATGAGCCGGCCGGTGTCCTTCTCGTACCAGCGGAAGGCGGGCACGTCCTCGTTGGAGCCGTGCAGGATGCCGAGCTGGCTGGCACCGGTCTGACTCGACCAGTCGGTGCGCCAGGGGGTGAGGGTGTGGGTGGTGGCGAGCCAGTCGGCGACCGTGGGCATGAGGCCGCGTGCGACGGCGTCGGACAGCACCCGGTGGCCGACGCCGTCGAGTTGGAGGAAGACCGTGCCGGGGGCGGGCTCGGTGCCGGGGTGCGTACCGGTGACGGCGCGGGCGCTGCGCGGCCGCTTGCGGTCGGTGAGCCGGTAGAGCCGCCGCCGGTACGCGTCGTCGTCCCGCACGGCGAGCGCGGTGGAGGTGGCGGAGGCGACGGCGGACATCACGGCGGCGACGACCACGGCCGTCTCGGGCGCGGCGTCGCCGCGGCCGTCAGGGATCAGCCAGAGCGCGACGAGCAGCAGCGAGCCGTTGAGGAAGAACACCAACAGGCCGAGCACCAGGGCCGGTACGAGCAGCAGGGCGCGCACGATCAACGGCCACACGAGCGCGCTCAGCAGGCCGAAGGCACCCGCGCCGAGGGCGGCGGTGAGGGCGATCGTGGTGAAGCTGTCGCCGTCGTCGGACTGGAGCTGGAACTCGGGCAGGAGGCCGGCGAGGAGGAGCAGGGTGAGCGTGGAGACGGCCCATACGGTGATCACCCGCAGCAGGGCGCGGCCCGCGCTCCGCCAGCGGGCGGGGATGCTTCCTCGCGGTTCGCCCACGCCTGGTTCACCTTTCGCCCGTTACCTGCCTCAAGCGTGGCACAACGGCGTCGGACCGGACCGGGGCGACGGGTGTTCGACGCACGTACGGGCGCCGGCGGCCCGGAGCGAGGCGGCCCGGAGCGAGGCGGCCCGAGGCGAGGTGGGGTGAGGCGAGGTGGGGTGCTCGGCAGCCGGCAGCCCAGGACCAGCCGGGGTCGAGCGGGGCACTCGGCCGTCGCGGCCCGGTCACCCGGCTGGGCGGTGCGGGTGTGATCGGCCGCTGTCGGGCGCGGGGCGTCCGGGCGCTCAGCAGCCGTCGTACCCGGCGGTGGGCATGGAGAGCCTGCGGTGCACCCCTGCCTTCATCGGCGCGTCGTACACCGGTTCGTCGAAGCCGGCGGTCTCGATCCGTACGCCGCGCCGCTCGCACTCGGCGTGGAAGGCGGGCACGTCGGTCAGCGCGCGGGCGAGCACCCGGTCGTTCGGCGCGACGAAGAGGTCCACCGCGCCCTCGTCGACATCGGCCCACAGCGCGTCGTGGTCCGGCCTGATGCCGTAACAGAACAGCTGGCGGGTCACCACGTAGCCCTTGTCCCGGGCCCAGCGGACGCACATGGCGTGCTGGCTGCGGGTGTCGACCAGGAAGGGGTCTTCGTCGAGCTCTTCGAGCGGGGTGAGGCTGGCGATCGCCGCCACCCGAACGTCGTCCATGGACCGACCCTACTGGGTCCGGGACGACCCGAGGAGGGGTTCGTGCACCGGGCGGGGCGCCTGCGGCGAAGTCCGGCCACGCTCACGGCCCCGGACATCTACCCTCGTTACGGAGGGGGAACGGACGGCGGACGGCGCGGACTGCCGTGCGAGCCACGACAGCCACGACAGCCACGACAGGAGCCCGGACCGCGACGGGAGCCGGACCATGGCAGAGCCGGGCAACGGCGGGAGCCGGGCCACGACAGGAGCCCGGCCACGACACGAGAAGGGCGGCGGCCGGTGGAAATCACCTGGTGGGGTCATGCCACGTGCACGGTCGAGGACTCCGGTGTCCGGCTCCTGACCGATCCGCTCTTCGCGCGCCGGCTCGCGCACCTGCGGCGCCGGCGCGGGGCGCTGCCGCCGCCGGAGGCCGCGCGCGCCGAGGTGGCCCTCGTCTCCCACCTGCACGCCGACCATCTGCATCTGCCCTCGCTCGCGAGGCTGGCCCCGGGAACGCTGCTCGTCGTGCCGGCCGGCGCGCCCGCCGCCGTACCGGCGCTGCGGCGCCTCGGCCGGCGGGGGCTGCGGCTGACGGAGCTCGCTCCGGGCGAGGAGGTGGCGGTGGCGGGAGTGACGGTACGGGCCGTGCCCGCACGGCACGACGGCCGGCGGCTGCCGCTGGGCCCGCACCGCTCCCCCGCCCTGGGGTACGTGGTGGAGGGCGAGGCCCGTACGTACTTCGCGGGTGACACCGGCCTGTTCGACGGCATGGCGGACGCGGTCGGCCCGATCGACGTGGCGCTGCTCCCGGTCGGCGGCTGGGGCCCGTACCTGGGCCACGGGCACCTGGACGCGGGCCGGGCGGCGGAGGCGCTGGCGGCGCTCTCCCCGGCCGCCGCGGTGCCGGTGCACTACGGCACCTACTGGCCGATCGGCATGGACGCGATCCGCCCGCACGAGTTCCACGCCCCGGGCGACGAGTTCGCCCGTCACGCGGCCCGCCTCGCACCGAAGGTGGCCGTCCACCTGCCGGGCCACGGCGAACGGGTACGGCCGGAGGTGGCGCGATGAGGCGCGAGGGCGCGACGGGACGAACGCGCCGCGAGCGCCGCATGCGCGCGGCGGGGCCGTCGAGGCCGACGGGTGGCGCGGCAAGGCCGACGGGTGACACGGTGAGGCCGACGGGTGGCACGGTGAGGCCGACAGGTGGCGCGGTGAAGCCGACGGGTGGCGCGGTGAGGCGCGTGCGCCGCGAGCGCACAGCGCGGACCATGGGCGGCACGGCGGGGCGCGTGCGCCCGGCGCGCCCCGTGGCCGGCGCGATGAGGCGCGTACGCCGCGTGCGCCCGGCGGGTGCAGGGGTCGCCCGGTGATCGACCGGCTGATCACGGCGGTGCGGGAGCTGCCGCCGGAGTCGACGCAGCAGGCGGTCGGCTATCCCTCGCTCTTCCTGCTCGTGGCGCTCGGCGCGCTCGTCCCGGTGGTGCCGACGGGCGCGATCGTGAGCTCGGCCGCCGTGGTGGCCTTCCACCAGTCCGATCCCTTCGCGCTGCTCTTCGTGTTCCTGGTGGCGGCGTCCGCCGCGTTCCTCGGCGACCTGGCGCTGTACTGGCTGGGGCAGCGCGGGGTCCGGTCGCGCAACGGTTCGCGCTGGCTCGCCGCCCTGCGTTCCCGCGCCACTCCCGACCGGCTCGCCCACGCCCAGGAGCGGCTCGACAGCCATCAGGTGCCGGTGCTCGTGCTCTCGCGGCTGGTGCCCGCCGGGCGGATTCCGGTGATGCTGGCCTGTCTGCTTGCCGGGATGCCACTGCGCCGGTTCGCCCGGGGCGATCTGCCGGCCTGTCTGGCGTGGGCGGCGACGTACCAGCTCATCGGCGTCCTCGGCGGTTCGCTCTTCCCGGAGCCCTGGCAGGGCGTGGTGGCCGCGGTGGCGCTCACGGTGCTGATCGGCGCGGTGCCCTCGCTGTGGCGGCGGCTGCGCGGGCCGTCGGGCCCGTCCCGTTCAGGGGACGAGCACGCGTGAGGCGCCGACCGGCAGGTCCCACAGGTCATCGCGGGGCAGACCGGCGCGGTCCCAGGCGGCCCGGACGCGGGTGAGCGGTTCGAGGACGGGTTCGGAGGACAGCACGAAGGTGGCCCAGTGCATGGGGGCCATGCGCCGGGCCCCGAGGTCCTGGAAGGCGCGGACGGCCTCCTCGGGGTCGGTGTGGACGTCGCTGAGCCACCAGCGCGGGTCGTACGCGCCGATCGGCAGCAGGGCGAGGTCGATGCCGGGGTGGCGGCGGCCGATCTCGGCGAACCAGTGGCCGTAGCCGGTGTCGCCGGCGAAGTGGACCCGTCGCCCGGCCCGGTCGGTGAGGACCCAGCCTCCCCAGAGGGAGCGGCAGGTGTCGAGCAGGGTCCGCTTGGACCAGTGGTGGGCGGGGACGAAGTCGAAGCGCACGCCGCGGAGTTCGGCCGCCTCCCACCAGTCGAGCTCGGTGACCCGGCTGAAGCGGCGCCGGGCGAACCAGCGGCCGAGTCCTGCGGGGACGAAGACGGGCGTGCGGCGGGGCAGTCGCTTCAGCGTCGGCGCGTCGAGGTGGTCGAAGTGGTTGTGGCTGATGACGACGGCGTCGACCGGCGGCAGGTCCTCCCAGCGGACGCCGACGGGGGTGAGGCGGGCCGGGGTACCGAGGATGCGGCGGGACCAGACGGGGTCGGTGAGGACGGTGAGTCCGCCGATGCGCAGCACCCAGCTGGCGTGTCCGGCCCAGGTCACGGCGAGGGTGTCGGGGCCCGCCTCGGGCAGCGGCCCGGGGGCGAAGGGCAGCCGCGGGATGTCGCGGAGTCCTTCGGGGCCGGGCCGTACGGCGCCTTCGCGGGCGAGCCGGGCCATCGCGCGGACGCCGGGCAGCGGCGCGGTGAGCCGGTCGGCGAAGCTGCGCGGCCAGTCGCGCCGCAGCCGTCCGAGGGGCTGGAGCACGGGCGCGGGGTGCGGGGCGTGGGGGGTGCGGGCGGAGTGCGGGGCCCGGGCCGGCCGGGCCGTCTGTTCCGTCATCTCTGCGGCCTCCGTGGTGTCGTCAGCCCGTCGGTTCGTCTTGTCGCGAGCTCGTCTCTCAGCGAGCTCGTCAGGTAGCGAATGCGTCTCTTCGCGAGTTCGTCAGGTCGCGAGTCCGCCGGCCCGCCAGTGGACCGGCCCGCCAGTGGACCGGCCCGCCGGTGGACCGGCTCGCCGGTGCGTCAGGTCGCCAGTTCGTCGAGTGCTTCGCGGAACGCGCCCAGCGCCCGGGCGACGTGGGGCAGTTCCTCCGGTGCGGGTGAGGCGAGGGCCTCGGTCCGTTCCTCCTCGGCGCCTCCCAGGAAGCCAGCGGTGTCGAACCGGGCGCGCAGCGCGCCGAGTTCGTCGCCGAAGCGGTGGCCGCCGGGCACCGGGGTGCCGAGCCGGGCGGTGAGGTGGTTCTCGAGTTCGAGGGAGTCGGTGACGCCGCGGGCGGCGAGCCCGGCGCGCAGCGGGCCGAGGTCGGCGTAGACGTGCCGGCCGGCCTGCGGCGGGCGGGCGAGGGCGCCGGCCGCGAGCACCGCGTGGTGGACGGCGGTGGCGACCCTGCCGTGCAGGGCGGCGGTGCGGCGGGCCCGTACGGTGACGTCCTCGGGTTCGTCGAGGGCGTGGGCGGCGGCGGGGGCGAGCGGGCCGGGGACCAGGGCGCCGAGCGCGGTGAGGACGTCCAGGGCGCGGGCCCGGTGGTCGGCGTAGCGGTCGGCGCGCGAGGGGGCGGAGGGCGGGAAGCGGGCGACGGCGCAGGGCCAGGCGGCGGGAGCGAGGGCGCCGGCGAGGTCGGTGAGGACGGTGACGTCGTCGGGGCACATCTCGGCCGGGCTGAGCAGCACGGTGTCCTGGGGCCGGTGGAGGGTGTCGCGCCAGGTCTCGTCGCTGATGATGTGGAGGCCCTCGGCGACGGCCGCCTCGCAGGCCTCGCGGACGAGTTCGGGCGGGGCGACGGTGGCGGTGGGGTCGTCGGCGACGGAGAGCAGCAGCAGCCGGGGACTGCCGCCTTCGGAGCGGACCCGGCGGACGGTCTCCAGGAGGGCGAAGGGGTCGGGGACGCCGCCGCATTCGGCGGGGGTGGGGACGTGGTAGGCGGGGCGGCCGATGAGCCGGGCCTGCGGGGTCCACCAGGCGGGGCAGGGACGGGGCAGCAGCACGTCGCCGCCGTGCGCGGCGATCAGGGCGAGCAGCAGGGGCTGGGCGCCGGGCGCGGCGACGACGTCCTCGGCGTGGGTGCGCAGTCCGCGCCGCCACCAGTGGCCGGCCGCGGCCTCGCGCAGGACGGGCCCGCCGCCGGGCGGTTCGGGGCCGGTGCGGTCGACGGCGGCGGCGAGGAGCGCGGCGAGGCCGGGCAGCACGGGCAGGCCGGGTTCCGGCGCGGGCGGCCCGTAGCGCACCGGGCCTCGGCTCTCCGGGGCCGTCTGCCGCATGTCCGGAACCTCCTCGTGGCCGCGCGGACACCGGGGCGAGCGCGCGGGAGCGGCGCCCCGGTGTCCTTTATACGGAGGTTTGCTGGTTTCCGCCGCTCAGACGACGCTGACGGGGTGCCGGACGACGGCGCCGAAGAGGTATCCCTGGGTGTTGTGCACGGCCCGCTCGGGCTGGACGTTCCCGGCCGCGTCGGTGACCCGGGAGAGCAGGGTGGCGGGCCCGGTGCCGCGCGGCCGCCACTGGGTCGTCCAGCGCACCCAGCGGTCGGGGGCGGGGCGGTCCACGATCCGGGCGGGCCGCCAGTGGGCGCCGCCGTCGGTGGAGACCTCGACCTTGCGCACGGACGCGTGCGCTGACCAGGCCCGGCCCTCGAGCCGGTGCGTCCTGTCCGCCTCCAAGGTGGCGCCGAAGGGCAGCTCGTAGGCGCTCTTGAGGGTCTGGCGGGTGATCGGGGCGCTGCCGCCGGGCGGGTGGGCGGCGCCGAAGAGCCGGTAGTAGTCGGTGGACCAGGGCGAGGACAGCGGGGTGCGGGAGACCTGGATGTCGCCGAGCCACTTGATCGAGGCGATGCCGACCCAGGCGGGCACGACGAGCCGCACGGGGAAGCCGTGGTCGTACGGCAGGGGCTCGCCGTTCATCTCGTACGCGAGGATCACGTCGTCCAGGGCCTTGGCGACCGGCAGCGGGCGGCGGACCCGGCCGAGGTCGACGCCTTCGGTGACGTACGGGTCGTCGAGGCCGCGCGGCATGACGTCGACGGCGTCGGGGGCGAGGCCGGCCGCGCGCAGCAGGTCGGAGAGGCGCGCGCCGCGCCAGCGGGCGGCCCCGACGGCGCCGAGGGTCCAGGAGGTGCCGCTGACCGGCTCGCCCTGCTGGGTGGTGTAGAGGCTGCGGCCGTTCCCGGCGCACTCGATGAGCGCCGTCCGGGTGACGGGGAACAGGTCGCGCAGCTGCCCGTAGGTGAAGTGGACGGGCTTGCGGCCGTGGAGGCCGTCGCCCCAGACGGTGAGCCGCCAGTCGCGGGCGTCGAGGACGGGCGTGGAGGTGTGGTTGCGGACGAAGAAGCGGTCGGCGGGGGTGAGGAGACCGGTGTCGCGGAACGTCTCGTAGCGCGCCTCGGCGTTGGTGCCGCGGAGGACGAAGTGCTCGGGCGGGAGCGGCTTGACGATGCCGGGCACGCCGGCGGCGGCCGCGGGGCCGGATCCGGAGCGGGCGGGAACGGCGGCCGCTGCGGCCGGTGTCCCCGCGGCGGACAGCACGGAGGTGGCGGCGAGCGCCTTCAGCAGGGTGCGGCGGTCGGACACGGAGGTCTCCTCGGCACGTCGGTGGGCGGGTCGGCCACACCCTAGGGGCGGAGGGCGGGTGGTGACCGCCCGTTCACGCGGCCGTCATCTGTGCGTTCGTCAGGTCGGTCGGCCACCGGGCCACCAGACCGGTCCTTCAGTGTGTCCACACTTTGAGAATCGAATCTCAGGATATGAATGATCGGCGTACGGTGGTGCGCACGCGAACGCCCCACCCTCTCCACGCGAAGGAGCCCGGTCATGCCGTCGTCCACACCCGCCCGCGAGACCGCCACGTACACCCACGGACACCACGAGTCCGTTCTGCGGTCGCACAGTTGGCGCACCGTCGAGAACTCCGCCGCGTATCTGATCCCCGAACTCCGGTCCGGCCTGGCCGTCCTGGACGTCGGCTGCGGGCCGGGCACGATCTCCGCCGACCTGGCCGGGCGGGTGGCGCCCGGCCGGGTGACGGCGGTGGACGCGGCCGAGGGCGTACTGGCGCAGGCGCGTGCGGCGGCGGCC
The DNA here is from genome assembly GCF_004117935.1 of Streptomyces roseicoloratus. GTDB lineage: Bacteria > Actinomycetota > Actinomycetes > Streptomycetales > Streptomycetaceae > Streptomyces > Streptomyces roseicoloratus. The sequence goes on along the minus strand of NZ_SDOY01000135.1, from coordinate 55,162 downwards.
GAACAGGGCGTGGACAACGTCGAGTTCGCGGTGGCCGACGTCCACGCGCTGGACTTCCCCGACGACTCCTTCGACGTCGTCCACGCCCATCAGGTGCTGCAGCACGTCGGGGACCCGGTGCGGGCGCTGAGCGAGATGCGGCGGGTGTGCCGGCCGGGCGGGGTGGTGGCGGTGCGGGACAGCGACTACGGCGCCTTCACCTGGTTCCCGGCGTCGCCGGTCCTGGACCGCTGGCAGGACCTGTACCGGCGGGTGGCCCGTGCCAACGGCGGCGAGCCCGACGCGGGCCGCCGGCTGCTGTCCTGGGCCCGCCGGGCCGGGTTCACCGACGTCACCGCCTCCGCCGGCGCGTGGTGCTTCGCGAGCCCGGACGAACGGACCTGGTGGAGCGGCCTGTGGGCGGACCGCACGACCGAGTCCGTCTACGCCGAGCTGGCGGTCGACGGCGGTCACGCGAGCCGCGAGGAGCTGACGGAGATCGCCCGGGCGTGGCGCTCCTGGGGCAGCGACGAGGACGCCTGGTTCATGGTGCCGCACGGCGAGATCCTGTGCCGCGCGTGAGGTGACGGTCCGCCAGGGGCGCTCCGGAGGAGGCCGGGGAGCGGACGGTGCGCGGCCGCCCGCCCCCGGCGCGCCCGGCTCAGTGCGGGCGCATGCGGAACTCGTAGGCGTGCGGCAGGGGTTCGTCGGTGAGACGGGACCACAGTTCGCCCAGTTCCTCGGCGCCTTCCTTGAGGTCGGCCACCTCGAAGCCCTCGTCGAAGACGGCGCGGGCCTCGGCGGTGCGGCCCTCCGCCAGCAGCAGCCGCGCCTCCAGGTGGCGGAAGGCGCCGCGGGCCCGGACCTCCTCCGGCAGCCGGGACAGCACGGCGCGCGCCTCGGCGGGCCGGGCGGCGGCGAGCAGGACCGTGACCGTCTCGCGCCCGAGAGCGGCGGTCACCAGCGGGTCGCCGCCGTACTGGTCGTCGAACGCCTCGGCGCAGCGCTCGGCGGCCCGCTCCAGGTGCCCGTCCTCCCGGTCGGCCACGGCCAGGCAGTAGAGCAGCGGCCAGCGCTCGGCGGCGTTCTTCAGTCCGCGCTCCCAGCTCCGCACGGCCTGGGCCAGGTCGCCCGCCGCCCACTGGGCGACGCCCAGGTGGTACTCGGTCACCGGGTCGGCGGACGCGGTCTCCAGCATGTCGCGCCACGCGTCGGAGACCAGCGTGGGGCCGGGCGCGGCGCCCGGTTCCGCGGCGGGCAGGGCGCCCGTACGGAGCAGCTCGAGCCACGGCCGCTGCTCGGCTCCGAGCAGCGAGAATTCGAACGGCGTGCCGGGCAACTCGTAGTGTCCGCGCAGCACTTCGAGCGCACCCCAGCCCGAGCCGATCCCCAGCCGCCGCCCCGGCTCGGCGTCGGCGGCGGCCCGCCACCGCTCGTACGCCGCATCGACCTCGGCGCGCGGCACGGCCGCGGCGAGCGCCCGCTCGACGCCCTCGCGGGCCGCCGCCCAGTCCTCGCCGTGGACCACGGCCGGATCGGCGTCCAGCGGCCCGTACGACTCCAGCCAGGACACCTCCTCCCCGGCTTCCAGCGTCGGGTGCTCCAGCTGGGTGCGGGCGAGGCCCGCCTGGATCTCGGCGTATCCGGGCGTGCCGGGCTCCGTCAGCCACTCCTGCCAGCGGCGCCCGCCGGGCCCGGTGCCCCACACGAAGAGCTTGCGGCCGACCATCCCGTCGGTGGAGGTCTGCACGAGACCGGCACCGTCGCGGTCGAATGCGGCGATCCAGCGTCGCTGCCCGTCCGGCAGCGCGTAGAAGTAGTCGCCGGCGTGGACGCTCTCCAGCGGGTACGTGCGGTCGGTGCCGTCCTCGGTGCGCGGCACCGGGACCCGGCGCAGGGCCTGGGTGTAGCCGAAGTGCCAGGCGGTGTCGGCGGGCGCGAGGACCCTGCGGTCCTCGGGTACGGCCGTGTTGGACCACCAGGAGAACGGCACGGCACGCTCGTGCGGGTTGCGGATCCTGATCCCGACGCGCAGGTGCTCGGCGTCGTCGGGCAGCCACAGGTCGACCTGGAAGGGCAGGTCGCGCAGCCGCTCCCACTCCCACAGCCGCAGCATCTCGCCGCCGTCGGGTGCGGGGACGACCGCCGCGTGCAGCGGCGCGCAGGACAGGGTGCCGTGGCCGCGGGCCCCGATGTTCCACTCGATGCCGCCGGAGAACCAGGCACCGTTGAGGGCGAAGGCCGCAGGCTGCAACACCGGATTGCGATACAGCAGTTCACGCCCGGTCGGCTTGTGGACCATCGAGTGGACGCGCCCGCCGAGTCCGGGGAGCACGGTCACGCGCAGCCGGTCGTTCTCGATCTCGATCGTCTCGAGGACGGTGGGCACACGCTCGCGTCCGTACCCGTCGCGCATCCGGGTGGGCAGCGTGGTGCGCAGCGGGGCGTGCCCCAGTCGGCGGGCCATGTCACGGGGCAGCTCGGCCCGGTCCCGCTCGTCGACCGTGGGGATTCCACCGATGCGACGGAGGGCGGGCAGGGGGTTGTCCGGGCCCAACTGCGCCGCGGGCAGGGTGAGTACGGCACGTCGTACGGTCGTCATGCCGACCATGGAACACGCCGGAACCATCCCTGGCCAGAGGGTGGACAACAGCCTCCGAAGCCTTGACCGGGAAATTCCGTTGCGCCGTGCACCGACCGCCCTAGGCTGAACCCTTTACGGACGAAGGGCGCCAGGAAATGGGCACGCAGCACACGTACCGGGTGATCGTACGGGGCACGTTCGACGGACTGTCGGAGGAGAGCCGGAGCCGGCTGCTCGCCGAGGCGGACGAGCACGGCATGTCGGCGATGCGGTTCACCGAGGAGGGCTCGCTCGCCTACGACCGGACGCTCAAGCACTTCTCGTTCCGCGTGATCGTCGTGTCGGACGCGGAGGACGGCGAGGAGATGGCCGGCGCGATCGCGGAGGACCGGGTGGAACGGGCCCTGAAGGAACAGGGACACGGCTTCGGCACGCTGCGCTCCTCGGTCACCGACATGGACACCATGAAGATCAACTACAAGCACTGAACCTCCCGCCCGGCGGCCCCCACCGGGGCCCCAGGCACCGGCCCCCGCACCACCCACCCGGGTTCAGGGGCCTGGGGCGGCCCATGCAGTTGCCATAACGTCCCGGCCTCAGGCGCCGCGTGCAGCCCGAGAGAATGACGGCATGACCATTTTCCGCTGTGCCACTGTCAGCAGCCCGTGACCCGTGAAGTGGTGTCGGGGGAACCAACGAGGGGTCCCGAGCGGCCGCCGGGCCACGAGGTCGCTCCGCCGCGGATGGCTCTGGGGACCTTCACGACCAACTTCGACGGCAGCCTTCTGATCTTCCACCCGGACGACGTTCCCGGGACGGTGCTCCACCCCGACCCGCAGCGTGTCAGTGGTTGCTGCGGGCTCGCGGGCCAGGACGGGCCCCATCTCGTCTGCGGCGGATGCGGCGTTGAGGTAGCGACGAAAGAGTCCGATTGCTGGACCGACAACCTTGTGGCACTGACTGCCGCCGCAGTGACTGATGGGCGTATGACAGACGCTGACATCTAGGGCGAGGTCCGGGCGTGCGTTCCCTTGAGCACCGGCCTCCCGGCCCGGCATTTGCTCTTCGGTTTCGAAGTCTGGTCGTGCGCCCAGCGACCGGGCTGGACCGTGCCGCGTCTGGCTCGGGTCCTCAGCACAGGCCACCGGTTCGGTTTCTTGATCGCGCGTGGGCAGTCCCGGCCGCGCCGGGGCGGCAGGAGGCGTGCACGTGCCTCCCGCCCGGCTTCGGTGAAGGAGCGGGTGAGCTTGGTGGCGGTCGATCCACGTCGGGACGGGATGCTGCGGCCGGTGGAGCCGGCCGGCGGGTAGGCGAGGCTGCGTTCTCCATCGTGGTAGCCGCCGAGGCGGGCATCGAGGACTCCGTGCGTTCCGATCTCGGCGAGGACCACCGCCCTGACCTGGGGGAATCCGAAGCGGTGAACACCTTCGTCAGGATCCCGATCCGCACCCGTTGGCCCGCGCCCCACCCCGTCATGCTCGGGGCAGCGATCCCCGCAGCGCAAAGGCCACTGCATTGGCCCGGGGCGGCCCCCGGACTCAGTTCGACTGCAGGACCGCCAGCCCCGGCGCCCCCGTCGGCAGCATGTGCTTCGCCGCCAGGACCGGCGTCTCCTCCACCCGCACCACCTGCGTCACCAGCACCGCCGGCGTGTCCGCCGCCCGCCCCAGTTGCTCACCCCTCCGCCGACCGAGCAGCGTCGCCGTCACCGCGCTGTGCCCCGCCAGCGGAACACCCCGGGAGGCCCCCGCCAGGATGCCCAGCATCGACGTCCGCTCGGGCGCGGCCGCCGCGCGCAGGGCCTCGGCGAAGGCCGGATGCGCCCGCTCCAGGACTTCGACGGGCGCCGCCCACTCGTGACTCAGGACCGCCGGCCCCGCCTCTCCCACCAGGACGGACTCCCAGAAGCGGAGCTCCGCGCCGGCCGGGGCGAGCAGATGCTGCGTCGTGAAGTCGGTGGGCTCCTCGACGCTGCGCAGCAGCCCCCGTACCCGCAGCGGACCGCCGGCGCCGGTGCCGGTGCCGAGCAGCTCCTCCAGCGCCTGGATCTGCTCGAAGCCGCGCCGCGGCGGATGGGCGTTGACCGTGCGGCCCACCCCGCGCCGAACCGTGAGCAGCCCGTCCTCCTGGAGCAGCAGCAGCGCCTCGCGCAGGGCCGGTCGGCTGACGCCGAGTTCGCCCGCGAGCTTCGGCTCGGACGGGAGGGTGGAGCCCGGGGGGTAGGTGCCGTCGTGGATGGCGTCCGCGATCCGTTCGTAGAGTGCGACGACGGGGCGTCGTCGCGGTCCTCCGGCTGCCACGGATCGGTCCTCCTCGTGCTGGTACCCGCACCCGACGAGGTGCGCGGCCACGTCCGCCGTGTCTACCGTAGCCGCCCGCCGTTGTCTGACAAGTCACCCGTACGGCCGCCTTCGCCGCCGCCGAATCCGCGGAATCGGCCCATCCTGGGGGAACGCACGACGGAGGAGAGGTCCGGCCCATGAGTCGCAGGGAGACATCGAGCACGGAGGGGAGCCGGGCGGGCCGCGTCCTCACTCCCGGCCGGATCGCGATCGGGATCCTCGTGATCCTCCTGCTCGTGTTCATCTTCGAGAACACGAGCAAGGTGCGGATCAGACTGCTCATCCCCGAGGTCACGATGCCGCTCTACCTCGCGCTCCTCGTGACCGCCCTGCTCAGCGCCGTCTGCGGCTACTTCGCGGCGGCCCGGAGGCGCAAGTGAGGCGGGCGGCGCTGCTCGGCGCCGGTGCCGTGCTCGCGCTCGCCGCGGTGGCCGTGAGCTCGGCGGAGCCGGCGGTCAGCGACGAGGAGGCCGCGGAGCGGACGAAGGGCGTCGAGGGTGCGGGGCACGCGGCGGGCACGGAGCGCACCGGTGGGCGCCAGCCCATGCCCGACCTGCTGGGACGCGGGCTGTGGCGGGTCTTCACCGTGCTGGCGCCGCGGACCCGGCTGGACGTCCACGACGTGGGCGGACGGGACAGGCGGGTGCTGTGGCCGCCGAACTGGTGGGTCTGTACGCAGTACCCGGCACCGGGGGTGCAGCGCCGGGCGCGCGGGCGGGTGGTGGTGGGCGTGGTGAAGAAGGGCGAGACGTGCCCGGAGCGGGTGTCGGCGGCTCGCCGCTGAGGTCTGCCCGGACGGGAGAACCCCTGGACGGCGCCGGGGCTTCTCGCCCGGCCGGATCCGCGCCGCGCTCGCCCGCGGGTGGGGCGTCCGGGCCGCCGCCTCCAGTGCGCTTCGCTCATGGAGGAGGCCGCCACGTGCGGAGACCGCGACCCGGTGGTCGCCGAGCAGGGGCCCCGGCCCCGGCCTCGCCCCCTCCCACGCCGTCGTCGGCTGCGGGTCCGCTTCGGTTTCCCGACCCTGCCCGCCGCCCTCCGCTCTCGCGGGTCCGGGAAGGATTCCGGGCTTCGCCCGTCGTCGGCGGGCGCTGTCGCCGGTGTCACACCGGCGGGTGTCCGTGGTGGCGTACACTTCCCCGCCATGCACTTGTCTGACAACTCCGCCTCCCCTGCCGTCGCCGACTGGATCCGCAAGGCTCCCAAGGCCGTCCTGCACGACCACCTCGACGGCGGGCTGCGTCCGGCCACGATCGTCGAGCTGGCGCGCGAGTGCGGCTACACCGGGCTGCCCACCGAGGATCCGGCCGAGCTGGCGGTCTGGTTCCGGGACGCCGCCGACTCCGGGTCGCTGGAGCGGTACCTGGAGACCTTCGCCCACACCTGCGCGGTGATGCAGACCCGCGAGGCGCTGGAGCGGATCGCGGCGGAGTGCGCCGAGGACCTGGCCGCCGACGGGGTCGTCTACGCCGAGGTGCGGTACGCGCCCGAGCAGCACCTCGAGGGCGGCCTCACGCTCGACGAGGTCGTCGAGGCCGTGAACGCCGGCTTCCGCGAGGGCGAGCGCCGTACGGGTGGCCGGATCACCGTCCGCGCGCTGCTCACCGGCATGCGGCACACGGACCGTTCGCTGGAGATCGCGCAGCTGACCGTCGCCCACCGCGACAGCGGTGTGGCCGGCTTCGACATCGCCGGCGGCGAGATCGGCAACCCGCCGGCCCGTCACCTGCCCGCCTTCCAGCACCTGAAGCGGGAGAACTGCCACTTCACCATCCACGCGGGCGAGGCCGTCGGCGCGGAGTCGATCCACGAGGCCGTGCAGGTGTGCGGCACCGAGCGGATCGGGCACGGTGTGCGGATCACGGACGACATCGCCGAGGACGGCACGCTGGGCCGCCTGGCCTCGTACGTGCGGGACAACCGCATCGCCCTGGAGGTCTGCCCGACCTCCAACCTCCAGACGGGCGCGGCCAAGGACTACGCCTCGCACCCGATCGACGAGCTGCGCCGGCTCGGCTTCCGGATCACGCTCAACACGGACAACCGGCTGGTGTCCGGCACCACCATGAGCGAGGAGTTCCAGCACATGGCGGACGCCTTCGGGTACGGCCCGGAGGTCTTCGAGGAGTTCACGGTCGCCGCTCTGGAGGCCGCCTTCCTGCCGCTGCCGGAGCGGCGGCGGCTGATCGACGCCGTGGTCCGCCCGGGATACGCGGCGCTCTGACGTCGGGCAGGGCGGGCCGGGACGGCGTCCCCGTGCCGTCGGGGGCGTCGGGCCGGCCGTCGGTCTCAGCGCAGTGCCGGTACGTCCAGGGTGAGCGTGCCCGTCTCGGTGTCCAGGACGCCCGGGATGCCGAGGGGCACGGTCGGTGCGCTTTCGTGGTGGCCGAAGCCCATGTGCTCCAGGACCGGGACGCCGAGGCCGCCGAGGCGGTCGGCGAGCACCGCGCGGACCTCGTCGTACGGGCCGCACTCCTCCCAGGAGCCGAGGCCGATCGCGGCGACGCCGTCCAGTCGGCCGGAGCGGAGCAGCTGGGTGAGCATCCGGTCCAGGCGGTACGGCTCCTCGCCCACGTCCTCCAGGAGCAGCAGCCCGCCCCGGGCGGAGGGCCGGGCGTGCGGGGTGCCGAGGTCCGCGGCGAGCAGGGCGAGGCAGCCGCCGAGGGTGACGCCGTGGGCGCGGCCCGGTACCAGGGCGGTGGCGGTGTCCAGGCCGATGGTGCGGACCGACTCGGGCTCGAAGAGGGTGGCCCGGAGGGACTCCTGGGTGCGGGCGTCCTTGAGGAAGGCGGCCGCCGCGACCATCGGGCCGTGCAGGGTGGCGAGCCCGAGGCGGACGGCGAAGGCCTCGTGGAGGGCGGTGACGTCGCTGTAGCCGACGAGCACCTTGGGGCCCGCGGCCCGTATCGCGGTCCAGTCGAGCAGGTCGACCATGCGCTGGGCCCCGTAGCCGCCGCGGGCGCACAGTACGGCGGAGACGTCCGGGTCGCACCAGGCCTCGGTGAGGTCGCGGGCCCGGTCGGCGTCGGTGCCGGCCAGATGGGTGAGGGCCGGGTGGGTGTCGAGGACGTGGGGTGCCACGACCGGGTCGAGGTCCCAGCCGCGCAGGAGGTCGAGCCCGGCCTGGAGGCGGTCCTCCGGTACGGGCCCGCTGGGCGCGACGACGGCGACGCGGGCGCCGGGGCGCAGCCGGGGCGGGCGGACGAGTCCGTGGGGCGGGAGTCCGTGGGTCATGACCTGAGCTCCGGTGCGGTGACGTCGGACCGGTCGAGGCCGAAGGTGTGGACGTACAGGGCGAGTTCGGCTTCGAGGGCGCGGGTCATGGTGTCGGCGCGGCGGAAGCCGTGGCCTTCGCCGGCGAAGGCGAGGTAGCCGTGCGGAACGCCGCGGCCGGCCATGCGGGCGAGGAACCGTTCGGCCTGGGCGGGCGGGCAGATCACGTCGTCGAGTCCCTGGAGCAGGAGGAAGGGCGCGGTGATCTTCTCGGCGTTCTCCAGTGGGGAGCGGTCGCGGTAGCGGGCGGGTACCTCGTCGAGCGGGCCGATCAGGGAACGCGTGTACTGCGATTCGAAGTCGTGGGTCTCGCCGGTGGCCCAGGCGGTGGGGTCGAGGATGGGGTAGATGACGGTGCCGCAGGCGTAGACGTCGCTGCGGGTGAGGGAGGCGGCGGCGGTCCAGCCGCCGGCGCTGCCGCCGCGGACGGCGAGCCGTGCGGGGTCGGCGGTGCCTTCGTCGGCGAGGGCGCGGGCCACGGCGGCGCAGTCCTCGACGTCGACGACGCCCCACTGTTCGCGGAGCCGTTCGCGGTACTCCCGGCCGTAGCCGGTGGAGCCGCCGTAGTTGACCTCGGCGACGCCGATGCCCCGGGACGTGAAGTAGGCGATCTCCAGGTCGAGGACGAGCGGGGCGTGGCCGGTGGGGCCGCCGTGGGCCCAGACGACGTAGGGCGGGAGTTCGTCGCCGGGCGGGGTGCGGTCGGGGTTGTGGGGCGGGTAGACGTGGGCGTGGATCTCGCGGTCGTCGGGGCCGGTGAAGGTGCGGATCTGGGGTTCGGGGTAGTAGGCGGGGTCGACCGGGTCGTGGTGCGGGGAGCCGATGACGCGGGCGCGGCCGGTGCGGGTGTCGAGTTCGACGACCTCGTAGGCGCTGCGCGGGCTGGCGGCGACGCCGACGACGCGGGTGCCGTGGACGGCGAGGGTGGCGGCCCATTCCGTCCAGGGTCCGGCGGCGTCGACGAGTTCGCCGCTGTCGGGGTCGAGTATGCCGAGGGCGGTGGTGCCCTTGCCGTGGATGACGGCGATCAGCCCGTTCTCCAGCGGCTGGAACCAGCTGAGGCCGATCTTCCACAGCGGTCCGCCGAACTCCTCGGGCCGGGGACAGAGCGGGACGGGTGCGGCGGCGGGTTCGCCGTCCTCGCCGGTGGCGCGGTAGAGGTTCCACCAGCCGGTGCGGTCGCCGAGGTGGAGCAGCTGTCCGTCGGCGGTCCAGGCGATCTGGGGGACGGACTCGTCGGTGCCGCCGGCGACGACGCGCGGGGCACCGAGGGTGCCTTCGGGGGTGATCTCGGCGAGCAGGACCTCGGTGCCGTCCCAGGGCATGCGCGGGTGGTCCCAGGCGATCCAGGCGGCGCGCCCGCCGTCCGGCGACAGGCGGGGCGCGGTGACGAAGCGGTGGGTGTCGTCGGTGAGTTCGCGGATCCGGGAGCGGTCGGCGGCGGCGGATCCGTCCAGGGGCACGGCGGCGATGACGCGGCGCACGTCGGTGGGCGCGGGTCCGGTGAACTCCTCCAGGACGCACCAGACCTCGCCGCGCTCGGGCAGCAGCACCGGGTCGGCCCAGCGCAGTCCGTCGCCGGCGCCGCAGAGGGGGGTGAGCGGGCGGGGTTCCGGGCCGCCGGGGGCGCCGAACTCGCAGGCGTAGAGCCGCTGGTCGGGGTGGTGGCTGAAGACGACGAGCGGGGTGCCGTCGGCCCGCACCGTGCCGGCCCAGGGCTGTCCGCCGTACTCGATGACCCGGCTGCGGACGTTCCACGGGGCCGGCAGCACCGACTCCTCGGTGCCGTCGGAGCGGCGGCGCACCAGGGCGCGCCGTCCGCCCTCGGCGGGTCGTGGGGCGGTCCACCACACCTCGTCGCCGACGAAGCCGACGTACTCGGGCCGTCCGTCGTGTGCGGCGGCGAGCGCGGCGTCGATGGGTGACGGCCAGCTGCCGTAGGTGGCCGTGGGTGCCATCGGGATCCCCCCTGTACGGGTCGTGCGGGTGTGACGGTCGTGCGGGTGTGACGGTCGTGCGGGTGTGACGGTCGTGCGGGTGTGACGGTCGTGCTTTGGAGCGGTGTGGTCAGGCGTCGCGCAGGTAGTGGTCGAGGACGCGGACGCCGAAGTGCAGGGCGTCGACGGGGACGCGTTCGTCGACGCCGTGGAACAGCGCTCCGTAGTCGAGGTCCGGCGGCAGCTTCAGGGGTGAGAAGCCGTAGCCGGTGATGCCGAGGCGGGAGAACTGCTTGGCGTCGGTGCCGCCGGACATGGAGAACGGGATGACGTGGCCGTCCGGGTCGAAGCGCTCGACGGCGGCGCGCAGCCGGGCGAAGGTCGGCGAGTCGACCGGTGCCTCCAGCGGCACTTCGCGGTGGTGGAACTCCCAGTCCACGTCGGTCCCGGTGAGCAGGTCCATGGTCGCGGCGAATTCCTCCTCGCCGCCGGGCACCATGCGTCCGTCGATGTAGGCGACGGCCTGGCCGGGGATGACGTTGACCTTGTAACCGGCGTCCAGCATCGTCGGGTTGGTGCTGTTGCGCAGGGTGGGTGCGACGAGGGCGGCGGCCGGTCCGAGCTTCTCCAGGAGGCGGTCGGCGTCGAAGTCGCGGGCGCCGGGGTCGGTGTCGATGCCGTAGAGGGCGGCGAGCGCGGTGAGCGCGGCCCGCACGGTCGGGGTGATCCGGACGGGCCATTCGTGCTCGCCGATGCGGGCGACGGCCGCGGCGAGGCGGGTCACCGCGTTGGCCGTGTTGACCTTGGAGCCGTGGCCTGCCCGGCCGCGGGCGGTGAGCTTGACCCAGGCGGTGCCGCGCTCGCCTGCGGCGATCGGGTAGATCCTGGTGGCGGGGTCGGGGTGGAAGCTGAAGGCGCCGGATTCGCTGATGCCCTCGGTGCATCCCTCGAAGAGGACGGCGTGACGGTCGGCGAGGAAGCCGGAGCCGTCCTCGGCGCTGGCCTCCTCGTCGGCGGTGTAGGCGACGACGATGTCGCGGCGCGGCCGGATGCCCTGCCGGGCCCAGGAGCGGACGACGGCGAGCACCATCGCGTCCATGTTCTTCATGTCGACGGCGCCCCGGCCCCAGACGATCCCGTCGCGGACCTCGCCGGAGAACGGGTGCACGGTCCAGTCGGCGGCCTCGGCGGGCACGACGTCGAGGTGTCCGTGGACGAGGAGGGCGTCGGCGGTCGGGTCGGTGCCGGGGATCCGGGCGACGACGTTGGTGCGGCCCGGTGCGCGCTCCAGGAGGGTGGGCTCGATGCCCGTGTCGGCGAGCCGTTCGGCGACGTACTCGGCGGCGGGCCGCTCGCGGCAGTCGCCGCCGCCCCGGTTGGTGGTGTCGATGCGGATCAGCTCGGAGGTGAAGGTGACGACCTCGTCGAGGGCCGTCGTGTCCGGGCCGTGGTGCTGCTCAGCCATACTGTTCCTCCACGGCGGCGGACACGATCGTGGTCACCGCCTTGAACGTGCGAATTGCCTCGTACATCGTCGCGCTGGTGTAGGCGGCGCGCCGTTCGCCACTCCGCTCGGCGCCGGGGACCACCGTCGCGGCGGCGGCGAGGTGTTCGGCGTCGAACTCCAGCTCCACCGTGAACGGCCCGCCGCGCACCGGATCGTGACGCACGGCCAGCGCGGTGGCCTCCTTGGCGGCGGCGCGGATGGCGGCGGCGGTCCTGGCGGGCGTGCGGCACACCGCCGCGTACCGCGACACGTGGTCCTTGACGGCGACCTTGTGGGCCTCCGGCGCGTACTGGATCGCGTCCTCGCAGGTCAGGTCGTCGCCGGTGACGAGGATGACGGGGACGCCGAACTCGGCCACGACGTGCGCGTTGAGCAGTCCCTCGCTCGCGCGCTCGCCGTTCAGCCAGACGCCGGTGATGGAGTTGGCGAGGTAGGTGTGGGCGAGGACGCCCTCGGCGCCGGCGCCGGTGTGGTAGCCGACGAAGGCGATGCCGTCGACGTCCCCGTGCTGCACGCCCTCGACCATGGAGAGCGACTTGTGGCGGCCGGTGAGCATCTCGGCCCGCTCGTCGAGCCGCTCCAGGAGCAGATTGCGCATGGACCAGTGCGCCTCGTTGATCAGCACCTCGTCGGCACCGCCGTCGAAGAAGCCCTGCACCGCCGCGTTCACGTCCGAGGTGAACATCGAGCGGCACCGCTCCCACTGCGGGGTGCCGGGCAGCACGTCGGCGGGCCAGGTCACGCCCGTGGCCCCTTCCATGTCGGCGCTGATGAGGATCTTCATGTCTGGCACCGTACGCGCCGCCCCGTGACCCCCACCACCCCTGTGGATAACTGTCGGAGGCGTGGACCGGTGGTGCCGCCGGACACCGGTGATTCGGGCGAATCCTTTCATCACGTACGTATAGGCTGACGGGCGCAGTTTTCGTCGTCCCGCGTACCCCAGGAGACCCCTCGGTGACCACCTCGTTCGCCCCGTCCGGCATCCCCGCTCCCGTCGACACCGGCGAGTGGGTCGAACCCGCCGCGCAGTCCGTCGCCGAGGCCGTGGTGCGCGACGCCCGTGACTTCGGGGTGTACGCGCGGACCGGCGGCTGGGCCTTCGCGCTGAAGGTGGCCCGCAGCGTGCGTCCCGGCGGGCAGCAGGCCGAGGGCTCCGAGAAGATCTCGGCGAAGGCCTTCGCCGAGCTCGCCGGCTGCTCCCCCGACCGGGTCATGCGCTACTACAAGGCCTGGGACGCGGCCGCCGACGACGGTCTGGTGCCGCAGTTCGAGGCCCTGCGGCCGGGCGAGGACATCGAGCTCCCGGAGGCCGACGTCTGGCTGTCGTACTACTCCTCCCGCAACAGCGCGACCTCCGTGCGCGGCCACGCGATCACGGCGGCTGCCGAGGCCGAGGGCATCAAGGCGACCAAGGCGCTGGAGGTGGCGGAGAACCCGACCGCGCTGCGCGCCGCGATCCTCGCCGACCCGGGCACCGCGGAGGCGGCGCGGGGCGCGCTGCTCGACCGCATGAAGGAGGACCCGGCGCTGCAGACCGAGATGGCCCGGGCCATCGCCCGCACCGGCGACCTGAAGAAGGCCGTGGCGCAGGAGGCGAAGGCGGCGGACCGGATCGAGTACGTGCGGCAGATCGCCGAAGGCGGGCAGATCAGGACGCCCGCGGGCCAGACCGTGGCGGCGCCGGCGGAGCTGCGCGCCGAGGCCGAGCGGCACCTGTCGCTGATCGACGAGCTGGACGACTCGGAGGAGGCCGGCGAGTGGGCCGGCGAGGCCTACGACACCGTGCGGTCGATGGTCGCCCGGGCCGTCGAGGCGGACCCGCGGCTGCGGGTCCAGGAGCGCCGGACGAAGTTCTACAACAGCCTGCAGAAGGCGACGAAGGTCTTCGAGGAGCTGACCCTCGACGAGGTCCTGGAAGAGGACGTCGTCGAGGAGGACATGCTGCAGCGCCTCGAAGCGCTGCAGGAGGCGATCGGCGCCTGCATCAGCGCCCTGCGCAAGGCGACCACGACGACCGGCGATTCCGCGGCGACCACCGGCGCCGATGCGGCGGCCATCGGCGACTCCGCGGCGATCGACGACGTCTCCGCCGCGCCCGTCGGCGGCGCCGCCTCGTCCTGAGTCACGGTGCGGGGCGCCTCGCCGGCGCCCCGGCACCTTCTTCCGGGCCCTTTCCGGGCCTTCTCCGGGCCCTTTCCGGGCCCTTTCCGGGCCGCTTCCGGCCGCGCGGAATCCACCCGAACCGGTGAGGGATCCGCCGATTCGTCGAGGACCCCCGCGCGCCCTCCCGGCCCCGCTTTCCGGGGCCTTACTTCTTCTCGACCTCGGCGGCGAGCCTGTCCAGCACCGCGTCGTAGATGCGGGCGAGGCCCTTGGGCGCGAAGGTCCGCTCGAAGAAGCCGCCGATGCCGCCGGCGCCGTTCCAGACGGTGGTGACGACGGCCTTGGAGCGGCCCTCGCCGGCCGGCGTGACGGTCCAGGTGGTGACCATGGAGGAGTTGCGGTCCTTCTCGACCAGCTGCCCGTCGGTGGGCTCGGTGACCTCCAGGAGGCAGTCGCGGACGCGCTTGCTGGTGGCCTGGAGCTTCCAGTGGACCAGGGTGCCCTCGCCGTCGCCGCCCTCGCGCACCTCGTACTCGCTGAAGTGCTCGGGGAGCAGCTTCGCGCGCGCCCCGGAGTAGTCGGCGAGGGTGTCGAACACCGTCTCCGCGTCGGCGGCGATGATCCGCTCCGTCGTGGCCTCGACCTGCGCCATGGCACTTCCTCCAGCTTGATCTCTCGGGGATGTGACCCCAGCCAATCACCTGGGGGCCGGGGCGAGGAAATCCGGGTTGCGGCGATCAAGGGAACATGTGTTCTAATCTGGACCTCCACCCGTCACCGAGGAGGCGTCCATGCGCTGGGACCATCTGGCCGGCACTCCCGCGGCCTCCCCCGCTTCCGCCGCTCCCGCCGACATCGCGCTGTTCGGTACGGACGCGGTCACCACCCGTACGTTCGACACCCCGGAGTTCCGCGGCGTCACGTTCCACGAGGTACGGGCCCGGTCCATCGTCAACCGGGTGCCGGGCGCCTCCCGCATGCCGTTCGAGTGGACGGTCAACCCGTACCGCGGCTGCACGCACGCGTGCGTGTACTGCTTCGCCCGCAGGACGCACAGCTATCTGGACCTCGACACCGGGATCGGCTTCGACTCGCAGATCGTGGTCAAGGTGAACGCGCCGGAGCTGCTGCGCGCACAGCTCGCCTCCCTTCGCTGGCAGGGCGCGCACATCGCGATGGGCACCAACGTCGACTGCTACCAGCGGGCGGAGGGCCGCTACCGGCTCATGCCGGGGATCCTGGAGGCGCTGCGGGACCACGCCAACCCGTTCTCGATCCTCACCAAGGGGACGCTGATCCTGCGCGACCTGGACCTGATCCGGCAGGCCGCCGACGTCACCGAGGTCGGCGTCTCCGTCTCCGTCGGCTTCACCGACCACGAGCTGTGGCGCACCGTGGAACCCGGCACCCCGGCGCCCGAGCGCCGCCTGGACGTCGTGCGCACGCTCGCCGGGCACGGCATCGGCTGCGGGGTGCTGATGGCCCCGGTGATCCCCTTCCTCGGCGACCGGCCCGAGCAGCTGCGCGCCACGGTGCGCGCCATCGCCGAGGCCGGCGCCACCTCCGTCACCCCGCTCGTGCTCCACCTGCGGCCCGGTGCCCGCGAATGGTTCATGTCCTGGCTGGGCCGCCACCATCCCGGCCTCGTCGGCCGTTACGAGCGGATGTACGCGGCCGGGGCCTACGCGCCGACCTGGTACCAGCGCCGGATCACCCGTCAGGTGCACGAGTTCGCGGACGAGTTCGGCATAGGACCCGGCCGCCGGGAGGCGTCGCGGTCCCAGCCGCGGTCGCATCGCGGGACACCCCTGCCCGACCACCACGCGCAGGCGCCCGGCCCCGACCCCGGCCCCGTGCAGCTCACCCTCCTCTGAACGCCACTACCTTGACGGTGCGTCACGTCCTCCGAACGGGTCAACTCTCGGCGAAACCGGTCCTGGTGCGCCGCGTACGGGGCACGGACGCCGTATGAGACCCCGCGCAGGAGTACTGATCGCCGCTGGAGCGCTGGTCGCCGGGACGGTCACCGTCCTGCCCGCCACCGCCACGGCCACCGCCGCGACCGAACCGGCCGCCCGCCCCGCCGCCCCGCTCGCCTGGAAGGACTGTCCGACCAAGGCGTATCCGAAGCTCCAGTGCGCCACCCTGAAGGTGCCGCTCGACCATGCCCGCCCGGCCGGGCGGAGCATCACGCTCGCGCTGACCCGTGTCGCGCACACCGCCGAGACCTCCCAGGGCCCGCTCCTGGTCAACCCGGGCGGCCCCGGCGGCAGCGGGCGCGGCATGGCCGGGTACGTGGCCGCCGCGCTGCCCCGGAAGGTGGCCGCGCAGTACGACGTCATCGGCTTCGACCCGCGCGGCGTCGGCAGGAGCGAACCCGCCCTGAACTGCCTCCCCGGCCACTTCGACCCCGTACGGCCCGACTCCGTGCCCCGCGGTTCCGACAACGAGCGGACCGGCGTCGAGCGTGCCCGGGCCTTCGCGAAGGCCTGCGGCGACAAGTACGCCGACGTGCTGCCGTACATCGACACCGTCTCGACCGCCCGCGACATGGACGCGATCCGCGCGGCGCTCGGAGCACCGCGGATCAGCTACCTCGGCTACTCCTACGGCACCTACCTCGGCTCCGTGTACGCACGGCTCTTCCCGGAGCGGGTGCGGCGCATGGCGCTGGACTCCGTCGTCAACCCGCACGGCGTCTGGTACGAGGACAACCTCGCCCAGGACTACGCGTTCGACACGCGGCACAAGGACTTCGCCGCCTGGGTGGCCCGCAACGACGACGCCTACCGGCTCGGCACCGACCCGGCGGCCGTCGAGGCCGCCTGGTACGCGATGCGGGAGGAGCTGCGCGCGAAGCCCGCGAGCGGCAAGGTCGGCCCCGGCGAACTGGAGGACACCTTCCTGCCGGGCGGCTACTACAACGGCTACTGGCCGGAGCTCGCCGCCGCGTTCTCGACGTACGTCAACGAGCGGGACGGCGCTCCGCTGGTGAAGGCCTACGAGGACTTCGCCGCCGCGGACACCGCCGCCGAGAACGGCTACTCGGTCTACGCGAGCGTCCAGTGCCGGGACGCGGCCTGGCCGCGGGACTGGAACGTCTGGCGCAAGGACAACTGGGACGCCCACGCCAAGGCGCCGTTCTCCACCTGGAACAACGCCTGGTACAACGCGCCGTGCGCGTTCTGGCCGGTGGACTCGCTGACGCCGCCGGACGTCACCAACGACCGGCTGCCCCCGGTGCTCGTGCTCCAGGCCACCGACGACGCGGCCACGCCGTACGAGGGCGGCGTCGCCCTGCACCGGATGCTCCGCGGCTCCAGCCTGGTCGTCGAGGAGGGCGGCGGCAACCACGGTGTGACGCTCGCCGGGAACCCCTGCATGGACGAGCACCTCGCCACGTACCTCTCCACCGGAAAGGTGCCGCGCGGCGCGGACGGCTCGGAGGCCGACGCGGTCTGCGATTCCCTGCCGGAGCCGGAACCGGGGCCCGCCAAGGCCAAGACCACGGCGACCCGCGGCACCGCCCCGGACGCCGGAGCCACCCTCCACGGGATGCTGGGCCACGTGCGCTGACGCCGCTGCAACCGCCCGGCCCACTCCCGGGCCCGTGCGCCGACGCCCGTCCGGCCCCCCGCGCCCCAGGAAGAGCGACCCTCCGGCCCCCGCGCCCCAGGAGGAGTGACCGTCCGGCCCCCGCGCCCCAGCAAGAGCGACCGTCCGGCCCCCGCGCCCCAGGAAGAGGAACCGTCCGTCTCCCGCTCCCAGGAGGAACGCCCGTCCGGCCCCCGGCTCCCGGCTCCCCCGGGAGGCGCCGGCTACGGCTGTTCGCCCAGCCGTCCCAGCGCCTCCCGGGCCGCTCCGCCGAACCTCGGGTGCGGCAGGGCCGCCTCCAGGACGGTGCGGGCGGCCGGGTCGCCCAGGGTGCCGAGCCCTTCGACGCAGGCCAGGCCGACTCGCCAGTGCGGGTCGCCGGGGGCGAGTCTGCGCCGGAGGACCGTGACGAGGGCGGGGACGCTCTCCGGTGCCCGCAGGCCGGTGAGCAGCCGGACGGGCAGCAGGGCGTAGGCGACGCGGAGTTCGTTCGTGGCGAGCGCGGCGGCGGCCCGAGCGGTACGGGGGTCGCCGAGGCGGGTGAGGGCGTGGGCGGCGGAGACGCAGCGCTCCGGGTCGCGGTGGTTGAGGAGGAGGACGAGCGCCTCGAAGGCACGCGGGTCGCCCGCCAGGCCGAGCCGGAAGGCGGCGATCTCGCGGGCCCAGAGCGGCCGCGCCGGCGCGGTCAGCACGCCGTGCAGTTCCTCCGCGCCGAGCGGCCCGGCGAGTTCTTCGAATAGGAGGGGAACAACCCCTTCTGCATTCCGGATCTCTTCCCGCAAACGATCGATCATCGAGCAGAATTCGGGTTCCCGGGCGAGTTCCGCGGCGATTTCCATGAATCCGAGGCTATCCGCGATCCAGATCACACTTTCCCAACTTCCCAGGACTGGCGTGCTCGTTACCGGGCGGTTAATCTCAGGTGAGCGGGTCACCCCCCGCACTCCTCACGACGGCCTGGTGACGCAGCCGCCGTGAGTGTCTGTTCGGTTCGGCAGTTTCCGACGTGACTCCGGGACAGGGTCCGTCTCCTCATTTCCCGTGCCCTGCGGGCTCCCATCGCCCCCGGGCCCCATCGCGCCTTTCCCTTTCCCGCGCGCTGCCTTCAGTCGTCACTCTTCCTCCCAGGAGTCCCCTGATGGACACCCCTCTCTCCACCATCGCCGTCGTCGGTCTCGGCACCATGGGCACGGGCATCGCCGATGTCCTGGCACGGGCCGGCCGTGAGGTCGTCGGCATCGACATCGACGAGACCGCGGCCGCCAAGGCCGTCGCCGCCCTGGAGGCCTCCACCGCCCGTGCGGTGGCCCGTGAGCGGATCACGGAGGAGGAGCGGCAGGACGTCCTCGCCCGGTTCCGCACCTACTCCGAGCTCCAGGCCGCCGCCGACGCCGACCTCGTGATCGAGGTCGTGCCCGAGGCGTACGAGACCAAGCAGGAGGTCTTCCGGGCCCTGGACGGCATCGTCCGGCCCGACGCGATCATCGCCACCGGCACCAACGCGCTCTCGGTGACCCGGCTCGCCGCCGACTCCGCGCACCCGGAGCGGGTCCTCGGACTGCACTTCTTCACCCCGGTCCAGGCGATGAAGCTGGTCGAGGTGGTCTCCTCGGTGCTGACCGACCCGCGGGCCGTCGACGCCGTCACCCGGCTCGCGCAGGAACTCGGCAAGGAGCCCGTCGCGGTCGGCGACCGGCCCGGATTCGTCGCCGACGGGCTGCTCTTCGGCTACCTCAACCAGGCCGCCGCCATGTACGAGGCCAGGTACGCCTCCCGTGAGGACATCGACGCGGCCATGCGGCTCGGCTGCGGCCTGCCGATGGGCCCGCTGGCGCTGCTCGACCTGATCGGCATCGACACCGCCCGTACCGTCCTGGAGGCGATGTACGCCTCCTCGCGGGACCGGCTGCACGCTCCGGCCCCGATCCTCAAGCAGCTCAGCGAGGCGGGCCTGACGGGCCGGAAGTCCGGCCGCGGCTTCTACACCTACGAGGGCCCCGGCTCGGCCACCGTGGTTCCCGACGCGCTCACCCCAGCGGACTCGTCCGCCGCCGGCGGCGGCCGTGAGGTCCGTTCGGTCGGCGTGGCCGGCTCGGGCACCATGGCCTCCGGCATCGCCGAGGTCTTCGCGAAGGCCGGTTACGAGGTCGTCCTCGCGGCCCGCTCCCAGGAGAAGGCCGACACCGCCAAGGCGCGGATCGCCAAGTCCCTGGCGCGCTCCGTCGACAAGGGCCGGATGACCGGCGAGGCCCGCGACGAGACGCTGGCCCGGATCCTCCCGGCGGGCTCGCTCGACGCCTTCGCCCAGGTCGACCTGGCGGTCGAGGCGGTCGCCGAGGACCTGGAGATCAAGCAGGACCTGTTCGCCCGCCTGGACAAGATCTGCAAGCCGGGCGCAGTGCTCGCCACCACCACCTCCTCGCTGCCCGTCGTCGCCTGCGCCCGGGCCACCTCGCGCCCGCAGGACGTCATCGGGATGCACTTCTTCAACCCGGCGCCGGCCATGAAGCTGGTGGAGATCGTCCGCACCGTCCTGACCTCGGACGACGTCCACGCGACCGTCCGCGAGGTCACGGCGAAGATCAGGAAGCACGGCGTGGACTGCGGCGACCGGGCCGGGTTCATCGTCAACGCGCTGCTGTTCCCGTACCTGAACAACGCGGTCAAGATGGTCCAGGAGCACTACGCGACCCTGGACGACATCGACACCGCGATGAAGCTGGGCGGCGGCTACCCGATGGGTCCGTTCGAACTGCTGGACGTGGTCGGCCTGGACGTCTCGCTCGCCATCGAGAAGGTGCTGCACCGCGAGTTCCGCGACCCGGGTCTGGCCCCGGCTCCGCTGCTCGAGCACCTGGTGGCCGCGGGCTGCCTGGGCCGGAAGACGGGGCGCGGCTTCCGCGAATATGCCCGCCGCTGAAGCCGCCGACGGGTCGTACGGGGGATGGGGAGGGCTGCTCAGCCCGTCGGGCACCGCGGGTGCCGGGCCGGGCTCCCCTCCCCCACCTGGGCACACTTCCGCTCCGATGCAGTACGTTCGGGACATGTCCAAGGCCGCGAAGACACCCCGTGCCACGTCCACGCCCGACTCCCCGGAGAGCTCGGCGGGGACCCGCGCCGCCGCGCAGCGGCTGAAGATGCGCCGGGAGCTGGCCGCCGCGGCGATGGAGCTGTTCGCCACCAAGGGCTACGAGGCCACGACCGTCGACGAGATCGCGGCGGCGGCCGGGGTGGCCCGGCGGACCTTCTTCCGGCACTTCCGCTCCAAGGAAGAGGCGATCTTCCCGGACCACGACGACACCCTGGTGCGCGCCGAGGCGGTGCTGAACGCGGCCTCGCCGCACGAGCACCCGCTCGACACGGTGTGCCGGGGCATCAAGGAGGTCATGAAGATGTACGCGGGCTCGCCCGCGGTCTCCGTGGCCCGGTACCGGCTCACCCGCGAGGTCCCGACGCTGCGGGAGCGCGAGATCGCCTCGGTGGCCCGCTACGAGCGCCTGTTCACCCGCTATCTCCTCGGTCACTTCGACGAGCGCGACCACCACGACGGCAACGACGACCCGCTGCTCGCGGAGGTGGCCGCCTCCGCGGTGGTCACCGCGCACAACCACGTGCTGCGGCGCTGGCTGCGTGCGGGCGGCCAGGGCGACGTGGAGGCGCAGCTGGACCACGCCTTCGCGATCGTGCGGGAGACCTTCGGCTCGGGCATAGGCGCCCGGCCGGCGGCGCCCGGCGGTCCGGCCGCCTCCGAGCCGGCCGCCCCGGCTCCGGCCGTCCCGTCCGGCCCCGCCGCCACCGCCTCCACGACGGGTGACGTGGTGGTCGCCGTCGCCCGAACGGACGCATCGCTCGACGAGGTGATGCGGACCATCCAGGAGGCGTTGAAGAAGGGCTGACCGCCCGCGACACCGCTCCACGACGAGGGTCGCCCCCGGATTCCGGGGGCGGCCCTCGTCGCGTCCGGCGGCGTATACGCCCAGTTCAGGGGCATTTTCGATCGATCATCGCTCATCCGTGACCGGCAGATGGCATCTGAGTGAAATTGTTGGCACGCAGTGCCTTGTCAGGTGACACGGCGTGCCATACGTTGATGCTGTCCGGGCGGCCGGCGCGCAGAGATCACCTCGTGCGCCGGCTGTCCCCACAAGCGATCCTGCTCGTGCGCCCGGACGCCTGCGTCACAGGCACCTCCTGCGCCCCACCACGGCGCCGCCACAGCACCACCGCGCCGAACCGACGGCACACCTCCACAGCACCACACCCCGACGTAACCCTCAGCGCGTCCCCCCGGACGCCGCACCGCCGGAGGCATCCCGTGAAGGACATCCTGGACGCGATCCAGTCGCCCGACTCCACCTCGGCCGACTTCGCCAACCTCAAGCTCCCCGAGTCGTACCGCGCCGTGACCGTCCACAAGGACGAGGCGGAGATGTTCACCGGGGTGGCCAGCCGCGACAAGGACCCGCGCAAGTCGCTCCACCTGGACGAGGTCCCGCTGCCCGAGCTCGGCCCGGGCGAGGCCCTCGTCGCCGTCATGGCCAGCTCCGTGAACTACAACTCGGTGTGGACCTCGATCTTCGAGCCGGTGTCGACCTTCGGCTTCCTGGAGCGCTACGGCCGCCTCTCGGAGCTCACCAAGCGCCACGACCTGCCCTACCACATCATCGGCTCCGACCTCGCGGGCGTCGTCCTGCGCACCGGCCCGGGCGTCAACGCCTGGCAGCCCGGCGACGAGGTCGTCGCGCACTGCCTGAGCGTGGAGCTGGAGTCCTCGGACGGCCACAACGACACGATGCTCGACCCCGAGCAGCGCATCTGGGGCTTCGAGACCAACT
This sequence comes from Streptomyces roseicoloratus, assembly GCF_004117935.1. Taxonomy (GTDB): domain Bacteria; phylum Actinomycetota; class Actinomycetes; order Streptomycetales; family Streptomycetaceae; genus Streptomyces; species Streptomyces roseicoloratus. The sequence continues at coordinate 33,008 of NZ_SDOY01000135.1, read as the reverse complement.
TCGGCGGCCTGGCCGAGATCGCCCTGGTCAAGTCCAACCAGCTGATGCCCAAGCCGGACCACCTGAGCTGGGAGGAGGCCGCGGCCCCCGGCCTGGTGAACTCCACCGCGTACCGCCAGCTGGTCTCCCGCAACGGCGCCGGGATGAAGCAGGGCGACAACGTCCTGATCTGGGGCGCGAGCGGCGGCCTCGGCTCGTACGCCACCCAGTTCGCGCTGGCCGGCGGCGCCAACCCGATCTGTGTCGTCTCCTCCCCCGAGAAGGCCGACATCTGCCGGTCCATGGGCGCCGAGGCGGTCATCGACCGCAACGCCGAGGGCTACAAGTTCTGGAAGGACGAGAACACCCAGGACCCGCGGGAGTGGAAGCGCTTCGGCTCCAAGATCCGCGAGCTCACCGGCGGCGAGGACATCGACATCGTCTTCGAGCACCCCGGGCGCGAGACCTTCGGCGCCTCGGTCTACGTCACCCGCAAGGGCGGCACCATCACCACCTGCGCCTCGACCTCGGGCTACATGCACCAGTACGACAACCGCTACCTGTGGATGTCGCTGAAGCGCATCATCGGCTCGCACTTCGCCAACTACCGCGAGGCGTGGGAGGCCAACCGTCTGATCGCCAAGGGCAAGATCCACCCCACCCTGTCCAAGGTCTACTCCCTGGAGGAGACCGGCCAGGCCGCCTACGACGTCCACCGCAACCTGCACCAGGGCAAGGTCGGCGTGCTCGCGCTCGCCCCGCAGGAGGGCCTCGGCGTGCGGAACCCGGAGATGCGCGCCCGGCACATCGACGCCATCAACCGCTTCCGCAACATCTGACACCGCAACCTCTGACCCAGGGACCATAGATGACAGAGCGTCAGAAGGATCGGCCGTGGCTCATGCGGACCTACGCCGGTCACTCGACCGCCGAGGCGTCGAACGAGCTCTACCGGCGTAACCTCGCCAAGGGCCAGACCGGCCTCTCGGTCGCGTTCGACCTGCCCACGCAGACCGGCTACGACCCGGACCACATCCTCGCCCGTGGCGAGGTCGGCCGCGTCGGGGTTCCCGTCTCGCACGTCGGTGACATGCGGCGGCTGTTCCAGGACATCCCCCTGGAGCAGATGAACACCTCGATGACCATCAACGCCACCGCCATGTGGCTGCTGGCGCTCTACCAGGTGGTCGCCGAGGAGCAGGGTGCGGACATCACCCGGCTCCAGGGCACCACCCAGAACGACATCGTGAAGGAGTACCTGTCGCGCGGGACGCACGTCTTCCCGCCCGGCCCCTCGCTCCGCCTCACGACGGACATGATCGCGTACACGGTCAACCACATCCCGAAGTGGAACCCGATCAACATCTGCAGCTACCACCTGCAGGAGGCGGGCGCCACTCCGGTCCAGGAGATCTCGTACGCGATGTCCACCGCGATCGCGGTGCTCGACGCGGTGCGCGACTCGGGTCAGGTGCCCGAGGAGCGCTTCGGCGAGGTCGTCGCCCGTATCTCCTTCTTCGTGAACGCGGGCGTCCGCTTCGTCGAGGAGATGTGCAAGATGCGCGCCTTCGGCCGCATCTGGGACAAGATCACGCTCGAGCGGTACGGGATCGAGAACGCCAAGCAGCGGCGCTTCCGCTACGGCGTCCAGGTCAACTCGCTCGGCCTGACCGAGGCCCAGCCGGAGAACAACGTCCAGCGGATCGTCCTCGAGATGCTGGCCGTCACGCTGTCGAAGGACGCCCGCGCGCGTGCCGTCCAGCTGCCGGCCTGGAACGAGGCGCTCGGCCTGCCGCGCCCCTGGGACCAGCAGTGGTCGCTGCGCATCCAGCAGGTGCTCGCGCACGAGTCCGACCTCCTGGAGTACGAGGACATCTTCGCCGGCTCGCACGTCATCGAGGCCAAGGTGGACTCCCTGGTCACCGAGTGCCTGGCGGAGATCGACCGGATCCAGGAGATGGGCGGCGCCATGGCCGCCGTCGAGTCCGGCTACCTCAAGGCCCAGCTGGTCTCCTCGCACGCCGAGCGCCGCGCCCGGATCGAGTCGGGCGAGGAGAAGATCGTCGGCGTCAACATCTTCGAGACGACCGAGCCCAACCCGCTCACCGCCGACCTGGACACCGCCATCCAGACGGTCGACCCGGCGGTCGAGGCCCGTGTCGTGTCCGCCCTGAAGAACTGGCGCGACACCCGTTACCAGCCGCCCTTCAACCATCCGCGGCCCTGCAAGGCCCTGGAGCGGCTGAAGGAGGCCGCCAAGGGCACCGACAACCTCATGGAGGCCACCCTCGAGTGCGCCCGCGCCGGCGTCACCACCGGCGAGTGGGCCGGGGCGCTGCGCGAGGTCTTCGGCGAGTTCCGGGCCCCGACCGGTGTCTCCTCCGCCCCGGTGGCCGTCCCGGCCGAGGCGGGCTCGCCGCTCGCCGAGGTCCGCCGCAAGGTGGACCGCACCGCGCAGGACCTGGGCGTGGGCAAGCTGCGCTTCCTGGTCGGCAAGCCGGGCCTGGACGGCCACTCCAACGGCGCCGAGCAGATCGCCGTGCGGGCCCGCGACGCCGGGTTCGAGGTGGTCTACCAGGGCATCCGGCTGACGCCGGAGCAGATCGTGGACGCGGCCCTGGAGGAGGACGTGCACGCGGTCGGCCTGTCGATCCTCTCCGGCTCGCACGCCCAGCTCGTACCGGACGTCCTCGACCGCCTGCGGACGGCCGGCGCGGCGGACATCCCGGTCGTCGTGGGCGGGATCATCCCGAACGCGGACGCCGAGGAGCTCAGGGCGGCGGGCGTGGCCGCCGTCTTCACCCCGAAGGACTTCGGCATCACCGGGATCATCGGCCGTATCGTCGACGAGATCCGCAAAGCCAACCAGCTCAGCCCCCTTGAAAGTACGGAGGTCCCCGCATGACCAGCACGCCCGCTTCCCCCGTGAACCGCCTGCGCCCGCGTCGTTCGTGCCTCGCGGTGCCCGGCTCCAACCCGCGGTTCCTGGAGAAGGCCCAGGGCCTGGCGGCCGACCAGGTCTTCCTGGACCTCGAGGACGCCTGCGCGCCGCTGGCCAAGCCGGAGGCCCGGCACACCATCGTGAAGTTCCTCAACGAGGGCGACTGGACCGGCAAGACCCGGGTCGTGCGGGTCAACGACTGGACGACCCACTGGACCTACCGCGACGTCGTCACGGTGGTCGAGGGCGCCGGCCAGAACCTCGACTGCATCATGCTGCCGAAGGTCCAGGACGCCCAGCAGATCGTCGCGCTCGACCTGCTCCTGACCCAGATCGAGAAGACCATGGGCTTCGAGGTCGGCAAGATCGGCATCGAGGCGCAGATCGAGAACGCCCAGGGCCTCGTCAACGTCAACGCGATCGCCCAGGCCTCGCAGCGCGTCGAGACGATCATCTTCGGCCCGGCCGACTTCATGGCCTCCATCAACATGAAGTCGCTGGTCGTCGGCGAGCAGCCGCCCGGCTACCCGGCGGACGCGTACCACCACATCCTGATGAGCATCCTGATGGCCGCCCGCGCCAACAACCTCCAGGCGATCGACGGCCCCTACCTGCAGATCCGCAACCCGGAGGGCTACAAGGCCGTCGCGCAGCGCGCCGCCGCCCTCGGCTTCGACGGCAAGTGGGTGCTGCACCCGGACCAGGTCGCCGCGGCGAACGAGATCTTCTCGCCCTCGCAGGAGGACTTCGACCACGCCGAGCTGATCCTCGACGCGTACGACTACTACACGTCCGAGGCCGGCGGGAAGAAGGGCTCCGCGATGCTCGGCGACGAGATGATCGACGAGGCCTCCCGCAAGATGGCCCTGGTCATCTCCGGCAAGGGCCGCGCCGCCGGCATGCAGCGCACCAGCAAGTTCGAGATCCCGGAGGCCTGAGTCCGATGCAGTTCGGCCGCACCTACGAAGAGTTCGAGATCGGCGCCGTCTACAAGCACTGGCCCGGAAAGACGGTCACCGAGTACGACGACCACCTCTTCTGTCTGCTGACGATGAACCACCACCCGCTTCACATGGACGTGAATTACGCGGAGAACACGACGGACTTCAAGAAGAACGTCGTCGTCGGCAACTACATCTACTCGCTGCTGCTCGGCATGTCCGTGCCGGACGTCTCCGGCAAGGCCATCGCCAACCTGGAGATCGAGTCGCTGCGGCACGTGGCGCCGACCTTCCACGGCGACACCATCTACGGCGAGACCACCGTCCTCGACAAGACGCCGTCGAAGTCGAAGAGCGACCGCGGCATCGTCTACGTCGAGACCAAGGGCTACAAGCAGGACGGCACCCTGGTGTGCGTCTTCCGCCGCAAGGTCATGGTCCCGACCGCCGAGTACATCGACGCGCGCGGCGGCGAACAGCCCGGCCGGCCGGAGCTGAAGGAACAGGGGAAGTAGTCATGGCGCGACTCGCCCAGACCCACGGTCTGACCGACGTCCAGCAGGAGATCCTCTCCACGGTCCGCGACTTCGTGGACAAGGAGATCATCCCGGTCGCCACGGAGCTCGAGCACCGCGACGAGTACCCCCAGCAGATCGTCGACGGGCTCAAGGAGCTCGGCGTCTTCGGTCTGATGATCCCCGAGGAGTACGGCGGCCTGGGTGAGTCCCTGCTCACCTACGCGCTGTGCGTGGAGGAGATCGCCCGCGGCTGGATGTCGGTGTCCGGCATCATCAACACCCACTTCATCGTCGCGTACATGCTGAAGCAGCACGGCACCCAGGAGCAGAAGGAGTACTTCCTTCCGCGGATGGCGGCCGGCGAGGTGCGCGGTGCCTTCTCGATGTCGGAGCCGGGTCTCGGCTCGGATGTGTCGGCGATCACGTCGAAGGCGGTGAAGGACGGCGACGAGTACGTCCTGAACGGCCAGAAGATGTGGCTGACGAACGGTGGCACGTCAACGCTGGTCGCCGTTCTCGTCCGAAGTGACGAAGGACACCCCGAGGGCACCGCCCCGCACAAGTCGATGACGACCTTCCTCGTCGAGAAGGAGCCCGGCTTCGGAGAGGTCCGCCCCGGCCTCACCATCCCCGGCAAGATCGACAAGATGGGTTACAAGGGCGTCGACACGACCGAACTCATCATGGACGGACTGCGCATTCCGGCCAATCGCGTCCTCGGCGGGGTCACCGGCCGAGGGTTTTACCAAATGATGGACGGCGTGGAGGTCGGCCGCGTCAACGTGGCGGCCCGTGGTTGCGGCGTCGCGCAGCGTGCCTTCGAGCTGGGCGTCCAGTATGCCCAACAGCGTCACACTTTCGGAAAGCCGATCGCCCAGCACCAGGCGATTCAGTTCAAGCTGGCCGAGATGGCTACCAAGGTCGAGGCCGCTCATGCCATGATGGTGAACGCAGCACGCAAAAAGGACTCCGGGGAACGAAACGACCTCGAAGCAGGGATGGCGAAGTACCTCGCGTCCGAATACTGCAAGGAGGTCGTCGAGGACGCCTTCCGCATCCACGGCGGATACGGCTTCTCCAAGGAGTACGAGATCGAGCGTCTCTACCGCGAGGCGCCGATGCTGCTCATCGGCGAAGGTACCGCCGAGATCCAGAAAATGATCATTGGTCGTCGGCTGCTCGAGGAGTACCGCTTCCAGGGTTGATTGCGGCATTTGAGTCGGTTTGGCCGCGAAGAAGATCACACCCTGTGTTCGGCTTCCGGCCTCCGACTCGGCTTCTGGCTTGCCCAGTTGCGGCCCGCAACCGATAGCATCGCCGGAAAGCCGCCGTCCCCCGTTGCCCGTGCGGCATCATCCGCTACGAAGGTCATCCATGCCCCACAGCCAAACCTCTGCACACCGCGACAGCCTCAAGGGCGCACGCATCGCACGCGGAGCATCGCCGTGGCTTCTGCCGACCGTCGCCACCGCGGCGCTGAGCCTGGCGCGCGCCCGCAAGTCGACCGCCGCCAAGGCCGTCGCCGTGCCGGCCACCGCTCTCGCGGCCGGCATGCTGTGGTTCTTCCGCGACCCCGAGCGGGAGATCGCTCAGGGCCGGGTCATCTCGCCCGCCGACGGCGTGGTGCAGAGCATCATGCCGTGGAAGGACGGACGCACCCGCGTCGCCATCTTCATGAGCCCGCTGAACGTCCACGTCAACCGCGCGCCGCTGGCCGGCACGGTGACGTCCGTGGAGCACGTCCCCGGCGGCTTCGTGCCGGCGTTCAACAAGGAGAGCGAGAACAACGAGCGCGTTGTCTGGCACTTCGACACCGAGCTCGGTGACATCGAGATGGTCCAGATCGCGGGTGCCGTGGCGCGGCGGATCGTGCCGTACATCCCGCAGGGGACGAAGGTCGAGCAGGGTGACCGGATCGGACTGATCCGCTTCGGTTCGCGTGTCGACATCTACCTGCCGGAGGGTGTCGAGGTCGCGGTCGAGGTCGGTCAGCCCACGACCGCGGGGGTGACTCGCATTGACCGTGATTGATCCCGACACACGGGCGGCCGAATGGGTCGCCGAGGCGGACGAGGACGGCGTCGACGACGCCGAGGAGATGCCGCTGTCGATGAGGCTGTCCATAGCGGACGCCCTCACCCTCGGTAACGCCACGTGCGGCTTCATGGCGGTGTACTTCACCACCACGGGCATCCTCATCCCGCACCTCACGGGCAGCACGGAGACCGGCATGGCGCGCAACAGCGCCGCCACCGCCGTGATCCTCATGCTGGCCGCGGCGATCTTCGACCTGTTCGACGGCATCGTGGCGCGCAAGCTGCGCTCGTCCCCGATGGGCGCCGAGCTGGACAACCTGTCGGACCTGATCAGCTTCGGTCTGGCTCCGGCCTACTTCGTCCTCGTGTACGGCATGGTCACGCCCGGCGCGCAGCAGAAGGTCTCGGCGGTGGCCGCGATCGTGGTGCTGCTGGCCGTGGTGCTCAGGCTCGCGCGGTTCTCCTGCGTGACGATGAAGGACGGCATGTTCCAGGGCATGCCGAGCCCCTTCGGCGCGCTCACGGTCGTCTCGATCGTGCTCCTGGAGCTGCCGTTCATCCCGACGCTGCTCGCGATCATCGGGGTCGCGTGGCTGATGGTGAGCCGGGTCGAGTACCCGAAGCCGCGGGGCATCCTCGCGGTGGCGATGCTCAGCTGGATCATCGGCGCGATGGGCATGCTGGCGGCCTGGGCCTTCGACGCGCCGGGCGGAGCCTTCCTGCTCCAGACCGGCTGCGCCCTGCAGGTGGTGATGGGCGCCGTGATCCCCCTCTTCGCGACGGCCCGTCGGGTGAACACCTTCCGCGACAACCGGCGCGAGAGCCGGGAGGCGCGACAGGCGCAGGCGGCGCAGCTGCCGTAGCGGTACGCACGACATACGGGAAGGGCCCCGGACGCGGGAAGCGTCCGGGGCCCTTCGCGTGCGCGCGGAGGGCGGCTCAGACGGCGCCGAGCCGCTTGTAGTACAGGGTCGTGGGGCGCAGGGTGCCGCCCGGGTCGGCGGCGAAGTCGGGGATGACACCCGCGGCGGTCCACCCGGCCGTGCGGTACAGCCGCTCGGCGGGGCTGCCGGTCTCGGTGTCGAGGACGAGGAGCCGGAGGCCGGTCGCGGCGGCGTGCGCCTCCGCGGCGGCGAGCAGCCGGGCGCCGAGGCCCCGGCCGCGGGCGTCGCGGTGGACCACGAGGCGGGCGATCTCGCCGCGGTGCCGCCCGTTCGCCCTGGTGTCGCGGACCAGGGTCACGGCGCCCAGGACCTCGCCCCCGGCGCCGTACGCGGCCCAGACCTCCCGGCCGTCCGCGACCCCGGTCCACCAGGCGGCGGCCTCCGCGGGTTCCAGAGGCGCCAGGAAGCCGACGGAGGCCCCGCCGGCGACCGCGTCCACCAGGAGCGCGTCCAGCCCGCTAGAGGCCCGCTCGCGGACCTCCTGGGGCGTCAGACGCCGGATCCGGGCCGTGCGCGCACGGCCCGGCGGCCCGTCGTGCTCTTCGATCTCGTCGATCTTCTTGATCTTCTCGATCTTCTCGATCTCTTTGTGCTCTTCGATCTCTTCGATCTCTTCGGTGCGAGCGTCGTTCATGTGCCCGAGGCTCGCACCGGCGTGTTACGGCAGGATGTCGCCGCGCCCCCGGCGGGGGCTACGACAGGAAGTCCCGGGCGATGTCCGAGGCGACCCGCTCCAGGAGCGGGCCCGCGTTCGGGATGGACTTCGCCGGGTCCGGCTCCAGGGCGGAGAGCGGGTAGGCGCGGCGGATGCCGGCGGCGCCCAGGGCCTCCGGGGCCAGCGCGAGGCGGCCGCAGACCGCGACGACGTCCTTGCCGGCCGCGCGGGCGGCCGCGGCGACGCCCGCCGGGGCCTTGCCGTGCAGGGTCTGCTCGTCGAGGGAGCCCTCGCCGGTGATGACCAGGGTGGCGCGCTCCAGGGCCGGGGCGAAGCCCAGCACGTCCAGCATCAGCTCGATCCCGGGGCGGAAGCTCGCGCCGATGAGCAGCGCGCCGTAGCCGATGCCGCCCGCGCCGCCCGCGCCCGGGGACGCGGCGAGCTCGGCGGCCTGGGGGCCGATCGCCTTCTCCAGGACGCGCGCGTAGTGGGCGAGGGCCGCGTCGAGGGTCTCGACGTCCTCCGGGGAGGCGCCCTTCTGCGGGCCGTACACCGCGGCGCAGCCCTTCGGGCCGGTCAGCGGGTTGTCCACGTCGCTGGCGAGGACGAGCTCGACGTCGGCGAAGCGCGGGTCCAGCCCCGACAGGTCGGCGGAGGCGAGCCCGGCGAGGGCTCCGCCGCCGGGGCCGACCGGCTCGCCGTCGGCGTCGAGGAAACGCGCGCCGAGCGCGGCCAGCATGCCGGCGCCGCCGTCGGTCGTGGCGCTGCCGCCGACACCGAAGACGATCGAGGTGGCGCCCGCGTCGAGGGCGGCGCGCAGCAGCTCTCCGGAGCCGTACGTGGTGGCGGTGAGCGGGGCGAAGACCCCGGCGGGCAGCAGCTGGAGGCCGGAGGCTTCGGCCATCTCGACGACCGCGGTGGTCCCGCGCAGCGCGAACGCGGCCGTGACGGTGTCGCCGACCGGGCCGGTCACGGTGACCTCTCGCCGCTCGAACCCGGCCGCGACGGCCGCCGCCACGGTGCCGTCGCCGCCGTCGGCGACGGGCAGCGTCTCCACCTCGAGCTCCGGGACGACCCGTCGCAGCCCTGCTGTGACCCGCTCCGCGACCTGTACGGCCGTGAGCGAACCCTTGAACTTGTCGGCCGCGACGAGCACGCGTGCGACCTCAGTTACTGCTCCGTCCGTCACCTTGCATCCCTTGCTTTCGAACAGGCAGTCGCGCCGAGGCCGACCCTATCCGTAGGGCAAGACGGCGTGCCACCCCCTGATAAGGCGATATTCCGCACCATAGTGGGGCCACATGAGCACGGAACCGATCGATCGAACCTCCGGACCGAGCAGCGCGCCGGACCCCGGGCCGGACCGGAAGGTCATCGGCGTCGGCATGGCCGCCGTCGTGGCCGTGGTGGCCTGGGCGGCGCTCGGCAAGGACTCCTTCGACGACGCCTCGGACACGGCCCTGGGCTGGGTCCTCGACAACTTCGCCTGGCTGTTCGTGACGGCGGCGGACGTCTTCCTCGTCCTGTGCGTGGTGATCGCGCTGAGCCGGTTCGGCCGGATCAGGCTCGGCGCGGACGACTCGGAGCCCGAGTTCACCAACCTGGCGTGGATCGCGATGATGTTCAGCGCGGGCATGGGCATCGGCCTGATGTTCTACGGCGTCGGCGAACCGCTGCAGCACTATCTGAGCCCGCCGCCCGCTTCCGGGATCGAGCCGGGGACCGGCGCCGCGGCCCGGACCGCGATGGAGTACTCGTTCTTCCACTGGACCCTCACCCCGTGGGCCATCTACGGCACGGCGGGCCTCGCCCTCGCCTACGCGGGCTTCCGCAAGGGCCGCGGCAACACGCTGAGCGCGGCGTTCGTGCCGCTGATGGGCGAGCGCAGGGCGCGGTCCTGGCCGGGCAAGGCGATCGACCTGCTCGCGGTGTTCGCGACGGTCTTCGGCACGGCGACCAGCCTGGGTCTCGGAGCGCTCCAGGTGGCGGAGGGCCTCGACATCACCCTGGGCGTGGAGGCCTCCACGAGCACCGAGTTGATCATCATCGTGTCGCTCTCCGCGGCCTTCGTCCTCTCGGCGTTCTCGGGGCTGCACCGGGGCGTGAAGTGGCTGTCCACGCTGAACATCGCGCTCGCGGCCGCGCTGATGGTGTTCGTGTTCCTGTTCGGCCCGACCGTGTACGTCCTGGACACGATCCCGGCCTCGGTGGGCGGCTATCTGCACCAGCTGCTGCCGATGGCCAGCCGCACGGGCGCCTTCTCGGACCCGGAGTGGCTCGGCGCCTGGACGATCTTCTACTGGGCGTGGTGGCTGTCCTGGGCTCCGTTCGTCGGCACCTTCATCGCGCGGATCTCCCGGGGCCGCACCGTCCGCGAGTTCCTCGTCGGGGTGCTGCTCGTGCCCTCCGGTGCCACGGTCTTCTGGTTCTGCGTCATGGGCGGCACGGCGATCAGGCTCGAGTCGACGGGCGCGGCCGACCTGGCGGGCGCGGTGAAGGACGGCGCGGAGGCCTCGCTCTTCGCGATGCTGGACGCCCTGCCGATCGGCACGGTCACCTCGTACGTCGCGATGCTGCTGGTGATGACGTACTTCGTCACCAGCGCGGACTCGGCCTCGCTGGTGATGGGCTCGCTGACCAGCCGCGGCGCGCTGCACCCGTCGACCTGGCTGGTGGTCGTCTGGGGCGTCCTGATGGCCGCCGTCGCCGCCGTCCTGCTCGTCGCCGGTGGTCTGAACTCGCTGCAGACGGCGACGATCCTGGTGGCGCTGCCCTTCGTGCTCGTCATGCTGGGCCTGTGCTGGGCCCTCCTGAAGGAGCTGCGCGCCGACCCGGGCGCGGGCCCGGCCCGGCACCACGCGCTGCACGGCATGGGGGACGCGGTGCGGGCGATGGTCGGCGACGCGGTCGGCGGGCAGGGGCCCGCCCGCCACCACCGGCTCCGCCGCGCGGCGGAGCGCTGGCGCTCCGAGGGCGACGAGGAGCGGGAACGCGGCGGGAGCGGCGACCGGTGAGCGCTCCGGTGTCCGGCGGCGGCGGTCGCGTCGGGGAGGTGCCCGCCGGCGGCGGTCCCGTCGGGGAGGTGTCCGCCGGCGAGCGTCCGCCGGCGGACGCCGGCCGGGCGGAGGGCGAGTGATCGCACGGGCCCGGTGGGCGGGTCGGCGCGCGGCCCGGCGCCCGGTCGGCTAGACCGGACCCATGGGGCAGCTGAAGCACAGTGAACTCGCCGACCGGATCCTCGGCGGGTGGACGGGGCGGATCGCCGGGAACATGCTCGGCAAGCCGGTCGAACGCGGCGACCACTGGACGCCCGAGCGGATCGACTCCTATCTGCGGTTGACCGACGCCCTGCCGCTGACCGACTACCTGCCTCCGCCTCCCGCCGCCGGCGCCGACGGCTTCGAGCTGCGCCCCGAGTGGCCGCAGTGCGTGCGCGGCCGGGTCAACGGCAGCTGCCGGGACGACGACATCGACTACACGATCCTGGGCCTGCACCTCCTGGAGACCCGCGGCTTCGCGTTCAGCACCGAACAGGTCGGCGAGCACTGGCTGCTGCGGCTGCCGTACCTGCAGACGTTCACGGCGGAGCGGGTGGCCTACCGCAACCTCGCCAACGGTCTGAAGCCTCCGCTGACCGCCACCTACGACAACCCGTACCAGGAGTGGATCGGCGCCCTGATCAGGGCGGACGTGTACGGCTGGACCTCGCCGGGCGACCCCCGCCGGGCCGCGTCGCTGGCCCGGCGCGACGCGGTGCTCTCCCACACGGGCAACGGGGTGTACGGCGCGATGTGGGCGGCGGCCCTGGTCGCCGCCGCGTTCACGGCGCCCGACGTGCGCTCCGCGCTGTCCGTCGCGCTGGAACGCGTCCCGGCGGGCAGCCGCCTCGCCAGGACCGTGCGGCACACCATGGCGCTGCACGAGGCGGGCGTGGAGTGGTCCGAGGCGCTGGCCGAGCTGTCCCGGCAGACCGGCTCCCTCGGCTGGATCCACACGGTCCCGAACGCGGCGGTGCTCACCGCCGGACTGCTGTACGGCGAGGGCGACTTCACCCGCACCATCGCGCTGACCGTACGCGGCGGCCTGGACACCGACTCCAACGGCGCCACGGCCGGGTCCGTGGCCGGGGTGCTGTGCGGGGCCGCGGCGATCCCGCCGCAATGGTCCGAGCCGCTGCGGGACCGGGTGCGCAGCGCGGTGGCGGGCTTCGACGGCTCCCGGATCAGCGAGCTGGCGGAGCGGACGGTACGGCTGGCTACGCTGACGGGATGACGACCTCCGAATACGCCACGTACATCGCGGGACTCCCCCGGATCCTGGCCGCTGCCGCCACCCTCTTCCGGGACGCGGACGGCCGCGTCCTGCTCGTCGAGCCGAACTACCGGGAGGGCTGGGCCCTGCCGGGCGGAACGATCGAGTCCGACGCGGGCGAGACGCCCCGCGCGGGCGCCCGGCGCGAGACGGCCGAGGAGATCGGCCTCGACGTGGAGCCGGGCGCACTGCTCGTGGTCGACTGGGCGCCGGGCCCCGGCCGTCCGCCGATCGTGGCGTACCTGTACGACGGCGGGGTGCTGTCCGGCGAGCGGCTCGCGGCGATCCGGCTCCAGGAGGAGGAGCTGCTCTCCTGGAAGCTGGTGGAACCGTCGGAGCTGTCCGCCCATCTGCCGAACGGCTTGGCCCTGCGGGTGAGCGCGGCCCTGGGTGCGCTCAAGGACGGCCGCGGCCCGGTGGAGCTGGAGAACGGCAGGCCGGTGCGGGCGTAGGCCGTCGCTCGTGGATCGTGACCGGGGTCCGAGGGAGCCCGCCCGGGCGGGCTCAGCCCTGCTCGGGCTCAGGGGGGACGAGGCGGCCGGTGCGCACGGACTCGTCGCGGGAGGCGGTGCGGGCCTCGGTGCGGTGTCCGCGGGCGATGTAGTCGCGGACGACCGTCTCGACGGCGTCCTGCGGGTTGCCGATGCCGGCGAGGACCATGACCTCGACCACGAGTTCGGCGTCGAGGGAGATGCTGACCTTGGCCATGCGGGCGAACCTAGCACCAGGAAACCGCCTCGCGGGAGCCCCGTCGGCCCGCCTACCCTCGCGGCATGACCATGGTGGCGATTCTCAGCGGTGCCGGCATCTCCACGGACTCGGGCATTCCCGACTACCGGGGACCCGCCGGAATGTGGCGCCGTGACCCCGAGGCCGAGCGGCTCGTCACCTACGGGCCCTACATGGCCGACCCGGAGATCCGCCGCCGCTCGTGGCGGATGCGGCTCGACCTGTCGGCCCTCCGCGCCGAGCCGAACGTCGCGCACCACGCCGTCGCGGCCTACGAGAAGACCGGCAACGCGCTGCGGGTGATCACCCAGAACGTCGACGGTCTGCACCAGGCCGCCGGTGTGCCGGAGCGCAAGGTGCTCGAACTCCACGGCTCGGCACGGTCGGTGGTGTGCACGGCCTGTCACGCCCGCTCGTCGATGGACGAGGCCCTGGAGCGGGTGACGGCCGGCGAGGACGACCCGGCGTGCCGGACGTGCGGCGGCATCCTGAAGGCGGCGACGGTGATGTTCGGGCAGCGTCTCGATCCGAAGGTGCTGGGCGACGCGATGTCCATCGCGAAGGCCGCGCAGGTGTTCGTCGCGGTCGGCACCAGCCTCCAGGTGCAGCCGGCGGCCTCGCTCGCCGGGATGGCGGCGGAGAACGGCGCCCGGCTGATCATCGTGAACGCCGAGCCGACGCCGTACGACGCGATCGCGGACGAGGTCGTGCGCGAGCCGATCGGCACGGCGCTGCCCTCGCTGCTCGAACGTCTCCGCTGAACGGCGGGGCCGCGCCTTCCGGTCGAGTCGCCGGTCGCGAACGCCCACGCTAGAAGAGGGCGTTGGCGGAGGCGCCCGCTTCGAAGGCCAGCAGACGCCGCTTGCGGTCGAGGCCGCCGCCGTAGCCGGTGAGCCCGCCGCCCGCGCCGATCACGCGGTGGCAGGGGACGACGATGCCCACCGGGTTCCTGCCGTTGGCGAGTCCGACCGCACGGGACGCGCCGGGGCTGCCGAGTGCCTCGGCGAGTTCGCCGTACGTCCGGGTCTCCCCGTACGGGATGCGGCGCAGCCGCTCCCAGACGCGGAGCTGGAACGGGGTGCCGACGAGGTGCAACGGCAGGTCGAACTCGGTGAGTTCGCCGGCGAAGTACGCGTCGAGCTGGCGTACGGCCTCGGTGAAGGGCCGCGGGTCGGGGCTGCCGAAGGTCTCCTGCGGCGGGCGGTGGCGCTGGCCGGTCATGTGGATGCGGCTGAGGACCCCGTCGACGGCGACCAGGGTCAGCGCGTCGTAGGGGCTGTCCACGACCGTGTGCCGGACGGTGGGGGGCATGGGGACTTCCTTACGCGGGCAGGTGGTTGATCGGGTGGTCGTCGGTGGCCCACAGGTACTGCACGGCGTACGCGCGCCAGGGGCGCCAGCGTGCCGCCCGGTCGGTGAGCGCGGCGGGCGTGGCGGGCAGCCCGAGGCCCTGGGCGGCTCGGCGGACGCCGAGGTCGCCGGGGAGGAAGGCGTCGGGGTCGCCGAGCGCCCGCATGGCGATGATCTCGGTGGTCCAGGGACCGAAGCCGGGCAGGGCGAGGAGGTTGGCGCGGGCCTCGTCCCGGTCGCTGCCGGGTCCGAGGGCCAGACTGCCGTCGGCGAGGGCCGTGGCCAGGGTGAGCAGGGTCGTACGGCGGCTGCGCGGCAGGGCGAGGGTGGCCGGGTCGATCCCGGCGAGTGCCTCGGGCGTCGGGAAGAGGTGGGTGAGGCCGCCCTCCGGGTCCTCGACGGGGACGCCGTGCGCGGAGACGAGGCGGGCCGCGTGGGTGCGGGCGGCGGCCGTGGACACCTGCTGGCCGAGGACGGCCCGTACCGCGAACTCGGCGGCGTCGACGGTGCCCGGCACCCGCCGGCCGGGCGCGGCGTCGACGAGCGGTGCGAGGAGCGGGTCGGCGCGCAGCTGCTCGTCGACGGCGACGGGGTCGGCGTCGAGGTCGAGGAGCCGGCGGCAGCGGCTGATGGCGAGGGTGAGGTCGCGGGGATCGGTGAGCGAGAGCCGGCAGAGGACGTGGTCGGGGCGCGGTGTGAGCGCGACGATGCCGTGCCCGTACGGGAGGGCGAGCGTCCTGCGGTAGGCGCCGTCGCGCCACTCCTCGACGCCGGGGACGGCGGTGGCGGCCAGGTGGCCGAAGAGGTTGGAGGGGTTGAGCGGGGCGCGGAACGGCAGCCGGAGGGTGAGGGTGCCGGGGGTGGCCGTCGCACGGGTGGTGGCGGTGGTGGGTGGGTGCGATCCGGCGGAGCCGTTCGCGCGGGCGCGGAGCTCGCCGGGGGTGAGGGCGAAGACCTCGCGGACGGTGTCGTTGAAGGTGCGGATCGAGGAGAATCCGGCCGCGAAGGCGATCCGCGCCATGGGCATGGCGGTGGTCTCGATGAGCAGCCGGGCGGTCTGGGCCCGCTGGGCGCGGGCGAGCGCGAGCGGACCGGCGCCGAGCTCGGTGAGCAGCTGCCGCTCGATCTGCCGGGTGGAGTAGCCGAGCCGCGCGGCGAGGCCGGGCACTCCCTCGCGGTCGACGACCCCGTCCTGGATCAGGCGCACGGCGCGGGCGACGGCGTCGGCCCGTACGTGCCAGTGGGGCGATCCGGGGCTGGTGTCGGGCCGGCAGCGCTTGCAGGCCCGGAATCCGGCGCGCTGGCAGGCGGCCGCGGTGGGGTGGAACTCCATGTTCCCGGGCTTGGGCGGCACGGCCGGGCAGCTGGGCCGGCAGTAGATCCGAGTGGTGCGGACGGCGGTGAAGAAGACGCCGTCGAAGCGGGCGTCCTTCGAACGGACGGCCCGCACGCAGCGCTCGGTGTCGGTGTGCATGCCTCAAGGATCGGTGACCGCGGGCGGGCGGGGCTGGCGGGAAAACGACATCAACGTCCGGTGGCCTCGTCCTCGGCCAGGGCCTTCGCGAAGGTGTCGTACGCCGGCTGGTCGAAGAGCACGAACCGGACCTCCCGTACGGACCCGGCCGCGGCCTCACGGACCGCGCGGATCGCGATGCGGGCCCCGTCGTCCATGGGCCAGCCGTAGATGCCGGTGGAGATCGCGGGGAAGGCGACGGTCCCGGCGCCCAGCTCGGCGGCGATCCGCAGGGACTCGCGGTAGCAGGAGGCGAGCAGCCCGGAGCGGTCCTCCCGGGTGCTGTGGACGGGGCCGACGGTGTGGACGACCCAGCGGGCGGCGAGGTTTCCGGCGGTGGTGGCGACGGCCTGGCCGGTCGGCAGGCCGCGGCCGTAGTGGCCGGCCCGGAGCGTGCGGCACGCGTCGAGGACGGCGGGTCCGCCCCGCCGGTGGATCGCCCCGTCGACGCCGCCTCCGCCGAGGAGGGAGGAGTTGGCGGCGTTGACGATGACGTCGGTGTCCTGCCGGGTGATGTCGCCGCGGACGAGCACGATCTCGGGTCGGGTGGTCATGTCCCCATCCTCGCGCCGCCGGGGGCGGACGACACCTCAGTTTCCGGCGGGGACCCGCAGCCGGCGCCAGACCGCCTTGGCCGCGTTGTGGCCGGACATGCCGTGCACGCCGGGGCCGGGCGGGGTGGCGGAGGAGCAGAGGAAGACGGCCGGGTGGGGCGTGCCGTAGGGGAAGAGGGAGAGCTTCGGGCGGAGCAGGAGCTGGAGGCCTGCGGCGGCGCCGCAGGCGATGTCGCCGCCCACGTAGTTGGCGTTGCGCTCGGCGAGTTCGGGCGGTCCGGCGGTGGCACGGGCGAGGATCAGGTCGCGGAAGCCGGGCGCGAAGCGCTCGATCTGCCGCTCGACGGCCTCGGTGAGGTCGCCGCGCCAGCCGTTGGGGACGTGGCCGTAGGCCCAGAAGACGTGCTTGCCGTCGGGGGCGCGGCCGGGGTCGACGAGGCTGGGCTGGGCGGTGATGAGGAACGGGGTGTCGGGGGCGGTGCCGGAGGACGCCTGGTTCAGGGCGGTGGCGATCTCGCCCATGGTGGGGCCGACCTGGACGGTGCCGGCCCGGCGGGCGGCGTCGGAGGTCCACGGGACGGGTCCCGAGAGCGCGTAGTCGATCTTGAAGCAGCTGGCGCCGTAGCGGTAGCCGTCGTAGGCGGAGCCGAGTCCGGCGATCCGGGCCAGAGCGGTGGGCGAGGTGTCGAAGACGTAGGCGCGGGCCGGCGGCAGGTCGTCGAGCCGCTTGACCTCGAAGTCGGTGTGGACGGCGCCGCCGAGTTCCTTCAGGTACGCGGCGAGGGCGTCGGAGATCGACTGGGAGCCGCCCCGGGGCAGCGGCCAGCCGCCCGTGTGCGCGGCGAGTGCGAAGACCAGGCCGACGGCTCCGGTGGCGATGCCGCCGAGCGGGGCGATGACGTGGCCGACGAGCCCGGCGAACAGGCCGCGGGCCTTCTCGTCGCGGAAGCGGCGCATCAGCCAGGTGGAGGGCGGGAGTCCGGCCAGGCCGAAGCGGGCCAGGGTGACCGGGTCGCGGGGCAGCGCGGTGAGCGGAAGCTGCATGAAGTCCGCGACGAGGCTGTCCCATCGGCCGAGGAAGGGAGCGACGAGCCGCCGGTAGGTGCCGGCGTCGCGCGGGCCGAAGGAGGCGGCGGTCTCGGCGACGGAGCGGGAGAGGACCGCGGCGGTGCCGTCGTCCCAGGGGTGGGCCATGGGCAGCTCGGGATGCAGCCACTCCAGTCCGTGCCGCTGGAGCGGCATGGTCCTGAACACGGGCGAGGCGGCGCCGAGCGGGTGCACGGCCGAGCAGGGGTCGTGCCGGAAGCCGGGGAGCGTGAGCTCCTCCGTGCGGGCGCCGCCGCCGACGGTGGACTTCGCCTCGAACACGGCGACCGAGAACCCGCGCCGGGCGAGCTCCACGGCGGCGGTCAGTCCGTTGGGCCCCGCACCCACGACGACGGCATCGAGCATCGACGGCACCTGGGACTCCTTCGGTCGGCGGGCCAGGAACCCAGCATATTCCCGGCCCCGTACGGGACTTACCGCGCCCCGAGGAGTGACCGGATCCGTGCGGCGGTGGCCGCGTCGCGGGCGGCCGTGAACGGCAGGGTGTTGCCACCGGTGATCCGGAACCGTTCGCCGGTCAGGGTGAGGTCCGCGCCGCCGGCCTCCGCGACCAGCAGCAGTCCGGCGGCGTGGTCCCAGGCGTACTCCCAGGAGAAGGCGACGGCGTCGAGGCCGCCCCGGGCGACGGCCAGGTACTCGAGGCCCGCCGAGCCGCAGGGACGCGGGCGGACGCCCTCCGCGGTCAGTCCGAGCAGGGCGCGCTTCTGGTCCGGCGTGGTGTAGTCGGGGTGGGAGACGGCGACCTCCAGGACCGCACCGGGCGCGGGCGCGCCCGACCGTATCGGTTCGCCGTTCAGGGTGGCGCCGCGGCCGCGCACCGCCACGGCGAGCTGGTCCAGGGCGGGGGCGTAGGTCCAGGAGGCGAGGACCTCGCCGCGCCGGGCGAGGGCGACGAGCGTGCAGAATCCGGCCTCGCCGTGGACGAACTGGCGGGTGCCGTCCACCGGGTCGACGATCCACACCGGGGCGTCGCCCTTGAGTGCCTCGTAGACCGCGGGGTCGGCGTGCACGGCCTCCTCGCCGACCACCACCGAGCCGGGGAGCAACGCCGTGAGGGAGGCGGTGAGGTGGGCCTCGGCGGCCCGGTCGGCGACGGTCACCAGGTCGTGCGGCCCGTTCTTCTCGACGATGTCGTCCTCGGCGAGCTGCCGGAAGCGCGGCGTGATCTCGGCGGCGGCGGCCTTGCGCACCGCCTCCTCCACCTCGCCGGTGCCACCGGCGAGGACATGGGCGAGGAAGTCGTCGGCTCCGGTTCCGGTCACGCTGCGTTCCGTCATGTGTCCATCCCACCACACGCCTCCGACAACGCGGCGGCCCCCGGGTGGCCCGGGGGCGACCGGCGTGAGGACGGGCGGGGGCCCGCGGAACACGAGTACGCTGTGATCTTGGAAGGGTCGACCCCGTCACCCGTCAGCTCCACCGACCTTCCAGGGAGGGCTCGTGCACGGCGAGTACAAGGTCCCGGGCGGCAAGCTGGTCGTCGTCGACCTCGACGTGGAGGACGGCGTGCTGCGCCGGGTCCGGGTCGCGGGCGACTTCTTCCTCGAACCCGACGAGGCGATCCTGGCCGTCGACCGGGCCCTCGAAGGCGCCCCCGCGGACACCGACGCCGCCGGTCTCGCGGCCCGGATCGACCAGGCGCTGCCGCCCGGCACGGAGATGTTCGGCCTGACCACGGAGGGCATCGGGGTCGCGGTCCGGCGGGCGCTCGCGCACGCCACGGACTGGACGGACTACGACTGGCAGCTGGTCCACGAGCCGCCGCGCTCCCCCGCGCTGCACATGGCGCTCGACGAGGTGCTGACGGCCGAGGTGGCCGCGGGCCGGCGCCCGCCGACGCTGCGGGTGTGGGAGTGGGCCGCGCCCGCCGTGGTGATCGGGAGCTTCCAGTCGCTGCGCAACGAGGTGGACCCGGAGGCGGCAGCGCGGCACGGCATCGAGGTGGTCCGCCGGATCAGCGGCGGCGGCGCCATGTTCATCGAGCCGGGCAACACGATCACGTACTCGCTGTCGGTTCCCGGCGCCCTCGTCCAGGGCCTCTCCTTCACCGACAGCTACGCCTATCTGGACGACTGGGTGCTCGGCGCGCTCGGCGACATGGGCGTGAAGGCCTGGTACCAGCCGCTGAACGACATCGCCACCGACGCCGGCAAGATCGCGGGCGCCGCCCAGAAGCGCGTGGTCGCGGGCGGGGGCGCGGTGCTGCACCACGTGACGATGGCGTACGACATCGACGCCGACAAGATGACCGAGGTCCTGCGGATCGGCCGCGAGAAGCTCTCCGACAAGGGCACCACGAGCGCGAAGAAGCGGGTCGACCCGCTGCGCCGGCAGACCGGCCTGCCGCGCGAGGCGGTCATCGAGCGCATGATCGCCTCGTTCCGCGACCGCTACGGCCTGACGGAGGGCCGGGTCACGGACGAGGAGCTGGCCCTGGCCGAGAACCTGGCGGAGTCCAAGTTCGCGACGCGGGAGTGGACGGCCCGGGTGCCGTAGCGGGCGTGCCCGCGCAGGGTCCGGATGCCGTAGCGAGCGTGCCCGCGCAGGGTCCGTCTCTCCGGCCGGCCGGTCCCTCCGGCCGGCCCTCTTCCTCGCCCGGCCGCTCCGTCTCTCCGCCCGGCCCGCTTCCTCCGGTCGGTCCTCTTCGTCCAGTCGGTCGTCTTCCTCCGGTCGGCCCGCTTCCTCCGGTCGGACCTCCTCGTCGCCCGGGGCAGGGGCGCGTGGCGCGGCCCGTAGGCTGACGGCATGCGGATCGCTGTGGATCACCCGGTGCGGCCCGGGCTGCGGATGGAGAGCGCGGACGGTGGGCGGCTGGTCCTGGTGCAGGGCGAGCGGCCGGTGCTGTTCGCGCGGCAGCGGGTCACGCACCACGGCGTGCACTACGCCAGGACCGGGACGTACGTCTCCCCGCTGGCACCGGTGCGCGCCGCCACGGCCCGCGCCTTCGCGGACTTCGCCCCGCCGGGTTCCGAGGCGTGGACCGACCGCTGGGCCGCGCACGCGCGGGAGGAGCTGTGCGGGGCCGCCGAGGGACCGCTGCACGAGGGCGACTGGCACCTGGCCCCGATGACCCCGGACTGGTTCGTGGAGTCCCACTGGGCCAAGCTCCTCCCCCACGACACCGACCGGGGCCATCTCACCTGGTTCGGCTACGGCGACCCGGACGAGGACGCCCGCGACCTGCTGCCGCTGCGGGCGCTGTCCGCCCCGGACGCGCCGCGCGTGAAGGCGTACCGGCGGCAGTACCGTGAGGGCCTGCTGCCGCCCGTCGTGCTGTGGTGGATCAGCGGGCTCCAGAGCCCGGTCGTCCTCGACGGCCACGATCGGCTGGTCGCGGCGCTCGCCGAGGGCGGGCGTCCGACCGTCCTGCTGCTGTCCGGGGCGGTGGACGCCGGCCATGTCGCGATGTGGTCGGAGCTGCCGCTGCGGGCGTACGAGGAGCGGATGGCCGCCCTGCGGCCCGGCCCGCTGGCCGGCGTGAAGGCGAGTACGGTGAGCCGGCAGCTCGCGGCGGAACTGCTGGCCGTCGAACGGGCCCCCAGGATCACCCGCGCCTGGCCGCTGGCCGGCGGCGTGGCCGCCTGGGAGCGCGCCACGACGGAGCACGTGCCCGGCTGGCGACCGAAGCGCCGCCCCTGAGCGGGGAGGCGGGCCGGGGGGCCGGTGCCGGGGCCGGTCAGGCCTCTCCTCGGGGGTGTCGGGCGACTGGGCGGGATGCGGGGGCCGGTCAGGCGTCCAAGGGGGTGCGGGCGACCACGACGAACTCGTTGTACGGGAAGACCTTGCCGACCGGCCGGGAGAACGGGAAGGAGTAGACGCGGCCGACGGTGAGTCCGACCTTCTCGGCGTGGGTGCGCATGCCGTCGAAGTCGACGAAGCGCACGTGCGTGGCGTCGGTCTTGTAGCCGGCCTCCTGCGGGCAGATCAGGACGACCGAGCCGCCCGGCTTCACCAGCGGCAGGTACTGCTCCAGGATCGTGTTCCCGAGGGTCTCGTCCATGTGCTCCAGGACGTGCGCGCAGAGCAGGCTGTCGAAGGACCCGGGGCCGCAGTCCGGCGCCTCGGCCAGTTCGTCCGGCGTGTAGGCGGTCAGACCTCGCTCACGACAGGTGGCCACGGAGGTCGCGTTGTGGTCGACGCCCACGCTGTCGGGAGAGCAGTTCAGCAGATTGCGCCCCAGACCGCAGCCGATGTCGATCACCCGCCCCAGGCCGAGCCTCTTCAGGTTCCATCGATAGGGAGCCTGCGTGGGGAGGAACCGCCTGATCCCCGAGGTCTCGAGCCGCGCGAGCCGCTGGGTGTAGTCGGAGGACTGCGTGCCGGACATTGACGACCGCCTTCGTTGCGTTGTGTACACGCAAAACGACACCGTGGGAGGCGAGTTACGGGGTCTCGAACACCTTCCGGGCAGGCTGAAGGGACCCGAAGTGATCGACGCTGAACCGCTTCTCGATGCCTGCGAGGCTAGGCCATCGCGCTGTTCGGGGTCCAGGCCGGACGGTGCGCGACGGGAGGAGCGGCGCGGCCCGGAGCGGCAAGTCCGGACGGTGCGCGTCAGCGCCGCAGAGCTCCTGCCGGCCCGATGCGGGAGGGACGCGCGGGGGGCCTGCGCCGACCGGCCGGCCGGCCCGGAGCGCGCGGAGGCACCGACCCGCGACGCCGGCCCGCCGCGCCCGCCCGGCCCGCCCGGCCCACCCGGAAGCACCGGATCCGCGTCACCGGATCCGCGTACCGGCCCGCCCAGAGACACTTGACCCGCAACGCCGGCCCGCCCGGAGGCACCGGGCCCGCGTCACCGGCCCGCCCGGGACAGGGAATCGGCGTCGTCCCCGGACGGCGATGACGACGCGAGCGCCGTCCCGAGGCCGGTCCTCGCGTAGCGGACGACGCGGCCGCGGCGGGAGCGGTCGACCAGTCCCGCCCGTAGCAGGATGCCGAGGTGGTACGAGACGGTCGCGCTGCTCCAGCCGGTCCTCCGGCTCAACTCACCCGTGGACGCGGGCTGGTCGAGCGTGGTCAGCAGCGCGGCCCTGGTCACGCCCACGAGTCCCGTCAGGGCCGGTTCCGCCACGCCCGACGGGCGCTCCCCGAGAGCGCCGATGCCGCGCGCCCGGTAGACGAGCACCGGCGTGTGCGGACGTTCGGCGGCGAACAGCACCGGTCCGACGTGCGTCGTGGCCGGCACGAAGAGCACGCCTTCGTCGGCCCAGTCGATGACACCGGAGTAGGTGCGCTCCAGCACGAGTTCGGTGCCCGTCCACCGCATCCGCTCGCCGAGATCGTCGAGGACCGCCGCCGCGCCGTGTGCGGCCATCCGGTCGGCACGGTTGCCGATGTCGGCGTCCAGGACCGCGCGGACCCTCGACCAGTCCGGCGCCAGTACGGACGCGAACAAGGTCGCCATGGCCGTGGCGGCAGCGGTCGCGACGGCGGCGCCGCCGTCGCGCGCCACCCGCGCGAGCGCCGGAGGCAGCGGGCGTCGCCAGCGCTCGTAAGCCTCCTCGCTCGGATGCTGCGCCAGGACGTGGGGCCATACGCGCCGGCCACGGATCGCGATGTCGAGCTGGTAGTCGACCTCCTCGGCCGGGGTCGCGGCGATGCGGGCGGCCACCTCCGGCATCGACTCGCCGTGGCGCGGCACGGGTGTCAGGAAGTCCGGCGCGTAGCTGTGATCGGCGGGCACCAGGGCTTCCAGCAGCGCCAGCTGTCCCGGCGGGAGTGCCCGCCGGGCACGGGCGTGCCACTCCCGTGCGTGGGCGGCCGGATGCCGGCCGCGGTGGCGCAGCACGCCGAGAACCTCCATGGCCGGGGACGTGGCGAACCGCGACCTGCTCCAAGCCCGTGCGTCCAGCTGCACCCTCATCGCCATGCCGCGAGTGTCCCACCGCCGCCGGGACGCGGGCCGATGGATTCGAAGGGGCTCGAATCCATGGCGGTCACCGCCGCCCCCACCGGATGGTGATCCGCGACCGTGTCACCACGACCGAGGAGGCGCCTTGCGCACCGACCGAACGCCTTTCGACTCCGACCGCGACCGCCCCTCCGCCCCCGTCAGCCGACGCGGCGTCATGCGCATGGGCACCGCCCTCGGCGCGATGGGCCTCCTGGCCACTGCCGCTCCGGCGTCGGCGGCCGGCGACGCCCCGGGCAAGGAGCCGGCCCTGCGGAAGCCGATCCTGGTCGGTGCCAACCCCGGCCTCCAGCTCTTCGACCCGTCGGGCGCCTGCACGGCCTACATCTCCACGTGGCAGGTGGACTGGTCCACCCATGGAGCGGGGAACGCCGTCGTGCTCTGGCGGCCGGACGGCGTGAGGGCCGTCGGCGAGGACCCGCACCTCACGCTCTGGCTGGCCGATCGGTTCGTCCGTCACTTCCCCGAACTCGAGGGTCTGCCCTGGTCCGCACCCCGGTTCCACCGGTCGGCGGTCCGGATCCGGCTCGACCTCGCGTCCGGGCTGCACGCCTGGGGCGGAGGCATCGACGTGCGCATGGCCGAGGTGCTCGACCGGCGCGCCTTCGCCACCGACCGGTTCCCGCTGGGCAGCGTGGAACACAGCCTGAGCCTGGTGATCGGCCCGTGCGGACGCGCCCGAGCCACCGTCGACGGCCACACGCTGCCCGGCGAGATCAGCCGGGGAGGAACGCCGGACCGCCCGTCGTCGTCGGCGTTCGTCGCCACGGCCGAGGTATGGCGCGCCTGACCTCATCGGGTGGGGCAGCCGTACCCTTGGCGACCACGACACATGAGTCCGCGACCCGTGTGAGCTGGGTCGCAGGGTGGGTGGCCCCGGCCTCGAACAGGGCCTCGCGGACCTCGCCGTGGTAGCGGGGGTCGGTCTCGCCACGGACCAGGACCTGTCGACGAGGACGACGTCGATCGCGACGCCGTTCTCCGCGTGCATCATGATCAGCCCACCGGAAAGGTGACGCCTTCCTCGCGGAGCGCGAGGCGCAGGCCTCGAGACCGATGTCGTCGACACCCCCTCGGCGACCGGGAAGTCGGCCGGCTTGACCAGGCTCCCGGTCGAGAACGGCAGACCGGGCTCGGTGGATCTCGGTCATGACACCGCCGACCAGGAACTTCGTCGTTGCACAGGAGCGCCCAACCCAGCCGCTCGGCGACGAAGGCTTCGAACTCCTTCCCGGCGAAGCCTTTGTCGGCGAGGATCACCTGCCCGTGGCGGACGAGGTGGTGGTCGCGTTCCAGCAGCGCGGCCGCCACCTCCCGCTCGCCGGTCTTGGGGTTGGCCAGGCACCAGGTGACGGGCATGCCTTCCGCGGTGGTGACCAGGTAGAGCCGGAAGCCCCAGAAGAAGCGGGAGTGGCTGCGGCAGTAGCCGTAGCCACAGTGCCCTGCCAGGTCGGAGCGTTTGACGGTCTCGCGGGAGGCCTCCCAGGGCAGTGGGGTGGAGTCGATCAGCCGCAGGTCGTCGTTCCAGGTCGGCACCTGCCGGGCCAGCGCCTCGATCACGCGGCTGATCAGCGGACCTGCGGCGTTGAGCCGCTTGTTGTAGGCGGACTGCTGGGGCAGGTAGCGGAACAGGCGGCCGAGGCGGGCGTGGGCGAAGCGGATCCAGTGCCGGGCCGAGGGGAAGCCGAGCAGGACCTGGGCGATCGCCTGGCACAGCAGTTCGGCGTCCGTGAGTTTCGGGGGTCGCCCGATCCGGCGACAAGGCGCCACATGGTCGTCGATGAACACGTACAGTGCCGCCAAAAGGGCGTCCAGGTTTGTTTTCACACACTGACCAACGGGCGCCCTTCGTCATGGTCGCGACCAGCACGAACATCGGACTCACTCAGCTGGGGGTTTGTCTGACGGTACGGTCGACGCGTGGAGTCGAAGAGGGGAAGCGAGTGCCCGTTGCAC
The DNA here is from genome assembly GCF_004117935.1 of Streptomyces roseicoloratus. GTDB lineage: Bacteria > Actinomycetota > Actinomycetes > Streptomycetales > Streptomycetaceae > Streptomyces > Streptomyces roseicoloratus. The sequence continues at coordinate 7,563 of NZ_SDOY01000135.1, read as the reverse complement.
GGGATCGGTGTGCGTCCTGATTACCTGGTCGGATGCCGTCTTGAGCAAGTGGTCGCCTCGTGGCACTTGTACGAGTCAGAGGCTCCGTCCGGCCCGCTGGACGTGTGGCTGATCGACAGCGAAGCGGTCGCCACTCGCATCACGACCGGTTCGGACTGGTGCCTGATCGTGGAGACGTCGAGCCCCTTCGAGGGATACGACATGGCCGAGTCAGGCCGCATCAAGGTGGCGCCTATCAGCGGCGAGACCCCGTTCGCGGATCACCTCGGCGAGACGGTGCTGGCAGTCAGCGAAGAGACTGCCCCGGACAGCGGGCGGATCGCACTGGAGATCACCTTCGGCTCCGGCCGCGTCCGGTGTGATACCTGGTCCGGCGGCCTTCGCCTGTCCAGCAAGTGATCAACAGACCAGCCACGGCGAGAACCGTGTGAGGCTCCGGTCGTGGCTGGTGTGATCACGGCGTCGCAGCCGTCCCGATTTCTTGGTGACGGGCCGTGGGAACCGGGGTGAGCCACCGTCCGCTCGAGCGCCGGACCGATGCCCTTCGCTCATCCTGGCCTTCCACAGTGCAGGTGGCGGTAGCCTCGCGGGCACCGACCGTACTCATGGAGCCGTCTGGGCACTCGATCCCTTTATCCGGAGCGGCGGCGCTCAACGTCTTCGAGGTCCCCACCGTCAGCACTGGTCACTTGATCACTCGTTGGTGTTGGTGGTACGAGCCCGCCGCACGGTGACCTCCTGATACTCCAGAGCCGTCAGAGCTCCCGATGCGACCGGGGCCCGTGGGGTGCCACGAACACTGCCCTGGCTTCCTCGCGCCCGGCACCACCATGGCGGCCTTCCGGGAACTGCGCCCGATGCTCTATCGGGCTGTCACACCGTTCCTTCAGGACGGTCACGAGGATGTGCGCGAAGCCGCTGTCATCGCCGTTCTTGTCCTCGCCGAACACGCCGCACTCGCCGCGCACCGCGATCACCTCGCGGCGCATGCGCGCCGCATCCTCGGGACCAGCAGCGTCGTCATCAACCGTCGCATCGCCTGGAGGGCCCTTGAAGCATGGGGCCACACTCCCCCAGGCTCAGAGCCTCTCTGGGAGGAGCCCTGGGACCAGGGGCCCCACACGGATGGCCGAGGCGATCTACACCCTCCCTTCTGACTCGTGGTCAGGCTGCCGCAAGGCGCCGGAAGCAGATGAACGCGGCGGCGATGCCGACGAATCCGAGGAAGTGCTCGGCCTTGCGCTCCTCACGCCGGTGGAGCCGTCGGCATCCGGCCAGCCAGGACACGGTCCGTTCCACGACCCAACGATGCCGGCCGAGCCACTGGGAGGACTTGCCCCCTTCCTGGCGATCCGTGGCGTGATGCCCCGGCGGCGAAGCCACCGCCGGAGGGCTTCGTCGTCGTATCCCTTGTCGGCGTGGAGCTTGACGGTGCGTCGGCGTCGCGGTCCGCGGCGGGAGCGGATTGGCGGAACGCCTCGGATCAACGGCTCCAGGATCTGGTTGTCGTGCGGGTGCGCGCCGGAGGTGCCCAGCGACAAGGGCAGACCGTTTCTGTCTGTCACCAGGTGAATTCTCGATCCCAGCTTCCCCCGATCGGTCGGATTCGGTCCGGTCAGCTGCCCTCCGTTGCAACTCGAAGGCTCACGGAGTCAATTGCGCATCTCGACCAGTCCAGCTGGCCGCGGCCACCCGGCTCGTCGAGGATGACCCGGTGGAGACGAGCCCGGACCCGATCTCGGTCAGGCTGCAGGGCCGAGGTCTCCTTCGAGGTGCGTTTGAATGATCGAAGGTCGATCCCAGAGAGCCAGGATCTCGTTGGCGAGGGCCACGACGGGCAGGTGATCCTGGTCCCTCACCTTGATGGCGGCGGCCTTCAAGGTACGAGGTACGGCTCCGGCGTCGAGAAGGATGCGCCATTCCTGCGCGCCGAGTTCCAGGAACTCAAGTCCGGTGAGCCCGGCGACCTCCAGAGGGTCGGCCAGGGTTCCGGGCCAGGCGGTGAGGGTGCGCAGGCAGGGAAGTCCGGCGACGGGTGCGAGGCTGAGCGGTGCGCCGTTCCAGGCCTCGATGGACAGAACCTCCAGGGCTGCGTGGGCGGCGGCCTGGATGCTCTCAAGGTGACCGGCTCCGACCCTGGCCGCGGCAGGAAGCTGATCTCCGCGGCGGTCACCGCGTTCGTCCCGCAGCCGGCCCAGAACGAAGTCGGTGAGGGAATCAGCCACGAGGTCGGCACCGAGGCTCTGCTCGTGATCGACCAGGATGACCTGCCCGAGGTATCCGCCCGGGCCGGGCGTCATATCGACCGCGAACTCGTCGCCGCCGTTGCTTCCGAAGACGATCCAGCCCGACGAGCCGGCCAAGCCCTGCACCGCTGCGTCCGGCGCCCTATTGACCGCGCGCGTCGCGCTCAAGTCCCAACTCGGGTGGCGGACCGCCCCGTCGACGGCGTACAAGTGGTCCAGCCCGGAGAGCTCGCAGCCGACCGCGGCACCGGCGCGGTCCGCCTCCTCGAAGTCGTCGTCGTAGTCCACTCGTGTCACCCGGTAAAGCACCTTGAGCTCGTCGGACAACGTGACGCCGAGGCGCGCTTCCGCGGCAGCGATCTCCTCTTCGGCCGCGCCAACGGCGCCGGGCAGCCGCTCACGGAGCGTCCGCTCCAGCAACTCGAGATCCGCCGATGGTGCCGACACCGCCCCTGGCACCGGAACGGGACCACGGCGCCAGGGCTCAGGAATGGCTCCATCAGCCAGAAGAAGCACTCCCAGGTCTGGGTACCCGACAGCCGGTTCCACGACCGGACTCGGCCAGACCAGGCCAAGCACGGTCCTTCCGCTCGGCTGGACTTCCGCCCGAAACGCGATCTCCTCCACCCCGCCGCGCGCGAGCGCCCCCCGAATGTGCTCCACCGCGATCCGCGCCGAGGGCCCCCTCGTTCCACGATGGGCGAGACTGGAGCCGTGCCGGCCGATGCGTCCTGCCACGCGAGCTGGCCGGGCAGCACGCCGGTCCGTGTCGCCGGTCAGCATGAACTGCAGCACGGGCTCCCAGGTCGCGAAGTCGGACAGCGACGGCAAAGGGGGTCTGTGATCAACCATGCGGAGACCGTACGCGGACCCTGTGGCAGCGGAGGAAGCCGGGTCGCCGCCCGCCAGCGGGTCACGCGAGACTCGGGCACCGGAGTCCAGGATGCCTGCCGCTCAAACATGATTCGTTGCAGGCTCCGTCTGACGGGCGGGGGTCGGTCGTGGAGTCCACCGCTGGTGGACCGGGCCCTGCTGTGGCGGCCTGCCGGCGCATGAGCCTGACCATGCGGCAGCTCGTACCGCTGGTCGGGGTGTTGCCGTCGACGGCGGGCCCGGACTATCGACCACCTCGGCCGATGCTCGCGATCCGCTCCCTCAAGCGGTTCGCCAAGGACACCGTGCTCATCGTCGACGGCACCCTGCCCCTCACCGCGACCACACCATCGAAGGATGTGCGACGATCACGACGTGGCCATACCAGCCCTTCCACCGTCCGATGTACCGCGCCCGCCCATGCGTCCCGCGTCGGCCATGGCCGTCCTGACGGCACTGCTGGACCGCTCACTGGACCAGATGGCGGCGGCTGCGGCAGACGCCCGCCTGTTCGACCGGGAAGCCATTCGCGCGGCCTCGGATGTGTGGGACAACAATCTGTTTCCCCTGTTCTGGGCCGCCGGCACGTCCAGAGCCGGCGAGCGTGAGCGGAGGGCGGCGACCGTACTGGAGTGGATGGCCGGTCTCGGAGAGCGGCGGCGCGTATGGATGACCGAGCAGGCCGCGATCGCCGGGTACGACATCGAATCGCTCCTCCCACCGGCCAGGCCGGACACGCCAGGTCGCGACTATCGCGGACACGTCATGGCACCGCAGTACCGGCTTACGCGCCAGAACGTGGATGAGCTGGTCCCCGACTACGATCTGGCGGCGGCGTCCGTCCGCCACCTGCGGGTGGAGCGTGCCGGTACCTGCCTGACGGCCTTTCTCCAGCTGGTCGTCGACCGTAAGTTCGCTGTCGATGAGCCCGCGCCGCCCGCTCTGCTGGACGTGTGGCTGGATGGCATCACCGACATCTCCTTCGGCCTCTCGCACACGCGGGGAGTAATCCTGGACGCCGAAGTGCGGGGGGTCGGAATTTCCCTGGGTCCGGGCGGTCGGCTCCGCGCCGCCGGTGGCGAGTACCGCCTCGACGACCGTTCCTGGCACCTGTCGGCCGCCGGTCGACGCGCGGACGCGGTCATCCCTCCCCGTACCAGCCGGTCGGGTCGCCGACGTCGGCCGCCCGGCGGAGACCTGGGCCCCGACGCGCACGCTGCCGCCGCGCTTCTCCACCGTGCCATGTTGGAGCTGCGATCGGTACGCTATGCCGAACGGGCGGATCGCGTCCCTGTGCGCGACCTGTGCCGGGCCTTCTCGGGAGCGGGCGAAGCGATCCTGGCTGCCGGGTCACAACGCGGCGCCCGCCGCCGTGAGGCGGCCTTCCAGGACGTGATCCGAGCCTGGGCCGGCCAAGGCGGCCCGGACATCACCCGCTGGCTCGCCGCCGTCCTCAGGGAACACGAAGGTCGGCCGGACATCGTCGAGGCACCCCAGGTTCCCGAACGCATACCCCCCTCCCTCGCCGACGGCTCACCCGTGTCCGGTACGCCTTCGCAGGCAGCTCTCGTCATGGCCGCCTGGACGGCGGCACACACCGACTACCAGACGGAGCGTCCGGCCGCCGCACAGCTCCAACTCGCCCTGCCGCCTCGCGCCCACGAGGACTCTTCAGGACCTTGGCGACTGCGCACCGTCGGCTGCACCGAGCCGAACTCCTTCCACCTCCGAACCGGCGCGTTCCGCGGAGCCGGCCCGTTCGTCCAGGTGGGGAAGCCCACTGCTGCCTGCAGCCTTGACTTGCACCAGGGCGCCCTGCGCGTCGCGGCCGGAGACGGCTGGAGTGCGTCCGTGAGCTGACCTTCGCCCCGTGCCGTCATCGCTCATCGGTTTCGTCACGTGCCAGGCGCCGACGCAGCTCCAGGTTCTCGCCCTGCGCCGTTCGAGTGCCGCTGCATCCCGCCTCGCCGATGTACCACTGGAACCCCTTGAGATGATCCAGCCGGCTCTTCACCGATGACCACACGTACCGCTCCGTCGCCAGCTGAACCGACAGCCACCACTTCGCGGCCTCGCGGAACCAGCCCCTGATCAGGCGGCTGAAGTCGGCCACCGCGCGCCCCTGCGGTTCGTGTTCGCACTGCGGACCCTCCCCCACAGCATGGCCACGCAGATCGTCAGGACGTCGGGGTCGCGGCCGGCGTCTCGGGCGGCCTGCCGGACGGCCTTGACCATCCACTCGGTGAGGAAGGGGTTCGGCGAGCTGGAGGATGAAGCCCCGGCCTTCTGCCCCGCGAGGGCGAGGGCCTTGGGTCCGTACGCCGGCATCCACACCGGCGGCTTGCCGTCGCGCATCCACGGGATGCGGATCGGGTTGCCGTCGACCTCCGCCTGTCGGCCCTCCGCCAGGTCACGGCGGGCGGGGTGTCGGCGGCCGAGGCATAGACGCCGAAGGCGCCGAGCGAGGAGAGTGCGACGGCGGCGACGAGGAGATAGCGGGCGCGAGAAGTCACCAGAAATCCCTACGAGTTGCCGAAATAAGAGGTGCGCAGGTGGACGGGGCCGCGTGCGTCCAGGGGTGCGACGCGGCACGAAGGGGACCTGCCCGGTGCCCGGATTCCGGCCGCAGCCGGGGTGCTGACGCCAGGCACGGGGACGGTGGTCGCCGCTGGTACCGGATGCCGGTCGACCGCCCGCAAGTCGCCCGGCGCCGGCTCCTGACGGTGGTCCGGGGCCGGACCCGTGGCTCGGCCGGAGGCCCGTACGCAAGAACCATCCGGGCGTCAACTGGTGACTGTGCTCGTCGCACTTCGGCTGATGCGGCCTTCGGAAGAAGGCCGCAGGAGAGTACCTGTCCGACTGGGATCGCGGCCGGGTCGTCCAACTCAGCCCGGCTCGGCCGGTGCATTTCCACGCGATGCCCGCCCTTGGAAAATTGCCCCTACCCAAGGCGCGGGAAGCCGATTCGATCACGCAGGAAAGCCGCAGAAACGCCCCCTCAGCGACAGCCATGCCGATCGCGCGGGCGGATTCCGCATCCCCCCGGCGGCGGAGTTCAGGCCACCGGAGAAGGTAGACAGATCGAGCCCTTCAGTACCGGGGCGCCCCATGGGTGGCCCGGTCCATGACGCCCGGTCAAGTACGCCCTGCTCGCCTGCAGTCGACGCGGCGGGTTGGACCGTTTCATCCTGTTCGTCAGCGTGGGGCACCCTCAGGAACAGGAATGGTTGCGCTTCAAGAGAAAGCGATTTTGAGACCTGGATCACAAGACTGCCGACTTTCATTGCGACAGGCCTCGGCCCCGAACTTGCCTACGTGAGTCCGGAGACTTATTGAGCCGGAACTGATGGGTTGCCTGCTCGTTGATCGGGTGTGATCGAGGGTGGGGATATGCGGCGTCTGCCGCCCGCTGCGCAGGAGGATCTGCGGTTGCGGGTGGTGAGCGCGCTGGAGTCGGGGCGGGTCCGGACGTACGGCCAGGCGGCGGAGATGTTCGGGGTCTCCGAGCGGTCGGTGGGCACGTGGTGGCGGGCCAGCCGCGCCGGTGGGAGGCGGGCACTGCTCGCGGCGGCGCGTGAACCTCGGGCAGGCAAGGGTGAGTTGATCGACGAGTCCGGCCGTGGGGCGGTCTTGCAGGCGATGCGTGATTACACGCCGGCCGACCTCGGGCAGAGCGGGGTGATGTGGACCCGGGCCTCGGTGCGGACTCTCATCCGGTTGGTGTGCGGGGTGTCGATGACCGATCGGGGTGTGGGCAAGTGGCTGCGCCGGCACGGCTTCACCCCGCAGCGGCCCGCCCGCCGCTCCTACCGGCAGAAGGGCGACGAGGTCAGCCGGTGGCTTCAGGAGGAGTATCCGGCGATCCGGGCCCGGGCGAGCGGGGAGAAGGCCGAGCTGGTCTGGGCTGATCAGTGCGGTCTGCGCTCGGACACTGCCCCGCCGGGACGCTCGTGGGCTCCGGCTGGGCAGACCCCGCTGGTGCGGGTGAACGGGCGCCGTTTCAGGGTCAACGTCATGTCGGCCGTCGCCTCCCGCGGGGCGCTGTGGTTCACCGTCTTTCCCGGCAAGTTCACCTCACAGGTGTTCTGCGCGTTCCTCGACCGCCTCGCCCGGCACGCCGGGCGCAAGGTCCACGTGATCGCCGACCGGCATCCGGTCCACCGCAGCAGAGCCGTCCGGGCCTGGCTCGCCGAGAACGCCGAGCGCGTCGAACTGCATCTGATGCCCGGATACAGCCCCGAGCTGAATCCCGACGAGCTGTTGAACGCCGATCTGAAGCACCACGTCCACGCGGCCCGAGCCACCTCAGCCGACGACCTCGCCCACGAGACCCGCCGCTTCCTGCGGCGACGCCAGAAGCAACCCCACATCGTCTGCGGCTACTTCGCCGCCCGCCACGTCCGCTACACGATCCAGTAGGAAACCCATCAGTTCCGGCTCAATA
>NZ_SDOY01000134.1 GCF_004117935.1 Streptomyces roseicoloratus | reverse complement strand
GACCACCCGGATCACCGGCCTCGTCCAAGCCGTGCTCACACTGCATTTGGCCAGCTCAGACCGATGATGGAAAAGCCTCAGTGCTCGGCTGCTCCGACTTCGACGGTGCAGGCGCTGGAGCCGACGTCGTCCCCTGCGTAGTCTCACTGGCAGCTTCACTGCTATTACCGCACGCGGCGAGGACTGCACAGAGCAGGCCAGCGAACATGGCTGTGGTGGCGGTACGCATGGTGTCCCCCCAAAGGCGTCGTACAGGTGAGCGGATCCTAGCGGCACGGCAGGTCGCAAGATCAGCAACGGAGCGCGCCCCCTGGGTCTGAACATGAGAAAGACCGTCCATCACCAGGGGCAGATGGTCTCTCCGGTCGGTCGGACTACTCGGTTTCACTCAGCGCCCGGTACAGCGTCGCGCGGGACACCCCAAGGGCCTTGGCAATGGCCGTGACGCTCTCACCCTTGGCCCGCCGCGACTTGGCCGCAGCGAGCTTGTCGGCGTCCATGACGACCGGTCGACCTCCGGTGCGCCCCTGAGCGCGGGCAGCTCACGCCGTAACAGGTGAGTTCCGTGCCTGCCTGCCGGGCCTTCAGCCGACCGATGCACCGATCGCGGATGCGGCCCTTGGCGACGTACGTGTACATGCGGTTGTGGCACACCGCGCAATAGACGATCCCCCGCAGCAGCGCCGTTCCTTCGCGCCGCCGGTCACCCGGGTTGGCTCGCCGGCTCAGTTCGTCCTGCAACGCCTGCCAGGTGTCCATGTCCAGGATCGGTGTGCGATTGACCAGCGGCAGCCCGTCCGTCATCAGGATCGGCTTGCCGTCCTCGATCACCTGCCCCAGCAACTGAGGGTTGCCGAGGAGGCTTCGCAAGGTGGACGGGTACCACCGCTTGGAGTCGCTGCGCTTGCCCGTGGTCTGCCGCGACGAGTGGCCGGGCGACGGCTTGTCGGACTCCGTGAGATCCACCGCGATCTTGAGTAGCGAGTCCTTGTTGAGGACCCGTTCCACGATCTCGTGGATCGTCTTCGCTTCCTCGGGGTTGATCTCCAGGACCTTCCCCGCGCCGTCGGGGTTGGGAGCCACCCGGTACCCGTACGGCACTCTGCCGCCCGTATAGCGGCCCTCCCGTCGCAGGTGTTCATGGGCGCTGGAGACACGCATCCCGATGGTGTCGGACTCCAGCTCCGCGAAGACCGCGATCACCTTCGCCATGGCACGCCCCATGGACGAAGTGAGGTCCAGCGGTTCACTGGCCGACGCGAGAGCCACGCTCTCCGCCTGAGTGACCTTCATGATCTCCGCGAAGTCCACCGTGGAGCGGGCCAAGCGGTCGATCTTGAAGAACACGATCACGTCGAACTCGGCGAGCCGGGCCAGTATCCGCTGAAGACCTGGACGGTCCAGGCCGCGCGAGTAGCCCGAGACGTCGATGTCCTCTTACGGCTATGACCTGCCAGCCACGAGCCGCGCACAATGCCTCACAGGCCGCACGCTGACGCTCGGGCGAGGTAGAGTTTTCTGTTTCCCGCGAAAGGCGGACATAGATGGCCGCGCGCATTCCCGGCGCGTTGGCTGAGACGCCCTTCGGGCGACGGGCACGGGGCAAGGCCCGAGCCGTGGCAGGTGTGGTGTCTGTCACGCGACGATCCTATCTGCGGAGGTATGTGTGTCCTGCCTGATCGTCCAGAGTGACAAGACGCTCCTCCTGGAGGTCGACCACGAGCAGGCCGACGCCTGTCGGCGGGCCATCGCGGCGTTCGCCGAGCTCGAGCGGGCGCCCGAGCACATCCACACGTACCGGGTGACGCCGCTCGGGCTGTGGAACGCGCGGGCCGCCGGGCACGACGCCGAGCAGGTCGTCGACGCGCTCGTGGAGTTCTCGCGGTACCCCGTGCCGCACGCCCTGCTCGTCGACGTCGCCGAGACGATGGCGCGCTACGGGCGGCTGACGCTGTCCAAGCACCCCACCCACGGGCTGGTGCTCACCACGACCGACCGGCCCGTGCTGGAGGAGATCCTCCGGTCGAAGAAGGTGCAGCCGCTCGTCGGGCAGCGCATCGACCCCGACACCGTGGCCGTGCACCCGTCCGAGCGCGGGCAGATCAAGCAGACCCTGCTGAAGCTGGGCTGGCCCGCCGAGGATCTCGCCGGCTACGTCGACGGCGAGGCCCACCCGATCGACCTCGCCGAGGACGGCTGGTCCCTGCGGCCGTACCAGCAGCAGGCCGTCGAGGGCTTCTGGCACGGCGGCTCCGGCGTCGTCGTCCTGCCCTGCGGCGCCGGCAAGACGCTCGTCGGCGCCGGCGCGATGGCCCGCGCCAAGGCCACCACGCTCATCCTCGTCACCAACACCGTCTCCGCCCGCCAGTGGAAGAACGAGCTGGTCAAGCGGACTTCGCTGACCGAGGACGAGATCGGCGAGTACAGCGGGACCCGCAAGGAGATCCGGCCGGTCACCATCGCCACGTACCAGGTGCTCACCACCCGCCGGAAAGGCGTCTACCCGCACCTGGAGCTCTTCGACTCCCGCGACTGGGGCCTGATCGTCTACGACGAGGTCCACCTGCTGCCCGCGCCGGTCTTCAAGTTCACCGCCGACCTCCAGGCCCGCCGACGCCTCGGTCTGACGGCCACGCTCGTACGCGAGGACGGGCGCGAGTCGGACGTCTTCTCGCTCATCGGTCCCAAGCGGTTCGACGCGCCGTGGAAGGAGATCGAGGCGCAGGGATACATCGCGCCCGCCGACTGCGTCGAGGTGCGGGTCGACCTCACCGACTCGGAGCGGCTCGCGTACGCGACGGCCGAGGCCGAGGAGAAGTACCGCTTCTGCGCCACGACCGCGACCAAGCGGAAGGTCACCGAGGCGCTGGTGAAGAAGTTCGAGGGCCAGCAGATCCTGGTCATCGGCCAGTACATCGACCAGCTCGACGAGCTCGGCGAGCACCTGGACGCGCCCGTGATCAAGGGCGAGACCTCGAACGCGCAGCGCGAGAAGCTGTTCGACGCCTTCCGCAACGGCGAGATCAGTGTCCTCGTCGTCTCCAAGGTCGCGAACTTCTCCATCGACCTGCCCGAGGCCACCGTCGCGATCCAGGTCTCCGGCACCTTCGGTTCCCGCCAGGAGGAGGCCCAGCGCCTCGGCCGCGTCCTGCGCCCGAAGTCCGACGGCCACCAGGCGCACTTCTACTCGGTCGTCGCCCGCGACACCATCGACCAGGACTTCGCCGCCCACCGCCAGCGCTTCCTCGCGGAGCAGGGCTACGCGTACCGGATCGTCGACGCGAGCGAGCTGTCGGCGGAGTAGGGCGAGCGGGGACGTCGCCGGGGGCGGGGGCCGGGGGCGCGGGGGGGCCGGTGGGCCCGGCGGTCGCGGGCCCGGCGGATCGCCGTCGCTAGTCCAGCGCGGCGAGTACCGGGCCGAGGATCGCCAGGGCGTAGGCGGCGGTCACCGTGATCGCGCGGGCGCGGTACGCCATCGCGTCGCGGGGCGCGGCCGCGGCCAGGAGGGCGCAGAAACCGGAGGCGGCGAGGGACCAGCCGCCCGCGGCGGCGAAGCCGCCGTTGACGCCGTCGCCTCCGATCGCGTCCTGGAGGACGGCTGCGGCGGTCAGCAGCGCGCACAGGACGAGCAGGGCGAGGGCACCGAACGCCATGGCGCGCAGGGCTCGCACGGAGGGGGACGTGGGGTCCGTGGGGTTGGTGGAGTTCGTCGGGTCCGCCGGTGTCGTCATGCACCGATCACATCATCGGCGGAACCCCGTTCGGCACTGCTGTCGTACTCATACGGCACGCGTACGGCACTCACAGGGCACTCACAGGGAACGCGTACGGCACTCGTACTCGCTCATTCGGCGGCACGGACGTACTCAGGGCGCGGGTCGCGCACGCCCGCCCGCTCGTCCCCGTACGAGCCGAGCAGCGCGACGCCCACAGCGGCGGAGCCGAAGGCGCGTATCGCACGGAGGGCGAGGCCGGGGCCGTGCCTGAGGGCGTGGCCGAGGCGGTGCGGGGCGGTGGTCGCGGGGGTGAGGGTGGTGGAGGTCATGCATCCATCATCCGAAACGGACATTCCGAACACATCGGCCCAGGGTGCGAACCGGCATCCCCCGCGAGTCTGACCCGCACCCCTACGGGTCGTAGGGGTGCCCCCGCGCGGACCCCGGACACCCCCCGCATGGCCCACGGGTGTCCCTCGGAGGTGCCCCCGCCCCACGCGAAATCCATTCGCGTCCGTTCCGGCGACGGCGTACACTCGCCAGCTTCCCGCCTCCCTTTCGGCTCGCGGCCGGCGCTGCCCGCTGCCGCCCGCCGTACGGGGAGAGCTGCCGTCCGGTCGGAAACCGGCGGCCACCTTGACGTGTCCGCGTACCCGACCCGGAGGCTTCACCGTGTCCGCACCGTCCGCGCTGTCCGCCGACGACCCGCTCGCGCGCGAGCGCGCCCACCTCGCCGCGTCCCGCGCCGCCCTGCGCGCCATGCGCGAGGACGTGGAGTCGCTCGACATCAAGGACGTCACCGCGAACTGGGTCAACGCCGTCGTCCTGGAACGGCAGATCGAGGACCGGATCAAGGCCCTCGCCGACCTCTCCCACACCCCGCTCTTCTTCGGCCGCCTCGACTACCTGCACACCACGCAGGAGGGGCAGCGCTTCTACATCGGCCGGCGGCACGTCCACGACGCCGACGGCGATCCGATGGTGATCGACTGGCGTGCGCCGGTCTCGCAGCCGTACTACCAGGCGTCGAAGCAGCACCCGCAGGACGTCGGGCTGCGCCGCCGCTTCGGGTACACGGGCGGCGAGCTCACCGCGTACGAGGACGAGCACCTCTCCGACCCGACCGAGCTGGAGCGGACCAGCCGCCTGCTCCAGGCGGAGATCGAACGGCCCCGCGTCGGCCCCATGCGCGACATCGTCGCGACCATCCAGCCCGAGCAGGACGAGATCGTCCGCTCCGGCCTGTCCGGCACGGTGTGCGTGCAGGGCGGCCCCGGCACCGGAAAGACGGCCGTCGGCCTGCACCGGGTCGCGTACCTCCTCTACGCGCACCGGGAGCGGCTGGCCCGTACCGGCACGCTCGTCATCGGGCCGAACCGCTCCTTCCTCCACTACATCGAGCAGGTGCTGCCCGCGCTCGGCGAGCTGGAGGTGCAGCAGGCGACCGTGGACGACCTCGTCGCCCACGTCGAGGTGCGCGGCACGGACCAGGCGGCGACGGCCGTCGTCAAGGGCGACGCCCGGATGGCGGAGGTGCTGCGGCGGGCGGTGTGGTCCCACGTCACGCTGCCGAAGGAACCGCTCATGGTCGTGCGCGGCTCGCGGCGCTGGCGCGTTCCCGCGTACGAACTGGAGGAGATCGTCCGGGAACTGACGGAGCGTGACATCCGGTACGGGGCGGCCCGCGACGCCCTGCCGCAGCGCATCGCGCACGCCGTGCTCGTCCGGATGGAACAGGCCGGCGAGGCGCCCGACGACCGGGTGCAGAACGCGGTCGCGCGCAACGCGGCCGTCAAGGCGGTGGTGAAGGAGTGCTGGCCGGCGGTCGACCCGGCGAAGCTGGTGCTGCGGCTGCTGAGCGACCCGGAGTTCCTGGCCGAGCACGCCGGCGGGATCCTCGACGAGGACGAGCAGAAGCTGCTGCTGTGGGAGAAGCCGGCCCGCAGCGTGAAGACGGCGAAGTGGTCGGCGGCGGACGCGGTCCTCGTCGACGAGGCGACGGACCTGGTGGAGCGCACCGCGTCGCTCGGCCACGTGGTGGTCGACGAGGCGCAGGACCTGTCGCCCATGCAGTACCGGGCGGTGGGCCGCCGCTGCACCACCGGCTCGGCGACGGTCCTCGGCGACCTGGCGCAGGGCACGACGCCGTGGGCGACGCAGAGCTGGGCGCAGGCGCTGACGCACCTGGGCAAGCCGGACGCGGTCGTGGAGGAGCTGACGGCCGGCTTCCGCGTGCCGCGCGAGGTCATCGCGTACGCCTCGCGGCTGCTGCCGCACATGTCGCCGGGGCTGGCGCCGGTGGAGTCGGTCCGGGAGAACCCGGGTTCGCTGGAGATCCGGCGGGCGGAGCCGGCGGCGCTGGACGCGGACGTGGTCGCGGCCTGCCGCGACGCCCTGGCCCACGAGGGCTCGATCGGCCTGATCGCGGCGGACGCCCGCGTCGCCCCGCTGGCGGAGGCGCTGGCCTCCGCCGGCCTGCCGTACCTTGCCCCCGGCGAGGAGACCACGGCGGAGACCCGCCTGACCCTGGTCCCGGCATCGCTGGCGAAGGGCCTGGAGTACGACTACGTGGTCCTGGACGAGCCCTCGGCGGTCGTCGACGGCGAACCCGACGAACGCACGGGCCTGCGCCGCCTGTACGTGGCCCTGACGCGTGCGGTGTCGGGCCTGACGGTGGTGCACGCGGCGGAACTGCCGGGACAGTTGGAGGGCTGAGCGGGGCGGGGGCGGGGGCTTCGGGGGCGGAAGCCGGGGGGCCTAGGAGGTTGTAATCGACGTCTAACCCAGGATCTCGGCGTACTCGGCGAGCGCCTGCGACCACGACCGGTGGGCGACGGAGGCGAGGACCGGGTTCTTCCCGCGGTAGTAGTGCTCGGTCACGACGCCCCAGCACAGCGCCCAGCCGCGGCCGCGCGCCCAGGTCGCGTCGTCGACCCGGGCCGCCTCGCGGAAGAGGGGCCGGGTCTCCGGCGTGAAGAGGGTCCAGGCGGCCATCGTGTCGCAGGCGGGATCGCCGGTGCCGAGGCCGCCGAAGTCGATGACGGCGGTGAGCCGTCCGTCGCGGGTGAGCAGGTTGCCGGGGAGCAGGTCCCCGTGCACCCAGACGGGCTCGCCGTCGTAGGCGGGCAGTCGGAGCACGGACTCCCAGGCTGCGGTGGCGAGTTCGCCGTCCAGGGTGCCGTCGGCGGCGAGGTCGCGCAGGGCTTCGGCCATGGCGCCCTGCTCCCAGTCGGTGACGGGCCCGCCGCGGAAGGAGGTGGGCCCGCCGGTGGCGTCGACACCGCGGAGGGCGACACCGAAGCGCCCCAACTCGGCGGCGGCGTGGGGGAGATCGGCGATGGGCGCGTCGAAGGCGTCCCGGCCGTCCAGCCAGGCGTACACGGACCAGGGCAGCTCGTACCCTTCGCCCGGCGCGCCGAGACCGACGGGGACGGGCACGGCGAGCGGCAGGGCGGGCGCGAGCCGGGGCAGCCACCGCTGCTCCTTCGCCACCTGACCGAGGGACCCTTCGTCCTTGGGCAGCCGTACGACGAACTCCTCGCCCAGCCGGAACATCGCGTTGTCGGTCCCGGCGGAGGCCACCTCCCGTACGGGGAGCCGGGCCCATTCGGGGAACTGGGCGGCGATGAGACGACGGACGAGTTCCTCGTCGAGGCGGGTCTGCGACAGCATGCGCGCGAGGCTACGGGGGTGGACGCGGGAGGGACCAGGGAGTTTCGGGCGACGGGGGCGCGATGGGCGGGAGTTCGGCGAGCGAAGGGGGATCTCCAGCACCGCCGTGTGGCGGGGGTGAACTGCTGTGACGTACGAGGCGAGCCGACCTCCTCGCGATCCACGTTTGCTCGCCCGGCACCCACCCTTTCCCCCCACCGGGAGTGACCAGCGGGGCATGCACCCCGACCAAACAACAGCCCGCAGGCCGCTGAGCCGGGAATGGGCACCCCACTCCACTACCGCGCACCGTCCACGACGCACACCGCCCCACCAAGCCCCGCCACACGCCCCACCCACCGGCCCGCGCGCCGCCCACGGCGCCCCGACACCCCCGAACGCCCCCGCGCGGGCCCGCCCCCGGCCGCCCTCCGAGTGTGAAGAGGCTCCCGGAGCCACCGGGTCAAGGGTGACCGCAGGTCATCGCGAAGCGACGCGACCGCCAGGGAGCGCCCTTGACGCGGTGGTGGAGGGAGCCACACTCGGAACAAGGGCGGCCGCACCAGAAGCCCACCCTCCGGCTTCGGCCGGTGGCGGCCCAGAAGGCGGCGGAGTTACGGGCCTGCCACGTGGGCCACCTCCGCCGAGGACCCGCCCCCGCCCCCGCCCCGGGCTCCCCTACCCGTCCAGGGCCTCCCGCCATCTCCGTACCGCGTCCGGCGACACCGGGGCCGTCCAGCCGTTCGGGCGGGCTGCGCCGCCGATGTGGAAGGCGTCGAGGCCGGCGGCCCGGAGTTCGGGGAGGTGGTCGAGGCGGAGGCCGCCGCCGACCAGGATCTGCGGCTCGTAGCCGGGTTCGCCGGCGCGTGCCGCCTCCGCCTTCAGGGTCGCGAGGCCGTCGTCGACGCCGGTCGCCGAGCCCGCCGTGAGGTACGTGTCGAGGCCGGGCAGGTCCGCGAGCTGCTTGCGCAGGCAGTCGCGGTCGGCGGCGCGGTCGATCGCCCGGTGGAAGGTCCAGCGGCAGCCGTCGATCACGGCGAGCAGGCGCTCGACCGCCACCAGGTCCGGCTCGCCGTCGGGCGTCAGGAAACCGAGGACGAATTCCGTCGCGCCCGCCTCGCGGAGTTCCGAGGCCCGGTCCACCAGCGCGGCGACCTGCTGGGCGTCGCCCGCCGCGAAGCCGTCCGTCAGCCTGAGCATCACGCGCAGCGGGATGTCCACCGCGGCGCGGATCGCCGCGAAGCCGGTCGTGGACGGGGTCAGCCCGTCCGCCGCCATGTCGGTGACCAGCTCCAGGCGATCCGCCCCACCGGCCTGGGCAGCGACCGCGTCCTCCTCGTCGAGGGCGATCACCTCCAGCACTGCACGGTTGCTCATCGGGTCCGTTCCTCCATGGATCGCACGACGCCTACAGGTCTAGTCCAATGTTCGGGACCAGACTAGCCGTGCGAGTGGGCTCCCGCACCGTGCGACGCGTCATCCGCCGGAGCCGGAGCGGCGGCCGGGGCCGCGGGGGCCTGCCCCGCGCCGCCCGCCGCGCCGCCCGCGCGGACCGTGAACGCCGCCGTGCGGACCTTGCCCTCGTGCTGGAAGTCCAGGAACAGGCGGTACGTGCCCGAGCTCGGCGCCGTCGCCGTGAAGGAGACGTCCGGGCCGGGGCCGCCCTCGTTCGGGTGGACGTGGAGGTAGGCCAGGTCGCCCTCGCGCAGCGCGACCAGGTGGCCGTAGGCGCCGAGGTAGGGCTCCAGGTCCGTGACGGGCTTCCCGGCCTTGGTCACGGTGAGCCGCAGCTCGCCCGCCTTGCCCGGGTCCAGCGTGCCGCCGAGGCGGACCTGGTAGCCGTCGACGTCGGCGGTCGGCGCGACCGGCGGCATCGGCTTGGGGGTGTACGCGCCCGGGACGGCGAGGTCGACGCCCAGCGTCACGCCCTTCGCGTTCTTCCCCGCGGGCTTGAAGTCGGCGAAGGCCTTGTAGGCGCCGGCCGCCGGCAGGTCCGCGGCCACGCTCCAGGTGCCGTCGGCGGCCTTCACCGGGTGCAGGTGGCGGAAGACGGTGAGGTCGCGGGAGGCGACGATGAAGTGGAGCTCCTTGCCGTGCTCCGTGGTGAAGGCGGTGACCTTCCGGCCGGCCGCGTCCTTGATCGAGAACTTCAGGACGCTCGTGCCGAGGGCGGGCGTCGGGGTGTCCAGGGCGAGGGTGTAGCCGCCCTCGGAGACCTGGAGGCCGCCGGCCGCGGACGCGTTCGCCGCGCCCTCGCCGTGACCGGCGCCGTGTCCGGAGCCCGCGCCCTCGCCGTGACCGCCGTGGCCGTCCGCCGCGCTCTCGCCGTGGCCGTCCGCGGCGCCCTCGCCCCGCGGCGCCGCCTCCGCGTGGCCGCCGTGCTCGGCCTTCGCCGGCTCGTCGATCGGTCCGACGCCCCTGCCGACCCCGTACGCGGTCCCGAAGGTCGCGGCGAGCGCGGCGGCAAAGGCGGTGATCCTCAGTCCGGTGTTCATGACTGCTCTCCCGTACGTGGGGTGGCTTCGATGCGCTTTCCGAGCGCCTCCATGCACCTCACGATACCCCCAGGGGGTATCAAGTCAAGCCGGATCCGCACTTGCGTGGGATACGGGAGGGGGGTATACATGGAGCCATACCGATACCCCCCGAGGGTATCCGGTCGCGGTTCGAGAGAGCCACCGCCAGAGCCACCACCGATGGAGGACGACATGGGTTCCTGCTGCACCCCCGACAACAGCTGCAACACCAACACCGTCGAGGTCACGACGGCCACCGCGGTCGCCGACACCACCAGCACCGTCTACGCCGTGTCCGGCATGACCTGCGGCCACTGCAAGACCGCCATCACCAACTCCGTCGGCGCCCTCGACGGCGTCGTCTCCGTCGACGTCGACGTCGCCGGCGGTCTGGTGACCGTCACCACCGGCGGCGCGCCCGACGACGCCGCCATCACCGCGGCGGTCGACGACGCCGGCTACGAGCTGACCGGCCGCGCCTGACCCAGGGCCCGACCGGGCCGACGGGCCCGACCGGGCCGACGGGCCCGACCGGGCCGACGGCGCCGTACGCGACGACGCGGCCCCAGGCCGTACGCGACCGCGTGCACGACGCCGACCGCGCCCACCGGCCGCCGGGGCTCGCCCACCACGCCCGGGCCCCGGCCCCCGCCCCGCACCACGTACCGAGGAGCAGACCTCATGACAACGACGACCCCCGGCACCGCCCAGGTCGAGCTCGCCATCGGCGGCATGACCTGCGCCTCGTGCGCCGCCCGGATCGAGAAGAAGCTCAACCGCATGGACGGGGTCGAGGCCACCGTCAACTACGCGACCGAGAAGGCGAAGGTCACGTTCGACGCCGACATCGACGTCGCCGACCTCATCGCCACCGTCGAGGCCACCGGCTACACCGCGAAGGAGCCGGAGCCCGAGCGCCCGGCCGCGGCGGGCTCCGCCGGCGGCGCGGACGGGCCCTCCGACGAGGAGAAGGCCGACGCCGAGCTGCGGCCGCTGAAGCAGCGGCTGATCACCGCCGTCGCCCTCGCCGTCCCCGTCATCGCCATGGCGATGGTCCCGGCCCTCCAGATCGAGTACTGGCAGTGGCTGAGCCTCACGCTCGCCGCGCCGGTCGTCACCTACGCCGCCTGGCCCTTCCACCGCGCCGCCTGGACCAACGCCAGGCACGGCGCGGCCACCATGGACACGCTGATCTCGGTCGGCACCATCGCCGCGTTCCTGTGGTCGCTGTGGGCGCTGTTCTTCGGCACCGCCGGCACGCCCGGCATGACGCACCCCTTCGAGTTCACCATCGCCCGCACCGACGGCGCCGGGAACATCTACCTGGAGGCCGCGGCCGGAGTCACCGCCTTCATCCTGGCCGGCCGCTACTTCGAGGCCCGCTCGAAGCGCAAGGCCGGCGCCGCCCTCAAGGCGCTGATGCAGCTGGGCGCGAAGGAGGTGACCGTCCTCCGGAACGGCCGCGAGGTCACCGTACCGACCGCCGAACTCCAGGTCGGCGACCGCTTCCTGGTCCGGCCCGGCGAGAAGATCGCCACGGACGGCACCGTCGTCGAGGGCTCCTCCGCCGTCGACGCCTCCATGCTCACCGGCGAGTCCGTACCGGTCGAGGTCGGCGTCGGCGACTCCGTCACCGGCGCCACCCTGAACGCTGGCGGCCGCCTCGTCGTCGAGGCCACCCGCGTCGGCGCCGACACCCAGCTCGCCCGCATGGCCAAGCTCGTCGAGGACGCCCAGAACGGCAAGGCCGCCGCCCAGCGCCTCGCCGACAAGATCTCCGCCGTCTTCGTGCCGATCGTCATCGCGCTCTCGCTCGGCACCCTCGGCTTCTGGCTCGGCACGGGCCAGGGCCTCACCGCCGCCTTCACCGCCGCCGTCGCCGTCCTGATCATCGCCTGCCCGTGCGCCCTGGGCCTGGCCACCCCGACCGCCCTCATGGTCGGCACCGGCCGCGGCGCGCAGCTCGGCATCCTCATCAAGGGCCCCGAGGTCCTGGAGACCACCCGCAAGGTCGACACGATCGTCCTGGACAAGACCGGCACCGTCACCACCGGCCGGATGACCCTGCTCAAGGTGCACACCGCCGCCGGCACGGAGGAGAACGACGTGCTGCGCCTGGCCGGCGCCCTGGAGCACTCCTCCGAGCACCCGATCGCCCAGGCCGTCGCCACCGGCGCCGCCGCCCGCGTCGGCACCCTGCCCGCGCCCGAGGACTTCGCCAACATCCCCGGACTCGGCGTCCAGGGCGTCGTCGAGGGCCACGCCGTCCTCGTCGGCCGCGAGAAGCTGCTCGGCGAGTGGGCCATGGAACTCACCCCGGCCCTCCGGGCCGCCAAGGACGCCGCCGAGAAGGCCGGCAGGACCGCCATCGCGGTCGCCTGGGACGGCCAGGCCCGCGCGGTCCTCGAGGTCGCCGACGCCGTCAAGGAGACCAGCGCCGAGGCCATCCGGCGGCTCCGCGCCCTCGGCCTCACCCCGATCCTGCTCACCGGCGACAACAAGGCGGTCGCCGAGGCCGTCGCCGCCGAGGTCGGCATCGACGAGGTGATCGCCGAGGTCATGCCGCAGGACAAGGTCGACGTCGTCAAGAAGCTCCAGGGCGAGGGCCGTTCGGTCGCCATGGTCGGCGACGGCGTGAACGACGCCGCCGCGCTCGCCCAGGCCGACCTGGGCCTGGCCATGGGCACGGGCACGGACGCGGCCATCGAGGCCGGCGACCTGACCCTGGTACGGGGCGACCTGCGGGCCGCGGCGGACGCCATCCGGCTCTCCCGCAGGACCCTCGGCACCATCCGCTCGAACCTCTTCTGGGCCTTCGCCTACAACGTGGCGGCCCTGCCGCTCGCCGCGGCCGGGCTGCTCAACCCGATGATCGCCGGCGCCGCGATGGCCTTCTCCTCGGTCTTCGTGGTCGGCAACAGCCTGCGCCTGCGCGGCTTCCAGGCCGCCGACCGCACCGCGTGAGAGCCCCCGCCGCCTGCTGTGACTGCCCGACAAGGAGGCCGCCGTGGCCGGTTACGTACAGCACAAGGAAGACATCATCAGACGCCTGCGCCGGATCGAGGGCCAGGTCCGCGGGGTGCAGCGGATGGTCGACGAGGACGTCTACTGCATCGACGTCCTGACCCAGGTCTCCGCGATCAACGCGGCGCTCCAGTCCTGCGCGGTGGCCCTCCTGGACGAGCACCTCAGCTGCTGCGTCACGGAGGCCATCGAGGCAGGCGGCGACCAGGCCAAGGTCAAGGTGGGCGAGGCGTCGAAGGCGATCGCCCGCCTGATCCGGACCTGAGGCCGGGGGCCCGGACCCGGGCCTGGACCTCGGGCCGAGGCCCGGGATCCGCGCCTGGGGCCGGAGATCGGCCCGGACCCGGGGCCCCGGCTCGTGAAGCGCGTCGGGAACCGACCAGAACCGGACCTGACGCACTTCGCGTGGGACAAGAGAAAAGAGTCAGCCGCCCTTGTGCGAAGGGCAGTCAGCGGTCAGCCGGACGCTCAGCCGGAGGCAGAGGCCGAGTACCTGACGGAGGACCACCAGTTCCGCCGAAGCCGGCAGACCGGGGCCACAGACCTTCGCGCAAGGGCGGTTCCTCATGAGGGTCGTCATCCCGCCATCGTACCCCTGGGGGGTATACCTGTGCGGGTGAGGCGGCCCGTACGATGAGCCGCCCGTGAGCGGGGAGGGGATGCACGTGCGCCGGCTGGGAGAGCTGGAGGCCGAGATCATGGACCGGTTGTGGGCCTGGCAGCGGCCCGCGACCGTCCGCGAGATCGTCGACGACATCAATCTGGGGCGCCGGGTCGCCTACACGACGGTGATGACCGTCGCGGACATACTCCACCGCAAGGGCTGGCTGCGCCGCGAGAAATCGGGCCGGGCCTGGCTGTACGAACCCGTTCGCAGCCGCGAGGAGTACACCGCGGGCCTCATGCAGGACGCGCTCGGCGACAGCCAGGACCGGCCCGCGGCCTTGCTGCGGTTCGTCGAGACCATCTCCGACGAGGACATGGCCGCCCTCGACGCCGCCCTGCGCACCGCCCGCCGCGCACCGGGCGCCGGATACGGCGAAGGCGGCGGTCACCCGTGAACCACCACACCCTGCCGCCGCTCGGCCTGATCCTCTGCACCGGCTTCGTCGTCCCCTGGCTGCTCGCGCGGGCCCGCTGGGTCCAGCAGGTGCCGCGGCTGGCGCTCGCGGTGTGGGTCGCGAGCGGCGCGCTCTTCGCCGGCTCCGCCGCCCTGCTCCCGGCCCAGCTCGTCCTGCCCAGCAGGACCGGCCACCGCCTCAGCGACGCCCTGTTCGCACTCCGCCTCCCGCCGCCCGGCCGGCTCCTCGAACTGAGCGCCCTGGAGTACACGGCGCTCGGCGTCGGCCTCGCCGTGCTGGCCGTCCCGGTCACCGGATTCGCCCGCGCGCTGCTGCGGGCCCGCCGCCTGCGCAGCCGGCACGCCGAGACGCTGCGCCTGGTCGGGCGGTACGACGCCGGCCTCGGCGCCACCGTCCTGGAGCACGCGCGGCCCGCCGTGTACTGCCTGCCCGGCCGTTCCCGCCGCGTCGTCGTCTCCTCCGGCGCGATCGACACCCTCACCGAACCGCAGCTGGCCGCCGCGCTCGCACACGAGCGGGCGCACATCTCGGGACGTCACCATCTGCTGGTCGCCGCCGCGGAGTCGTTCGCCTCGGTCTTCCCGTACCTCCCGCTCGCCCGGCACGGCGGTACGGCGGTGCCGCTGCTGCTCGAAATGGCCGCCGACGACCGGGCGTTGCGCCGCTGCTCGCGCGACGCGCTGGCCACCGCCCTGTACGCGCTCGCCTCCGGCAGGGCGCCGCGCGAGGCCTTCGGCGCCGGAGGCCCGTCGGCGGCGCTGCGCATGCGCCGCATCCTCGCCCCGCACAGCGCGGGACACCCGGTGCTCCGGGGACTGCTGACGATCGCGGCGGCAGGACTGGCGGCGGCGCCGCTGATCATCGCCTGCTGTTCGTTCCCGAATTAATTACTAAGGGAATTCGTAGATTTCACATCGGTCGCATCGTGGCCGAATTCCCCGCTATTGTGGGTATGTTGGCGCTCAGCTCGGCACGTCGAAGGGTACGAACCAATGCAGCTGGCGGACGTGCGGGCGGCGGAAGCCGCCGACGCGGCGACGATATCCAGGCTGCTTGCGGAGTCCATTCGGGGCAGCTACGCGGAAATACTCGGAGAAATCCCCACCCGCCGGCTCGTCTCCTCACAATGCGCACTCCCCCGTATCCGCGCGGAAATTGAAATTCCCGGCGGCGCACCCGGCTGGCTCGGCTGGCTCGTCGCCACCGGCGCGGACGGCACCGTGCTCGGCGCGGTGGCCGGGGGCGTGCCCGTGCCGGGCGAGGGCGAGCTGTACGCCCTCGCCGTGATCCCCGGCGCACGCCGCGGCGGCGTCGGTACGGCCCTGCTGGCGGCGACCGGCGAGCGGATGCGCGCGTTCGGCGCGAGCGAGCAACGGGTGGCGCTGCCCGCCCCCGCCGACCCCTCGCTCCCCTTCTACGAGAAGCACGGCTTCGTCCCGCTGGACGGCGCGAACCGCCTGGGCCGCCCGCTCTGACCTCCGGCCCCCTTCCTCCAGGGCCGAACCCTCTCCCCCTCCACGGCCGAACCCCTTCCTCCGGGCCTCCGCCTCCGGGCTCCCCGCGCACCTTGGCGGACACACGCCATCGCGTGTTCACGCCCCCGTTTCCGCTGGAACCGGCGCTCCGTCGCAGGTCAGGATGGAGCACAGCGGCGCGGCCCCGGCGGCACGGGAGCCCCGCCCGGACGGCACGGACCGAGCGAGCCCTGGAGGAGCGATGCACACACCGAGCGGCACTTCCCTGCCCGTCGTGCCCGCGACCCTCGCACCGGTCCTGCCGTCCCGATACTCCCTCCACCCCGAGCGTCCCGATCACGCCGCGCTCCCCGAGCACGCCAGGCAGCGCGGACACCTCGGGCCGCTCGGCCGGCTCGGAGGGCTCGGAGGGCCCGGTCCCCTCGAACCGCCCGCCCCCGGCGCCGGCATCCGGCTCGAGGCCGACACCCTTCCCGGCCTCGAGACCGTCTCCCCCGGCGACGAGGACTCGGTCTGGCTCCACGACGCGCTCCTCGGCCCGCACAGCGCCGACATCGTCCGGTACCTGGGTCTCGCCCGGTCCACCGGCGGCCCCGTTCTCGATCTCGGCTCCGGCGCCGGACGGCTCGCCGTCCCCTTCGCCCGGCACGGCTTCGCCGTGGAGGCCGTGGACCGGGACGGCCCCGCCCTGGAACGCCTCGAGAACTGGGCCCGGCGCATCGGTCCGCAGGTCGCCGAACTGATCGTGACCACCAGGGCCGACCTCACCGAGCTGCGGCTCGACGGCGACTACCGGCTCGCGCTGCTCGCGGGCGCGATGGTCTCCGCCGTGCCGCCGGGCGCGCGGCCCCGGCTGCTGCGCGAGATCGCCTCGCACCTGGGGGCGGGCGGAGCGCTCGCGCTCGACTACACGGCCCATCTGCTGCCGGGTCTGGTGGCCGAGCCGCAGCGCACGTGGGCGTTCCAGGTGCCGCGGTTCGACGGGATCGACGAGTGGGTGGTGGCCCGGCAGACCTTCGACCTGCGCACGATGAGCGAACGGATCACGTACTACTCGGCGCGGACCGGGAAGCTGTCGACCGAACGGGTCGTGCTCAGCACCGACAAGTGGATCGTGGACGGCGACCGCCTCGCGGCCGAGCTGCACTCGGCGGGCCTGCACATCGAGGGCCGGCGGCGGCACCGGATCGACGACCGGACGGAGAGCGTGCTGCTCGTCTGCCGGACGGACGACTGACACGTACGAGCCGTGCGGCGCGCACCACGTGCACGACACGCGACACGCACGACGCGTACGACACGGACACCCGTCCCGCGGGGGCTCGTACGACGGACCCGGTCCGCCCACTGACGCCAAGGACCGCCAAGATGTACGATGCCCACAAAGGTTTGGGCCGACCAGATGGCGGTAGGCGGGCGGAGAAGATGGCAGTCGTGGAAGACCTGACGGGCCGCGAGGCGGTGATCCAGCGCCTCCGCGACGTCGGCCTGCGCGTCACCGGTCCGCGCCTCGAGGTGCTCACGGTGCTCGCCGCCGGCGGCCATCTCGACGTCGAGGCGATCACCGCGACCGCCCGCGAGCGCCTCGGCACCCTCACCAGCCAGGCCGTCTACGAGATGCTGCGGCACTTCCAGGAGACCGGACTGGTCAGCAAGTTCGACCGCCCGGGCCTGCCCGCCGTCTTCGAGATCTCGGGACCCGCGCACCAGCACGCCCTGTGCCAGAGCTGCGGCCGCGTGGAGAACGTGACGGCCACCGCCCCCGCGCCGCCCCGCGGCAGCCTGCCCGAGTGGCGGGTCAGCGACGCCGAGGTGGTCTTCAAGGGTCTTTGCCCCGACTGCCGGGAAGAGCCCTCTTCGCGCTGAAAGCACGTGAACATCGTGCGGAGCGTTCGAATTTGTGGCAGGGTCTAGCGGGGCGTTTCAACAGGATCCGCGCGATCCGAGGGGAGTCTGCTGCGCCGTGTCCAAAAACGCCGCCGGGGCGCGTACGGGAAGCGAGCAGGCCCTCGCGCTCTACCAGGAGTTACGCAGCACAGCGAGCGCGTCCTTCGACGCGGCGGCACGACGACTGGAACTGACCGGCGCCGAACGCGAGCGCTGCCACGAGGAGTTGGTCGCCCTCGGACTCATCGAACCGGCCCCCGTCCGGACCGCCGGAACCAACGGCGCCGACAGCGCCGGCAGCCCCGAGGGCGCTCATGGCGCTGAGGGGACCGACGGCACGGACGGTGCGAAAGGCTCCTGCGCCGCCGCCCCCGTGGTCGTCGCCCCCGATGTCGCCCTGCTCCGGCTCCTCCAGCACGAGCGCGAGCGCCTGGAGAACCGGCTGGCCGAGACCAGCCGGGCGCACACCGTCCTGGAGACGCTGGCGGGCCCGTTCCTGCGGGCCGGCATGGAGCCCGGCTCCGAGGTCGAGGTGGAGATCGTCGAGGACCCGGCGAGGATCCGCCGGGAACTCGCGGACCTGACCGACACGGTGCGCAGCTCCGTCCACGCGATGCTGACCGGTTCGGTGCGGCGCGAGGAGATGTCCCTGGAGCTGGAGCGGGACCGCGACCGGGTGGCCCGCGGTGTGCTCGTCCAGGCCGTGTACAGCCATCGGGTCGGTCACGTGCCGGAGATGGCGCAGCACCTCGCGGAGCGCGCCGCGCTCGGCGTCGAGGTGCGGCTGTCGCCCGTCGTCCCCATGAACATGGTCCTCGCCGACGAGAACTTCGCGCTGCTGTCCACCGATTCGCGCGATCCGGAGTCCGCCGCCATCCTGGCCCGCGGCCCCGGCCTGGTGCGCTCGTACCGGGCCCTGTACGAGTACTGCTGGCTCGCGGCCACCCCGTACGGCCACGAGGAGCCGGCCGAGCGCGGCGGCGACGGGCTGTCCGAGCAGCAGCGGGCGGCGCTGCGGATGCTGGCGTCCGGGATCAAGGACGAGCAGGTGGCCCGCAACCTGGGCGTCTCGCTGCGTACGGTCAGCCGGCTGATCTCCGAGGTGATGCAGGAGCTGGACGCGGCGAGCCGCTTCGAGGCGGGCGTGAAGGCGGCCCGGCTCGGCCTGCTGGACGGCGAGCCGTACGAGCAGACGACCTGACCCCTGCGCCGCCGGCGGCACACCCACGCCACCCCGGGCCCGATCAACGCGGCGCGTAATCTGGCGATTTGGGGGACGGGGCGCGGAACCCGGGACACGGGACCACGAAGAGAAGGGGAACCTCGCGTGATCACGACGACGGGCGGTGCGAGCGGGAACGGGCCGGCGGGTGGTGCGAGCGGGAGCCGACCGGCGGTCGGCACGGCGAGCGGCGCCACGGCACGGGCCGTCACGGCACGGGCCGCCGCGGCGAACGGCTGCGCCGCGTACGGACCGGAGGACGGTCGGCTCGTCGCGCTCTACCAGGAGCTACGCAGACGCGGGGTGTCCAACCTGCCCGAGGTCGCCGGGGGGTTGGGGCTCGCGGCGGAGGAGTACGAGCGATGTCGGGCCGAGCTGATCGCGCTGGGCCTGATCGTGCCCACCACGCGCACCCACGCCACCATCTCCGACGTACGCAATGCCGACTGGCGTCCGGACGCCGACACGGTCGCGGCGGTCGACCCGGAGATCGCGCTGCTGCGCCTGCTCGACCGTGAGCGGGCCCGGCTGCGGGAGCACCTGGCGGAGGCGGACCACGCGTACGGCACGCTGGAGACCCTGGCGGGCACCTTCCTGCGGCCCGGCACGCTGACCCGCTCCGAGATCGCGGTGGAGGCGCTGACCGACTACCGGCGGATCCAGCAGGCCCTCGAGGACATCGTCGACGTCATGCAGGAGAGCTCGGCGTCCATGTATCCCGGCGGCCCGAGCCGCGAGGTGCACGAGGTGACGCTGGACCGGGACCGGCGGCAGCTGGACCACGGGGTGCGGGTCCGGGCGATCTACGCGCGGGAGCACGCCTCGCGTCCGGACGTGGCCGAGCTCCTCAACGCCCGCACCGCGCTCGGCGTGGAGATCCGGGTGGCCTCGCTGGTGCCGCTCAACATGGTCGTCATCGACCAGCAGTACGCCATGGTGCCGATCCACCCCGAGGACGCGCGCAAGGGCGCCATCCTGGCCCGCGGCCGGGCCCTGGTCCGCTCCTACCTGGGCCTGTTCGAGCACTGCTGGCACACCGCGGTGCCGTACGGCACGGAGGCCTCGGCCGAGCGGGGCGGCGACGGGCTCTCCGAACAGCAGCGGGCAGCGCTGCGGATGCTGGCGACCGGAATGAAGGACGAGAAGGTCGCCCGGAACCTCGGTGTTTCGCTGCGGACGGTGAGCCGAATGCTCTCGGAACTCATGCAGGAATTGGGGGCGACCACGCGTTTCGAAGCGGGTGTGCGCGCCGCGCGTCTGGGCTGGCTCGACTGACGGCCGCGGGCAGCGAAAAGGCCCCGTGATCGTGGCAGGGCGATCGCGGGGCCTTATTCCGTAAGGTGCGCTCAGTTGCCGGGCGCCGGGGTCGGGACCGGCCAGTTGACGTCGTCGGCGAACGCCGGCTGCTGGTGCGTCGCGGGCGCCTCCGCGCCGCCGACGGCGGCCGCCGCACCGCCCGCGACGGCCAGACAGGCGACCAGGGCGAGGGCGAACCGACGGACGGTGTTGCGCGGGCCGGTGTTCTGCTGAGCGGACATGATTCCTCCAGGATGGTGATGGTGAATTCCGCCTTCCGGGGGCCCGTGCCGCCGGGCGTTCCCTGAAGACATCTCTATTCTGTCCGGCACTCCGGAGCGAATCCAGGGATTCTCGATGCGTGGATCCGCCATGGCGTGAGTGCGTCAATGCGCCGGTAAATGACCGGAATTCAGCGATCCGGGGCGACCCTAACCTTTGGTTAGACCAAAAGAGATGCTAGACTCGTGCAACGGCCTCCTCGTTCCTCCAGGAGAGAGGGGCCGCCGGGGCAGGGGCGTGCCGCCGCCCTTGCCCCACCCGACCCGTCATCCGCTCCGCGATCCGCGACGCCATCCGCTCCCGGACCGCCAGCGCGTCCTCGTAGACGTCGATCGTCCGCATGGCGGAGGCCCGCCAGCTCATCCCCCGGGCGTGCCGGACCGCCGCCTCCCCCATCGTCAGCCGCGCCCGCGGGTTCCGGGCCAGCCACAGCAGCCGGCGTGCGTACTCCGCCGGATCGTGGCCCTCGACGAGCAGCCCCGACACCCCGTCCCACACCGCCGTCGTCAGACCGCCCACCGCCGAGGCCAGCACCGGCGTACCGCAGGCCTGCGCCTCCAGGGCCACCAGTCCGAACGACTCCGAACGCGACGGCACCACGAGGACGTCCGCCGCGCGGTAGAAGTCCGCGAGCCGGTGCTGCGGCACGGGCGGACAGGGCTTCAGGACGTCCGCGACGCCGAGTTCCGCCGCGAGCCGCCACGCCGTGCCCTGCTCCGTCGCCCCCGAATGCCCGCCGACCACCGGGACCACCAGCCGGGGCCGCAACCCGGGCGCCATGGCCAGCAGTTCCGCGACCGCCCGCACCAGGACGTCCGGCCCCTTCAGCGGCTGGATCCGCCCCGCGTACAGCGGGACGAAGGCGTCCGCCGGCAGCCCGAGCCGCGCCCGCGCCGCCCGCTTCGACGCCGCCCGGCCCGCCTCCGCCGGGCCCGTGCGCGGCGCGTCGCCCAGGGGCTCGCCGGGGACGAAGGTACGCAGGTCCACGCCCGGCCGGACCACCTCGGTGCGCGCCGGATCCGCGCCGTAGAGCGTGCGCAGCGCCTCCGCCTCGTCGCCGGTGTTGGCGATGAGCCGGTCGGCGTCCCCGACCACCTGGCGCTCGCCGCGGATCCGCAGCTCGGGCTCCGGGGTGTCGCCCTCGGCGAGGTGGGCGTTCTTCACGAGGGCCAGGGTGTGCGCGGTGTGCACCAGCGGGATGCCCCAGCCGAAGGCGGCGATCCGCCCGGCCTGCCCGGACAGCCAGTAGTGGGAGTGGACCAGGTCGTAGCGCCGGGACTCCTTCAGGAGGGCCAGCGAGAACGGCACGACCAGGTCCGCCATGGCCTCCTTGGGCAGCGCCCGGCGCGGCCCCGCGGCCAGGTGCCGCACCCGCACGCCGGGCTCCAGGTCGACGAGGCCGGGCAGGCCCTCGCCGCGGCAGCGGGTGAACAGGTCGACCTCGACGCCCTGTTCGGCCAGGGCGCGGGACAGCTCGACCATGTAGACGTTCATCCCGCCGGCGTCCCCGGTACCGGGCTGGTGGAGCGGGGAGGTGTGGACGCTGAGCATGGCGACGCGCAGGGACACGGGAGGCTCCTGTGGGGTGGGCCTGCCGCGTGCCCCCGCGCGTGGCGCGCACGGTCACGCGGCAGGGTGGTGAGAGGCGGTGGGGTGAGGTGGGGCGAAGGGGCGGGAGGGGCGGGAGGGGCGAGAGGGGATGCGGGTGAGGCGGGTGAGGAAACGGATGGGGGCGGGAGGACGCCGGGAGGGCGCGAGGAGGACATCGGGCGGACGCGGGGATGACGCCGGGCGGACGCGCGGGGGACGCGGGGAGGACGCCGGGATGACGCCGGGAGCGGACGGCCGCGAAGTACGCGACTTCTTAGCGGATTAGAAGAGAAGAGCGAGGTCGGCAGGACACGGTCTCAGAACCCGAAGACCGGCCCCGACGGCGGCGCCAGCCGCGTCCCCGGCAGCGGGGCGATCAGCGCCGACCAGTCCACCGGCCGCCCCGGCGCCACCTGGAGCGCCGCCGCCAGCCGGTCCGCGCCCTCCGGCATGACCGGCCGCGACCACGCCGACAGGGCGGAGGCCACCGCCAACTGGGCTGCCAGCGCGGGCAGATGACGGCACGAGGTGGTGGGCCGGCAGCGCTCGTGGGCGTTCACGTAACCGAAGTCGGCGACCGAGCGGACCATCTCGTCGAGCACGGCGACCGCCCGGCGCGGGTCGAAGGCGTCGGGGCCGTACGCCTCGCGCAGGTCGTCCACGCCGCGGTGCAGCCGGCGCTCCAGGATCTCCCAGCCGGTGCCGCCGGGCATCGCCTGCGGCGCCAGCCCGTCGCACTCCTCGCGGACGGCCGTGAAGAGCCGGGCCAGCCAGCTGTTCCAGTTCTCGTCGAGCTCCAGGCGCGCGGCCGCGAGCCGGTCGCGCTGGTGGACGGTCCTGCGGCCGGTGGGCCGGGCCTGCAGGACGTGCCGGCGCAGGGTGTCGGAGCCGTACTCGGTGAGCAGGTCGAGCGCCCACACGTTGCCCTCCTGGACGCCCTCCTCCACCACGTACGACTCGTTGACGTTGAACTCCTGCGGCAGCTTCACGTCCTGCGCGAGGAGCAGCACCGGCAGCAGCACGGCGTGGCAGAAGGCGTGCCCGAAGCCGCAGAAGTGGATGGTGCGGGCGGGTAACGGGCCCTTGGTGTCGTAGCCGAACAGGTGCATCGCCGCGGCCTCGAAGCACGCGTCGATGCGATGGTCGGGGAAGCCCTCGACGGGCACCTCGAGGCCCCAGTCGGCCGGGTGTCCGACGGCGATGTCCGGCAGCCCGTCCTCGACGAGCGACTCGCACAGCGCCGCGAGCCTCGGCGGGAGGCCGGCCAGCGCCCAGTAGTCGGAGAGCTGGTCGCGGAACGGTTCGAGCGGCACGTACAGCCGCCGGCAGCGCTTGGGCACGGCCGGGGTGTCGCACATCGAGCAGCGCGGCGAGATCAGGTCGCCGCCGTCGTTCGGCCGCGCGCACTCGTGGCACATCCCGCCGTCGCTCGCCGCGCCGCAGTGCGGGCAGGCGCCGGTGACGTGCGCCCCGTACAGCCAGCGCTCGCACGGCTCGCAGTACGGCAGGAGCCGGGTGCGCGGCGCGATCACGCCCTGTGCGTAGAGCCGGCTGAACAGCTCCTGCACCCAGCGCGCGTAGCCGCGGTCGCGGCGCGGCCGGACGATGTGGTCGAACTCGACGCCGGAGCGCAGCCAGTCGGCGGTGATGGCCGCGCGGTAGCCCTCGGCGACCTCCTCGGGCTTGCGGTTGTGCCGCAGCGCCCGCACCTCGACGGAGCTGGCGTGGTCGGCGGTGCCGGTGGTGAAGCGGACCGGCTCGCCCTCGGCGCGCAGGAAGCGGGTGAGGACGTCGGCGGCGACGTACGGCCCCGCCAGGTGGCCGATGTGGAGTTCGCCGTGGGTGGCCGGAGGGGTCGCGGTGATCCAGACGGGGGTGCTCATGGGACCTCCTTGACGCTGTCGTGCGATGAGCCGTCAGTCGTGCGGTGGGTTGCCGTCAGGCGGCGGGTCGCCGTCAGGTGGCGGGTTGCCGTCGTGCGGTGCGTTGTCGTCGTGCGGTGCGCCGACAGCGGGCGTGGTCGGCGGTTTCGGTCAGCGAGGTTCGAAGTGGAAGGAGCGGATGAAGCAGTCACGGGGCTGCTCGACCGCGTAGACGATGCATTCGAAGAGCGCCTGGGTGGTCAGCTTCTCGTCGGGCGCGATGCCGTCCGTGGTCACGCCGTCCCACTCCGCGAACCGCGGGTCGGACGTCGAGAAGTCCGGCGGGAACAGCGAGAACACCCGTACTCCGGAAGGCCGGAGGCGACGCGAGAGGATGTCGGCGAAGCCGGCCTGGGCGCTCTTCGCCGCCCAGAAGGCCTCGTGCGCCGCCGACGCGGTGGCCGCCGAGGCGCCCTCCGCGTCGCGGACGGCGACCATGTTGACGATGTCGGGGCGCAGCGAGCCGCGCAGCAGCGGCAGGAAGTGCTTCACCATGAGGACGGTGCCGCCGGCCGTCGACTCGATCGTCTCGACGATCTGGTCGTCGCTCGCCGACTCCAGGTCCATGCCGTCGAGCCAGCGGGCGCCGTTGTTGACCAGCAGGTCGACCCGGTCGGTGCGCTCGCCGACGCGCGCGGCGAACTCCCGGATCTCGGCGGGCCTGCTCAGGTCGCAGCCGAAGGCGTGGATGCGGTCCCGGGCGGAGCCCATCACCTCGGCGCGGGTGCGTTCGGCGGCCTCGACGGTGCGGGCCGACACGTAGACCTCGGCGCCGAGGTGGGCGAATCCGACGGCGAGCGCGCGGCCGAAGTAGCGGGACGCCCCGGTCACGACGACACGCAGGTTCTCGAATTTCATGTGTGTCTGCTCTCCCCACGGATACCGAAGGCCGATCGGTCCCGTTCAGCGTGACAGAGGAGAGCGGGCGAAAGCGGTGCCCCGCGGGTGCGCGTTCACGCCGTTGCGTGGATACGCCAAGGGGCCCTCCGGCCAGGGAAGTTCGACGTGCCCGAGCAGCCGGGCCCGTTTGTCGTGCACCCGCACCCGGTCCGGCGCGGCGGAGACCCGCACGGTGCCGCCGCCCGGCGTACGGAGCCGGGCCACGGGACCGCCGACGACGGTACCGCCGATCGCCCCGGCGGCGGCGAACGCGGCGGCGCCGGTGAGCGCGAGCCGCGGATGCCAGCCGCCGACGGTGAGGGCCCGCACGGCGAGTGTCCCCGGGCCGGTGCGGGTGAAGAGCGCGATCTTCGGGAGCGGGGAGGCGGGCGGATGGCCGAGGAGGCGGGCGGCGCGGGCACGGAGGTCGAGAAGGCGCGACCGGAGGGCTTCGGGAGGCAGGTACGCGGCGTCGACCAGGACGTAGGGGTTTCCGTACCGCACGAGCGTCGCGGGCACGCCGTCGAGGAGGTCGACGGGCCGGCCGGTGGGCAGCGTCCCGGGTGCTGCGGGCGGCCGCAGGAAGTCGAGCGTGTACGCGCCGTCCGGCTGCCGCAGGCACCGCACGAGGTCTCCGGTGGTGAGCGCGCGGACGGTCACCGCGCCGCCGGTGCGTCCGAACCGTCCCTCGGCGACGACGCAGGCGAGCAGCGAGTGCCCGCAGCCGGTCCGGAAGTCGAACCGGCCGCCGGGCAGTGCCTGCACGAAGCGGTAGTCGAGCGCGGCAGCGTGGCGCGCCGGCCCGGCCGAAGGCCCGTACAAGGCGATCTTGTTCACTCCGGCGTACGGCGTCCGGGCGAGCGCCTGGCACAGTCGCGCCAGCTCGGCGCCCGAGGCGAGCGCCCCGGGCGGCAGCCGGTCGCGCCGTACGACGAGGGTGGGCCCGGGGGCGTCGTCGGCGCGGACGACGTGGGCGAGGACCCCGCGAGCGGGTCCGGCGGGTGCGGGCTCGGTCGGGACGGGCAGGGCGGCCGGGGCGGGCTCGGCGCGTGCGGGCTCCTCGCGCATGGGCCGCGCGGGCGCGGGCCC
>NZ_SDOY01000133.1 GCF_004117935.1 Streptomyces roseicoloratus | reverse complement strand
TCTCGTGACTGCGTGCCTTTTGAAGAATGAGCCTGCGAGTTTGCGGTGTGTTGCGAGGTTAACCCGTGTGGGGAAGCCGTAGCGAAAGCGAGTCCGAATAGGGCGGTTGAGTAGCACGCTCAAGACCCGAAGCGGAGTGATCTAGCCATGGGCAGGTTGAAGCGGAGGTAAGACTTCGTGGAGGACCGAACCCACCAGGGTTGAAAACCTGGGGGATGACCTGTGGTTAGGGGTGAAAGGCCAATCAAACTCCGTGATAGCTGGTTCTCCCCGAAATGCATTTAGGTGCAGCGTCGTGTGTTTCTTGCCGGAGGTAGAGCACTGGATAGGCGATGGGCCCTACCGGGTTACTGACCTTAGCCAAACTCCGAATGCCGGTAAGTGAGAGCACGGCAGTGAGACTGTGGGGGATAAGCTCCATGGTCGAGAGGGAAACAGCCCAGAGCATCGACTAAGGCCCCTAAGCGTACGCTAAGTGGGAAAGGATGTGGAGTCGCAGAGACAACCAGGAGGTTGGCTTAGAAGCAGCCACCCTTGAAAGAGTGCGTAATAGCTCACTGGTCAAGTGATTCCGCGCCGACAATGTAGCGGGGCTCAAGCGTACCGCCGAAGTCGTGTCATTGCAGCATATAGGGCCAACGCCTGCTGTGATGGGTAGGGGAGCGTCGTGTGCCGGGTGAAGCAGCCGCGGAAGCGAGTTGTGGACGGTTCACGAGTGAGAATGCAGGCATGAGTAGCGATACACACGTGAGAAACGTGTGCGCCGATTGACTAAGGGTTCCTGGGTCAAGCTGATCTGCCCAGGGTAAGTCGGGACCTAAGGCGAGGCCGACAGGCGTAGTCGATGGACAACCGGTTGATATTCCGGTACCCGCTTTGAAACGCCCAATATCGAGCCCATTAATGCTAAGGCCGTGAAGCCGCCCTGGATCCTTCGGGTGAAGGGGAGTGGTGGAGCCGCTGACCCAAGGTGGTAGTAGGTAAGCGATGGGGTGACGCAGGAAGGTAGTCCAGCCCGGGCGGTGGTTGTCCCGGGGTAAGGGTGTAGGACGCACGGTAGGCAAATCCGTCGTGCACATAGTCTGAGACCTGATGCCGAGCCGATTGTGGTGAAGTGGATGATCCTATGCTGTCGAGAAAAGCCTCTAGCGAGTTTCATGGCGGCCCGTACCCTAAACCGACTCAGGTGGTCAGGTAGAGAATACCGAGGCGTTCGGGTGAACTATGGTTAAGGAACTCGGCAAAATGCCCCCGTAACTTCGGGAGAAGGGGGGCCATCACTGGTGATGACACTTGCTGTCTGAGCTGGGGGTGGCCGCAGAGACCAGCGAGAAGCGACTGTTTACTAAAAACACAGGTCCGTGCGAAGCCGTAAGGCGATGTATACGGACTGACGCCTGCCCGGTGCTGGAACGTTAAGGGGACCGGTTAGTGACCTTTCGGGGTTGCGAAGCTGAGAACTTAAGCGCCAGTAAACGGCGGTGGTAACTATAACCATCCTAAGGTAGCGAAATTCCTTGTCGGGTAAGTTCCGACCTGCACGAATGGCGTAACGACTTCTCGACTGTCTCAACCATAGGCCCGGTGAAATTGCACTACGAGTAAAGATGCTCGTTTCGCGCAGAAGGACGGAAAGACCCCGGGACCTTTACTACAGTTTGATATTGGTGTTCGGTTCGGCTTGTGTAGGATAGGTGGGAGACTGTGAAGCGGCCACGCCAGTGGTTGTGGAGTCGTCGTTGAAATACCACTCTGGTCGTGCTGGATGTCTAACCTCGGTCCGTGATCCGGATCAGGGACAGTGTCTGATGGGTAGTTTAACTGGGGCGGTTGCCTCCCAAAGGGTAACGGAGGCGCCCAAAGGTTCCCTCAGCCTGGTTGGCAATCAGGTGTTGAGTGTAAGTGCACAAGGGAGCTTGACTGTGAGACCGACGGGTCGAGCAGGGACGAAAGTCGGGACTAGTGATCCGGCGGTGGCTTGTGGAAGCGCCGTCGCTCAACGGATAAAAGGTACCCCGGGGATAACAGGCTGATCTTCCCCAAGAGTCCATATCGACGGGATGGTTTGGCACCTCGATGTCGGCTCGTCGCATCCTGGGGCTGGAGTCGGTCCCAAGGGTTGGGCTGTTCGCCCATTAAAGCGGTACGCGAGCTGGGTTTAGAACGTCGTGAGACAGTTCGGTCCCTATCCTCTGTGCGCGTAGGAATATTGAGAAGGGCTGTCCCTAGTACGAGAGGACCGGGACGGACGAACCTCTGGTGTGCCAGTTGTCCTGCCAAGGGCATGGCTGGTTGGCTACGTTCGGGAGGGATAACCGCTGAAAGCATCTAAGCGGGAAGCCTGCTTCGAGATGAGTATTCCCACCTCCTTGAGAGGGTAAGGCTCCCAGTAGACGACTGGGTTGATAGGCCGGATGTGGAAGCCCAGTAATGGGTGGAGCTGACCGGTACTAATAGGCCGAGGGCTTGTCCTCAGTTGCTCGCGTCCACTGTGTTAGTTCTGAAGCAACGAACAGTTGCTGGTTTGAGCAGAACACAACTACAGAGTGTGCTTGTTCGCTCGAAACCGATAGGGTTTCGGTGGTCATAGCGTTAGGGAAACGCCCGGTTACATTCCGAACCCGGAAGCTAAGCCTTTCAGCGCCGATGGTACTGCAGGGGGGACCCTGTGGGAGAGTAGGACACCGCCGAACAATCTTTCAGGACCCGTGGTCCCAGCGTTCAGCTGGGACCACGGGTCCTTTTTGTTTTCCTCTGAATTTTCTGAAAGCGCGGTGCGGTGCCGGCTGCGCGAGAATGACTGCAGTACCCGAAGACAGGAGTCACGTCGATGTCCACCAACTCACCCGACGACCGTCCGGAGCGCGAGCCGCGTCGCCGGGACGGTGGCGAGCGGGGCGGCTTCCGTGGGCCGCGTCGTGACGACAACCGTGGCGGTGGCGGCGGCGGTTACCGAGGCCGCGACGACCGCCCGTCCTTCCGCCGCGACGACCGTCGCGACGACCGTCCTTCGTTCCGTCGTGACGACCGCCGCGACGACCGTCCTTCGTTCCGTCGTGACGACCGCCGTGACGACAACCGTGGCGGTGGTGGCGGCGGCTACCGCGGCCGCGACGACCGTCCCTCGTTCCGCCGCGACGACAACCGCGACGACCGTCCGTCCTTCCGTCGTGACGACCGTCCGTCCTACCGGGGCGATGACCGCCGCGACGACCGGCGCGATGACAACCGTGGCGGTGGTGGCGGCTACCGCGGCCGGGACGACCGTCCGTCCTTCCGCCGTGACGACCGTCGCGACGACCGTCCCTCATTCCGTCGTGACGACCGTCGTGACGAGCGCCGCGATGACCGTCGTGACGACCGTCCTTCGTTCCGTCGTGACGACCGGCGCGATGACAACCGTGGCGGTGGCGGCGGCGGTTACCGAGGCCGCGACGACCGCCCGTCCTTCCGCCGTGACGACCGTCGCGACGACCGTCCCTCGTTCCGTCGTGACGACCGTCGTGACGAGCGTCCGTCCTTCCGTCGCGATGAGCGTCCCTCCTACCGCAGCGACGACCGTCGTGACGACAACCGTGGCGGCGGTGGCGGCGGCTACCGCGGTCGCGACGACCGTCCCTCGTTCCGCCGCGACGACCGTCGTGACGAGCGTCCGTCCTTCCGTCGCGATGAGCGTCCGTCCTACCGCAGCGATGACCGTCGCGACGACCGCCGTGACGACCGCCGTGACGAGCGGCCCCGCGGGCCGCGTCGTGAGGACGACCGCCGGGGTGGCGGTGGGTTCCGTGGCCGTGACGACCGGCGGGACGACCGTGGGCGTGGGCCGCGTCGGGACGACCGGGGTGGCTACGGGCGCCGTGACGACCGGGGCGACCGCGGCGGCGAGCGCCGCGGTGGCGACCGGGCGCCCATCAAGCGGCTGCCGATCCCGCCGGAGGTCACCGGTGAGGAGATCGACCCGGACGTGCGGCAGGAGCTGATGAGCCTGCCCAAGGGGCTGGCCGACGACGTCGCCCGTAACCTCGTCATGGTCGCCCAGCTGATCGACGAGGAGCCGGAGAAGGCGTACGAGTACTCGCGTATCGCCCTGCGGCTCGCGTCCCGCGTCGCCGCCGTCCGCGAGGCGGCCGGCTTCGCCGCGTACGCGACCCAGAAGTACTCCGAGGCGCTGGCCGAGTTCCGGGCGGCGCGTCGGATGACCGGCACCGTCGAGCTGTGGCCCGTCATGGCCGACTGCGAGCGCGGTCTCGGCCGGCCCGAGCGTGCCCTCGCCATGGCCGGTGAGCCCGAGGTGCAGAAGCTGGACAAGGCCGGGCAGGTCGAGATGCGGCTCGTGGCCGCAGGCGCCCGCCGGGACATGGGGCAGCTGGACGCCGCCATCGTGACCCTGCAGAGCCCCGAGCTGGCGTCGAACGCCAACCACCCGTGGACCGCGCGGCTGCGGTACGCGTACGCGGACGCGCTACTGGCGGCCGGGCGCGAGGGCGAGGCGCGCGAGTGGTTCGCGAAGGCGCTGGAAGCCGACAAGGACGGTTCGACGGACGCCTCCGACCGGCTCGCCGAGCTGGACGGCGTCGAGTTCGTCGACGCGTTCGACGACTCCGACGCCGACTCCGACGACGACACCGACGTCGCCGACGAGGCCGCCGGCTCGCAGGAGCCCGCTGAGGCGGACGGCGAGACGGACGGCGAGGGCGAGCAGCGGAGCGAGCCCCGCGACGGCGACGAGAGCTGACGCCGACGCCTGCGGTACGACACGAAGGGCGGCACCCCTGCCGGGGTGCCGCCCTTCGTCGTTTCCGCGGCCGCCCGGCGGGCCGCGGTCAGTCGAGCGCCAGGCTCCTCAGCACCAGGCCGGTCGCCGGCTTCGGGCCGAAGGAGGTCGACTTGCGGGGCATGGTGACGCCCTGGCGGGCCAGGTCCCGTACGACCTCCTCCTTGACCGGGTGCATGAGGACCGCCGTACCGCCGCGGCGTTCGGCCTGGGCGACGGCGGCCTCGGTGTCGTGGATGTAGGAGATGTCCTCGGGGGCGTCCGGGATGCGCCACACGTGGTCGAGGAGCGTCGAGTGCAGGACGGTCGCGTCGAGGGTGCGCCAGGCCTCGGGGCGGTCCGTGCGGACCGTGCGGGCGAGCAGCTCCGGGTCGGGCCGGTCGAGCAGGTGAAAGGTGCCGTCCCCGGCGAGCAGGAAGGCGTTTCCTTCGGCGGTGGCGCCGGCCAGGGCTTCCTGTGCGGCGGACAGCGGGCCGTCGACGCGGGTCACGCGGAAGCTGTCGCCGAGGGCGGCGAGCGCGTCGGCGACCGGGAGCCGGTTGAGGAGGCGGTGGATGGCGCGGACCCGCAGCGGGTAGCGGGCGGTGTCGATGAGCAGCACCAGGCCGTGGTTCCACGGGCCGGGCGCGGTGTGCTCCTCGCGGAGCCGGAGGTAGGTGGCCCAGCGGTGGTGGCCGTCGGCGATGAGGGCCTGGTGGCGGCCGAGCTCGGTGGCGGCGGCGGCGAGGTCGGCCGGGTCGGTGACGGACCACAGGCGGTGGTGGAAGCCGTCCTCGGTGGTCGTGGACAGCAGCGGTTCGCGCTCGACGGCCCGGTCGATGACGGTGCCCGCGCCGTCGCCCTCGCCGCGGTAGGTGAGGAGCAGCGGCTCCAGGTTGGCGGCGGTGGTGCGCATGAGGTCGGCGCGGTCCTCGACGACGTGTGGCATGACGTCCTCGTGGGGGAGGACGATGCCCTCGGCCGGCGTGGAGAGTTCGAGTGCGCCGATGAGGCCGCGCTGCAGGATGCCGTCGCCGCGCTGCTCGTACACGTAGAGGGCGGGCTCGGGGTCCGGGGCGAGGATGCCGTCGGCGAGCCAGCGGTCGAGGGTGACGGCGGCCTTGCGGTGACGGGTGCCGGCGGTGACGGCCTGCGGGAGGATCAGCCGGACGATGTTGTGGGGGTCGGCGGACTCGAGGTGGTGCAGTCCGTCGGGCCGGACGACGACGTCGTACGGCGGTGAGGTCACGGCGGCCAGACTGCCGACCCGTTCGGGGACGTATCTGATGCCCCGGAACGGCTTCAGGCGGAGACCGGGGGCGCGGACGTCGTCGGCCGCGTGACCTGAGGTGTTCATCTCGTCATCCTATGTGGCTGGCAGTCATGAGCGATGATCAGGGGAGCGGGGCATTTTCACCTGCCGGAACGTGAGGAGTACATGGGATGACGGGATTCGGCCAGGGGCGGCAGGGCAGGAACCGGCCGGACGGGAGTGCGCGCGCGCTGAGCGAGGCGTACGACACGGCGCTGCTCGACCTGGACGGCGTCGTGTACTACGCGGGTGGGAACGCGATCCCGTACGCGGTCGAGGCGCTCGGCGCGGCCCGGGCCGGCGGCATGCACCTCGCGTACGTCACCAACAACGCGCTGCGGACGCCGGACGCGGTGGCCGCGCATCTGACCGAGCTCGGGGTGCCGGCGGAGCCGGGGGACGTGATCACCTCGGCGCAGGCGGTGGCCCGGCTGATCGCGGACGAGGTGCCTCCGGGTTCGCGGGTCCTGCTGATCGGCGGCGAGGGGCTGCGGGTGGCGCTGCGCGAGCGGGGCCTGGTGCCGGTGGAGTCGGCGGACGACGACCCGGTGGCGGTGGTGCAGGGGTACGGCGGGCCCGATCTGCCGTGGGGACGGTTCGCCGAGGCGAGTTACGCGGTGGGGCGGGGGCTGCCCTGGTACGCGTCGAACACGGACCTGACGATTCCCGGCGTGCGGGGCATCGGGCCGGGCAACGGGGCGGCGGTGGAGGTCGTGCGGATCGCGACGGGCGCCGAGCCGAAGGTGGCGGGCAAGCCGTTGCCGCCGATGCACCGGGAGACGGTGCTGCGGACCGGGGCCCGGCGGCCGCTGGTGGTCGGCGACCGGCTGGACACGGACATCGAGGGCGCGTTCAACGGCGGCGTGGACTCGCTGCTGGTCCTGACCGGGGTGACCGACGTGCCGCGGCTCCTCGCGGCGGTCCCGGAGCACCGGCCGACGTACGTGGCCGGGGACCTGCGCGGGCTGCTGGTGGCCCAGCCGGAGGTGGCCGCGGGCGCGGACGGCACGTTCCGGTGCGGAGGCTGGACGGCGTCGGTGAGCGGGGGCGCCCTCCTGCTGGACGGTGAGCCGGGTGCGGCGCCGGAGCTGGATCCGCTGGACGGCGTACGGGCGCTGTGCGCGGCGGCCTGGACGGACGCGGGGGCCGGCGCGTGCGGCCTGGACGCCGGGAAGGCGCTGGAGCGGCTGGGACCGGTGTAGGGGACCACGCGGGGCCGTCGGCTCCTCGTTTCGCACAGGGGAGCGATCGTGAATTGGAGGGTAGGCTAACCTAACCTCGTGTTGGTCGAGAGTCCCTCCCGTGCGAGCGCGGAGCCGGACGGCCCTGTCCAGAAACCGAGGCGCCGGAATTCGCTGCGTGCCGTCGGGCTGGCCGTCGCCGTCGGTGTCCTGCTGCTGATCTGCGTCCTGAGCATCATGATCGGTGCCAAGCCGGTGCCGCTCGACGACGTCTGGCACGGCGTCTTCCACAACAGCGGCATCCGCAACGACGTCGTCATCCACGACGTCCGCATCCCCCGCACCCTCCTCGGTCTGCTCGTCGGTCTGGCCCTCGGCCTGTCCGGCGCCGTCATGCAGGGACTCACCCGCAACCCGCTCGCCGAGCCCGGTCTGCTCGGCGTCAACGCCGGCGCCGCCGCCGCGGTGGTGTCCGCGATCGCCTTCCTCGGAGTCACGGAGGCCTCCTCCTACGTGTGGTTCGCCTTCGTCGGCGCGGCCGTCGTCTCGGTCGTCGTGTACGTGCTCGGCGGCAGCCGCAGCGCCACCCCCGTGCGGCTCGCGCTGGCCGGCACCGCGGCCACCGCCGCCCTGTACGGCTACGTCAACGCCGTACAGCTGCTCGACTCCGCCGCCCTGGACCGGCTGCGCTTCTGGACCGTCGGCTCGCTCGCCGACGCCAACATGGACACCGTCCGCCGGGTCGCGCCGTTCATCCTCCTCGGCACCGTCCTCGCCCTGCTGATCGCCCGGCCGCTCAACGCCATGGAGATGGGCGACGACACCGCTCGGGCGCTCGGCGCCCACCTGAACCGGACCAGGGTCACCGCCATGCTGTCGGTGACCCTGATGTGCGGCGCCGCGACCGCCGCCTGCGGACCGATCGTCTTCGTCGGCCTGATGGTCCCGTACATGGTGCGGTCGATCACCGGCCCCGACATGCGCTGGATCCTGCCGTACGCGGCGGTGCTCTCGCCCGTCCTCCTGCTCGGCTCCGACGTCATCGGCCGCGTCGTGGTCCGCCCCGCCGAACTCCAGGTCGGCATCGTCACGGCCCTCGTCGGCGGGCCCGTCTTCATCCGTCTCGTCCGCCGCAAGAGGATGGCCACGCTGTGAGCACCAAGACCCTGCGGGCCGGCGGGCTCTCCCTGCGCTACGAGCCGCGCGCCCTGTTCTCCGTCCTCGGCCTGGTGGTGCTCGCCCTGGCCTTCGCGGTCGTCCTCATCGGCAGCGGCGACTTCCCGATCGCGCCCGGCGACGTCGTCGCCACCCTCCT
This sequence comes from Streptomyces roseicoloratus, assembly GCF_004117935.1. Lineage (GTDB taxonomy): Bacteria > Actinomycetota > Actinomycetes > Streptomycetales > Streptomycetaceae > Streptomyces > Streptomyces roseicoloratus. Next base: position 6,462 of record NZ_SDOY01000133.1, on the reverse strand, counting down.
CGGCGACGGCACGCCCGTGCAGGAGTTCGCCGTCATGGAGCTGCGGCTGCCCCGTGTGCTCGTCGCCGTGTTCGTCGGCGCCGCACTGGGCGTCGGCGGCGCCGTCTTCCAGTCGATCTCCCGCAACCCGCTCGGCAGCCCCGACGTCATCGGCTTCGGCCAGGGCTCCACGGTCGGGGCACTCGTCGTCATCGTCCTCTTCCAGGGCAGCGCGGCGGCCGCCGCCGCGGGCGCCGTCGTCGGCGGGCTCGTCACCGCCACCGTCATCTACCTGCTCGCCTGGAAGCGCGGCGTGCACGGCTACCGGCTGGTGCTCGTCGGCATCGGTGCCGCCGCCATGCTGACCGCCGTCATCCACTACCTCATCACCAAGGCGCAGCTCGTCGACGCGACCCGCGCCGTGGTGTGGATGACCGGCTCGCTGGAGGGCCGCGACTGGGAGCAGTTCTGGCCGCTGTTCGCCGTCAGCTGCGTGCTGCTGCCGGTGGTCCTCGGGCACGGCCGGGCGCTGCGCATGCTGGAGATGGGCGACGACGCCGCGTACGCCCTCGGCGTGAAGGTCGAGCGGACCCGGATCGTCCTCATGGCCTCCGCCGTGCTGCTCGTGGCCGTCGCCACCGCCGCCGCCGGCCCCATCGTCTTCGTCTCGCTGAGCGCGCCCCAGCTGGCCCGCCGGCTCACCCGCTCGCCCGGCCCGAACCTGGCCGCGTCCGCGTTCCTGGGCACGGCCCTGCTGCTCGTCGCCGACTGGACCGCCACCAACGCCTTCGGCGAGCGCCGGCTGCCGGTCGGCGTCGTCACCGGCGTCCTCGGCGGCTGCTACCTGCTGTGGCTGCTCGTCAGCGAACGGAAGGCGGGCCGCATATGACCACCGCGCACACGAACGACACCATCAGGAGCCAGGGTATGAACGGGCAGCAGCAGGACGGCCGGCAGCAGGCCGGGCAGCCGACGCAGCGGCTCAGCGCCGAGTCCGTCACGCTCGCCTACGACCAGCGGGTCATCGCCCGCGACCTGAGCGTCGCCATCCCCGACAACTCCTTCACGGTCATCGTCGGCCCCAACGCCTGCGGCAAGTCGACGCTGCTGCGCGCCCTGTCCCGGATGCTCAAGCCGACCGAGGGCCGGGTGCTGCTCGACGGGCAGGCGATCCACTCGATGCCCGCCAAGAAGGTCGCGAAGACGCTGGGTCTCCTCCCGCAGTCCTCCGTCGCGCCCGACGGCATCACCGTCGCCGACCTCGTCGCCCGCGGCCGCTACCCGCACCAGGGCCTGCTGCGCCAGTGGTCCGCCGAGGACGAGCGGATCGTGCAGGAGTCGATGGCCTCGACCGGCGTCGCCGAGCTGGCCGACCGGTACGTCGACGAGCTGTCCGGCGGACAGCGCCAGCGGGTCTGGATCGCGATGGCCCTCGCCCAGCAGACGCCGCTGCTGCTCCTCGACGAGCCGACCACCTTCCTCGACATCCAGCACCAGATCGACGTCCTCGACCTGTGCGCCGAACTCCACGAGACGCAGGGCCGCACGCTGGTCGCCGTGCTCCACGACCTCAACCACGCGGCCCGGTACGCCACCCACCTGATCGCCTGCCGCGGCGGCGAGGTCGTCGCCGAGGGCCCGCCCGGCGAGGTGGTCACCGCGGAGCTGGTCGAGCGGGTCTTCGGACTGCGCTGCCAGGTCATCGAGGACCCGGAGACGGGCACCCCGCTGGTCGTCCCGGCGGGCCGCAAGGCCCGCGCGAACCGAGTGACGGCAGGAGCCTGAGGGCTTCGACAGGGGGGCGAGGGCGGCGGCAGGAGCCTGAGGGCGTCGGCAGGAGTCTGAGGGCGACGGCAGAAGTCTGAGAGTGTCGCCCCGACCTCAGGGCACCGGCACCGGCCTGGTGGGGCCGGTACCAGCCTGAGGCCGGTCTGAGGGGGCGGGTGCCGCCCGCCCCGCTACAGCAGCGAACGCAGCCGCAGCAGGTCGCGGAAGCCGGCCTCCAGACCGACGCGGCCCGAGGCCCAGGCCTTGGCGAAGTTCAGCTCGCCGTCGACCATCGACACCAGGTCGTCGCCCGTCATCCGCAGCCGGATCTGGGCCTTCTGCACGGGCGGGCCCGCCAGCGTGGACTCGACCTGGATGCGTCCGTCGGCCAGCCGGCCCGTGAACGTGGTGTCCAGGTCCGTGACGTGGCAGCTCAGGGTGCGGTCGAACGCCGCCGCGCCGCGCACCTCGCCGTCCGCGCGGGCCAGGTTGTCCGAGAGTCGGTCGAGTGCCGCACGGCACTCCGTGATCGTTGCCATCGGACCGACCGTACCCCAGCGCTTCGCGGTAGCGTCGGGGCATGAACGACGCGCATCGGGCAGGTCACGACCCGGCCGCCCCCGACGAGGAGGCCCCGCACCACCTGCCGGACGGCACCGGATCCGGCGACGGCGTCACCGGCGACGGCGCGGGCCTCGGCACCGGTGACGGCACGGACCCCGGCACCGGCGACGGCGCGGCCCTCGACGAGGCCGGGCCCGCCCCGCTCGGCGTCGTCCGCACGCCCACCGGCCGGCCGGCCGTCGACGCGCTCCTGGACCGGCTCGGCGACGCCGACCACCTCACGGCGGACGGACACCTCGACGTGTACGAGGATGTACACCGTGGACTGCGGGCCGAGCTGACCGCGCTCGACGCCCCGCAGCCCGCCGCACCCCGTCCGTACGACAACAGGAGCTGAACCGAACGTGGCAGGACCGGCACGCCGCCGTCTGGACGCCGAGCTGGTACGGCGCAAGCTCGCGCGCTCGCGCGAGCACGCCAGCCAGCTGATCGCCGCGGGCCGGGTGACCGTCGGCAAGACCGTCGCCACCAAGCCCGCCACCCAGGTCGAGACCGCGGCGGCCATCGTCGTCGCCCAGGACGACGCCGACCCCGACTACGTCTCGCGCGGCGGCCACAAGCTGGCCGGCGCGTTCGCGGCGTTCGTGCCGCAGGGCCTGCGCGTCGAGGGCCGGCGCGCGCTCGACGCGGGCGCGTCCACCGGCGGCTTCACCGACGTCCTGCTGCGCGCCGGCGCCGCCCATGTCGTCGCCGTCGACGTCGGCTACGGGCAGCTCGCCTGGTCGCTGCAGAGCGACGAGCGGGTCACCGTCAAGGACCGGACGAACGTCCGCGAGATGACCCTCGACTCCATCGACGGCATCCCCGTCGACCTCGTCGTCGGCGACCTCTCCTTCATCCCGCTCGGTCTCGTGCTGCCCGCCCTCGTCGCCTGCACCGCGCCGGACGCGGACCTGGTGCTCATGGTCAAGCCGCAGTTCGAGGTCGGCAAGGAGCGGCTCGGCTCCGGCGGAGTGGTGCGGAGCGCCGAACTCCGCGCCGACGCCGTCACGAACGTGGCCCGCCGGGCGGGCGAGCTGGGGCTCGGTGTCCTCGGGGTCACCGCGAGCCCGCTGCCCGGCCCGTCAGGCAACGTCGAGTACTTTCTGTGGCTGCGGGCCGGGGCGCCCGCACTTGATCCTGCGGAAGTCGACCGCGCCGTGGCGGAAGGACCTCGTTGAGCACTGGTTCGAGCACGACCCACGCAAGCAACAGCACGACCCACGCGAGCAACCGCACTGTCTTCCTGCTCGCGCACACCGGCCGGCCGGCCGCCGTGCGCAGCGCCGAACTCGTCGTCCTCGGGCTGCTGCGCAGCGGCATCGGGGTGCGCGTCCTCGAGGCGGAGGCGGCCGACCTGCCGCTGCCGCCGGCCGTCGAGAAGGTGCCGGAGGCCTGCTCCGACGCGCTCGACGGCTGCGAACTCCTCGTCGTCCTCGGCGGTGACGGCACCCTGCTGCGCGGCTCCGAGTTCTCCCGCGCCTCCGGCGTGCCGATGCTCGGCGTCAACCTGGGCCGGGTCGGCTTCCTCGCCGAGGCCGAGCGCGACGACCTCGACAAGGTCGTCGACCGGGTCGTGACCAGGGCGTACGAGGTCGAGGAGCGCATGACCCTCGACGTCACCGTCTACCAGAACGGCGACGTCCTGCACCGGGACTGGGCGCTCAACGAGGCCGCCGTCCAGAAGGTGTCCCCGGAGCGGATGCTGGAGGTCGTCCTCGCGATCGACGGCCGGCCGGTGACCGGCTTCGGCTGCGACGGCGTGATCTGCGCGACGCCGACCGGCTCGACGGCGTACGCGTTCTCCGCGGGCGGCCCGGTGATCTGGCCCGAGGTGGAGGCGCTGCTCATGGTGCCGATCGGGGCGCACGCGCTGTTCGCGAAGCCGCTGGTCACCACGCCGCAGTCGGTGCTCGCGGTCGAGGTCGAACCGCACACCCCGAACGGCGTGCTGTGGTGCGACGGCCGTCGCACGGTGGAGCTGCCCGCCGGCGCCCGGGTCGAGGTGCGCCGCGGCGCCGTCCCGGTCCGCCTCGCCCGGCTGCACCACGCCTCGTTCACCGACCGCCTGGTGGCGAAGTTCGCCCTGCCGGTGTCGGGGTGGCGCGGGGCGCCGCGCTGACACCCGCCCCGGGCGGCCGGGCCGGCGGCCCGGGGCGACCGGGCTCCCCGGGTCAACGAGGCAGCGCCGGGAAAGGCACGTGCCGTCCGGCCGGGCGGCGAAATCGCCCCCGAAGGGGGGCGGCGTGGCACCCGGCGGCGAAAACCTCGTATGGTCTGGGGCGTGCTGGAGGAGATGCGGATACGGTCGCTGGGTGTCATCGACGACGCCGTCGTCGAGCTGTCGCCCGGTTTCACCGCGGTGACCGGCGAGACCGGTGCGGGCAAGACCATGGTCGTCACCAGCCTCGGGCTGCTGCTCGGCGGCCGGGCCGACCCGGCCCTGGTGCGGATCGGGGCGGGCTCCGCCGTGGTCGAGGGGCGCATCACGCTGCCCCCGGGCGCGTCGGCCGCCGCGCGCGCCGAGGAGGCGGGTGCCGAACTCGACGACGGTGCGCTGCTGGTCAGCCGTACCGTCTCCGCGGAGGGCCGCTCCCGCGCCCACCTCGGCGGACGTGCGGTGCCGGTCGGACTGCTCGCCGAACTCGCCGACGAGCTCGTCGCCGTGCACGGCCAGACCGACCAGCAGGGCCTGCTGAAACCGGCCCGGCAGCGCGGTGCGCTCGACCGGTACGCCGGCGACGCCGTCGCCGTGCCGCTCGCCGCCTACGGCGAGGCGTACCGGCGGCTGCGGGCCGTCGCCGTCGAGCTCGAGGAGATCACCACCCGGGCCCGGGAACGGGCCCAGGAGGCGGACCTGCTGCGCTTCGGACTCGCCGAGATCGAGGCCGTCGCGCCGCGCGCGGGCGAGGACGCCGAACTGGCCGCGGAGGCGGAGCGGCTCGGCCACGCCGAGTCCCTCGCGTCCGCCGCCGCCCTCGCGCACGGCGCGCTCGCCGGGCAGCCCGAGGACCCGGAGGCCGTGGACGCGACGACGCTCGTCGCGGGCGCGGGGCGGGCCCTGGAGGCCGTACGGGCACACGACCCGGCGCTCGCCGCGCTCGCCGACCGGATGGGCGAGATCTCCATCCTGCTCGCCGACGTGGCCGGTGAGCTGGCCGGTTACGCCGACAATCTGGACGCCGACCCGCTGCGGCTCGCCGCCGTCGAGGAGCGGCGCGCCGCGCTGACCCAGCTGACCCGCAAGTACGGCGAGGACGTCACCGCCGTGCTGGCGTGGGCGGAGCAGAGCGCGGCCCGGCTCACCGAGCTGGACGGCGACGACGAGCGCATCGGGGAACTGACCGCCGAGCGGGACCGGCTGAGCGACGAGCTCGCGGCCCTGGCGCAGCGGCTGACCGACGCCCGTACGGAGGCGGCGGCCCGGTTCGCCGAGGCCGTCACCGCCGAGCTGGCCTCGCTGGCCATGCCGCACGCGCGGGTGTCCTTCGCGATCCGGCAGACCGAGGACCCGGACGGCGTCGAGGTCGGCGGCCGCCGGGTGGCCTACGGGCCGTCCGGCGTCGACGAGGTCGAACTGCTCCTCGCGCCGCACCCGGGCGCCCCGCCGCGGCCCATCGCCAAGGGCGCGTCCGGTGGTGAGCTGTCCCGGGTGATGCTCGCGGTCGAGGTCGTCTTCGCCGGTACGGACCCGGTGCCGACCTATCTCTTCGACGAGGTCGACGCGGGCGTCGGCGGCAAGGCGGCGGTCGAGATCGGCCGCCGGCTCGCCAGGCTCGCCAGGACCGCGCAGGTCGTCGTCGTCACCCACCTGCCGCAGGTGGCGGCCTTCGCCGACCGCCAGCTGCTGGTGGAGAAGACCCACGACGGCTCCGTCACCCGCTCCGGCGTCACCGTCCTGGAAGGCGAGGACCGGGTGCGCGAGCTGTCCCGGATGCTGGCCGGCCAGGAGGACTCCGAGACCGCGCGGGCCCATGCCGAGGAACTCCTGGCGACGGCCCGGGCGGACGCCTGATGCCGAGGCCGGGGAAGTCGCCGCGCGCGTCGGCCGGGGGACCGGCCGGCGCGGTCGCGGGTCTGACCGGCGCGGTCGCCGGCCTGGCGGGGGCGGCT
>NZ_SDOY01000132.1 GCF_004117935.1 Streptomyces roseicoloratus | reverse complement strand
GGCGGTTTCTAGGGGTCGTCGCAACACGTGGTCGTGTTGGTCAGGCCGCGAGTAGTTTATGCAGGCGCTCGGCCGGGGTTTCCCAGCCGAGCGTTTTGCGTGGGCGGCGGTTGAGCTGGTCGGCGACGGCGGCCAGGTGCTCGGGGTCGTGGACGGACAGGTCGGTGCCTTTGGGGAAGTACTGCCGCAGCAGGCCGTTGGTGTTCTCGTTCGAGCCGCGCTGCCAGGGGCTGGCGGGGTCGCAGAAGTAGACCGGGATGTCGGTGGCGAGGGTGAACTGCGCGTGGCGGGCCATCTCGCTGCCCTGGTCCCAGGTCAGGGACCGCATCAGCTGGGCGGGCAGGGTCTGGACGGTGGCGGTCAGGGCAGTCAGGACGGCCTCGGCTCCGTGGTCGCCGGGCAGGTGCAGGAGCATGACGTAGCGGGTGGCGCGTTCGACCAGGGTGCCGATCGCGGACCTGCCGTCCTTGCCGATGATCAGGTCGCCCTCCCAGTGGCCGGGAACGGCCCGGTCCTCCACCTCGGCGGGCCGTTCGCTGATCATCACCATCGGGGTGGTGAAACGCGGCTGGCGGCAGTTCGCCTGCCGCTGGGGTCTGCGGCGGGCCCGCCCGGAGCGCAGGGCGCCGGCCAGCTCGCGCCGCAGCTGACCCCTGCCCTGGACATAAAGTGCCTGATAGACGGTCTCGTGGACCACGTGCATCTCCGGCCGCTGGGGGAACTGTGTCCGCAGAGCGTGGCATATCTGCTCCGGGCTCCACTTCTCGTCCAGCATCGTCTGGACGGCGTCCCGCAGCTCGGGGTTCCGGAGGATCTTGCGGGGCTTGGGGCGGGGACGGCGGGCGTCGGCGCGGGCCTGGGCGGCGTGCGGGCGGTAGTGCCACTGGCCGCGTGTGCCGTCGGTGCGGTTGCGGCGGATCTCCCGGCTGACCGTGGACGGACTTCGGCCCAGCTCCGCGGCGATCGCCCGTACCGTGGCCTTCTCCCGCAGCCGGTCCGCGATGTGGATCCGCTCGTCCTCGCTCAGGTATCGGGACGGACCGGAAGCCGGCACCACCAGATTGATCGGTGGTACCGGCTTCCGGTTGCGTTCCCCGGAGCGGCCGTTGCGCCACTTCCGACCGGTCCGCTCATCGATGCCGACAATCCGGCACGCTTCGGTGTTGCTGTATCCCTGCCGCACGAGCCGGGAGTATGCCTCCCGCTCCCGGGACAACTTCTTACGCCCCTGCGGTGTCCGGTCCGCTCGGATCTGGAAGTCCATCGCACCCCTTGAACTGGGGTGTTGCGACAACCACTAGAACCAACGGTCACGGGATCCGGCCCTCGGACGGAAGGAGTGCGGCCCGTCAGCCGGTGTACGGCTTGGCGCTCAGGATCTTCACCATGGCCCTCTTGCCGTTCGGCAGCTCGTACTCGGCCTCCTCGCCGGCCTTCTTGCCGTTCACGCCGAGGCCCAGCGGCGACTGCGGGGAGTACGTCTCGATGGTGTCGCTCGCGTACTCGCGCGAGGCGAGCAGGAACTCCAGCGTGTCGCTCTCGTCGCCGTCGAACGCGATCGTCACGACCATGCCGGGCTCCACGACGCCGTCGTCCGCCGGGGCCTCGCCGACCTTGGCGTTCTGCAGGAGCTGGGTGAGCTGGCGGACCCGGAGCTCCTGCTTGCCCTGCTCCTCCTTGGCCGCGTGGTACCCGCCGTTCTCGCGCAGGTCGCCCTCCTCGCGCGCCGCGGCGATCTTGGCTGCGATCTCGGTACGCGCGGGACCAGACAGGTACTCAAGCTCTTCCTTGAGCTTGTTGTACGCCTCCTGGGTGAGCCAGGTGACGTTGTCGCTGGTCTGGGTCACAGGTGCTCCTCGTAGGTACTGGGAAGACAAAGCTCGCCCTGCGCGGAAGCGTCGCCTTCTCAGCGTGCGCCTTCCGAACGGGCGAAACCACGAGCCTAACAATGAGTGGCGAAAAGCGGGAGGACATAACCGCGCGCTTTACGTCACCCCAGGTCACCGGCGTGGTCTGCCGGGGGCGCTATCCCGGCTCCCTACCCACCGCTACCGGGCCGTACACCCGATCAGTTCGGCGCTGGTGGCCCTCGCGGTGGTGCGGATCGAGTAGACCTTGTCGACCCGGGCGCCGGCCTCGTCGACCGTGACGTCCTTGCGGCCCACCTCGGCGCCGTCCTCGGAGCGCGAGCGCAGGGTGCAGACGCCGTGCGCGTCGGCGTCCTTGCGGATCTCCAGGTGCACCTGGACCTCGCTGTCGCCGACCACGTCGAACTTGATCAACTCGGCGCTGATCCTGCTGTCGACGACGTAGTACCAGCCGAACCAGCCGGTCACGGCGAGCAGCAGGGCGCCGAGCGCGGCCCCGACGATCTTCAGCGTGCGATCGGCGCGGTCGTCCGCGGAGCGCCCGTAGCGCCCCTCGGGCAGGCCCTCTCGCACCGCGCTCATGATCGTTCCTCTCGCCGCAGGGGTGCCGGAATTTTTCCCACCCCCGGTTCCGTCACTATAGAGACCTCCCTAGGCGACGAATCATTGAGGATCGAGTCTTGACTGAGCAGCTGCGACTGATGGCCGTTCACGCCCACCCCGACGACGAGTCGAGCAAGGGCGCGGCGACCATGGCGAAGTACGTTTCCGAGGGGGTGGAGGTCCTGGTGGTGACCTGCACGGGCGGCGAGCGCGGCTCCATCCTCAACCCCAAGCTCCAGGGCGACCCCTACATCGAGGCCAACATCCACGAGGTGCGCCGCAAGGAGATGGACGAGGCCCGCGAGATCCTCGGCGTCCGGCAGGAATGGCTGGGCTTCGTCGACTCGGGCCTGCCCGAGGGCGACCCGCTGCCGCCGCTTCCCGAGGGCTGCTTCGCCCTGGAGGACGTCGACGCGGCCGCGGGCGAGCTGGTCCGCAAGATCCGCGCGTTCCGCCCGCAGGTCGTCACGACCTACGACGAGAACGGCGGCTACCCGCACCCCGACCACATCATGACCCACAAGATCACGATGGTGGCCTTCGAGGGCGCGGCCGACACCGAGAAGTACCCGGAGGCCGAGTTCGGCCCGGCCTTCCAGCCGCAGAAGCTCTACTACAACCAGGGCTTCAACCGCCCGCGCACCGAGGCCCTGCACCAGGCGCTGCTCGACCGGGGCCTGGAGTCGCCGTACGGGGACTGGCTCAAGCGCTGGGACGAGTTCGAGCGCAAGGAGCGCACGCTCACGACCTTCGTGCCCTGCTCGGAGTTCTTCGAGACCCGCGACAAGGCCCTGATCGCCCACCGCACCCAGATCGACCCCGACGGCGGCTGGTTCCGGGTGCCGATGGAGATCCAGAAGGAGGTCTGGCCGACGGAGGAGTACGAGCTCAGCAAGTCCCTCGTGGACACCTCCCTCCCCGAGAGCGACCTCTTCGCGGGCATCCGGGACAATGCCTAGCATGAGCGCACACCTGGCACTGACCGAGCTCGTCCCCTTCGCCGCGAAGGAGCTGGACGAGAACAAGGTGACCCCCGGCGTCCTCGGCTTCGTCGTCTTCGCCGTCCTGGCGCTGGCCGTCTGGATGCTGATGAAGTCGATGAACCGCCACATGCACAAGATCGACTTCACCGAGGCCCCGGACCCGGCCGCCGCCACGGCCGGCCCGGCGACCGAGGGCCCGGCGAAGAAGTAGCCGTACGCCCCGCCGGCCCCCGGGCCGGGCGGGGACGGACGCCACGACACGCCTCGGGGCGCGACGACACCCACGGTGCCGCCGCGCCCCGAGGCGTACCCGTTTCCGGGGACGCATCCGGTTCCGGCCGAGGCGCGCACGTATCCCGGGCCGGGGTGCGCCGGCATCCCGGGCGGAGGTGCACGCGCATCCCGGGCCGAGGTGTGCGCGCGTCCCGGCCGAGGCGGGCACGCATCCCGGCCGAGGCGGGCGCGCATCCCGGGCCGAGGTGTGCGCGTTTCCGGCGGCGTGTCCGGTCTTGGGCTCGCGGGGCACGCGTTCCCGGCTCGTGGGGCACGCGTTCCCGGCTCGCGGAGCACCCGTTCCCTGCTCGCGGTGGCTCGGCCGTACCCGCACCTCCGAGTCGAACAGTCCGGTCCCCCGCACCTCCGCACCCCGCCGCGGCGAGCCCTGTCCGGCGCCGCGTCCCGGTGCTCCCAAGGGTCCCCGGCGCCTGCCGCCACGGTCCGAACGGCAGAGCGTCGACCTCGCGTCCGATGGCGTTCATGTGCCGAATACCGCGTCCGGGTGACGCGCCGGAACCAATCCTTCGCGGGGCAGTTGATCAGGGCGCTTCGGTCAACGGAGCAGTTCCGGGCCATCGAGCTCCGGGCCATCGAGCTCAAGAAGGAAGACTCGTGATCAAGAAGGTTCTTGCTACCGCTGCTGTCGCGGCCACCGTCGCCGGCATGTCCGCGACCACGGCGATGGCGGCCGGCAACGACGGCGGCAGCGCCAACATCATCGGCAACCAGTCGAAGCAGTCGATCGGCAGCAACTCCACCGGCGGCTACATGAGCCCGAACTTCGGTCTCGTCAACGGTGGCGTCCTGCACTGCTTCGACATCCAGAAGGTCCAGGCCCAGGTGCCGGTCGGCGCCCTCATCGGCGTTCCGATCGCCGTCCAGGACGTCCTCGGCAACCCGATGTCGAACCAGACCTGCACCCAGAACTCCGTGCAGCAGAAGGGCGACGACGCGCTGTCGCACATCCTGGGCGAGGTCCTCTCCCAGAACGGCAACGTCGGCGGCTGATCTCCGCGGCCCCGCTGAAGCGGCCCCGTTCCTCGCAGAGCCAGTGCGAGGAGCGGGGCCGCTTCTCCGTATCCCTGCCCCACCGTCACCGGAGCCACCCGTGGCGTACGGGCGGTCTTTCCGCCGCTCACCCGCGGCCCGTCCGCCGCGGGGAGGGCGTGGCCTCCCGGTGCGGCGACCGCGGGCTCAGGCGGTCTCGAGGGAGTCGATCCAGGCGGTCAGCCGGGCGCCCTCGCGGTCCATGACCCCCGGGTCGCGCAGGGCGTTGGCCAGCAAGGACATTCCCTGATAGGCGCCCACCAAGGTGAGGGCCATGCCCTCGGGATCCGGCTGGCCGAGCTCGCGGAACTGGTCCTCCGCCCAGGTGAGCAGCAGCCGGACGACCCTGCCCGCTTCGGCGTCAAGGCCGCCCTGGTCGCGCTTGCCCAGCTCCGCGGCGAGGGTGCCGGTCGGGCACCCGTAACGGACGGCGAGGTCGCGCTGCCCCACCCAGCCGTCGATCAGGCCCTTGAGGCGCTCACGGGGACCGGGGAGCTCGTTCAGGTGACTGACCAGCTGGTTCAGGTGTCGCTCGTGCTCGGACAGCGCGGCGGCGACGAGCTCGTCCTTGGTCTTGAAGTAGTAGTACACGTTGCCCACCGGCACCTCGGCCGCGCGCGCGATGTCGGCGATGGTGGTGCGCTCGGCGCCCTGCCGGTGGACGACGTCGGCCGCGGCCTCCATGAGCCGCCGCCGCTTCGCGCCGGCGACCTGGGCCCGGGCGGACTCCTTCGAGTAAGTCACCTCACTAACTATACGGCCCCGACCCGTGCTAGCCTCCGGGACAGCAAGTGAGTCAGTCGGCTAACTAACAAACCGGCCAACCTGCTGTGCTCATCCCTGCTCATCCCTGCTCACCCTCTGCTCGTACGGACTCGAGGAGCCCCACATGATCGTTGTCACCGGTGCCACCGGAAACGTCGGCCGCACGCTCGTCCGCCTGCTCGCCGAACAGGGCCACGAGGTGACCGCGCTCTCGCGCCGCATCACCCAGGCCGACGTACCGCCCGGCGTGCACGCCGTCGCCGCCGACCTGGCCGGGCTGGCCGCCGACCTGCCCGCCACGGCGGACGCCGTCTTCCTGCTCGTCGGGGGAGACCTCATGATGAGCGGCGACCCCGCCGCCGTGGTCGCTCCCTTCGCGCACTACGGCAAGATCGTCCTGCTGTCCTCCCAGGGCGTGGTCACCCGCCCGGACTCCCTGTCCCACGGACAGGCCTTCGCCGCCTACGAGCAGGCCGTCATGGACTCCGGCACCGACTGGACCATCCTGCGCCCGGGCGGTTTCGCCTCCAACGCCTATGCCTGGGTGCCGTCGGTCAAGGCGAGCCGCACCGTCGCCGCGCCCTTCGGCGACGTCGGCCTCCCGGCCGTCGACCCCGACGACATCGCCGCCGTGGCCGCGGCCGTACTGACCCGGTCCGGCCACACCAAGGCCGTCTACGAACTCACGGGCCCCGCCCCGACCACCCCGCGCGAGCGCGCCGCAGCCCTCGCCGCCGCCATCGGCGAGCAGGTCACCTTCGTCGACCAGACCCGCGAGGAAGCCCGCGCCCAGATGCTCACCTTCATGCCTGCCCCGGTCGCCGACACCACCCTCGACATCATCGGCACCCCCACCCCGCGCGAACGGACCGTCAGCCCCGACATCGAAAAGATCCTCGGCCGCCCCGCCACCCCGTTCACCGACTGGGCCAGGCGCCACGCCGCCGTCTTCGCGTGACGGACGGTACGAACCCGCCCGACACGGCCTCGGCGACCACCCGCACGCCTTGCGCCCGGCCTTCCGCTCCGAGGAGGCCGGGCCGGGAGGAAAGCCCCTCCGCCCTACATGGCCCCAAGATCGACCGTGATGGAGAACGGTGCGGTGGCTTTCACTGTGCCGGTGAACATCTCGCCGTCCCTGTAGGTCTTCGTGGCGGGGTCGAGGACGTAGGTGTAGACGATCGGGACACCGGTGGCAGCATGCTCGACGCGCCAGTAGAAGGGGATGCCGGCTTTGGCGTACTGGTCCACCTTCACGATCCGGTCGGTGGTCTCCGATCCGGGCGACACGACCTCGACGACCAGGAGGACGTGCTCGGGGCGAGTGGGTGTGAGGTCGATGGTCTCCGCCCGGTAGACGATGACGTCCGGGCGGCGGTTGGTGAGGGGAACGTCCTGCAGGCGGACGTCGAAGTCCGTGTCCGCGTTCCACTCCGGGCCCGCGGCAGCGTCCAGGGCATTGGCCAGGATGCGGGCCAGCCGGCCCAGCCGCTTGGAGGCGCTCGGGCTCACGACGACCATCCCGTCCACGATCTCGACGCCGGCGCACTGCTCCTCGGACCAGGAGTCGTACTGCTCCGCGCTGATCTGCGAGTGCATCCACGCGGGCGCCACCATCTCGGCGGACATGGTCTACCTCCTTCGAGGAGCCTCGGCAGGTCCGGCGCTGCTGCGCCAAGCCTACTGTTCCGGGGCATCCGGCCGCCCGGCTTGGAGGGGATGATGCCGCCCATCACGTGATGGTCCACGAGTGCAATGTGGTCAAGCTCAGCGATCCCGTGAGGGTTTCGTCGGCCGTGCCAGGCGCTGTGAGAGGCTGGGTCGTATGAACCGGTTGGCTGGTACGACCTCGCCTTATCTGCTTCAGCACGCTGACAATCCCGTCGACTGGTGGCCGTGGGGACCGGAGGCGTTCGAGGAAGCGAAACGGCGCGATGTACCCGTACTGCTGTCGGTCGGCTATTCCGCGTGCCACTGGTGCCACGTGATGGCCCACGAGTCCTTCGAGGACGAGGTCACGGCGGCCCTGATCAACGAGCGCTTCGTCGCCGTCAAGGTCGACCGCGAGGAGCGGCCCGACGTCGACGCCGTCTACATGGAGGCCGTGCAGGCCGCCACCGGGCAGGGCGGCTGGCCGATGACCGTCTTCCTCACCCCGGACGCCGAGCCGTTCTACTTCGGCACCTACTTCCCGCCCGAGCCCCGGCACGGCATGCCGTCCTTCTCCGACGTCCTCGACGGCGTCTCGCACGCCTGGACCGAGCGCCGCGACGAGGTCGGCGAGGTCGCCGGGAAGATCGTCAAGGACCTCTCGGCCCGCTCGCTCGCCTTCGGCGGCGACGGCGTCCCCGGCGAGGAGGAACTCGCCCAGGCGCTGCTCGGCCTCACCCGCGAGTACGACACCACGGCCGGCGGCTTCGGCGGCGCGCCCAAGTTCCCGCCGTCCATGGCGCTGGAGTTCCTGCTGCGCCACCACGCCCGTACGGGCTCCGAGGGCGCCCTGCAGATGGCTGCCGACACCTGCGAGGCGATGGCCCGCGGCGGCATCTACGACCAGCTCGGCGGCGGTTTCGCGCGCTACGCGGTGGACCGCGAGTGGGTCGTGCCGCACTTCGAGAAGATGCTGTATGACAACGCGCTTCTCTGCCGTGTCTACACGCACCTCTGGCGGGCCACCGGGAGCGGCCTCGCGCGGCGGGTCGCGCTGGAGACGGCCGACTTCATGGTGCGGGAACTGCGCACGCCCGAGGGCGGGTTCGCCTCGGCGCTCGACGCCGACTCCGACGACGGTACGGGCCGGCACGTCGAGGGCGCGTACTACGTGTGGACGCCCGCGCAGCTCGCCGCCGTGCTCGGGGAGGAGGACGCCGGCGATGCGGCCCGGTACTTCGGCGTGACCGAGGACGGGACCTTCGAGCACGGGTCCTCCGTGCTCCAGCTCCCGCAGGACGCCGGTGTCTCCGACGCCGAGCGGATCGCCTCCGTGCGGGCCCGGCTGCTCGCCGCACGCGAGCAGCGCCCGCGGCCCGGCCGGGACGACAAGGTCGTCGCCGCCTGGAACGGGCTCGCCGTCGCCGCCCTCGCCGAGGCCGGCGCCCTCTTCGACCGTCCCGACCTGGTCGAGCGGGCCACCGAGGCCGCCGACCTGCTGGTCCGGCTCCACCTCGACGAAGGCGCCCGCCTGACCCGTACGTCCAAGGACGGACACGCGGGCGGCAACGCGGGTGTCCTGGAGGACTACGCGGACGTCGCCGAGGGCTTCCTCGCGCTCGCGTCCGTCACCGGCGAAGGCGTGTGGCTGGAGTTCGCCGGCTTCCTCCTCGACGTCGTCCTCGACCAGTTCACCGCCGAGGGCGGAGCGCTCTACGACACCGCGCACGACGCCGAACGGCTGATCCGCCGCCCCCAGGACCCGACCGACAACGCCACGCCCTCCGGCTGGACCGCGGCCGCCGGCGCGCTCCTCACGTACGCGGCGCACACCGGCTCCGAAGCCCACCGGACCGCCGCGGAACGCGCGCTCGGCGTGGTCAGGGCGCTCGGCCCGCGTGCGCCCCGGTTCATCGGCTGGGGCCTCGCCGTCGCCGAGGCGCTGCTCGACGGGCCGCGCGAGATCGCCGTGGTGGGCGCGCCCGACGACGAGGCCTTCCGCGCGCTGCGCCGCACCGCCCTGCGTGCCGGCACGCCCGGCGCGGTCCTCGCCACCGGACTGCCCGGCGGCGAGGAGTTCCCGCTGCTGAGGGACCGGCCGCTCATCGACGGCCGGGCCACCGCCTATGTCTGCCGGCACTTCGTCTGCGACGCGCCGACGACGGACCCGGAGGAGCTGTCCCGCAAGCTCGCCGCCCACTGACGGGAGCCGGGGCGGAGACGCGGAGACGCGGAGGCGGGCGGGGCGGAGACGGCGCGGGGCGGAGACGGGGAGACGGAGCGCGGGGCGGAGGCAGGGCCGGACGCGCCGCCGCGCATCCCGCCCCGCCCCGCATTTCGCGCCCCGCCCCGCCCGCGGTGCCTACGCGCAGAGCAGTGTGCCGCCGCCGGTCGGCCGGTACTCGCCGAGGCCCTTCGGGATCTCGCTCGTCTGCTGCGCGTGGGGCTTCGGCAGGGGTTTGTCCGCGCGCAGGGCCGCGAAGACCTCCGCGGCGTACTTCTCGTCCCAGGCGAGGGTCGAGCCGACGCCCGCGATGGTGGCGTTGAAGCCGCCCACGGGCACGGTCGCGAACTGGGTCTGACTCGGCGTGAGCCGTTTCAGGCGGCCGGCCAGCCGGACGAGTTCCGTGACGGAGATGGCGCGCTCGCCCTTGTCGGTGCCGCGCAGCGTCGTGGCGAAGGCCTTGAGGCCGGTCGGGCTGCTGAGCAGGCCGTCGCGCAGGTTGCGGTGCAGGTTGGCCAGGAACAGGTGCTGCTTCTGGATGCGGCCGAAGTCCATCTTGCCGTCCGCGCGGCGGGAGCGGACGAACTGCAGCGCCTCGCCGCCCCGCACCGACTTCGAGCCGGGTTTGAGGTCGAGCCCGGTGACCGTGTCCTTGAGGGGGATCTTCGTGCAGACGGGCACGCCCTCGTCGTAGAAGTCGACGGTGTCCATGAAGCGCCGGAAGTCGATCTCCAGGTAGCGGTGCACCTGCAGTCCGGTCATCGCCTCGACGGTCTCGATGGTGAAGGACGAGCCGCCTTCCGCCCACGCGCTGTTGATCTTCGCGGGATGGGACTCGTGCTTCCGGCCCGTACGTCGGTCGACGTGCCCGTCGTGGAAGCCGGTGAGGGAGTCGCGCGGCAGGCTCAGCACGCTCACCCGGTCGTTCTTCGCCGACACGTGCACCAGCATCATCACGTCCGTGCAGGAGCACTCGCGGCTGCCGAGCCGGTACGTCTTCTTCTCGGCGGCGGTGACGCCCTCGCGGCTGTCGAGCCCGACGACGAGGAGGTTGAGGCCCTTCTCGGGCGCGGGCAGGTCAGGCGGTGCCCAGGCGAGGGCGCCGGTGCCGAGCGCGACCAGGGCCGTGGACACGAGCAGCGTACGTCTCCGGCGCAGGCGGGAGCGCGTGCGCCGGGGGGAGTGGGGGAATTTCATGCAGAAACGTTAAATCGGACGCTCTCGTACGTAGGTGCGCGACGCGGCGCGGAGTGTTCGAATCACTCTCCCGCGATGACTGTGTCATGATGCGGAACGTCAGCGGAAGGAGCGAATATGGCCCCCGATCGAGGGAAATGGGAGCGGATGGCCTTCATTCCGAAGAGCCGTTACGTGCCCGATCCGCCGCCGGTCGACCAGGAACCCTTTCCGGTGTATTCCGCGCTGGCCCGCCAGTGGATGCTGGCCGGCCGGGCGGTTCCCGGCGTGCCCGACCGGGAATGGGAGCGGCTCATGAGGACACCTGTCTGGCCCCGCTGAGCGATTCTGCGCGCGGCAATGGGGTGAACAACGGCGAGCGGAACGCCGTGCGGTTTCCTTTCCGTGGCAGGGTCGTTGGGAATCGTGCAGCGGAAGGCGGGTCGCACGTTGTCCCGCACCTCACGAAAGCCGTGAATTTCTTCCGCCGCAGAAAGGATCCAGACGAAATGAAGTGCAAGAAGGCTGCGGTCGCCGTCGCCGGTCTGCTCATGGCCCTGGGTGCCGCCGCTCCCGCGTCGGCCGACTCGCACGCCGAGGGCATCGCCGTCGGTTCGCCGGGCGTCCTCTCGGGCAACGTGGTCCAGGTTCCGATCCACGTCCCGATCAACGTCTGCGGCAACAGCGTGAACCTGATCGGCGCGCTCAACCCCGCGATCGGCAACGTCTGCGTCAACCACTGACGTCGTCCGACGCGGTTCGCGCAGGACCGGGCCGGCCCCGGGGAGCGTCCACCACGCTCCCCGGGGCCGGCCTTCGTCCTGACGCGGGACCCGAACCGTCCTTCAGGAGGCCCCGGCGGCCACCCGCTCCTCGCCGGACCGCGGCCGGCCCACCACGCCGCCGCGCCCGGCCGCCGACCGCAGCCGCTGCCGCACGCCCTTCACGAGCCGCCCGGCCGTGTGGCCCGCGCCGAACACGAACCGCATCGACGGCCCGTACGACGGAGCCGTGAGCAGCCCCGCGAGGAACAGCCCGGGCCACGAGGACTCGAAGAGCCCGCCCACCTCCGGCGCCCCGCCCGCGCCCACCCGGCGCAGCCCGTCGCGCAGTTCCGGCGCCAGGACGCCGGCGCGGTCCAGGTTCGGCACGAATCCGGTCGCGGCGACGACGTGGTCGGTCTCCACGACGTCCGTCGCCCCGCCGGGCCCGGCCACGTCGAGCCGCAGCCGTTCGTCCGCCGTCACCGTCGCGCCCGTCACCCGGTGCCCGAGCCGTACGTCCCCGACCTGCGCGAACCGCTCGCGCAGCCACCAGGCGCCGGCCGGGCCGAGCGCCGAGTCGAAGATCCGCTCACGGGTCGCGGCGGGCAGCCGCCGGAACAGGCCGGGCGTGTCCGCGTACAGCTTGTTCTGCCAGCCGCAGCCCAGCCCGGTGTGCGGGGCGCGCAGCGACCGCCAGGGGCCGCGGTCGAGGGCCGGCGGCACCGTGTTCCAGTTCAGCCGGCCGGAGCGGGCCAGGATCCGTACCGAAGCGCCCTGCTCGGTGAGGATGGCCGCGGTCTCCAGGGCCGCCTGCCCGGCGCCGATCACCGTGACGTCCCGGCCGGCGAAGCCGTCGAGCTCGCCGTGGTGGCTCGAGTGGGTGACGAGGCGGCGGGGCAGTCCACGCAGCGGGCCCGGGATCTCCAGGAACGGCAGCACGCCGACCGCCAGCGCGACCGTACGGGCGCGGACGGCCTCGCCGTCCTCCGCCGTGACCGTGAACCCGCCGCCGGGGGCCGGTGCCACGGCGGTGACGAGCCGCTCGTCGAGCGACGGCACCGCCTGACGGGCGAACCAGTCGCCGTACGCGGCGAAGAAGCCGACCGGCAGCGGTACGCCGTGCTCGGCGCGGACCCCGCGGCCGGCCGCGTAGGCGTCGAGCCCGTACGCGCCCGCCGGATCGGAGAGGTGCGAGGCCCACGGCTCGGACTTGAGGAACATCGCCGAGGGCATGGCGTGCCACATGTCCATGGGGCGGCCGAAGATCCGCAGGTCCAGCCCGTGCGCCGCCGCGTGGGCGGCGATGGACAGGCCGTAGGGCCCCGCTCCCACAATCACCAGGTCGTACATGCGCGTTCCGCCTTCGGGGTCGTCGGTCTCATCGTTGGGTCATCCGGTCGTCGGTGGTACGGGGCGGGGGCTGCGGCGCGGGCACGGTCGCCACCGGCCGCGGGCCGCCGGCGCGGAGCAGCCGCCGGGCCAGCAGGCGCGTCAGCCGACGGAGCGTCAGCAGGCCCTTGCGCAGGACGTGGGCGAACCAGGCGCGCATCATCGCGAGCGCCGGCCGCGGGTCGTCGGCGGCGAACCAGGCCGCCTCGCCTCCGCCCGGCTCGCGGCCGCGCGTGCCGCCGGTCCCGGGCGGCCCGGCCGTGTGCCGGCGGCCCGGCGCGGTCAGGTAGGAGAGGGCCGCGTAGTTCTCGACGAAGAACCGCCGCCCGTACGAAGGGTGGTGCGCGGGCACCGGACGGCCGGTGAGGTCCAGGTGCATGGCCCGGACCACGTCGAGCCCGTCCCGGTCGGCGAACAGCCGGAACTGGGCGCCGGGCCGGGGGTTGAAGTCGACCAGGTGGTAGGCGCCGGTCGTCCGGTCGAGCCGGAAGTCGAGGTCGCACACGCCCCGGTAGCCGAGCGCCGACAGCAGCTCCCGGGCCGTCGCGTCGACCACGGGGTTGGCCGTCCAGCGGCCCACCGCCGTGAGCCCGGCGCCGTCGGGCCACGAGCGCTCCTTGATGCCGGTGGCCCCGGTCGAGCAGCCGCCGGCGGAGTCCACGTACCCGTGGAAGAACCAGTCGAGGCCCCGCCCCGCGGGCAGCAGCTCCTGGAGCAGCAGCCGGCTGCCGGCCTGCGGGGCGCGCGCGTACAGCTCGCGGACCTCGGCGAGCGAGCCGACGATCGTGGTGCTGCGCAGCCCGCCGCCGACCGGCAGCAGCCAGGGCCGGCTCCACTTCGCGATCACCGGGAGCCCGAGCGACCAGGCCATGGCGGCGGCCTCGTCGGCGCTGGCGGGGAGTTCGGTGCGCGGGTGAGGGAGCGCGAGGGCCCGGCAGGTCTCGGCGAGCTGGGCCTTGTCGGCGACGCGGGTGAGCTGCTCGGGCGACTGGTCGGGCAGCAGGAAGCGGTCCGCCAGCTCGGGCCGGCACTCGGCGAGGGCAAGGGCGGTGATGTCGTCGAGCGGCACGAGCAGCGCCTGCCGCGCGGGGCGTTGGGGGCGGTCGGGGCGGTCGGGGCGTTCGGGATGGTGATCGGGATGGTGATCGGGACGGAGATCGGTGCGGTGATCGGTGCGGTGATCGGTGCGGAGGCCGGTGCGGAGGTCCGTTCGGAGGTCGGGCAGGGGGATGAGCCGGCCGTCGTCCCGCGCCTCCCGCTCGGCGGGCCCGTCGTCGGACCGGCCGGACGCGTCGTCGGTCTCGGCGTCGATCTCGTCGGCGATCCGGTGCAGCAGCCGGGTCAGTTCGGCGGGTGACGGCTCTGCGGGGCGCTGGTGGGCGCGCCGGAGGTAGCGGGAGCGGACGACCGGACTGGCCGGCGACTCGACGACCGCGTGGACCGCGATGCCGGCCCGCCCCAGGGACCGCGCCGCGCCGAGCGTGCCGTGGTGAAAGGGGTTCGGGTCGAGCCGCACAAGGACCGCGGGGACGCGGGTGTCAAAACTCGGCACGGCATGTCCTTCGTCTCGGGTGCCCCAATTGGGCGAGTAGGAATCCTCTTACGGACTATTGATGGGAGCGAACCGGAGTTCTCGGTCGGCGCATTAGGAATACTTTCGGAACATCAGACTGACGGACCATCAAGCGGCGCGAGTGAAAGGAAGTGCTGTCATGGCCGACCGGAAGAAGAGAACGTCGAGAGCATGGCTGGGGGTGTTCACCGCCGGTCTCCTTGCATCTGGTTCTGTCGTGCTGTCGTCACCCGCACACGCTCACGCCGCCGAATCCGAATCCGTAACGACCCGGGACCCCCGACCGACTCTGTCCAGCGCCATGGGAGCGTTCCTCGAGTCGGGCCCGCTCGGGGTGGCCCGGATCTCCCAGATGGAGCGCTGGCTCGGCGGCCGCGAGCTGCGCGTCGGCCACACCTACCTGCCGGGCGACCGCTGGTCGAACATCGAGGGCGCCCCCGGCTTCCTCGACGCCTGGGCGAGGTGGCGCAACGAGCGCACCGACCGCCTGTTCGTCCTCAACGTGCCCATGCTGGAACGCAACGAGGCGGGCGTCTCCGACTACGAGGTCCGCCGCGAGCTCCAGCTCGGCGCCGCCGGCTACTACGACCACCACTTCCGCACGCTCGCCCAGCGCCTCGTCGCCCTCGGGGCCACCGACACCGTCCTGGTCCTCGGCTGGGAGATGAACGGCACGACGTACACCCACCGGTGCGCGCCGGACCCGACGGCGTGGAAGAAGTACTGGACCCGCATCGTGACCGCGATGCGTTCCGTGCCGGGGCAGAAGTTCCGCTTCGACTTCAACCCGAGCCGCGGCCTGGACGCCGTTCCGTGGACCCAGTGCTATCCCGGGGACGATGTCGTCGACATCATCGGAATGGATTCCTACGACCAGCCGCCGGGATCCGATTTCGACCGGCACGTCAGCGAGCCGTACGGGCTCCAGGCGCAGGTCGACTTCGCGGCCCAGCACGGGAAGCAGATCTCCTATCCGGAATGGGGCCTGTTCCGGAACGGAGACAACCCCGAGTACATGCGGCGCATGCTGGAATGGATGAAGCTGCACAAGCCGCTGTACCACACGATCACCGATTACTGCCCGCACGGCGTCTGGCAGTGCGGGGCCAACCCGGAGTCCTCGCGCGTCTTCCGCCAGATGCTGTACGGGGTGGATCCGACGGACCCGGTGGAGCCGACGGAGCCGACGGACCCGGTGGAGCCGACGGATCCGGTGGAGCCCACCGACCCGGTGGATCCGACGGACCCGGTGGAGCCGACGGATCCGGTGGAGCCCACCGACCCGACGGACCCGGTGGAGCCCACTGACCCGGTGGACCCGGTCGATCCGGTCGATCCGGTGGACCCGACGGTGCCGGTGCCGAAGCCCGAGCCGAAGCCGGAGCCGAAGCCCGAGCCCAAGCCGGAGCCGAAGCCCGAGCCCAAGCCCGAGCCGAAGCCGGAACCCAAGCCCGAACCCAAGCCGGAGCCGAAGCCCGAGCCCAAGCCGGAGCCGAAGCCCGAGCCGAAGCCGGAACCGAAGCCCGAACCCAAGCCGGAGCCGAAGCCGGAACCCGAGCCCGACTGTTGGAAGCTGAACCTCGGTTCGTGGGTGGAGAGCTGGATCGGCGGGCCGATCTGCGTACCGACGAACTCCTGGAAGGACGCCTGGAAGCAGCCGGTGAAGCCCGCGGTTCCCGCGGTGCCGGCCGTGCCGACCGTGCCGGCAGTTCCCGCACTCCCGGCGATCCCTGCGGTACCGCCAGTACCGCCAGTCCCCGCCGTACCGCCGGTGCCTCCCGTCCCTGCCGTCCCCGCTGTCCCCACCGTCCCCGCCAAGCAGGTCGAGGCTGCCAAGCCCACCGTCCCCGCCAAGCCCACCGTCCCCGCCAAGCAGGTCGAGGCGGCCGAGCCCGCCGCGCCGGTCGTCGGATGGAAGGACGGTCTGAAGATCGACTGGAAGGGCGCGCTGAAGGGAGTCTGGCCCTTCTGACCGGTCCGCGCGGTCGGTGACGGCCCCCCACGGCGGCGGAGGAACTCATCCTCCGCCGCCGTTCGGCGTTCCGGCCCGCTCCGGAAACCGCGAGCGCAGCCGCTCGACCGTCCGTCCGACCCACGCCCGCTCCCGTGCCTGCCGGGCCGCCCAGCGCCGCCCGTTCGCCGCGCCCGCGCGCAGCCACAGCAGCGGGGCCGTGCCCCGGCCCGCCAGCAGGAGCCGCTGGTTGGGCACCGTCTCGGGCCGCCAGTGGTGCTTGTACGACTCGGTGCCGCGCAGCATGCTCAGCGTGGCCCGGCCGCTCGCGCTGGTCTGGCGGGCCCCGTGCCGCAGCAGCATCGCCGCGACGTCGACCTTCCGGGCGCGCAGTTCCGGGTCCGCCCCGTACAGGTAGCCGCCCGCGAGCCGCGGCGACATCAGCGTCAGGTCCGCGCAGACGACGTCGCCGCCGAGCCGGAACTCGGTGACCATCGCGTCGCCGCACTCGACCATCGGCCGCACCGCCCGCGCCAGGTGCTGCGCGAAGCGCTCGCTGGTGTGCTCGGCGGTCACGCCCCGGCCCTGCCACTGGAGATGATGGAGCCTCAGGAGCCGTTCGAGGGCCCCGGGCACCTCGGCCGGGGGCACGATGCGCTCGTCGATGCCCAGCGCGTCCATCTTCCGCAGCTTGGCGCGGACCCGCTGTGCCTTCCCCGAGGGGATGCGTTCGAGCAGGGCCTCCATCGGTACGGCGGGCAGCTCGAGGCACAGCGAGTCGGCGAGCCGCCGCCGGGGCCCGGCCCAGACCTCGTACACGCGCTCGGCCGCCGCTCCGGGCCGTACCTCGCGCAGATCGATCACCGCGCCCCGCGCCGCCCGGGCCAGGGCGCCCGCGAGCGCGGGCGCGGCCTCCGGGCAGTCGTCGTCGAGCAGGACGTCGGTGAAGTCAGTGATGGCGCCGCCGAGCTGGGTGAGCACCGGCAGCGGTCCGGCCGCGGCCCGCATCAGCGGCGCCGCGGCGACGAGCGTGCCGTCCGCGCGTCGGACCAGGACGATCCGCAGGGCGCCGGGCCGGCCGTACGACAGCCACCAGGAGTGGAGCCACGAGTGGGACTGGAAGGGCGTGGCCGTCGAGCAGCGCCCGTAGAGCGCCGTCCACTCCGGGCCGAGCCGCCCGAACGAGGCGGCGTCCCGGCAGACTTCCGTGCGGAGGGATCCGCCCTTCACACCGCCTCCGGTTCCGGCTGGTGCGCGGCGCCCGCCGGACCCGGGACCGGGGTCGCGGTCCGGGCCTCGGCCGGGTGCGTGTTCTGGCGCGAGTGCCGGGCCGCCTCGGTCCTGCCGGACCGCTTGGGCCGGACCAGCAGCACCAGGCCGCCGAGCAGTCCGCCCGCGCAGCCGCCGACCAGCGCCGACAGCGGGGCCGACGGCGAGACGGGCTTGACCGGCTTGGTCGCCCGCGAGAACTGGACCACCTTCACGCCCGTGTTCGCGGCCACGTGCGAGCTGTTGACGACGAGCGAGCGGGCCACGCCGTCGGCCATCGACACCGCCGTGGACGGCTTCGCCGAGCGGGCGGTGATCGAGATCATCGGCGCGTCGGGCGAGGTCGCGGCCTGCACGCCCGACCGCAGCGTGTCGGCCGAGACGCCCGCCCACACCTGGGCGTCGCCGGTCACCGCGATGTCCGTGGCGACCCGCCCGTAGGCCTGGGCGAAGCCGAGCGCGGCCTGCGGGTCGGACTTCTCGCCGGGGACGACGATGACGTAGCTGGTCGCCGCGTACTCGGGGGTCTTCAGGGCCCCGTAGCCGCCGCCGAGGACCGCGCCGGCGAGCACGGCGGCGGGCAGCACCATCCAGCGGGCGGGGGTGAGCAGGGTGTGACGTGGTCGGGTCGTGGTCATGGCGTGGCTCTCACTTCACGGAGACGGGGCCGTGGACGGCCTGGTGGTAGAGGG
This sequence comes from Streptomyces roseicoloratus, assembly GCF_004117935.1. Classification (GTDB taxonomy): domain Bacteria; phylum Actinomycetota; class Actinomycetes; order Streptomycetales; family Streptomycetaceae; genus Streptomyces; species Streptomyces roseicoloratus. Next base: position 51,469 of record NZ_SDOY01000132.1, on the reverse strand, counting down.
ACATCAACTTCCGGGCGCTCTGCGCGATGTCGTAGCGGCGTACGGCCTCCGGCGGCGCCGGCCGGCCGTGACCGGAGTCCCGCAGCGCGTGCAGCGCCGAGACCAGCTCGGGCACCGATTCGCCGATCCGTCGCGCACCGGGCGCGGCCTCGGCCGGCAGGTCGTCGACCGCCGGGCAGGCCACGTAGAGCGAGGGCAGCCCGGCCGCCAGCGCCTCGACGACGGCGAGCCCGAAGGTCTCGTCCGGGGAGGTGGACACGAACACGTCCATGGCGGCGAGCAGCGCGGGCAGCCCGGGGCCGGGGGAGCAGGCCGGCCCGGGCGGTCGCGACCCGGGCACCGGCCGTGCCGCAGGACCCGCCGGCGGGTCCTGGCACGCGCCGGGCAGCAGGACGCGGTCCTTCGCCCCGCACTCCTCCGCGAGGCGCAGCAGCCGGTCCCGTTCCCCGCCCTCCCCGACGAGCAGCAGCCGGGCCTCCGGTACCTCCGCCACCGCCCGTACCAGGCGGTCGAAGCGCTTGCCGGGCACGAGCCGCCCGACCCCGCCGACCACGAACGCGTCCGCCGGCAGCCCGAGTGCCGACCGCGCCGAGGCGCGCGCCCCCGGATCGAAGGCGAAGCGCTCCGTCTCGATGCCGTTCGGCACCACGCGGATGCGGGACGGGGCCACGCCCCACCGGGTGAGCCGGCGGGCCACGCTCGGGGAGACCGCGACCGTGGACGTGCCGAGGCGTTCGGTCGCCAGGTACAGCGCCCTGGTGCCCGCCGACAGCGGCCGGCCCTCGATCTGCGTGTCGCCGAGGGAGTGCTCGGTGGCGATGACGGCCCGCACCCCGGCGAGCCGGGCCGCCGGCCTGCCGTACACGCACGCCCGGTACAGGTGGGTGTGGACCAGGTCGTAACCGCCCTGCCGGATCAGCCGGGTGAGCCGGGGCAGCGCGCCGACGTCACGGTTGCCGGTCATGCCGAGGTGGATGACCGGCGTGCCGTCCGCCTCGATGCCGTCGGCGACGGCGCCGGGGTTCGTCAGGGTCACCACGGTGCTCCGCACCGGCAGATGGCGCAGCAGCAGGCGCAGCTGCTGCTCGGCGCCGCCGATGCCGAGGCCGGTGATGACGTGCAGCACCTTCATGCCGGCCGGTTCGGGCGCCGCGGCCGGCCCCGCCGCACCCCTCGCGTCCCTCGGCTCCCTCGGCCCTCTCGGCTCCGTCGTCTGCGGAGACTCCGTCGTCATGACAGGACCGACCTCGCCGGGCCGCTCTGCGCCGGGATCAGGTCGGCGGGGCGACGCCGCCGCAGCGGGTGCAGCACCCGCTTCGCCGTGAGCCGCCAGGACGTGTCGTCCTCGCCGATGTGGATCCGGGGCAGGGCGTACGTGCCGGACAGCGGGCCCGGGTCGATCGCGCAGCCGTACGCGTAGCCCGCCTTGCGGACCGCCCGTACGACCCGGGTGTCGACCGTGCCGTACGGGTAGCAGAAGCCGTTCACCGGGTCGCCGGTGATCTCCTCGATCAGTTCGCGGCTGTGCCGCGTCTCGGCGGTCAGGGTGGCGTCGTCGGCGTCCACGAGCGACACGTGGTGCAGGCCGTGCGAGCCGATCTCCATGCCCGCCGCGGCGGCCCGGCGGATGCCGTCCTCGTCGAGCAGCGGCCTGCGCGGGCCTTCCGCGTCCCAGGCGTTGTCACCGCCGAGCCGCCCGGCCAGCACGTACACGGTCGCCGTGAAGCCGTGCCGGCGCAGCAGCGGCACCGCCGACTCCAGGAAGTCCGCGTAGCCGTCGTCGAAGGTCAGTCCGACCAGGCCGCGTTCCCGGCCCGCGGCGGTCGCCGCGAGCAGCTCCCGCACGGACACGCCGCGCAGGCCGCGGTCGCCCAGCCAGTGCAGCTGGCGGGCGAAGCGCACGGGGGAGACGGTCACCTGGTACGGGTCAGCGGGGGTCTCCGCGATCGAGTGGTACATCGCCACCCACAGGGGAGGCTTCGGCAGCAGACGACGCAGCACGGCGGGGGCGGGCATGGGGGGTCCTTCGGCGGGGGGAGCGGGGCAGGGGCGGGATCTCGGGCGCCTTGGCGGCGCACGCGACGAAGAGCAGGAAGACACCGACGACGACCAGGGCCGCGACGGTGAGGGAGAGCACGGGCGGGCCGATCAGGACCGAGCTCAGCCAGCCGGCGCCGGTGGCCCAGGCGCCGGCCGTCGCCAGCCGCAGCAGGCCCTCGCCGAGCCGGCGGAAGTCGACGGGCACGGACTGGCGGTGGGCGCCGCGCAGCAGCATCACGGCCGTGAGGGTGATGCCGAGGGCGTTGGCGCCCGCGATGCCCGCCGCGCCCCAGAGCCGGGCGGCGGCCGCGCCGGTCACGGCCGTCGCGGCGAGGCCGGCGGCCATCGCGAGGGCCGGGTACCAGAGAGGGCGGGCGGCGGAGAAGTAGCAGCGGACCAGGGCGCCCACGACCGTCTGGCCGAGCAGCCCGAGCGCGTACACCCGCATCACGGCCGCCGTCGTCGCGGTGTCGCCGGCGTCGAACGCGCCGCGCTGGAAGAGGAGTTCGACGATCTGCGGGGCGGCGGCGATCACCGTCGACGCGCCGACGAGGACGACGACGGCGGCGAGCAGCAGATCCCGCTCGACCCGTCGGCGGGCCGCCTCCTTGTCGCCGGAGGCGAGCGCGCGGGCGACGACGGGGAAGCTGACCGTGCACAGCATCAGCGAGAGGATCATCGGCATCTGCGCGACCTTCTGCGCGTAGTTCAGATGCGAGATGGCGCCCGCCGGGAGCGGCGAGGCGAGGAAGCGTTCGATCAGGATCTGCGACTGGCGGGTCAGCGCGAAGACGACGACCGGGGCGATCATCCCGAGCACGAGGAGCCGACCGTCACCGGACGGCAACGGCTTCGGCTCCTCCTTGGGCACGGGCCGGGTCCGCAGCTCCCGCAGCAGCGACGGCGCCTGGACGAGCACCATCAGGACGCCGCCGACCGCGACCCCGGCGGCGGCCGAACGGACGCCGAGCGGCTCGCGCAGCAGCAGGGTGGTGCCGATGATGCCGACGTTGTACGCGACGTAGATCGCGGCCGGCGGCAGGAACGAGCCGTGGGCGCGCAGCGCCGCCGAGCAGTAGCCGGCCAGGGCGAAGGACAGCACGCAGGTGGCCGTGAGCCGGGTGCAGTCCACCGCGAGCTGCGGGTCGGGCAGGCCCGGGGCGAGCGTGGCGACCAGGAGCGGGGCGAGGACGACGAGGAGGGCGGAGACGGCGGCGACGGCGAGGACGATGCGGGGCAGGGTGGTGCGTACGAGGGTGCGGACCGGGTCGCCGAAGAGCATGCCGGCGCGGCGGGCGAGCGCCCGCGAGAACGCCGGCACCAGGATCAGCGCCATCGCGTCCTCGATGAGCAGCGTCGAGGCGAACTCCGGGACGGTCCAGGCCACGAGGAAGGCGTCGGTCTCGGCGCCCGCGCCGAAGTACCCGGCCAGGATCTGGTCCCTGACCAGGCCCAGCACCGCGCCGACGGCGGTCAGCGCGGCGGTGACGGCCGCGGCCCGCAGCAGGAACCGGCCCGACGGCGACCACTTCGGCCGGGGCCGGACGTGCCGGGCGCGGCGGGCGTGCCGGGCCGGCCCGGGTGCGAGCGGCTGCGCGCCGTGGCCGAGGGGCCGGCCGCCGAGCAGCGGCGGGCGGGCGGCCTCGTCCGGCACGGAGTGCCCGGTGATGGGCCGGGCGCCGAGCAGGACGGGCGGCCGGTGCCGCACGACCCGGGTCCCCGGGGACCGCCGGCCGGTACCCGGGTGCGCGGGCGACTCGCACCGCCCGTCGGTCGGCACCGCCGCACCCCACGGATCCGCGCCGCCGACGCCCCGGGGTGCGCGGACGACGTCCCCGGGCTGCGCCGCCCCGGCCGCGGCCACCCCGTACACGGGCAGCCCGCACAACGCGTCGGCCACACTCCCCGCCGCCCACGGATCACCGCCCCGCACCTCACCGACCCGCACCACGGAGGCCGCCTGACGCGACGGCAGGTCGCACAGCGGGTCCCCGGCGCCGAACTCGTCCCACGGGTCGCCGGTCACGCCACCGGCGTTCGCCTCTCCGGCCGAGGCCCCGGCTCCGGCTGCGGGCGGCGCTTGTCGCGAGGGCGGATCACCGAGCGGGTCCCGTCCGCCGAACGGGTCCCACGGGTCGCCGGTCACCCCACCGGCGTTCGCCTCTCCGGCCGAGGCCCCGGCCCCGGCCCCGGCTCCCGCCCCTGCCGGCGTCTCGCGCGACGGCAGGTCGCACAGCGGATCACCGGGACCGCGTTCCTCCCACGGATCCGGTCCCTCCGTCGGCCCGGCCTCCCAGGGCCCCCGTCCGTCACCCACCGCTCCGCCCCCCTCGCCCCTGCCGCGCGCATCCGGCGCGCGCATCCCGTCGGCGTCCCCGGCGAAGCCGGGCCGCTCCGGCCCGTCGCCGGGCTCCGCGCCCGCCGCCGACGTGCCGCCGACCGGTCCGCGCGCCGCCCTCGCGGCATCCGCCGCTCCCCGCGCCTCCCGGCCGTGCGCCGGGGCCGAAGCGTCCGTGGGGTCCTGGGGTGTGCCCCAGGGGTCACGCACGGGACACCTCCGTCAGGGACCACCAGGCCGCCAGGCCGAAGACGACGGACATCAGGACCGTCGAGGGGCCGCCGATGTCCGCGTAGAAGAAGTCGATGAGCTGCCAGGACAGCAGGCCCACCGCGACCAGGGCGCAGTCCGGGCCGAGACGGCGGCGGCGCAGGGCCGCCACCAGGAGGGCGACCCAGCCGCCCGCGAGGGCCAGCAGGCCGATGAGGCCCTGCTCGCTGAGGATCAGCAGGTACATGTTGTGCGGGGACAGCAGCGGCTGCCGCGCGAAGGCCGCGCCCGCGCCCGCCGTGTCGCTGCCGGAGGACAGCGCCAGCGAGGCGTTCGAGTCGCGGTACGCGGGGAAGCCCTTGAGGCCCACGCCCGTCAGCGGCTCGCCGCTCCACATCCGGCCGGCCGCCGCCCACATCGTGTACCGGTCCGTGACCGACTGGTCGGGCGCGGCCGTGACCTGGGTGATGCTGCCGACCCGCTCCTTCACCATGTCGCCGCCGACGCCGAACCCGCCCACCAGGACCACCCCGAGCGCCGCCGCGGCCAGCGTGACCCGGGCCGCACGCCGCAGACCCGCGAGCACCAGCTGGATGCCGCAGGCCAGGACGGTCGCGATCCACGCGCCGCGGCTGAAGGACAGCACCAGGGGGAGGAAGAGCAGGCCCGCGCAGACCAGCGCCGCCGTGCGGGCCCGGCCCGCGCGGCCGCCCAGCGCCAGGCCGGTCGCGACGACCACGCCGTACGAGACGACGGTGGCCATGCCCATGACGTCGGTGGCGCCGAAGGTGCCGACCGCCCGGATGTCCTCGCCCTGGTACGAGGCGCCGGTGCCGGTCAGGTACTGCACCACGCCCACTCCGCCCTCGATCAGCGCGAGGCCCACCAGCGCCCAGGCGACGACGGCGAAGTCGCGCCGGTCGCGGATCATCAGGAGGACGGCCGCCGGGACGAGCACGAAGATCTGCAGGTAGCGGGCGACGCCCGGCAGGCTGGCGCCCGGGTCGTGCGAGGTGATCGCGGCCAGGCAGACCCCGAACACGGGCAGGCCGAACACCACGGCCGCCAGCCGGCTCAGCGGCCTGGCCCCGCTCCGCATCACCCGCACCAGGCAGACCAGCACCAGCAGACCCGACGCGGCGTCGGCGATCGTGCCCGAGCCGCCGGTCCCGCCCTGCGAGCCGCCACCGCCGCCCGGCACGAGCAGCAGGGCGATCACCGCGAGCACCGGGGACAGCGCCCCGGCGCGGCGCGCCCACTCCCGGACGTCCCGACGCTCCCGTACGTCCCCACCGGTGCTCCACCCGGTGCCGTCGCCGGTCGCCGGCCCCGGCACGACCGTTCCCGTCGCCGTGGTCATCGTCAGCTTCCCGTCGGTCGCACGAGCCCGGCCGCCGTGCGCAGCAGGATGCACACGTCCTGCCAGAGCGACCAGTGGTCGATGTAGTGGTTGTCGAAGCGGCAGCGGTCCTCGATCGAGGTGTCGCCGCGCAGCCCGTGCACCTGGGCGAGTCCGGTGAGGCCCACCGGCATCCGGTGCCGCGCCGCGTAACCGGCGTGGACCCGGCTGAACTGGGCGACGAAGTAGGGACGTTCCGGCCGCGGCCCGACCAGGCTCATGTCGCCGCGCAGGACGTTCCACAGCTGCGGCAGCTCGTCGAGCGAGGTCTTCCGCAGGAAGTGCCCGGCCGCGCTCATCCGGTGGTCGTCGGCGACGCTCCACCGGGTCGCCGACTCCGTCTCGTCGGCCGGCTTGAGCGTACGGAACTTCAGCAGCGTGAACAGGCGGCCGTGCTGGCCCACCCGCTCCTGGCGGAACAGCACCCCGGGCCCGTCCGCGATCCGCACCGCCAGCGCGCACAGCAGCAGCACCGGCAGCGTCAGCGCGAGCGCCGGTGCGGCGAGCGCCACGTCGAGGACCCGCTTCGCGGTGAGCCCGCGCCGCGCGCCGGCCGGGACCAGCCGGCGGCAGCCGTAACCCCACAGGTGGTCGGCCATCGGCTCGCCGGACGGCTCGCCGCCGACCCGCCAGGTGGTGCAGCCGTACTGCTGGAACAGCGTCACCAGGCCCTCGTCCTCGGTGAGCAGGACCGCGTCGCGGACCGTGTTCTGGATGACCGCCCGATGGATCTCCTCGGCGGTCGTCAGCACCGGCAGCCCGCGCTCGCCGTCCCGGCCCCGATCGCCGTCCGGCCGCGGCCCGACGATCCCGACCGGGCGGATGCCGTACTCCGGGTGCTGGCCGAGCGCCGCGGCGAACCGCCGCGCCGGGCCCGGCGCGCCCACCACCAGCGCCGACCGCGGATGCGCCCGGGCCGCACGCCGCCGGCGCCCGTGCACGAAACCGCGCAGCACGACCACGGCCACGACGTGCGTCGCGTACCCGGCGGCCAGCCGCAGCGGTCCGATCGCGAGCTCCGGGGCGGACGCGGCGACCAGCGCGGCCGTCACGCTCCAGGCCACACCGGCGCGGGCGGCGAGCGCCGGCACCTCGTCCAGGACCCCGACGGGCACGGCCGACGGCCGGTGCAGCCCGGCCCGGCCGTCGAGCAGCACGACGAGACCGGCGACCAGCAGCGCGAACTCCCAGCGCCGGTGCGCCGCGGTCTGCACGGCGGTCGCGAGCAGGACGGCGAACACGTCGGCCGTGACCAGCGGCACGGCGGCGAACCGGGTCCTGGCCGGTCGGCGGGCCGGCAGCGCGAGCCGTCCCGAACCCGCGCGCGGCGACGCGAGGGAGGTGAGGCCGGCGAACTGGCCGGCCGAGGGCCAGGGACCGGACGAAGGAGGAATGCTGGTGCTTTCGGTAGTCACTGTGCGATCGGCTCTCTGTGCTCCGTGCACCGCACTCCGGCCAGTTCGCGGTAGAGCTCCGCGACGGCCGCGCCGGTGCGCCGCACATCGAATCTGCTGAGTACGTGCTCGCGGGCCTCCCGGCCCAGCGAGTGCCGCAGCCCGGGCGCGCCCAGAAGGCGGCCGAGCGCGGCGGCGAGCGCCGCCGGGTCCCCGGGCGGGACCAGGCACAGCGCCTCGTGACCGGGCGGCAGGCTCTCCCGCGCCCCGTCCACGTCGCCGACGACCACCGGCCGGCCGCAGGCCATGGCCTCCAGCGGCGCGAGCGCCATGCCCTCCCAGCGGGACGGCAGGACGACCAGGTCGGCGGCCCGGTACCAGGGCGCGGGATCGGCGACGGCCCCGGCGAACCGCACCGAGGGCCACGGCCCGGCGGCGGCCCGCAGCCGCTCCGCGTCCGGGCCGTCGCCGACGAGCACGAGACGGGCGTCCGGCACCTCGGCGAGCACCGCGGGCCAGGCGTCGAGCAGCACGTCCTGGCCCTTCTGCCGGCACAGCCTGCCCACGCACACGACGAGCGGCCCGCCGGTCGCGCCGGCGGGCCCCGGGCCGGGAGCGGCCGAACCGCCCTCGGGCGTGAAACGGGTGGCGTCCACACCGTTGTGGATCACCGACCAGGCGGCGCGCACCCCGGCGTTCTCGCCGGTACGGCGCTCGGCGTCGCTGACGCACAGCACCCGGTCGGTCCAGCGGGCCGCCCAGCGCTCCCAGCGCCGGGCGAGCGCCGCGGTCGTGCCCTCGACGGCCTCGAAGGACCACGCGTGTGGCTGATACACCGTCGGAAGCCGGCCGCGCAGGGCGAGTCGGGCGCACAGGCCCGCCTTGGCGCTGTGCGCGTGGACCAGGGCGGGCCGCACGGTACGGAGCAGCCGGGCCAGCTCGCGGGTCTCCCCGGCCAGCCGCGGGCCGAGCTCGCGTCCGGCCCGCCAGTCGTACGCGTCGGCGCCCTCCGCCCGTACGGCGGCGGCGAGTTCGGTGCCGGGCGGGCAGGCCACGGCCACCCGCAGGCCCGCGGCGAGCTGGCCGCGGACCAGGTCGGTGACGACCCTGGCCACCCCTCCGTCACCGGGCTGCACGGCGTGCAGCACGTCCGGCCGCGGTTCAGTCCCGGTCGTCCGCGAGGACGCGGCGGCTCGGTTCGAGGTCGGCCTGGAGGAAGAGCGCGCCGAGCCAGACGGCGTCCTCCGGGCTCCCGAGGCGGATGTGGAAACGATCGGCCCCATGGCGCAGCGCCCCCCGCAGATCGAAGACGTCGGAGTCGTACCCCAGGGTGTTCTGATGAGCGGGCAGTCGTTCCATCCGACTTGTTCCCGGTTCCGTGATGCTGGAGTTCATCACGTCGTCCGCGGAATTCGCGGCATCGGAGAGCACGCTGCGCCTGACGTCCCTGGCCAGGCCGGTCTCCACCGTCAGCCGGTCCCCGGACGTCCCCCGGTCGCCGTCGTAGCCGACGATGCCGAGCCGGCCGCCGGCGCCGCGCGGAACGCGGTCCTTGCCCAGCGAGAGCCGGACCGAGAGCTCCCGGTTCTTCGGACCGAGCGCCTCGAAGCCGTCCCACACGGTGACCCTGCGCAGCGGCTCGTCGGCCTTCTCGTACGCCGCGACCAGCGTCCAGCCGCCCCAGCCGCCGACAGCGGAACGGCCCATGGCGACGTTCACCTGGGCGACCGTCCACAGGCCCGGCCGGGCCGAACGGACCAGCTCGGTGACGTCCGCGGAGGCCTGGAAGGCGTCGGCGCCGTCGGCGGTGCGGTGGCCGATCGTGGTGTCGGCGAGGACCGCCTTGTACTGGCCGCCGGGCTCGGCGATCAGCACCCGCCCGTTGTCCTCGGGCGGCTTCTGCTCGCCCACGCGCAGGTTCCCGCCCCAGTACAGACGGGCCCAGGCGACCCGGGCCCCGGCGGGCACGCGCAGTTCGGCGCGGCTGGAGTTGTAGGTGTTGGCATCGCTGTCGACGTCGACGTACGCGATGGTGGCGCCGTCGTTGGCGCCCTTGGTGTTCCCGGCGCCCTTGGCGCCGGTCGCCGAGGTGTTGGCGGCCCGCACGACCCCACCGTGCAGGGTCGCCTCGTACCGGGGTGCGAAGGGGAGTCGGGCGGCTTCCTTTGGCTGGGGCGCGACGGGCCGTGGCGCGGTCGCGGGCGCGACGGCGGAAGCGGCCGGGAGCGCGGCGGAAAGCGCCGCGCACGACATGGCACACACCAGACCCCGACGGACGGCGTGAACCGCTGAATTCCGCATACAGGTTCTCCGCTTTGATGAGAGAAGGAAGGGAAGACCCGTGAAGACCGGGGGAGGGGAGGGAGATGTCGGCCGCGCGAAATGGATGAACGCGCGACGGGGCCGGAAGCAACGTTCGGGAACGTTATAACCCCCGCGACGGGCGATAGTAAGCATGAGATGCTCACAAACGCTAACTTCCGTATCCAAACGGCACGTTCCTCGTTGAGCGTGTTGCGCCTTTCTGGGTTCCGTCACTCGAATGACGCTCCTATGGCCCAAAGATCGGTTGAACGTCACCCGTTCGGGAGAGCAACCGATGAAATCCAGCGGCGTTGTTGAAGCAGCCGGGCAAAAACGTCCGCGCCGTCCGAGTTGAAAATCGATCGAGGAGCCGTTCTCCATGTCCCGTATCGCCAAGGCTGTCGCTCTGTCCGTCGGTGCTGCCGCGTCCGTCGCCGGTGCCGCCGGTGTCGCCGCCGCCGACGCCGGCGCCCACGGCGCGGCCGTCCACTCCCCCGGCGTGCTGTCCGGCAACGTCGTGCAGGTCCCGGTCCACGTCCCGGTCAACGTCTGCGGCAACACCGTCAGCGTCATCGGCGCGCTGAACCCGGCCTTCGGCAACACCTGCGTCAACGCCTGATCTCGCACGCCGGATCGTGGTCCTTCCGAGGCCGGCGCGCCGCCCCTTCCGGGGTCGGCGCGCCGGCCTTCGCCGTCTGCTCACCGAGTGATGACTCGTTCGGGCGCACCCCCGTGCGCCGCCCGGTGCAACGGCGTACGCCTCTCGGAGGAGCAGGTCAGAGGGGTGGATTCACCCGAACGGAGGCATGGCGCTGCGTAGTTCTGCGATTGCGCAGCGCTATACCCGCAGGCACGGTGGCAGAGCTGTTGTCCGACGCATAGGAAAAAGGAACACACATGCGTCCCCTCGCTTCACGCCGCTTCACCGCCCTGGCGATATCCGCCGCCATCGCCCTCGGTACGGCGGCACCCGCCTTCGCCGACGAAGTCCGTCCCTCCCGCCCGGCGGCCCCGGCCGGCGACCTGGCGGACGGCAGGGCGGCCGTCCCCGACGCCGCCGCCCTCCTGGAGCGGGCGAAGGCGGCGGCGCCCGCCGACGGGGTCTCCGACGCACTCGCGTCGATCGAGAAGGCGGTCGCCGACCTGCTCGCCGGCCTCACCGCCGGCAATGTCGGCGGTGTCCTCCCGCAGGTCACCACGACCGTGACGTCGCTGGTCAACCTGGCCCTGGCAAGTGTGCTCGGCACCGGTCTGCCGACCCCGAGCCTGCCGGCCCTTCCGGCCCTGCCCGGCCTCCCGACGGGCACCCTCCCCGGCCTGCCGGGCCTCCCGACCGGCACCGTGCCGACCCTGCCCGACCTGCCCGGCCTCCCGGCCGACGGCCTGCCGGTCGAGCCGCCGGTCTCGACGGACACGCTGCCGGTGTCCACGGACGGTCTGCCGGTGAAGCCTCCGGTGTCCACGGACGGTCTGCCGGTGAAGCCTCCGGTGTCCACGGACGGTCTGCCGGTGAAGCCTCCGGTGTCCACGGACGTCCTGCCGGTGAAGCCTCCGGTGTCCACGGACGGTCTGCCGGTGAAGCCTCCGGTCTCGACGGACGTCCTGCCGGTGAAGCCGCCGTCGCTGCCGGTGCGCTAGCCGGTCACCGGGAGGGAACGTCCGCCCTCACCCCGCGCCCGCCCAGGGACTCCCCGGGCGGGCGCGGGCGCGTTCCCGTGCGCCGTGGTGCGCCTCCCCGCGCATTCGATCGGGAAATCGCACCGGGTCCATTCCTTCGGGTGCAGTGTCGAGAAAAGCCGGGTCCCGGAGTTTCCGGGCGGCGGACGTCTCGTTACCCACGGTGGAACGACGTACGGGAATCGCTCAAGAGACCTGTACGGCAAGCGACTTGAAACAGATGGAAGGACTCTCTTCATGAAGCCCACCAAGGTTGCCGCGGCCGTCGCCGGTTCTGTGATGGCCCTGGGCGTCGCCGCGCCCGCGATGGCCGCAGGGTCGATGGTGCCCACCAGCCTGGACGGTGGACTCGGTTCGCTCACGAGCGGCGGGCTGACGACGGACGCCCTCAGCAGCACCACGGACGGTTCGCCCGTGCAGACCGTCACGGAGACCGCGAGCCAGCTGAACCAGGCGAGCCAGGGCGGCTCCAAGCTGCTCGGCGGTCTGCCGCTGGGTGCGAACGGGCTGGGCGGCTGACGGTTCATCAATCCCGCTCGTGGTGAACGGCCCTGGCGACCCCGCCAGGGCCACACCTTTGCCTCCCCATGACGTCCGATTGAATGATTTTCGGATTGTGTGCCGTGTCGCCGTGACTCTCCACCCGGTCCACGTCCCTACGCTCGCGCCATTCCCACGCACTCGGACGGCGTGGAACACGGGCCGGACGGAGCGAGGGGGGATCCTCGCCGGTTCTCCTGTCCCAGAGGAAGAGCGGTATGCGATCCATCATCAGTAGGAAAATCCTCACCACCGCCGCGGCGACGGGCATCCTGTCGCTCACCGGCGGATTCGCCTTGAGCGCGAACTCCATGGCAGCCACGGGGGACGCGCCCGGGAAGGAAACCGGGCAGCACTTGCGGCTCCCCGGGCCCGGCAAGGTCTGCGGGGGCCACGCGGCACTGGGCGAGTTCGCCGCGGCCGTCGCCGACATCTGCCACGAGGCGGTGAAGTCCGCCGGCGTCGGCGGAGGCGACGACGGGCCCGACGGCTACGGAGACCCCGACGGTTACGGCGACGACGAGGGCGGCAACCCGCCGACGCACCCGCCCACGCACCCGCCGACGCATCCGCCGACGCATCCGCCGACCAACCCGCCGACGCATCCGCCGACGCACCCGCCCACGAACCCGCCGACGCACCCGCCGACCAACCCGCCGACGCATCCGCCGACCAACCCGCCGACGCACCCGCCGACCACCCCGCCGACGCATCCGCCGACGCATCCGCCCACGAACCCGCCGACCACCCCGCCGACGCATCCGCCGACCAACCCGCCGACGCATCCGCCTACGCACCCCCCGACCAACCCGCCCACGCACCCTCCCACCACCCCGCCCGGTGAATGTGAGGAAGGCGAGAACGGTCCCGACTGCACGCCGCCGACCACTCCGCCCGGTGAGTGCGAAGAGGGTGAGAACGGTCCCGACTGCACGCCGCCGACCACCCCGCCCGGTGAGTGCGAGGAAGGCGAGAACGGTCCCGACTGCGGTGAGCACCCGCAGCTGCCCGACACCGGCAGTGACTCCGCCACCGTCATGGGCGCCGCCGGCATCAGCGCCGCGCTCCTGATCGGCGGCACGCTGATGTACCTGCGCGGCGGGCGACTGGTGCGCGGCCGCCACTGACGGCAGCGCCGCCGCACGCGAGCCCGTCGCCCCAGCGCCGTCGGCGCGTCAACCGAGGCCCCCACCCTCACCGGTGGGGGCCTCGTGTTGCTGCACTCAGGGGAATCCCGTCACGTAACCGCCCCGCAACTCGTTTGCAGGACATGAATCTGCGATCTCACGCCGGTCTGGGACTCCTCGCCGCCGCCATCGCCTCGGCGGCCCTGGCCTCCCCGGCCGCTGCCGACGCCCCCGTGGTGGTTCCGCTGCAGGGCCTCGACCCCGTGCTCCCGATGGACGCCCCGACGGTCGCCTCCGGCGTCCCCACGCCGATCCCCGGCGCGCCCACCGGTTTCCACGAGGGCGTCGGCGCGCTGCCGGACCTCACCCTGCCCCGCATCCCGCTCGAGAGCACCCTCAGCGAGACCGACATCGCGGCCCCGCTGCCGGAGGTGCTGCGGGGCAGCGAGCCCGGCACGGCCGAAGTCACCAGCCCGCGTTCCGACATGAAGGCCGTCACTCCCGGCGCCACCGTCGGGACCCTGCTGCACGCGCCGAACGGGAACGGGCTCGGCCTGCCGGGGGTCGGTGTCCCGGAGGTCGGTGTCCTCACTCCGGCGCTCAACGGCGCCCTGGACCCGCAGCTCGGCCTCGCCCCCTGACCCTCCCGACCGCACGGCCTGCGACACGCCGGCCATCGGGTCACCGGGTTCACCGGGTTCACCGGTTCCCCGGGCGACCGGTCCTCCGGCCTCCGGCTCCCGCCCTCCGGTGGTTCTGGTGCGCGAGCTTCGGTCCGGCGGGGTGAAGACACGATTCTTCCCGCCACCCGACGGGGTTCCGCTCGTTGCAACAGAAGGCTTGTCGCATGGCCGCGGCCCGCGGTTCACGGTCCGCTCCGTCGTATCCGACGGCGGGTGGACGGATGATCCGCGGGCCATCTCCTCCGATACCTCTTTTCGAAACGTCCGGCTGTTCCCTCGCGGACTCTTCCGATTCTGCGTTTTTCCTCGTTCTTCCCCGCCTCATTCGGCGCAAAGCCCGTGACCCGTGCGCGCCTGCGCCGTTGAAGGACACGTGTGGCCGTGATACTCGCGGTCGCTTTCCCCGTTCAAGGAGTTCCTGATGTCTCGCATCGCGAAGGCTGCCGCCGTTCTCGCCGGCACCGGTGCCGTTGCCCTCAGCGGGGCCGGCATGGCCGTCGCCGACTCGGGCGCCGAGGCCGTCGCCGCCCACTCGCCCGGTGTCGGCTCCGGCAACGTCGTGCAGGTCCCGGTCCACGTGCCGATCAACCTCTGCGGCAACACCGTCAACGTCATCGGCCTGATCAACCCGGCCTTCGGCAACCAGTGCGCGAACGTCGACGGCGGCCACGACGACGGCGGCCACGACGACGGCGGCTACGGCGGCTGACCTCCGCCCTCCCGCAGCACGACACTCCGGCGTCCCTCCGGCCCGCACCTCGGGCCGGGGGGACGCCGTCGTACGGGGGACGCCGTCGTACGGGGGACGCCGTCGTACGGGGGACGCCGTCGTACGGGGGGCGCCGTCGTTCGAGGCGCCCCCCCCGGAGGCATCCGCGGGTCAGGCGTAGCGGTAGACGGCGCTGTGGTCCATCAGCTCCGCCGGTGTGACGTTCCACGGGCTCATCCGCTCGTGCAGCGCGGCGACCTTGCGGTACTGCGGGTCGCCCAGCGGCGGCGGGTCCTTCGGGAGGTAGCCGGCGGACGGGTTGCGGGCCTGCCAGCGCGACCAGAGGAGGTCGACGTAGGCGTGGTGCAGCCAGAAGACCGGGTCGTTCACCGAGCCGCCGCCCAGCATCATCCCGCCGACCCAGCGGTGCACCCGGTTGTGCAGCCGGAAGCGCTCGTTGCCCTGGCCCTGCGCCCAGCCCTCCAGGCGGTTGCGGAATCCGGACCGGCTGGTGGAGTTCCACGGCGCCGTGTCGTACGTCCGTTCGGTCATCGCCTCGTCGACGTCCGCGGCGGTCGGCAGCGTGATCGGATCGCGCGGGCGGCCGAAGTCCCGGCTCAGGAAGGCCTGTTCGGTCATGCCGTGGCGTACGGTCCAGCGGCCGCCGGCGTACGCGAAGGGGCCGGTCATCACCTGGAAGTCGCCGCGGCGCCCGTTGCCGCCCATGAAGTCCTCGCTCCACAGCGAGGCCGCCGGGGTGTTGTCCCGGGTCCAGTCCCAGTACGGCACGGTCACCGACGGGTCGATCCGGCGCAGCGCCCGCTCGAACTCGAGCAGGAACCTGCGGTGCCACGGCAGGAAGCTGGGGCACATGTGGGCCACGCGCAGCTTGCCCTCGCCGTCGGCGACGTAGTGGTCGATGTGGATGCGGACGAAGTCGTCGTACTGCCCGGTCCGCTTGAGTTCGAGGACGGCGGAGACGAAGCGCTTCCGCTCGGCGCTGGTCAGATCGCGCTGGTTCTTACGTGTGTACGCCACGCGGGCTCCCTCCCGGATGGCCGCCGTGACCGGCGGCGTAGCGGCTGAGCGGGGCGGGCCCCAGCTCGTCCACGGCCGCGCGGGTGGCCGCCAGCGGCGTGGGACAGGACTCGTAGTGGTCGACCGGCGTCACCCAGCCGCCGTCGGCGCAGCGCATCAGGTGCAGCGGGCGGCCGTCGACGAGGACCACCGGCTCGCCCGAGGGGCCGCGCATGCCGCGGATGTGCCGGCCGCCGTACATCTCGTCGAAGGCCACCGGCCCGTCCGCGGACCGCTCGCCCCCCGCGAGCGGGTCCCCGGCGGACGGCGGCGCGGCGCCGATGCGGGCCAGTGCGCCGCCCGTGAAGGCGGTCACGGCCAGTGCGAAAAGGGACCGCAAGGCCACGCGGCGCGGGACGATCATGAATGATCTCCTTCGGTCGGCTTGATGCCCTATGGGCACAACGATGAAAACCCCGGTTCGTTGCGCCGGAAATGGCAGCGGAGGGATTGTCGGCCGAACGAGTGAATTCGGCGGCAGGTGGGCGGTGTTCGTCCCCTAGAGTCCCGACCCATGACCACTTCCAATGTCGTGTCCTCGGCGCACAGCGCCCATTCCATGGGAACGCTCACCGTCATCTCCTGGGCCCTCGGGCCCACCGACGACATGCCCGCCACCCCGTTCCTGATGGTGTATTCGACCGGGGACGGCGAGCACGGACCCGAGGCCGGCGCGCAGGAGCTTCGGTCGACCCTGGAGGGCATGGGCGTGCCGATCGGCGGCGACGTCGTCGACGCCGGCCAGGACCGCGGGATCGGCGCCCATCTGCTCGTCGAGGCGCAGCGGGCCGTGCTCACCCTGCCGTTCATGAACGCGCAGTGCCCGGTGACGCCGGACTGGCAGGAGGCGGCGTACGAGAACGGTCACGTCATCCTGATGATCCCGCTCCTCCCGTGGCCGGCCGCGCAGCCGGGGCAGCCGGTGACCGAGGAGGAGCTCAAGGCCTTCGTCACCAGCGAGAACGTGGTGCGGACCTCGGCCCACATCGCGGTGCCGGTGAGCCGGATCCAGGGCTGAGCGGACAGGGGGCGGCCTGATGGCGACGGTGAACACACGGGGTGGTGTGCCGGTCCAGCGGCAGCAGGACCAGGACCTTGACCAGGACCGGGAGTCCGGGCGGGCGGGCGGAGCGGGGACCGGCGCGAGCCGGGCCTTCGCCTGGATGCTGATGGTGACGGGCGCGGCCGGTGTGCTGTCCGGCTGGGTCATCACCATCGACAAGATCAAGCTGGCCGAGGACCCGGGCTTCCGGCCGGGGTGCAGCCTGAACCCGGTGGTCTCCTGCGGCAACGTCATGCTGAGCGAGCAGGCCGGCGTGTTCGGCTTCCCGAACCCGATGCTCGGGCTCGTCACGTACGCCGTCGTCGTCGCCGTGGGCGCCGGGATCCTGGCCGGCGCCCGCTACCGGGGCTGGTTCTGGCTCGGGCTGAACGCCGGGATGCTGTTCGGCGTCGGCTTCTGCACCTGGCTGATGCAGCAGTCGCTGTACGAGATCAACTCGCTGTGCCTGTGGTGCTGTCTGGCCTGGTGCGCGACGATCACCATGTTCTGGTACACCACCGCGCACAACGTGCGGCACGGGCTGCTGCCCGCGCCGGCCGCCGTGAAGGGCTTCCTTTCGGACTTCACCTTCGCGCTGCCGGTGGTGCACATCGGGATCATCGGGATGCTGATCCTGACCCGCTGGTGGGAGTTCTGGACCAGCTGACGTGAGCCCCCTCCGCTCCTGGACGAGCCGGCCGCGAGTGGCACTGACCGTGCTGCTCGCGGCCGCTCTGGTGTTCCTGCTGCCGTACGACCGGCTCGCGCCGGACGGCCGGCACCGGGGGGAACGGGCCGCGCCGGAGGCCGAGCCGGTGCCGTCGCCCGGTGTGCCGTCGGGCTTCTTCACGGGTTCCGACGAGGCCGGCGTGCGGCGGATCGCCGAGGTGGAGCAGTGGCTGGGCGGTGCGCCGCTGACCGTCGGCCACACCTACCTCCCGGGCGACCGCTGGTCGAACATCGAGGGCCATCCGGCACTGTTCGAGCCGTGGGCGCGGTGGAAGGAGGAGCGGCCGGACCGGCTGTTCGTGCTCAACGTGCCGCTGCTCGACCGCAACGAGGAGGGGCTGAGCGACGCGGAGGTGCGGGCCGGGCTGCGGCGCGGCGCGGCCGGCGCGTTCGACCGGCACTTCCGCGCGCTGGGGGAGCGGTTGGTGGAGCACCGGCTCGCGGATGCGGTCCTGGTGCTCGGCTGGGAGATGAACGGCACGACGTACGGCCATCGCTGCGGGCCGGACCCGGAGACCTGGAAGGCGTACTGGAGGCGGGTGGCCGGGGTGCTGCGGGAGGTGCCGGGGCAGCGCTTCCGGTTCGACTTCACGCCGAGCCGCGGCCTGGACGCCATCGCCTGGCCGCTCTGCTACCCGGGGGACGACGTGGTGGACATCGTCGGCATGGACGCCTACGACCAGCCGGCCGGGCTGTCCTTCGAGGAGCAGGTCAGGGAGCCGTACGGGCTGGACTTCCACGCCCGGTTCGCGGCGGAGCACGGCAAGCCGGTGTCGTTCCCGGAGTGGGGGCTGTTCCGCAACGGCGACAACCCGGCGTACGTGCGGGGGATGCTGGAGTGGTTCGCGCGACACCGGCCGGTGTACCAGACCTTCACCGACTACTGCCCGCACGGGGTGTGGTCGTGCGCCGCGAACCCGCTCTCCGGCGCGGTGGTCAGGGGCGCGCTGGGCCGGGGGAGCGGAGGGTCAGCCCGGCCTTGAGGACGTCGACGGTCCGGTCGAGCAGCGGGACGAGGTCGTCGCCCTGCCCGTGCTCGGCCCAGTGGACGGTGGCCTCGCGCAGCGCGCCGAGGACGGCGGCGGTGAAGACCCGTACCTCCAGGTCGTCGGGCGAGCGGCCGGTGCGCTCGGCGACGCCGGAGCCGAGCAGCCGGCCGGTGCGGGCGGTGGTCTCGGTGAGCCGGGCGCGGACGGCGGGGATCTCCACGATGAGCCGGGTCCGCAGCCGGGTCTCCTCGGGCTCGGCGGCCAGCGAGGCGGTGACGGCGTCGAGGACGACGGCGCGCAGCGAGTCGAGCGGGTCCTCGTCGGCGGGGCGGGCCCGCAGCCGGGCGAGCAGGAGCTCGTCCTGGTCGTCGGTGAGGAGGATGTCCTCCTTGGCCGGGAAGTAGCGGATGACGGTCGAGGGCGAGACCTCGGCGGCCGCGGCGATCTGCTCGATGGTGGCCGCCTCCCAGCCCTGCTCGGCCGCGAGCCGGTAGGTGGCCTTCCGGATCGCGGCGCGGGTCTTGAGCTTCTTGCGCTCCCGCAGGGCGGGGCGCGCGGATGTGCCGGCCATGCCCGCCATTGTGCCTGGTCAGGGCATCCGGTCGGGCGGTCGTCGGGCAGGTCCGCCCGGTCAGGCGTGGCCGGCCGGGCCGCCGGGACCGTCCGTCAGGCGTGGCTGTACGCGACCAGCGAGATGCCCACGTAGTGGACGATGAAGGCGGCGAGGGTGAAGGAGTGGAAGACCTCGTGGAAGCCGAACCAGCGGGGTGACGGGTTCGGGCGCTTCATGCCGTAGATGACGCCGCCCGCGCTGTAGAGCACGCCGCCGACGATCACCAGGACGAGGACGGCGATGCCGCCGGTCCGCATGAAGTCGGGCAGGAAGAAGACGGCGGCCCAGCCCATGGCGATGTAGCAGGGCGTGTACAGCCAGCGGGGCGCGCCGACCCAGAAGACCCGGAAGGCGATGCCGGCGACGGCCGCCGCCCACACCGCCCACATGAGGGGCCGTCCGGTGGAGTCCGGGAGGAGCAGCAGCGTCAGCGGGGTATAGGTGCCCGCGATGATGAGGAAGATGTTGGCGTGGTCGAGGCGCCGCAGCACCGCCTCGCCGCGCGGCCCCCAGTTGCCCCGGTGGTACAGCGCGCTGATGCCGAAGAGCAGACAGGCGGTGAGCACGTAGATCCCGCAGGCGATCCGGGCCCGCGGCGAGTCGGCGAGGGCGACCAGGACGAGTCCCGCGACGATCACGGCGGGGAACATGCCGGCGTGCAGCCAGCCCCTGAGCCTGGGCTTGAGCGGGAGCGGCAGCACCGGGCGCTGCTCCGTGGTGGCGAGGTCCGTCGACACGGCAGTCATGGATCCGCATCGTACCTACGTGATCGTAAGGAGCGGATACGAGTGGCGATGCTCACGTGTGCGGCCCTCTGGACAGATGCGCAGAAGCATCGGATGATCAAATGAGTGCGGTCGGCACCGGATGAGCGCCTACGACGCATCCGGGTCGCAGCCCCCAAGGGGCATACATCTGAAAACCCCTCTTCAAGGAGCAATCGTGGCGCGCGACAACGCGGCTCCCTCCACCGTCCCCACCCAGCACCAGGAGCTCGTCTCCTGGGTCGACTCGATCGCCGAGATCACCCAGCCCGACCGCGTCGTGTGGTGCGACGGGTCCGAGGCCGAGTACGAGCGACTCTGCGAGGAGCTCGTCGCCAAGGGGACCTTCACGAAGCTCGACCCGGTGAAGCGCCCGAACTCGTACTACGCGGCGTCCGACCCGACCGATGTCGCACGCGTCGAGGACCGCACCTTCATCTGCTCCGAGAAGGAGGAGGACGCGGGCCCGACGAACCACTGGAAGGCCCCGGCGGAGATGAAGGAGATCTTCGCGGGCGAGAAGGGCATCTTCCGCGGCTCCATGAAGGGCCGCACCATGTACGTCGTGCCCTTCTGCATGGGCCCGGTCGGCTCCCCGCTCTCCGCCATCGGCGTCGAGATCACCGACTCCGCGTACGTCGCCGTCTCCATGCGCACCATGACCCGCATGGGCCAGGCCGTCCTCGACGAGCTCGGCACCGACGGCTTCTTCGTCAAGGCCGTCCACACCCTCGGCGCCCCCCTGGAGGAGGGCCAGGAGGACGTGCCGTGGCCCTGCAACTCCACCAAGTACATCTCGCACTTCCCCGAGACCCGTGAGATCTGGTCGTTCGGCTCCGGCTACGGCGGCAACGCCCTGCTCGGCAAGAAGTGCTACGCGCTGCGCATCGCGTCCGTCATGGCCCGGGACGAGGGCTGGCTGGCCGAGCACATGCTCATCCTCAAGCTGACCCCGCCGCAGGGCGAGGCGAAGTACGTCGCCGCGGCCTTCCCGTCCGCCTGCGGCAAGACCAACCTCGCCATGCTGGAGCCCACGATCCCCGGCTGGACGGTCGAGACCATCGGCGACGACATCGCCTGGATGCGCTTCGGCGAGGACGGCCGCCTCTACGCGATCAACCCCGAGGCCGGCTTCTTCGGCGTCGCTCCCGGCACCGGCGAGCACACCAACGCCAACGCCATGAAGACCATGTGGGGCAACTCCGTCTTCACCAACGTCGCGCTCACCGACGACGGCGACGTGTGGTGGGAGGGCATGACCGAGGAGCTGCCCGAGCACCTCACCGACTGGAAGGGCAACGACTGGACGCCGGAGTCCGAGACCCCGGCCGCCCACCCGAACGCCCGCTTCACCGTCCCGGCCGGCCAGTGCCCGATCATCGCCCCGGAGTGGGAGGACCCCAAGGGCGTCCCGATCTCGGCGATCCTCTTCGGCGGCCGCCGCGCCTCCGCCGTGCCGCTGGTCACCGAGTCCTTCGACTGGAACCACGGCGTCTTCCTCGGCGCCAACGTGGCCTCCGAGAAGACCGCCGCCGCCGAGGGCAAGGTCGGCGAGCTGCGCCGCGACCCGTTCGCCATGCTGCCGTTCTGCGGCTACAACATGGGCGACTACATGGCCCACTGGGTCAAGGTCGGCGCCTCCGCGGACGCCGCGAAGCTCCCGAAGATCTACTACGTGAACTGGTTCCGCAAGAACGACGCGGGCGCGTTCGTCTGGCCCGGCTTCGGCGAGAACAGCCGCGTCCTGAAGTGGATCGTCGAGCGCCTCGACGGCAAGGCCGAGGGCGTCGAGACGCCCATCGGCATCCTGCCGACGAAGGACGCCCTGGACACCGACGGCCTGGACCTGGCCGACGAGGACCTGGACTTCCTGCTCGCCGTCGACAAGGACGTCTGGCGCGAGGAGGCCGCCCTGGTCCCCGCGCACCTGGAGACCTTCGGCGAGCACACCCCGAAGGAGCTGTGGGACGAGTACCGCGCGCTGGTGGAGCGCCTGGGCTGACTCCCTGACAGCCGACCGCCGGCGGCGACCGCCGGCGGCACCCCGAACTCGTGACGGGTTGCCCCGATTTCCGCCCTGACCAGCAAAAAGGGGTCACGACGGCCCGTCACGACGCATCCGGCCCCCGGAGCCCCCTCAGGCTCCGGGGGCCGGCGCACGTTCGGGCGCGGGTCCCGGGAGAGCGGCAGGGGTGGCTGTCCGGTCCGGATGTCGCGAGGAGCGGGGTGGTTTTCTCCGCGTGCCGCCGGGAGGGCGGAGGGCCGCCGAGAGGGCGGAGGGCCGCCCGGGTGGGTGGGAGGGCGGCGGAGGGCCGCCGGGATGGGTGGCGCCCGGTCCGCGCGGGATCGTGCCGCGCGGACCGGGGCCGTCAGGGGGCGCCGACCAGGGATTCCCTGGCGAGCGCCGCGGTGTGCGCGTCCATGCGCTCGGCGGCGAGGATCGCGGCGGCCGTGTCGGCCCGGGAGGCGGCGACGACCAGGGCGCGGCCCGCCAGGGCGTGCGCCTTGCGGTGCAGCGACGCGGCGGGAGCGCCGCTCAGGCCCGCGTGCCGGGCCGGCGGCGCGCCGCGCAGCCGGGCCACCTGGCGGGCGATGAGCTCGCCCGCCTCGGTGTCGCCGAGCTCGTCGGTGACGGCGAGCAGGGCGGAGAGGTGTCCGGCGAGCTGGATGTCCAGCTCCTCCTCGCGGGAGCGGTGCGGGTAGCCGTGCTGGTCGTCGTCGGCCATCCGGTGGACCGACTTGGTGCGGATCGGTTCGTACATGGGATGGCCTCCTGCGGTAGCAATGGAGACATCCTAGCTTGGAATCAATCTAAAGTTGAGCGGGGTCCGGAACTCGGGACGACTTACGGAAGTCCGTACGGACGGCGGCGGGAACGGGCCCCGCGTCAGTACTGGCTGTAGCCGTCCAGGAAGTTCCCGATCCGGGTCACCGCGTCCGCGAGGTCCGCGGCGGCCGGCAGCGTGACGATCCGGAAGTGGTCCGGCTCGTGCCAGTTGAAGCCCGTCCCGTGCACCACCATGATCTTCTCGGCGCGCAGCAGGTCGAGGACCATCTGCCGGTCGTCCTTGATCTTGTAGACGGCCGGGTCCAGGCGCGGGAACAGGTACAGCGCGCCCTTCGGCTTCACGCAGGTCACGCCCGGGATCCGGGTCAGGAGCTCGTACGCCGTGTCCCGCTGCTCCAGGAGCCGTCCGCCCGGCAGCACCAGGTCCTCGATCGACTGCCGGCCCTGCAGGGCGGCGGCCACCGCGTGCTGCGCCGGCATGTTGGCGCACAGTCGCATGTTGGCGAGGATCGTCAGGCCCTCGATGTACGAGGAGGCGTGCGACTTGGGGCCGCAGACGGCGAGCCAGCCGGAGCGGAAACCGGCCACCCGGTAGTTCTTGCTCATCCCGTTGAAGGTGAGGACGAGCAGGTCGGGGGCGATGGCGGCGGTCGGCGTGTGGGTGGCGCCGTCGTAGAGGATCTTGTCGTAGATCTCGTCCGAGCAGACGACCAGGCTGTGGCGGCGGGCGATCTCGGTCAGGCTCCGCAGCATCTCGTCGTCGTAGACGGCGCCCGTCGGGTTGTTCGGGTTGATGATCACGATCGCCTTGGTCCGATCGGTGATCTTCCGCTCGATGTCGGCCAGGTCCGGCATCCAGTCGGCCTGCTCGTCGCAGCGGTAGTGCACGGCCGTGCCGCCCGCCAGCGAGACCGCGGCGGTCCACAGCGGGTAGTCGGGCGCCGGGACCAGCACCTCGTCGCCGTCGTCGAGCAGCGCCTGCATCGCCATCTGGATGAGCTCGGAGACGCCGTTGCCGAGGTAGATGTCCTCGACGGAGAGGGGGACGCCCTTGGTCTCGTAGTGACTCATCACCGCGCGCCGGGCCGAGAGCAGCCCCTTCGCGTCGCCGTAGCCGTGGGCGTCGGCGAGGTTGCGCAGCATGTCCTCGAGGATGGCCGGCGGACACTCGAAGCCGAAGGCGGCCGGGTTGCCGGTGTTGAGCTTGAGGATGCGATGACCCGCAGCCTCCAGCCGCATCGCCTCTTCGAGCACCGGGCCCCGGATTTCGTAACAGACGTTGGCGAGCTTCGTGGACTGGATCACCTGCATGACGAGAGCTTACGGCGGGCCGGCGCGGGGCGCCTCGTGTTTTGGGACACGTGGGGGAGGCGTACGGCGCGGTCGGGGGCCTCGGCGGCGGCGCTTCGACGCGTGACGGCGGCGCCGTCACGGGGTGCGCGGACCCGTCGGCGGTGCCTCCGCGGCGCCGTCACGGGGTGCGCCGGCCGCGCTGTGACCCACGTCGCTCCGGCCGTGTCGTGCTCCCTACAATCACGGCTCGTGAGTCCGAACGAGACGGAGGGCGCGGAGCCCTCGAGACGTCGCCGCCGTCACGCGTCGAAGCGCCGCGGCCCCGGCCCCCTGTGGATCGCCGGGAGCGGGGCCGTCGTCGTGTGCGGCATCCTCGCCGCCTTCGCCGCGCTCGACGGCGGGCCCGCGTCCGGCGGGGCAGGCGGTCCGGCTCCCGACGAGGGCGGCCGCCCCGGCATGCCCGCGCTGATCCAGCGGGACGCCGGAAGCCCGGGCGAGGACGACGGCGCCGGCGACGGGGGCCCGGCCACCGGTCCGAGCGCCTCGGACGGCTCCGCGTCGCCGTCCGCCACGGCCGGCGGCTCCACCGCACCGTCCGCGGGCCCGACGCCGTCCGACGGCGCGAACCGTCCCGGGCCGGCCGCCTCCGGCAGCGCGACGGCGTCCCCGTCCGGCCGCCCGGGCAACTCGGGCCAGGCGCCCGGCATCCAGAGGAAGCAGCGCTGAGCGCGCTTCTCCCCGATCCGGCTCGGACCCGGCCAGGGTCCGGAAGGGACGACCCGGGCGAGCCCGCGGGCGCGTCTCGGCGCAGGGTAGGTTTGCCCCCCATGTGGGTTTTCAGCACCGCCGGATGCCGGTGGCTCGGCGCGGCCGGCTCGCTCGCCGTCACCGCCGGCGGCTGGGCCGCCGGGACGCTCCCCGTACGCGGCGGTGCGGGCCTGTGGCAGCCGCACGGCACCGGCGTGACGGTGGCGGGCTCCGTCGTCGCCTCCCTCGGGCTGACCCTGCTGATCGTGGCGTGGTGGCAGTACGGGCGGGTGCTCCGCGCCGAGCGCGCGGGCGCGACCGGCGGCGGGAGCCGTGGAGGCCGGGGCGGTGTGACCGGGGGCGGGAGCCGTGGAGGCCGGGGCGGTGCGACCGGGGGCGGGAGCCGTGGAGGCCGGGGCGGCGGAGAAGGTGCGGGGCCCGGTGTGGGCGGCCGCGGGCCGCTGGTCACCCTCGGGTGGTGGATCGCGCCGCTCCTCCTCGCCCCGCCGCTCTACAGCGCCGACGTCTACAGCTACATCGCCCAGGGCGCGATGGTCCTCGAAGGGCACGACGTCTACGGCGCCGGGCCCGCCGTCCTGGCTCCCGGCGAGCTCGGCCACGACGCGGCGGCGAGCGTCGGCGGCCACTGGACCGACACCCCCGCCCCGTACGGCCCCGTCTTCCTCCTCCTCGCCCAGGCCGTCGTCGCGGTCACCGGCGGCGCCGTCGTCCCGGCCGTGCTCGGCATGCGGCTCGTCGCGCTGCTCGCGCTGGCGCTGATCGCGTGGGCGGTGCGCGGGCTCGCGCCCGAGGGGCGGCGGGACGGGGCGCTGTGGCTCGCGGCGCTCAACCCCCTGGTGATCGTCCATGTCGTCGGCGGCATGCACAACGACGGTCTGATGGCCGGACTGCTGCTCGCGGGCGTGCTGCTCGCCGGGCGGCGCGGGCGCTGGTGGCCGGTGGCCGGCGGCGCGGTCATCGGGCTCGCGATGATGGTCAAGTCGCCGGCGGCGCTGGGGCTGCTGTTCGTCGGGATCGTGGTGGCGCGGCGGCGCGGCGGGGTGGCGGGCCTCGCGAAGGGACTGCTGCCGGGTGCGGTGGCCGTGGCCGTCGCGGCGCTCGCGAGCGTGGCGGCCGACACCGGTTTCGGCTGGCTCCGCACCCAGGGCGTGGCGGCGAACATCCACACCGCGCTGTCCGTCACCAGTGACCTCGGGCTGGGGCTCGGGCTCCTGGTCGCGGACGATCCGGATCCGGTCAAGGGCGTGGTCCAGAAGCTCGGCCTGCTGGCCGCCGGCGCCATCGTCGCGACGATCGCCTGGCGCGTGGCGAAGGGGCGCCTCGATCCGGTCCTCGGTCTCGGCGTCGCCCTCCTGGCGCTGGTGGCGCTCTCGCCGATGGTCCAGCCCTGGTACGCGCTGTGGGGCACGGTGGTGGTCGCGGCGGCGGGCGCGTGGGACGGGCGGGGCGGTCAGCTGCTGGCCGTGCTGTGCGCGGCCCTGACGTACGAGACGGCACCGTCGGGCCACACCCCGGCGTACGGCTTCGCCCTGGCGGGCGTGGTGCTGGCGGCGGGGGTGTTCTGGGCGCGGCGCGAGTCGTGGGGCGAGCCGGCCGCCGCACCGGGCGGGGCGCCGGTCCCCGGACCGCGGCCGGTCCCGGGCGGGGCGGTGTCGCCGCGGGCGCGGGCGCGGGGGCGTTAGGGCGCGGCCGCCCCGTGGGCCCGCCGGGGCACACGGGGAGGGAAGGCGGCCATGGTGGTGGCCTGCGGGCGCGGTGGCGCGTCAGTCCACCGGCGTGCGGCGGATCGCGCGGCCTGGCACGGTGTCCGTGCGGGTGCCGTCCTCGATGACGAAGCGGCCGTTGACCAGGACGTGGGGGATGCCCGTCGGGAGGGTGCGGGGGGCGGCGTAGGTGGCGCCGGAGGCGACCGTCGCCGGGTCGAAGAGGACCAGGTCGGCCGCGTAGCCCTCCTTCACCAGGCCGCGGTCGGGGAGCCGGAGGCGGGCGGCCGGACGGGACGTGAGGTGGGCGACGCACTCCTCCAGGGTGAGGACGCCTTCGTCGCGGACGTACCGGCCGAGGTACTCCGGGAACGTGCCGTACGCCCGCGGGTGCGGCTTGGCGCCGTGGAGGATGCCGTCCGAGCCGCCCGTGTGGACCCGGTGGCGCATGATCGCCCGGACGTTCTCCTCGTGGCCCACGTGCTGGAGGATGGTGGTGCCCAGGCGGTCCTCCAGGAGGAGGCGGCGGGCCGTCGGCCAGTCGGCGAGACGGCGGCCGACCCAGGAGGACAGCGGCGGGGCCGTGACGCCGGCGATCTCCACGGTGGGCCAGTCGACCGGGACTCCGTGACAGCCGTCCGAGCCCGTCTCCTCCAGGTCGCGGCGGATCCGTTCCGCCGCCGTGTCGTCGCGCAGACGGGCGAGCAGGGACTCCGGGCCGCCCTCGTGCGCCCAGCCGGGCAGGAGCGCGGCGAGGGTGGTGCAGCCCGCGGTGTACGGGTAGGTGTCCAGGGTGATGTCGGAGCCCGCCGCCAGGGCCTCGTCCAGGAGGGACAGGAGCTCCGGCGCGCGGCCCTCGTTCACGTCGAAGTTCATGGTGGCGTGCGCGAGGTGGAGCGCGCAGCCCGCCTCCCGGGTGAGCCGCACCATCTCCTCGTACGCCCGTAGTGCCCCCGCTCCGTACGAGCGGTGGTGCGGGCAGTAGTAGCCGCCGTACTCCGCCACCACCCGGCACAGCTCGGTGAGCTCGGCGTCCGGGGCGTACATCCCCGGCGTGTAGGTGAGGCCGGAGGACATGCCGACCGCGCCCTGCTCCAGGCCCTCCGCGACCAGCTGCCGCATGCGGTTCAGCTCGCGCTCGGTCGCCGGGCGGTCCTCCCAGCCCATCGCGTGCATCCGGACCGTGCCCTGCGGGACGAGGTAGGCCGCGTTCACCGCGATGCCCCGGCCGCCGTGCGCCGTGTCCAGGCGGTCCAGGTACGCGCCCACGGTGCGCCAGTCGATGTCGACGTCCGAGCCGTCGCCGTTCCAGCCGGTGATCGCCTTCCGCACCGCGTCGAGCGTGCGGTCGTCGGCCGGCGCGTACGACAGGCCGTCCTGGCCGAGGACCTCGAGCGTCACGCCCTGCGCGGCCTTCGCGCTGTGGTCCGGGTCCCGCAGCAGCGCGAGGTCGCTGTGGGCGTGCATGTCGATGAAGCCGGGGGACAGGGCGAGGCCCTCGACGTCGATGATCCGGCGGGCCGTCGGGCGCTGGCAGCCGGCCGCCGCGGCCTCCTTGACGATCGAGGCGATCCGGCCGTCGGCGATCGCGACGTCGGCGCGGTAGGACGGTGCGCCGGTGCCGTCCACGACCTCGGCGTCCCGGAAGACGAGATCCATCATCAGGGCCTTCCTCCTGTCTCTCCGCTGCCGCTTCCCGCCAGACGGCCGCTTCCCGTCAGACGGCCGCTTCCCGTCAGACGGCCGCTTTCCGTCAGACTGCCGCTTTCCGTCAGAAGAACGTGCGGACGTAGTCGACCACCGTGCCGTCGGCCGTCACCAGCGGGATCAGCTGCCACTTGTCGAAGGACGTGCACGGGTGGGACAGGCCCATGCCCACCCAGTCGCCGACCTCCACGTCCGCCCCCGGCTCCGTCGCCAGCCAGATGTGCTGGTCGGACAGGGCGGTGACGGTGATCCCCTCCGCCGCGCGGATCTCGCCCGTGCGGCCGTCGCGGACCACCTGCGCCTCCGGCAGGTGCAGGTCGTGGGCGGCGTCGCGCTTGCCCGCGTTGGTGAAGGCCTGCGCGGGCGTGGGGCGCGAGACGACCTGGGACCAGAGCCGGAACGCCGGCTGCAGCGCGCCCTCCTCGGGGACGCGGTTGAAGGGCGTCCGCTCGCGGTACTGGCCGTCGTCGTGGGACACGTACGCGCCCGAGCGCAGCAGCTTCAGGACCGGACGGGAGAGCTCCGGGACGTCGGCGAAGACCTCGGCGACCGTGTCGAACCACTCGCTGCCGCCGGCGCTCACGACGACCTCCGGCAGGTCCGGCGCGAACCGGCCCGCCTTGTCGAACGCCACCGCCAGCCCCACCAGCCGGTGCAGCCACTCGCGCACCCGGGCGGCGTCCGCCTGCGGCATCGTGGCCTCGTACCCCGCCACGCCCACCAGCCGCAGCCGGTCCGTGGCCGCCACCGCGTCGGCGACCGCCTCGCACTCGGCCTCGGTCCGCACGCCGGTGCGCCCGGCCTCGCCCGCGCCCAGCTCGACGACGACGTCCAGCGGGCGCCGGGCGCCCGCCTCCCGCAGGGCCTCGTCCATCAGCTCGACGCCGCGCACGGAGTCGACGTAGCAGATCAGGTGGAAGGCCGGGTTCGCGTCCAGTTCGGCGGCGAGCCAGCGCAGGGCGACGGCGTCGACGACCTCGTTCGCGAGGAAGATCCGGTCGACGCCGTGGGCGCGGTAGACCCGGACCTGGTGCGGCACGGCGGCGGTGATGCCCCAGGCGCCGTGCGCGAGCTGACGGTCGAACAGCTGAGGGGCCATCGAGGTCTTGCCGTGCGGCGCGAACGCGAGGCCGTGGCGCTCGGCGTACGTCTCCAGGAGGCGGAGGTTGTGCTCGACGGACTCGGCGGAGAGCGCGAGCACGGGCGTGGTGAAGCCGCCGGTGAAGAGGTCGCGGCGCTGCGCGGCCAGCTCGCCGACGGTCAGACCCTCGGCGTCCGGCGGCAGCCCCTTGAAGCGGTGGTCGACGCGCTCCTCGGACAGGTCGGTCGGCATGGCCCCTCCTCCAGGTGTTGCAGGATGTGCAACGCCCATTGCGTAGGGCGCTCTTGGCTGTCTAACATCCGGGCCGAGGCCGGGTCAATGGACCCGGCACCCGAGGGACCCGCAGGAGCGTGACCGTGGCCGAGACCGTGACCCTGGCCGGCCAGCCCCCCGAGGTGGTCTGCCTCGGCGAGTCCATGGTGACCTTCCTGCCCTCCCGGCCGGGCCGCCTCGCCGACGTCCCCGCCTTCACCCGCGCCGTCGGCGGCGCCGAGTCCAACGTCGCCTGCACCCTCGCCGCCGCCGGCCACCGCGTCCGCTGGGTCGGCCGGGTCGGCGCCGACGGCTTCGGTGACCACCTGCTCGCCGCCGTCGCAGCGTACGGAGTCGACACCGGCGCCGTCCGCCGCGACCCGCACCGGCCCACCGGCGTCTACTTCCGCACCGACGCCGACCGGGCCACCGACGCCCACGAGGTCGTCTACTACCGGACCGGCTCCGCCGCCTCCGCCATGTCGCCGGACACCGTCCCGTACGAGACCGTCGCCGACGGCCGGATCCTCCACCTCACCGGCATCACCGCCGCCCTCTCCGCCGACTGCCGGGACCTCCTGTACGAGCTCACCGCGCCGCGCCCCCACCGTCCGCTGGTCTCCTTCGACGTCAACCACCGCCCCGGCCTCTGGCGCGACGGCCCCGTCGTCCCCGACACCCCCGCCGACGTCCTCCTCGACCTCGCCAACCGCGCCGACCTCGTCTTCGTCGGCGCCGACGAGGCGAAGGCGCTGTGGGGAACGCACGGCGCCCGGGCCGTCGCCAACCTCCTCGACCGGCCCGAGACGCTCGTCGTCAAGCTCGGCAGGGGCGGCGCCACCGTCGTCGACCGCCACCCCGCCTCGCACGCGCACATCGAGGACGCCGACGGCGTCGCGTACCTGGAACGCCCGCCGCGGGTCGACGTCGTCTCCGCCGTCGGCGCCGGCGACGCCTTCGCCGCCGGCTTCCTCTCCGCCACCCTCCGCGGCCTCCCCATGCCCGTACGGCTCCGGCACGGACACCTCACGGCCGCCGCCGCCCTCACCGCCCCCGGCGACCTCGCCCGCCCGCCCCGCCGCGCCCACGCCGACCGGCTGGCCGCACTCGACGGCCCGGCCTGGGCGACACTGCGTCTCGGCCCCGGCTGGACGGGGGAGGACCAGGAGGTACGTACGCCATGAGCCAGACCGTCGACCGCGCGCTCAGCATCCTGCCGCTCCTCGCACGGGGTCCCGCCGACCTCGGTCAGGTCGCCGAGCGGCTCGGCGTGCACAAGTCCACCGCCCTGCGCCTGCTGCGCACCCTCCACGACCACGGTCTCGTCTACCGCCAGCAGGACCAGCGCTACCGCCTCGGCGCCCGCCTCTTCGCCCTCGCCCAGGAGGCCGTCGAGAACCTCGACGTCCGCGAGATCGCCCACCCCCACCTCGTCGCCCTCAACGAGCGCACCGGGCACACCGTCCACCTCGCCGTCCACGAGGAGGGCGAGGTCCTCTACATCGACAAGGTCGAGAGCCGCTACCCCGTCCGCATGTACTCGCGGATCGGCAAACCCGTCGCGATCACCGTCGCCGCCGTCGCCAAGCTGCTCCTCGCCGACCTGCCCGAAACCGAACGCCGCGCCGTCGCCGCCCGGCTCGACTACCCCCTGTACACGGCCCGTTCGACCCCGAACGCCGTCGCCTTCCTCAAGGAGCTGGCGGCCGTACGCGAACAGGGCTGGGCCACCGACCTCGGCGGCCACGAGGAGTCCATCAACTGCGTCGCCGCACCCGTGCGCGGCGCTGACGGCCGGGTCGTCGCCGCCATGTCGGTGTCCGCGCCCAACGTCGTCGTCACCGCCGACGAACTCCTCGCCCTGCTCCCGCTGGTGCGCCGCACCGCCGACGACATCAGCCGCGAGTACTCCGGAACCTCCGGGCCCGACCCCGACGACGGCCCCGACCCCAAGGACCGCGCATGAGCGAGAAGAAGACCGCCCTCACCCCGCCCACCCACACCGCCCCGCCGGCCCGGTTCTCCCACGGCGTCAGGAAGGGCAACATCCTCCAGGTCGCCGGCCAGGTCGGCTTCCTGCCCGCCGTCGAGGGCCGGGCACCGACCGTGGCCGGCCCCACCCTGCGCGAGCAGACGCTCCAGACCCTCGCCAACGTCCGGGCGATCCTGGAGGAGGGCGGCGCGAGCTGGGACGACGTGATGATGATCCGGGTCTACCTGACGGACGTCGACCACTTCGCCGAGATGAACGAGATCTACGACGACTACTTCGCGGACCTCAAGGAGGCTCCGGCCGCCCGCACCACCGTCTACGTCGGCCTGCCCGCGGGCCTGTTGATCGAGATCGACGCGCTGGCGGTCCTCGGCTGACCGGCCGGCCGACGGATCGGCCGACGGATCGGCCGACGGATCGGAAGCGGGGTGGAAGCGGGGTGGAACCAGGGGGCGGAAGCGAGGGCGGGGGCGGAAGCGAGGGCGGAAGCAGGGCGGAGGCGGGGCGGCTCGAACGCTCACAGGAACATCGGCCATACTTCCGCCGTGGAGCAGCGCACAGGACCCAGCATTCAGACCGTGCACGGCGCCGCGGCGGACCCGGCGTTCGTCCCGGGCATCACGGGAGTCGCGGGACTCGCGGGCCTCGGACCGGTGGCCCCGGCGGAGCCGGAGGACTCGACGGGGCCGGTCGACGCCGAGCCCCGGGACGCCGTCCCGGCGGACGCGGAAGCGCCGTCGGACGCGCCGTCGGACGCGCCGTCGGGCGTGGCGTCGGGCGGGGCATCGGACGCCGCGGACGCCGAAGTGGCCGTCTCCGAGGGCGAGTCGGAGAGCGAGCCGGAGGGCGAGTCCGGGGATGCGGCGAAGGCCGGCGCCGGGTCCGCCTCCGACGGGCCCGTCTTCGAGGCCGCCGACCGGCGCGCCCGGATCGTCGCCGACGCCTCCGGCGTGCGGCTCGCCCTCGACGAGGAGAGCTGCGAGTTCCGCTGGGACGAGATCGGCGCGGTCGAGACCGCGCGCTCCCGCTTCGGGAAGCGGTTCACGGTCATCGTGCACACGCCCGACCGTCGCTGGTACCCGATCGACATCGCGGCGCCGGCCCGGCCGCGCATGGACGTGTGGGAGTCCGAGCTGGACGCGGTGCTCGACGCCTACTTCGACGAGAACGCTTAGGACCGGCCACCGGCCCCGGGCGTCCGGGAACGGGTGCCGGAACGGGCGCGCGGGCGTTCCCGCCGGATCACCGGCGGGAACGCCCGTCCCCCGTAAGCCGGTCGCCGCCTACGGGCAGTACTGCGCCGCCTTGCCGATCGAGCGGTACATGCAGTCCGCGTTCTCCAGGAGCTGGAGGACGGCGTCCCGGTTGCGGGAGGTCTCGCGCTCGATCACCTCGTCGGGCGGGTAGAAGCCGCCGTTCCAGGACGAGGTCGGGTACATCTCGAAGGTGTACGCGAAGATCTTGTGCGCGCCCCAGAGGTAGTCGTCGATCGACCCGTCGGTGATGTACAGGTCGCTGGACTGCTCGGGCGTGTAGCCGTTGCTCGCCGCCATCTTCTTGCCGATCGTGGCGAAGGCGTCGCGGTCGTCCCGCGTCATGCCGGTGGTGGTGTCGGAGTACGTGTAGCCGAAGGGCCACAGGACGAGTTCGCTGTACGTGTGGAAGTCGATGCCGGCGGTGATCTGCTGCTTGCCGCCGACCACGCGCGAGCGGACGAAGTCGGAGACGACCTTCACCTCGGGCGCGGACTCGGGCGCGGAGCCCCGGTAGGTCTCGGAGCTCTTCGATCCGGAGGAGCCGCCGCAGCAGCCCCACTTGTAGTCCCAGTTGCGGTTCAGGTCCGTACCGACGTACGAGGAGCCGGAGTTGGGCTGGCGGTTCTTGCGCCAGCTGCGGTAGGAGCCGCCGGCGATGTCGTACTCGCCGCCGTCCGGGTTGAGGTCCGGGACGATCCAGATCTCGCGGCTGTTCACCATGCCGGTGATGCGGCTGTCCGTGCCGTAGCCGGCGCCGAGTTCGCGCAGCAGGTAGAGCGCCATCTCGACGGTGAGGTGCTCGCGGGCGTGCTGGTGGTGGGTGAAGAGGACCTCGGGCTCGGCCTCGTCGGTGCCGACGTTGTCGCTGATCTTGATGGCGATGATGTCGCGGCCCTGGTAGCTCTTGCCGATCACCCGCTTGCTCATGATGTTCGGGTAGGCGGCCAGCCGCGTGTTGATCTCGGCGTTCATCTCCGCGTAGTTGTGGTACTTGGCGTCGGCGGAGGGGAAGTCGAGCGGTCCGACGGCCGAGGCGGCGGCCTTGCCGCGCTCGGGCGGGGCGGGCAGCGCGACCGGCCGGTAGCCGAGGCTCTTGAGGTGGGCGAGCTGACGGGCGTCGGCGCTGACGACCACCGAGCGGGCGTCGACCTCGTCGACGGAGACGCCGGTGGCGGTGAGGGCGGAGCGTTCGGCGGCGGTGGCGGGTCCGGCGATCTCGTACTGCCGGATCACCTCCTCGCCGTCCTTGGCGGCGGCGGTCGGCGCCGGGTCGGCCCCGGCGGGAGTCGCGAGCGCGGTGACGGGCGCCGCGAGGGCGAGCGCCAGGAGGGCCGCCAGGGCGGCGGACCTCCGTCCGCGGGTACGAAGTCGCATGCTGTCTCCTGGGTGGGGAGTGTGGGGAGTGCGACAGACGGTCGTTCGTCGGACGTCGTTCGTCGTTCGTCGTTCGTCGTTCGTCGTTCGTCGGGCGTCGGACATCGGACGTCGGACATCAGACTTCGGGCGTCGTACGGTGCTGACATGGTGGGGGTGTGACATGAACCGGTCAAGCAGGCAAGTTCGGCCATATTCTCCCGTGTCCGGTGAGCGGAAACGGCGCAGCGCCGCCGGGTGAACGGCGGCGCTGCGGTCGGATTCCCCTGGAGGGAGCAGCCGGCGGAGGGGATTCCGGTGCGGGCCCTCCAGGGGTGGTGTGCGGCTGCGTCTCGGTGTGCTGCTGCCTGGTGTCGAAGCGCGCCGCTGTTCCTCTGCGGGGTGCTTCTTCCGGTGTGCCGCCGCCGTCGCCGCGGCGTGCGGGTTCCGCTACGGCAGGCCGTGGACGTGCGGGCCGACCGCGTTCGACCACGCGTTGCCCGCCGTGGCGTCCCAGTTGGTCGACCAGGTCATCGCGCCCCGGATGCCCGGGTACGTCTTCGACGGCTTGAACGTGCCGCAGCCGGTGCCCTTCGCGAGGCAGTCGAGCGCGTTCTTCACGATCTGCGGGTCCACGTAGCCGCTGCCCGCGCCCCGCGTCGAGGCGGGCACGCCGAGACCGACCTGCGAGGCGTCGAGGCCGCCCTGCAGCTGGATGCAGGCGAGCGCGGTGAGGAAGTCCACCGAACCCTGGCTGTAGACCTTGCCGTCGCAGCCGAGCATCGAACCGCTGTTGTAGTACTGCATGTTGACCACCGTGAGGATGTCCTTCACGGCGAGCGCGGTCTTGAAGTACTCGGTGCCGGTGTTCTGCATGTCGATGGTCTGCGGGGCCATCGTCAGGACCAGCGACGAGCCGGCCTTGGCGGACAGCTGGCGCAGCGCCTTCGTCAGGTACGTGGAGTTGATGCCGTGCTCCAGGTCGATGTCGACCCCGTTGAACCCGTACTCCTGCATCAGCGCGTAGGCGCTGTTCGCGAAGGCGGTCGCGGAGGCGTCACTGTTGATGGTGACGTTGCCCTTCTCGCCGCCGACCGAGATGATCACGGACTTGCCGGCCGCCTTCTTGGCGGCGATGTCGGCCTTGAAGTCGGCGACGGAGGCGTAGCGCACGGCCGGGTCCAGGTTGAACGTGATCTGGCCGGGCGTGGCCGTCGAGTCCGCGAAGGAGACGGCGATGATGTCGTACTGCGACGGGACGTCACGCAGCTTCTGGACGGTGGCACCGTTGTCGAAGTTCTGCCAGTAGCCGGTCAGCGCGTGCTTGGGCACGGCCGGGCCGGGGCCCGGGTCGGTGGGCTTGGCGGTGCGCGCGGTGACGGCGGCGGACTTGGCCGACTCGCCGGCGGCGTTGGTGGCCGAGACCTGGAACTGGTAGGCGGTGTCGGCGGCCAGGCCGGTGACGGTCGCCGAGGGGGTGTTCACCGTCGTCGCGAGGGCGCCGTCCTTGTAGACCTTGTAGGCCGTCGCGCCGGTCACCGCGCCCCAGCCGAGGCCGACGGAGGAGCTCGTGACGGTGCCGGTGGCGAGGCCGGCCGGGGTGGCGGGGACGGTGGGCTCCGGGTCGGTGCCGCCGCCTCCGTCGGGGCCGTGGACGCTCACGTCGTCGACGGAGTACGCGGACGTGCCGTACCAGCCGTGGGTGTAGATCTGCACCGAGGTGGTGGTGGAGCCGGTGGTGAAGGTGGTCGTCAGCTGCTTCCAGCCGGTGGAGTCGGGCGTCCAGGTGGAGACGTCGGTGGTGCCGGTGCCGCTCGCGCCGAGGTACGCGTAACCGCCCTGGACCCAGGCGCTCAGGGTGTACGTGGAGCCGGGCTTCACGGCCACCGTCTGGGTGCACTTGGCGTTGTCGAGGCCGGCCGGGGTGGCGCGCAGGGCGCCCGCGCCGGTGCGTACCGGCGAGGAGACGGCGGCGCCGCTGCCCGCCGAACAGGACCAGTTGGCGAGGCCGTTCTCGAAGCCGGCGTTCTTGGCGACGTTGACGTCGGCGGCCTGGGCGGTGCCCGCGGCGCCGACGAGGACGAGGCCGGCGCTCAGGGCAAGCCCGAACGCGGCTCTGGTGGTGCGGTCCACTTGCTGCCTCCGGAGGGGTGGGGGATGGGGAGGGGAGAGGGGCGGGAGCGGAAGAGGGGGGAGGGATGAGGGACGAGGGGGGAAGGGGAGGGGGGGAACGGGAGAAGGGGAGAGGGGAGGGGGGAACGGGAGAAGGGGAGAGGGGAGGGAGGGGAGGTGCTGGGCGGTGGTCACCGTCGCCAGACAAGTTGGTCCAGACCAATTCACTTGTCAAGACCTCGGGAAGGAAGCGCAGTTCAGACCCCGGTGCCGCGACCGGGAATATGACGGAGCTTGAAGGATTGTCTGTTCACCACCCCGGCCGACGTGGATAAAGTGCAGGGCGGCGGGTAACGCTGCGAACGCAGCACGTGATCAACGCGTGTGATCAGACGAGTGGTCAGTGAGGGATCGGGGGAGCCCGACGTGCCGACAGCGATTGCGGTCACCAGTGCCGACCTGGTGCTGCCCCCGACCGACCCGCAGACCCCTCCCGCCGCCGTCCTGCCCGACCCCGGGCTCCGGCCGCTCGACGCCTCCCTCGCCGACGTCCAGCTGCTGCTCGACCGGTACGGCCACCTCGTCGTCGTCTGCCCCGGCCACGTCCCGCCGGCGACCGCCCGACGGCTCCACTCCGTACGGTCCCTGCTCGAATCCGACCGGATCGCGATCGTCAGGACAGCCCTGCCACCGCTCGGCGCCGCCGTCCTCGTCCGCCAGCTCCGCCAGCTGTCCGTCTGCGACTTCAGCCCCGGCGTCCTCGCCTCCGCCGCCCGGCTCCTCGCCCACTACGTGTACGCCGGCGCCGTCCTCGGCTCCGTGGCCCGGCTCGACCACGTACCCGTCGGACTCACCTCCCACGTCAAGGGCTGGCTCCCCGGCGCCCAGTTCGCCGTGCTCGCCGGCCCCGAACCCCAGCTCGTACGCCTCGGATCGGGCGACGGCGACGAACTGACCGGACCCGAGTTCGCCACCGACCTCGTCCTCGCCCGCGGCCAGCTCCAGACCGAGTGGCCGACGACCGCCCTCGCCCCCCGCTGGCGGGTCCGCGCCGTCCAGGAAGCCGGCCTGCCCGACTCCTCACCCGGCTGGTGGGGCACGGGCAAGCTCGTCGAGTTCGCCGCCTACCTGCCCGACCTGCCCGTCCTGTACCAACTCGTCGCCTCCGTACGGCGCGAGACCTGCCACTGGTGCCGCATGGAACTCATCGGCGACCGCTGCGGCTTCTGCGGCGCGCCGCTGCCCGGCGCCGCGCCCGCCGAACCGGCCGCCGCCTCGGCACCCGGATAGCCCGCCCCGCCGCCGCGCGCCCGCCCGGGTCCAGCCCCCCTTCGCCCTCCCCGTCCGCCGCCCCACCCGTCCACGATCGAGGTAGTACGGCCCATGAACTCCCGCCAGCGCCGCGGCGTGATCCTGCTGCTGCTGTCCGTCCTGTGCGCGCTCGGCGTCTTCGCCGGCGTCCTCTCGGTGATCAGCGACGTGAACTCCAAGGTCGGACCCGAAGTGACCGCGTACCGGATCAAGGACGACATCGCGCCCTACGAGCCGCTCGGCCCCGGCGACTTCGAGAAGATCAGCATGCCCGAGCGCTGGCTTCCCGCGACCGCCGTCACCGACCTCGCCCGCACCCGCGGCAAGATCGCCGTCACCACCCTCAAGGCCGGCTCCCTGCTGCAGAGCGACATGATCGTCGACCGGCCCGCGCTCACCCCCGGCCAGCAGGAGATCGCCATCATGATAGACGCCGCGACCGGCGTCGCCGGCAAGATCACACCCGGCGCGGCCGTCAACATCTACGCCACCTTCGCCGGCGAACGCGGCGGCCGCCCCGCCGAGTCGCGGCTCATCGTCGCCGGCGCCCGGGTCCTCGCCATCGGCAGGCTCACGCCCGTCGAGGACACCGACGACCGCGGCGGCCGAGCCGTCTCCGCCGTCCCCGTCACCTTCGCCCTCTCCACCGCCGACACCCAACGCGTCGCCTACGCCGAGTCCTTCGCCGAGCACGTCCGCCTCGCCCTCGTCGCCCCCGGCACCACCACCCCGCCCGACCCGCGCGAGCGCACCTACACGCTCGACAAGGACAAGTGAGGCCGCATGACCACGAGGATCCTGCCGGCGGTCGGCGACCCCGACGCGGCCCGCGCCGTCGCCGCCCTCATCGGCCGGCTGCCCGACGCCGAACCCGCCGGTCCCGCCGCCGACTCCACCCAGCTCCTCGACACCCTGGCCCGGCTCGCCGCCGAGTCCCTCGACGAGCTGCCCGAGGTCGTCCTCGTCCACGAACGCATCGGCCCCGTCCCCGCGCTCGAACTCGTCCGCGAGGTCGCCCTCCGCTTCCCCGCCGTCGGCGTCGTCCTCATCACCGCCGACGCCAGCCCCGTCCTGTTCTCCGCCGCCATGGACTCCGGCGCCCGCGGCCTCGTCACCCTCCCGCTCGGCTACGAGGAGCTCGCCAGCCGCGTCCAGGCCGCCGCCCAGTGGTCCACCGGCGTCCGCCGCCACCTCGGCGCCGCAGCCGACACCCCCACCGGACCCGGCGGCACCGTCGTCACCGTCAGCGGCGCCAAGGGCGGCGTCGGCACCACCGTCACCGCCGTCCACCTCGCCCTCGCCGCCCGCGCGTCCGGACACACCGTCGCCCTCGTCGACCTGGACCTCCAGGGCGGCGACATCGCCTCGTACCTCGACGTGCAGTTCCGGCGCTCCCTCGCCGACCTCGCCACCATCAGCGACATCACGCCCCGCGTCCTCCAGGACGCCGTCTACGTCCACGAGACGGGCCTGTCGCTGCTCCTCGCCCCCGGCGAGGGCGAGCGCGGCGAGGACGTCACCGACCGCGCAGCCCGCCAGATCATCAGCGCCCTGCGCAGCCGCCACGAGGTCGTCGTCGTCGACTGCGGCACCCACCTCGACGCCGCCGGCGCGGCGGCCGTGGAGACCGCCGACACCGCCCTGCTCGTCACCACCCCGGACGTGGTCGCGGTACGGGCCGCCAAGCGCGTCGTACGGATGTGGGACCGGCTCCAGATCCGCAAGCCCGAGGAGAGCACCGTCCTGGTCAACCGCCACCAGCGGTCCACCGAGATCCAGCCGCCGCTCGTCCAGAAGATCACCGGCACGCGCATGGCGGGCGTCGCCGTGCCAGCCGCGTACAAGGAACTCGCCGCGGTCGTCGACGCGGGCCGGCTGCACGACCTGGACACACGGTCCAGCGTCAAGCAGGCGCTGTGGTCGCTGGCCGGGGAGCTCGGCATCGTGAAGCCGGCGGCCGGCGGAGGCGGCGCCCTCGTACCGGCGGGCGCGAAGGACCGTGGCGCGAAGGACCGGGGCGCGCTGGGGCTGCGGCGACGCGGCGGAGGGCGATAGCGGTGCGGGCGCCGTGGGGGGACGCGCGCAGGCCAGGACCGGGCGCACGGGCGGGCGACCGCGGGCAGGTGGCCGTCGAGTTCGTCGGCATGCTGCCGCTGATCCTGCTCACCCTGGTGCTGCTGTGGCAGTGCGTCCTGATCGGCTACACCTTCACGCTGGCCGGCAACGCGGCGGACCAGGCGGCGCGGGCCGGAGCGGTCGGGGACGACTGCCACGCCGCGGCCCTGCGGCACCTGGAGGGGGCATGGGCGGCGAGCGCGGACGCGCAGTGCGACCCGGGCGCGGACGGGATGGTGCGGGCGAAGGTGACCCTGCACGTGCCGGTGCTGTTCCCGGGGGCCGCGAGCTTCCCGTTCGACGTGACGGGCGAGGCCGGGGCCGTACGGGAGGGGGAGAGACGATGAGACGCGTCCACCGGTGCGTGAGCCTTCCTCGGAAGCGCGCGCGGCGAAGCGACCGGGGCCAGGAGCACGGCGGGCGGCCGTGCGGGCGGGGCCGGTGCGGGCCGGGCCAGGAGCACAGCCGGCACCGGTGCGGGCCGGGCCAGGAGCACGGCCGGCACCGGTGCGGGCCGGGCCAGGAGCACGGCCGGCGCCGCCGCGGGCGGGACCGCGGGCAGGTGGCCATCGAGTACCTGGGATTCCTGCCCATCCTGCTGATCGTCGGCCTCGCCGGCATCCAGCTCGGCCTCGTCGCGTACGCGGCCCAGCAGGCCGGAACCGCCGCGCGGGCCGCAGCACGGGCGGCCGGCGTGGACGACGAGGACTCCGTACCGCGCCCGGGCACGGCCGGCAGGGCGGCGATGAGCGGCTGGGTGTCCGACCACAGCACGATCACCTCCCCCGGGACCGGAACCTGGACAGTGACCGTCGAGGTGCCCTCCCTCATCCCCTTCATGGAAGGGCCGACCGTGACCAGGACCGCCACCATGCCCGTGCCCGAGGAGGACCAGCCATGAGCCTGCGGGCCCGCATCCACAGCCCCGAGGAGAACCGGGCGGGCGGCGGCCGGGAGGACGGCCACCTCGTCGCCGCGTTCCGCGCCAAACTCCTGGAGGAGATCGACCTCACCGAGATGTCCGCGCTCGCCGCCGCCGAGCGCCGGGCCCGCCTCGAACGCGTCCTCGGCCACATCATCAGCCGCGAGGGCCCCGTCCTCTCCACCGCCGAACGCGCCCAGCTGATCCGCCGCGTCGTCGACGAAGCCCTCGGACTCGGCGTCCTCGAACCCCTCCTCGAAGACGCCTCCATCACCGAGATCATGGTCAACGGCCCCGACCAGATCTACGTCGAACGGGCCGGCCGGGTCGAACTGCTGCCCCTGCGGTTCGCCTCCCACGAGCAGCTCATGCAGACCATCGAACGCATCGTGTCCACCGTCAACCGCCGCGTGGACGAGTCGAACCCGATGGTCGACGCCCGGCTGCCGTCCGGCGAGCGCGTCAACGTCATCATCCCGCCGCTCTCGCTCACCGGCGCCACGCTCACCATCCGCCGCTTCCCCCGCGCGTACACCCTGCACGAGATGACCGGCCTCGGCGCCCTCGACGAGCAGATGCTGCTCCTGCTCTCCGGGCTCGTCCAGGCCAAGTTCAACATCATCGTGTCCGGCGCCACCGGCACCGGGAAGACCACCCTGCTCAACGCCCTGTCCGGGCTCATCCCGGACGGCGAGCGGGTCATCACCATCGAGGACTCCGCCGAACTCCAGCTCCAGCAGTCCCACGTCATCCGCCTCGAAGCGCGCCCGCCGAACATCGAGGGCCGCGGCCAGGTCACCATCCGCGACCTCGTCCGCAACTCGCTGCGCATGCGCCCCGACCGCATCGTCGTCGGCGAGGTCCGCGGCGGCGAGACCCTCGACATGCTCCAGGCCATGTCCACCGGCCACGACGGCTCGCTCGCCACCGTCCACGCCAACTCGGCCGAGGACGCCCTCATGCGCCTCCAGACCCTCGCCTCCATGTCGGAGGTCAAGGTCCCCTTCGAGGCGCTGCGCGACCAGATCAACAGCGCCGTCGACGTCCTCGTCCAGCTCACCCGCCACCCCGACGGCACCCGCCGCGTCACCGAGATCGCGATCCTCGCCTCCCACGGCCGCGACAGCTACCTCCTCGCCACCGTCTGCCGCTTCGACGCGCGCCCCGTCTCCGCCGACGGACGCGTGCACGGCACGTTCACGTACCACCCGCTGCCGCGCCGCGTCGCCGAACGGCTCCACATGGCGGGCCAGCCCATCCCACAGGCCTTCGGCGTGGCCGCGAGCGACGCCCAACTCGCCACTCGGGAAGCGAAGTAGGGGGAGAAGAGCGACCGTGAACCCGACACTGCTCACCGTGGGAGCCGCGCTCGTCGGCTGCGTCCTCGCGGTGGCCGGCATCCAGCTGTACGCGAGCGGCGCCGCCCAGCGGTCCGCGCTGATCGCCCGCCTCTCGCAGACCGCCGGCGAGACGGACGAAGGCACCGGCCGGCGCCGGCGGCCGTTCCGCGGCGTCGACCGCCGGGTCCGGCGCACCCGCCTCGGCCGCAGGCTGGAACTCCGCATCTCCGCCACCGGACTCGACGTCACACCCGGCGAGTTCGTCGTCTACATGACGATCACCGTCGCCGTCCTGTGGGCCGCAGGACAGGCCTTCCTCTCGCCGTTCTTCGGGCCGATCACCGGCTTCCTCGGCGTGTGGGTGGCCGTGGGATTCCTCAACTGGCAGCGGCAGAAACGCATCGAGAAGTTCATCAACCAGCTTCCCGAACTCTCCCGCATCCTCGCCAATGCCACCCAGGCCGGACTCGCCCTGCGCATGGCGCTCTCGCTCGCCGCCGACGAACTGGAGGCGCCGGCCGGGGACGAGCTGGAGAAGGTCGCCCAGCAACTCGCCGTCGGCACCTCCGTCGACGACGCCCTCGGCGAACTCGCCGAACGCCTCCCGTCCCGCGAACTCGTCGTCCTCGTCACCACCCTGGTCCTCGCCAACCGGGCCGGCGGCACCGTCGTCTCCAGCCTGCGCAACCTCACCGAGACCCTCGAGGAACGCAAGGAGACCCGGCGCGAGGTCCGCACCCAGCTGTCACAGGTGAGCATGACCGCGTACGCTGTCCCGGTCATCGGCGTCGGCTCGCTGCTGCTGATCGACAACATGCAGCCGGGCGCGCTGGACCGGATGACGGGCTCCGGGCTCGGACAGTTCGCCGTCGTCGCGGCCCTCGCCCTGTACGCCGTCGGCTTCGTCGTCATCCGCCGCCTCGCGAAGATCGACGTGTGAGGGCGGCGACGACCATGGACCTCCTCCTCGCCCTCCTCGCCGGCCTCTCCGTCGCCGGCATCGCCTACGGCATCCGCCTCTACCGCGCCGACGCCAAGCTCCCCACCGACCTCCAGCTCGCCCTGGAGGTCGGCGCCACCCGCACCGGCGCCGTCGACTCCGTCGTCGACCGCCTCGGCATGCGCTGGTCACCCGCGGTCCTCCGCCTGATGGGCCCCCAGCGCGTCAACTCCGTACGCCGCCGCATCGACCTCGCCGGCAACCCCGGCGGCCTCACCATCGACCGCTACGGCGCCCGGCGCGCCGTCTACGGCTTCCTGGGCGGCCTGGGCGGCCTGCTCATGCTGAGCAGGGGCTCGATCCTGGTCGCGCTGCTCCTGTTCGCCTTCGGCGCGTTCTGGACGGAAGTCGGCATCTGGTCCGCGGTCCGCATCCGCAAGGACCAGATCGAACGCACCCTGCCCGACTTCCTCGACGTCCTCGCCGTCGTCGTCTCGGCCGGTCTCGGCTTCCGCCAGGCCCTGGAACGCGTCGCCGACAAGTACGAGGGCCCGTGGGCCGACGAACTCCGCATCACCCTGCGCCAGATGGACATGGGCGTCAGCCGCCGCGAGGCCTTCGACGAACTCCGCCGCCGCAACGACTCCGAGCAGGTCGCCCAGTTCGTCACGGCCCTCCAGCAGGGCGAGGAGCTGGGCGCCCCGATCGTCGACACCCTGATCCAGATCGCCAACGACATGCGCCGCACCGACGCCCAGAACGCCCGCCGCAAGGCCGCGAAGGCCGTCCCGAAGGCCACGATGGTCATCACCACGCTGATGGTCCCGGCCACGATGATCCTGCTGGGCGCCGGCCTCTTCCTGGGCACGGGCACGGACCTCGGCTCGATCACGGGCGAGTGACGGACGTGGTGACGGACGTGAGGACCGCCGCATCCGCATCCGCATCCGAATCCGACGGGAGCCGCGCACCCGTGGACCGACCTTCGACTGCGACCGCGCAGCCGCCCGACACAGCCAACGTCCCTGCGACTGCACATGCTGGCGCCATCCCAACTGTCGCCAATATACTGCCCTTCGGCAATTCAGCTTCGCGAGTGCAATCAGATGGGTGCCGGTCAGGACCGAGCGTGAGGGAGGCGAGACCGCCGCATGAACCCGACTACGTACGGTGACGGACCCGCTGAGCACTGTGAACGCCCCACCCATACGGCGTACTCTGCCCCCGTCGCCGGACACGGAGGGGAACACCATGAACGACGCGATGCTGAAGGCCCTGACCAAGGCCCAGGCGCACGCGAGTACTTGGTCCGCCAAGGGCGCCGCCCGCGCCCGAACCCGAGCCGCACGCCGCGGCGACCGGGGGCAGACGGCGGTGGAGTACCTGGGGATCATCGTGGTGGTGGTGGCGATCGTGGTGGCGATCTCGGGGACGAGCATCGGGCAGGACATCAAGAACGCCATCTCCACCAAGATCGCCAGCCTCACGGGCGGTGGCTCCGGTCAGCGCGGGGGAAACTGAGCAGCCTCCGGGCCGGTGACTCGGGGCAGGCCTTCCCCGTCTACATCACCGTCGTGGCAGGCCTGCTGTTCCTCGCGTTGGTCTACTTCGCGGTCGCCCAGGCTGCCGTCACCCGAAGCGGCGGACAGACGGCGGCCGACGCGGCGGCGCTCGCCGCGGCACAGGACGCACGCAGGCAACTCCGCGACGGCTGGCGTGACGTGATCCTCGATCCGGACGCATGGGGCGACTTCCTGCGCGGCGATGGTTACGACATCGATCTCGCCTGTGAACGGGCGGAGTCGCTTGCCGCGGACAACGGAGCCAGGATT
Source organism: Streptomyces roseicoloratus (assembly GCF_004117935.1). Taxonomy (GTDB): domain Bacteria; phylum Actinomycetota; class Actinomycetes; order Streptomycetales; family Streptomycetaceae; genus Streptomyces; species Streptomyces roseicoloratus. Next base: position 7,047 of record NZ_SDOY01000132.1, on the reverse strand, counting down.
CCGGCACCCCGTGACTGCGAGGACCGGTTGGTCGGCGGTGACATCGAGTTCCGCGTGCGCGTCAGCACCATCGGCACCGTGGGGAGTTCGCTCGTCCCGGGTACGGAGGACCGGCACGCGGAGGCGACGGCCACAGCCGTCCTGGAGCCCCTTTGCTCCTTCGATGCTCCCGAGCCCACACCTCCGCCACCGACCCCGACGACTCCGGCGCCCACAGCCTCGGGCACACCCGATCCGACCCCCACGCCGAGCCCGGAACCGGAGCCGATCACCGGCCTCGTCTGCAACGGCGACACGTGGACGATCGACCCCGGGGACCCACGGCTGCCGGACGCGGCCGATCTCTTTACCGTGCGACTGGTCGACTGACGAGCGAAGGACCCTGTTTCCCATGAGTGAGTGGTACGCGAAGAAGGTCGGCAGAGGAGTCGCCACGACCTTGGCGGCCGGGCTGCTGCTGGGACTGGCCGGCTGCGGCGGCGAGGAGAAGCCGCCACAGGACAAGGCGGCAGCCACCACCACGGTGCCCAAGAAGACCGGTGTGAACCCCCAGCCGCAGTCAGAGGCCCCTGCCGAACCCATCGCCGTACTCAGCGGGCAGGGTGGACTCGAACTCGCGGTGCTCTCGGCCACGCGCGACCAGGGAGGCTTCGTCACCGTGAGCGGCAAGCTGACCAACACCTCTGGCGCAGTGGCCATCATCCCCGCCCAACTCGGCGGGAACGAGACCGAAATCATCAAGCACGGCAACTCGCTCGGGGGCGCCACCCTCGTCGACGCGATCGGCAAGAAGCGCTACTACGTCCTGCGCGACACGGACGGCAGACCGCTGACGACTACGGATCTCTCCAGCCTGGCCTCCGGCGCCTGGACCAGCGTCTTCATGCAGTTCCCCGCCCCGCCCGCCACCACCACCGAGGTCTCGCTCCAGCTCCCCACCTTCACCCCCGCCACCATCACACTCTCCTGAGGCGCAGTCATGACGACGACCACTCCGCGCCGCCTCGCCGCCCTCTCCGTCACCGTGCTTCTCCTCGCCGTGGGCGCGGGTGGCGTCGGCGGTACCGCCCGCGCCGACGATCCGCCCGGGGCCACGTCCAACGGCGGGCCGCCGCCCGTCATCGACGCGCACTCACCCGCGCTGATGCTGCCCGACGGCGCCACCCTCGCGCCCGCCAAGGTCCTCGACATCAAGCAGATCGTCGAGGAGGAAGGCGGCGAACAGCGGCGTGAGGACACCAACGTCGACGTGACCTTCGCCCTCCAGGCCGAGGTCCTCTTCCCCAAGGACAGCGCCAAGCTCAGCCCCGCCGCCACCGCCCGCATCGCCGCCATCGCCGCGGAGATCAACAAACAGGCCTCGCGGCGCGTCCGCGTCTTCGGGTTCACCGACGACCTCGGCACGTACGAGCACGGCCTGAGGCTCTCCAAGGAACGCGCCGACGCCGTCCAGCAGGAGCTCGCCAAGAACCTCGACCCGGGAACGACCTTCGACATCCGCGGCTACAGCGAGGACTATCCCATCGCCGACAACTCCACCGAGGAGGGACGGAAGAAGAACCGACGCGTCGAGGTGTCCTTCCCGCGCACCTCCGGCGGGTAGCGGGGCGATGCGCAGGGTCGCGGCCACCGCGCTCGTCGTCCTCGGAGCCCTCGCCACCACCGCTCCCGCCCCTCCGTCTCCGCCCCCTTCTCTGCTCACGTCCGGTCTCCGGACCGACCCCGACGTCCAGCGCACCCGCACCGGCGCCCTGCTCCCCGGGCCCGGCACGTACGCCGACGACATCGCCGAGGGAGAGACCCGCTCGTACCGCGTCCGTCTCGACGGCACCACGAACGTCTACCTCTCCGCCGTCCTCGCACCCCCACCGGGCACCGCCGTCGACGTCGTGGACGGCATCTCGCTGTCCTTACGCACGCCCACCGGGCTCGCCTGCGGCCCGCGCGCCGACGTCCGCTTCTACGGCGACACCGCGCGCCCCGTCGCCGACTACGTCAGCCGGCGCGTCGAACCGGGCCGGGACTGCCAGGAGCCGGGGGAGTACGTCCTCGACGTCCAGGGCGTCGGGCGGGACACCGTCGGCCACGGGAAACCGTGGCGCTGGCCGGTGGAGATCGGTTACGTGGAGGAGGCGGCACCCGGAAGCGGGTCCGCGCCTCCGCCCCCGGCCCCGTTTCCGCCCACGGCGTGGTCCGCCGAACCGCCCGCCGGGGCGTTCCGCGACGGCGAGGCGCGCCGGGTGCGGGGCGGCACCGGGTTCGGCGACGCCGCGCAGCTCCCCGGTACCGGCAGCTGGCGGGACGAACTGCGGCCGGGGGAAAGCCGGTTCTACCGGGTGCCGGTCCGCTGGCGGGAACAGCTCTTCGCGCGGGCGCGGTTCGGCAACGCGGAGCCGCCGCCCGGCTCCGCCCTGCCGGACGGGCTGCGGCTCGCGCTGTACAACCCGGCGCGCGGGGCCGTCGACGAGCGCAAGGGCCTGTACACCGGCGAGCCCGCCACCCTCCTGCTCGGCACCGCGCCCGCCGCCTACGCCAACCGCACCAAGGGCGCCACCGAGGCCGTCGCCGCGATGCGCTTCGCCGGTGACTACTACCTTCAGCTCACCCTGGACCGGCGTGCCCCGGCGTCCGTCCCGCTGGCCCTCGACCTGGCACTCGCCACCCCGTCCGGGGCACACGTCGCCAAGCCGGCACCCGGCCAGACCACCGGCAGCCCGGCCACCGACGCGCACTCCGGCCTGGCGCCCGACGCGACCCGCGGCCGTGCCTCAGGTCCCGACTCCGACCCAGCCTCTGCCCCCGACCCCGACCCCGATCTCGACTCCGACTTCGGTTCCGGCCCCGGCCCCGGCGCCGGCCCCGATCCGGTCCTGCGCGCCGTGGGCATTGCCGGGCTCTCCACCGGCACCGCCCTCGTCGCCTTCCTCGCCGCCTGGCCCCTCTTCCCTTCCCGATCCCCCCGCCCCCGCCCCCATCCCCACCCCCACCCCCGTTCCCGGTTCCGGCCCCGTCTCCGGTCCCGTCCCCGCGGGCGCCACGCCCGCGGGGCGTGACGCCCCGTTGCCCCGCTGCCCGGTTGCCCACCCGCCCGGTTGCCCACCGGCCCGGCTCCCGCGCGTCCGCCCTCAGCCGCCTTGCCTGGTCACGGGACCCGGCAGGCGCCGGCGCTTCACGTGTCCGGGGTCGCCGTCAAGGACGCCAAGGCCTCCCGGATCGTCGTCGTCATGCGGTGCGGGTGGTCGAAGACCTCGCGGGCCGTGAAGCGCAGGACGCGGCGGACGCCCGGGCAGTTCTGCAGTTCGTTGAAGCGGCGGACGTCGCGCTCGTGGGCCTTGCGGGTGCCGTGGAACGTGAAGCCCTCGATCTCGACGACGAGCCCGGCGGCGCGGAAGTAGAAGTCCGGGTGCAGCGGACGGCCCGTGGCGGTGTGCAGGGCCGGCTGGGTCTCGGGGCGCAGTCCCGCGTCGCGTATCCGGAGCCGGGCGACCGTCTCCGCCGGTGAGCCCGAGCCGGCCACCGCCAGTGACAGCCAGCGGCGCGCCGCGGGGGCTCCCGGGTGGCGGGGCGCGGCCAGTTCGGCGGCCAGTTCCTCCGCGCGGACCAGGGGCGCGCGGTGGAGACCGGTGACGAAGCGGTGGGACAGTGCCGAGTCCGCGACGACCACGGCCGCCTCCCGGCTGTCGGCAGCCCGTATCAGGTCGCCGACCGTGCGCGCCGCGGTCGTCACCCGCAGCCCGCGCCGGACCGCGCAGTCGCGCTCGCCGAGTCGGGTCGTGCCGTGCACGCGTATCCGGCCATGAACGACTCGGCCGTACCGGGCGCTGAATTCGAGGACCTCGGTCTCGGCCCCGCCCGTCGGCCCGCCTGTCGGTCCGCCCGTGAGGAGTTCGATGCGATGCGCCGCCGCGGCCGTGCGGTGGCTGCACACCAGCTCCGGCCCGATCAGTTGGACCGCCCTGGCCCGCGTCCGCCAGTCCACCTCCTTTCCCGGGAGCGCCCACGCGCCCCGCCAGATCCGCTGCCAGCCCTCCGTGCGCAGCCTCCGGTCGAGCCGCCCCCGCGGCCGGCCCGCGGCGAGCGCCCACACCGTGAGCAGCACCCCGCCCCTGGCGAGGTTCATCAACTCGTACATACGAGCAACGATCCACGGAAGGGCGACACTTCGCACCCCCTGTGGAAAACCCGTCGAAAGACGTCGTCAGGAAAGCGCAAAAGCGACGGGTCAGGGCACTTCGACGGGAGCACTCTGGTGCGTGGAGCTCTCCTTCGCCGGTTCTCCTGGCCGGTCCCTTCGCCGGTTTCCTCGACCGGCCCCTCACCGTTTCCGGAATGGGCAGCCATGACGACCCCAACTCCCCTCTCCACGAACCCCACTCCCGTCCCCGTCGCCCCCGTCCCCGTCGCCCCCGCCCTCGTTGCCCCTGTCCCCGTCCCCCCTGTGCCTGCCGCTCCCGCCTCCACCGCCTCCGCCACTCCCGCCTCCGCCACCTCCACCGCCGACGTGTCCGCCGCCCACGCTCCCCGTGTTCAGCGGGTACGCGACCTCGTCGCCCGGGTCCCCGGGTTCCGGCCCGCGTTCGACGCGCACGTCTTCCGGCAAGGCGACGTCCAGCCGCACGTCTTCTTCTGGGACGTCGTGCAGGACACCGTGCGCGCGTTCCTCGGCGAGGAGGGCTGCGCCGTCGACTGGCGGCGGACGCTCGACTTTCTGGAGGAGCAGTGCCGCCGCGGCGAGGTGGGAGTCGACGAGGTGATCGTGACGTCCTTCCTCGGTGATCTCCCGCATCCCCACGAGCCGGGGTACGAGATCGTGCGGCAACTGGGGCCGGTCATGACGGCCAGGTTCCGGCGGCTCCGCCCGGGCGGCTGACGTCGCGCCTCCGAGGGCCTCCATAATCGAACGCATGCCCCGCCCCGCCCCCGGCCCGACCTCCACCCCGAACCCGAACCCGAATCCGGCATCGAACCCGAACCCGAATCCGGCATCGAACCCGAACCCGAATCCGGCATCGAACCCGAACCCGATCCAGCACCCGATCCAGCACCCGAGCCCGGAACCGCCGACGCCCGTAGCCACCCCGACGTCCGGTCCTGCCCGTACGCCTTCCGGCCCTGCCCCTACGCCTCCCGCCCCGCCCCGTAAGGCATTCGCCCCGCCCTGGGCGGCCCTCGGCGGCTATGCCGCCACCCGCCTCCTCGGGCTCGTCGCGCTCGCAGTCGTCGCGGCGGTCGTGGACAAGGACGGGCTGCACCGGCTCAAGGGGCGCTGGGACGCGGTCTGGTACGCGCGGATCGCCGAGCACGGCTACGGCCACGAGGTGACGCTGCCGAACGGCGACGTCCACTCCGACCTGGCCTTCTTTCCGCTCTTCCCGGCTCTGGAGCGGGCCGTCTCCGTCCTCCTCCCGGTCGACGTGGCCACCGCCGGACTGCTCGTCTCCTGGGCCGCCTCGCTCGCCGCGGCCTGGGGGATCTACGCGGTCGGCGCGCACGTGGCGGGGCGGCGCGCCGGGGTGGTGCTCGCGGTCCTGTGGGGCGTGTACCCGACGGCGTTCGTCCAGTCGATGGCTTACACGGAGACCCTGTTCACGGCCCTCGCCGCCTGGTCGCTCCTGGGGGTGCTGCGCGGGCGCTGGATCCTGGCCGGGGTCCTTTCCGTGTGCGCGGGACTGACCCGGCCCACGGCGGCGGCACTGATCGCGGCGATCGGGATCACCGCGCTCGTCACCGTCGTACGCGAACGGCGGTTCCGGGCGCCGCTGGTGGCCGGGGTGCTGCTGGCGCCGCTGGGCTGGCTCGCGTACGTCGTGTACGTCGGGGTCCGCCAGGGCAGTGCCACCGCCTACTTCGACGTCCAGGCGGCGTGGGGCAACTCGATCGACGGCGGCGTCGCGCTCGCCCGCTTCATCGCGGGGCTGCCGTGGCCCGCGGCGCTCGGCCTGTGCGCCGCGCTCGTCCTTCTCGGAGGGCTCGTCGTGCTGTGCGTGCGGCAGAGGCAGCCGCTTCCGCTGCTCGTGTACACGGTCGCCGTCGTGGTCGTCTCGCTGGTCGGCGCCGCGTACTTCGGGTCCCGGCCGCGGCTGATGATGCCGGCCTTCGGGCTGCTGCTGCCGCCCGCCGTGGCACTGGCCCGGCTCCGCACGCGTACGGCGGCCCCGGTGCTCGGCGCCCTGGCGCTCGCCTCGGCGGTCTACGGGGCCTTCACCCTCCTCGGCTCCGGCCCGCCGTGACGGTCACCCGCCTGCCGGTCCGTCCGCCTCGACGCGGGCCCGCGCCTTCGCAGTGACGGTCACCGCCGTAGCCGTAGCCGTAGCCGTAGCCGTAGTCGTATCCGTAGCCCTAACCGCAGCCGTCGCCACCGCCGTCACGCTTCCCCTGTCTCCCGCGCTTCCCCCGTCTCCGCCGTGACCCTCACCCCCCGCCGCAGGCCCCATCCCGCCATCGTGCCGCCCTCCGCCTCCAGGACGTGGCGGCCGCGGAGGCGGATCATGCCGAGGCGGCCCGGGCGCATGGTGACGACGTCGAGGACGGTCCACGAGCGGTCGAGGTAGGCCACGTCGATCGTGAGGCGCATCCCGAAGGTGTGGATGCTGTTCGTGGGCGTGATGAGCAGGGCGCCCTCGATGCCGTCGCGGCCCAGCAGGCCCCGCCGCCGGGCACCGTAGGAGGCCGCGATCTCCAGCGGCACCGCTCCGGCCGGTGTGCGCAGGGTTCCCCGGCCGTCCCGCCAGGTCCGCCGCGAAGCCCACCGCCCCGGAGTCCAACGCCCCGGAGCCCATTGCCCCGGAGTCCAGCACCCCGAAGCCCACCGTCCCGAAGTCCCCTGTGAAGTCCTCCCCATGAGGGCGACCCTAGCCCTAGGGTCGCCCCCGTGGACGCCCTCTCGCTCGCCCTCGTCGTGGCCGCCGCCCTGTGGGGCGGGGCGGCCGGGCTGCTCGTGCCGCGCGCCGCCTACCGTCTGGCGGTCGCGCCCGACGAGCCCTGGCGGGACGCGTGCCCGGCGGGCCATCGGTTCGCGGGGCCCGCCGGCTGGCTGGGCGGCCCGGG
>NZ_SDOY01000131.1 GCF_004117935.1 Streptomyces roseicoloratus | reverse complement strand
ATCGAGCACGTCTCGAAGTCCTTCGGCGGTCCCGCCGGCGGGCAGCTCGTCCTCGACGACATCAGCCTCGACGTCGCCCCCGGCGAGTTCGTCACCCTCCTGGGAGCCTCGGGCTGCGGCAAGTCCACCCTGCTCAACCTCGTCGCCGGACTCGACCGCCCCACCACCGGCACCATCACCACCACCGGCCGCCCCGCCCTGATGTTCCAGGAACACGCCCTGTTCCCCTGGCTCACCGCCGGAAAGAACATCGAACTCGCCCTCAAACTCCGCGGCCTCCCCAAACCCCTGCGCCGCCCCGAAGCCGACCGCCTCCTCGAACTCGTCCGCCTCACCGGCTCCTACCACAAACGCGTCCACGAACTGTCCGGAGGCATGCGCCAACGCGTCGCCATGGCCCGCGCCCTCGCCCAGAACTCCTCACTCCTCCTCATGGACGAACCCTTCGCCGCACTCGACGCCATCACCCGCGACGTCCTCCACGACGAACTCACCCGCATCTGGCGCGAAACCCGCCTCTCCGTCCTCTTCGTCACCCACAACGTCCGCGAAGCCGTCCGCCTCGCCCAACGCGTCGTCCTGCTCTCCTCACGACCCGGCCGCATCGCCCACCAGTGGACCATCGACATCCCCCACCCACGCCGCATCGAAGACGCCGCCGTCGCGGAACTGTCCCTCGAGATCACCGAACAACTCCGTGGGGAGATCCGCCGCCATGGCCAGCACTGACACCACCCCCACCACCACCAAGACCGACGACCTCGCCGGCCTCGAAGCAGGCCTCGACGCCCTCGACACCATCCAGACCCACCGCACCCCCACCCACCAAACCCTCCTCAAAAAAGTCCTCCCCCCACTCCTCGCCATCATCCTCGTCGTAGCCGCATGGCAACTCCTCGTCACCCTGAAAGCCACCGACGAAGGCAAACTCCCCTCACCCGGCGCCGTCTGGAACAGCCTCACCACCATGTGGCTCGAAGGCACCCTCCACAGCGTCCTGTGGACCAGCGTCTCCCGAGCCCTGCTCGGCTTCCTCCTCGCCCTCGCCCTCGGCACCCCCCTCGGACTCCTCGTCGCCCGCATCACCGTCATACGCACCGCCATCGGACCGATCCTCTCCGGCCTGCAATCCCTGCCCTCCGTCGCCTGGGTCGCACCCGCCGTCCTCTGGCTCGGCCTGAACGACAGCATGATGTTCGCCGTCATCCTCCTCGGCGCCGTCCCCTCCATCGCCAACGGCCTCGTCGCCGGAGTCGACCAGGTCCCACCCCTCTTCCTCCGCGCCGGACGCACCCTCGGCGCCACCGGCCTCAAAGGCGCCTGGCACATCGTCATGCCCGCCGCCCTCCCCGGCTACCTCGCCGGCCTCAAACAAGGCTGGGCCTTCTCCTGGCGCTCCCTCATGGCCGCCGAGATCATCGCCTCCTCCCCCGACCTCGGCCTCGGCCTCGGCCAACTCCTCGAAAACGGCCGCAACAACTTCGACATGCCCGGCATCTTCCTCGCCATCATCCTCATCCTCCTCGTCGGCATCGCCATCGACCTCCTCCTCTTCAGCCCCCTCGAACGCGCCGTCCTCCGCCGCCGCGGCCTCCTCACCAAGGCCTGAGACCATGAGCACCCCGACCCTCCTCGTCATCGCCCACGGCAGCCGTGACCCACGGCACGCGGCGACCGTCCAGGCCCTGGTGGCCCGGGCCGCGGCGCTGCGCCCGGGGCTGCGGGTGGAGACGGCGTTCCTGGACTTCAACCTGCCGTCCGTGACGGGGGTGCTCGACCGGCTCGCCGCCGACGGGGTGCGCGAGGTGGTGGCCCTGCCGCTCCTGCTCACCCGCGCCTTCCACGCGAAGGCCGACATCCCCGCCGTCCTGCGCCAGGCCCCGGCCTCGCTGCGCATCCGGCAGGCGGAGGTCCTGGGCCCGTCCCCGCTGCTGATCGCGGCGGTCGAACGGCGCCTGTACGAGGCCGGGCTCACGCCCGGCGACAAGAGCACCACCGGGGTCGTCCTGGCCTCGGCGGGCTCCACCGACCCGGAGGCGATCGCAGTGATCGCAGAAACGGCGCGGGAGCTGCGGAACACCGGTTGGTGCTCCGTGCGGCCTGCGTTCGCCTCCGCATCCCTTCCCCGCACGGACGAGGCGGTACGGGCGCTCCGCGCCGAGCCGGGCGTCCGCCGGGTGGCCGTGGCCCCGTACGTGATCGCCCCGGGCCGCCTCCCTGACCGCATCGCGGAGGGCGCGGCGGACGCCGACCTCCTGGCCTCGGTCCTGGGCCCGTCCCCCGAGCTGGCCCGCCTGCTGGTGGAACGCCACGAGGAGGCCGCCCTGGCCCCGGCGCGGGTGGCGGTCGCGGGTTAGGACGTGTGGTCTACGAGAAGTCGAGGCCGCCGGTGCGGGTGCGCTTGATCTCGAAGAGGTCCGGGTGGCCGGCGAGGACGCGGAAGCTGTCGAAGAGCCGGGCGGCGCGCTCGCCGCGCGGGATGGCGCTCAGCACCGGGCCGAACCAGACGGTGCCGTCGACGTGGATCGTGGGCGTGCCGACGTAGGCCCCGGCCTCCGGGTCCTTGCCGGCGTCGTGGCTGCGGCGGACGGCCTCGTCGTACGCGGGGTCGTGGGCCGCCTCGGCGAGTTCGGCGGGGAGGCCGAGTTCGGCGAGGGACTCGAAGGTGACGGCGTCGAAGTCCTTGTTCTTCCGCTCGTGGATGCGGGTGCCGTACGCGGTGTAGAGCGGGCGCAGGATCTCCTCGCCGTGCTGCTCGGCGGCCGCGACGGCGACCCGGACGGGGCCGATGGACGCGTCCACGAGGGTCCGGTACCAGTCGGGCAGGTCGTTGCCCTCGTTGTGGAAGAAGAGGCTCATCACCCGGAAGCGCAGGTCGAGGCGGCGGTGCCGCTCGACCTCCAGCATCCAGCGGGAGGTGATCCAGGCGAAGGGGCAGGCGGGGTCGAAGAAGAAGTCCACCGTCGTCACGGGCGGCTCGGTCGTGTCCGCGGCGGCGGCCGTGGGAGGTGCGGAGGTCGCGGCAGTCGTCTCGGACCTGGCAGTGGTCCCGGTCCCGGCAGTCGTCTCGGTCCCGGCGGTCGGCCCGGTCGTCACCGTCGTCTCGGTCGTCATGGCGGGAACCCTATGCCCGTGGTGGCCCGTTGGAGCGGGCCATTCACCGTCCGTCGGGCTGGGCCACTTCCGTCATCCGCACGAGCTTGCGGACGGTGTTCCAGTTGCGGGCCGTGACCGTGAGGCCCTTGAACAGGGCGGGCCGCGACAGTGCCTCGCCGAGCTTGGAGCGGCCGAGGCCGTCCGGGGCGTACAGGTAGAGGACGCGGTCGCCGAGGGCGAAGGCCTCGGGCCGGAAGGCCTCCCGGTCGAGTCCGGCGAAGCGCTGCTCGTCGACGGGGCCGGAGAGGTAGAAGGCGTGGAGCTGCTTGCCTTCCAGCCCGGCGGCCGGGAAGGGGCAGTCGCGTTCGACGGCGGCGAGGTAGTCGTGGTCGCGGACGAGACAGTCGACGGTGAAGCCGAAGCGCTTCTCGATCGCCGCCTCGACCGTCTGCCGGACGGTCTCGTCGGAGCGTTCGGCGCCGGGAACGGCGAAGGCGGCGTTGCCGCTCTGCAGATAGGTCTGCACGTCCCCGTAGCCGAGGCCTTCGAGGAGGGCGCGGAGTTCCGCCATCGGGACCTTGCGGTGGCCACCGACGTTGATGCCGCGGAGCAGCAGGGCGTACGTCGTCGTCATGCTCACACCATAGGGCGACCGCCGTGCCCCGTGGGGGAGGGCACGGCGGTCGCCGTCAGGGGTTTCGCGGTGTTACTCGACGATCTTCAGGAGCTTGTTGGCGGTGCCCTCCGACGGATTGGAGATCTTGTCGGGGGTGGCTCCGTCGATCAGGGCCTGGGCGACCTGGTCCGGCGTGGCGTCGGTGTGACCCGCGAGGTAGACGGCGGCGGCGCCGACCACGTGCGGGGTGGCCATCGAGGTGCCGGAGATGGTCTTCGTCCCGGTGTCGCTGTCGTTCCAGGCGGAGGTGATCTCCGAGCCCGGGGCGTAGAGGTCCACGACCGAGCCGAAGTTGGAGAAGTCGGACTGCCCGTCATCCTTGGTCGAGGAGGCGACGGTGATCGCCTCGGTGACCCGGGACGGCGAGCCCTGGCCGGCGTCGGAGGACTCGTTGCCGGCCGCGACGCCGAAGGTGACGCCGGAGGCGATGGCCTTCTTGACCGCGTCGTCGAGGGCCGGGTCGGCACCGCCGCCGAGGCTCATGTTGGCGACGGACGGGCCCTGGTGGTTCTTGGTGACCCAGTCGATGCCGGCGACGACCTGCTCGGTCGTTCCGGAGCCGTTGTCGTCGAGGACGCGGACGGCGACGATCTTCGCCTTCTTGGCGACGCCGTGGTCCGTTCCGGCGATGGTGCCGGCCACGTGGGTGCCGTGGCCGTTGCCGTCCTCGGCGCTGTCGTCGTTGTCGACGGCGTCGAAGCCGTACGAGGCGCGGCCGCCGAAGTCCTTGTGGGTGATGCGGACTCCGGTGTCGATGACGTACGCGGTGACGCCCTCGCCGCCGCCGTCGGGGTAGGTGTACTTCGCGTCGCCGGCCGTGTCGGTCTGGTCGACCCGGTCGAGGCCCCACGACGGCGGGTTCTCCTGGGTGGCGTTGATGGTGAAGCGGCGGTTCTGGACCACCTTGGCGACGGCGGGGTCGGCGGCGAGGCGCTTGGCCTCGGTCTCGGTGAGGCCGTTCACCGAGAAGCCGTTGACGGCGGAGTCGTAGCTGCGGCGCAGGGTGCCGCCGTACTCCTTCGCCAGGTCGGACTTGTTCGCCTGCTCGTCGAGCAGCACGACGTAGCTGCCGGCGACGGCGCCTTCGACACCGAGTCCGTAGACCGTGCCCTCGGCGGGCGCGGGGGCCGCGCCGGCGAACTGGCCGGTGAGGACGGTGACTCCGGCGGCCGCGGCGATCGCGGTCGTGACGGCGATGTATCGGGTCCGGCGGACACGCTTGTGTATGGCCATGAAGAGGGGTCTCCTCGTCAGGATTTGTGGGGGGTTGGGCTCCCGGACGCAAACCTTCCGGTCGCTCGTTCGAAACCCTGACTCATTGACGAGTGCAAATCAAGGCCTTCACACACCTATGACTTTTTCAACAAGCTTTCTTAAAGAGAAACGGGGCGAGTCTCCTCAACTCGCCCCTTACACGCGGTGTTTCACCCGCGCGGAAGCTCCTCCTCGATCAGGTCGGCGGCGCGCGGCGCACCGCCTTCCCGCGCCATCCGCTCCTGGATCTCCCATGCCCTGCGGGCGACTTCGGGGTCGGCGACGAGCGTGAGCACGGCCTCGCGCAGCCGCTCGGGCGTCACCTCCTCCATGGGCAGGTGACGGGCGACGCCGAGCGACTGGAGCATGTCGGCGTTGCCGAACTGGTCGGCGGCCTGCGGTACGGCGACCATCGGCGTGGCGGTGGCGAGGCCCTCGCGGCTGCCGCCCGCGCCCGCGTGGGTGACGAAGGCGTCGGCCTCGCGCAGGACGGCCTGCTGCGGCACCCACGGGTGCACCTCGACGTTGTCCGGGATCTCGCCCAGTTCGGCGGGGTCGACGAACCTGCCGATCTGCAGCACCACGTGCCAGCCGTCGAGTCCGCCGAAGGCCTCGACGCAGTCCCGGTAGAAGGCCGGCTGTTTGGTGAAGGTCGAGCCGAGCGAGACCAGGAGCACCTTGTCGGCCGTCGCGGGCCGCCGCCACTCCCCCGGGTCGCTCTCGCCGCCCAGGCAGGAGCCGACGAACGTGAAGACGGATGCGTCGACGCGGTCGGCGTGCGGCTGGAGCGCCTGCGGGATGAGCACGATGCCGCGGCGGGGCCGCCCGACGAAGGCGTCGGGGTGGGTGTCGACGCCGTGGGCGCCGAGCCACTCCTCGAAGCGGGCGTAGTACGCCTTGCCGCGGGGCGAGTCCTTGAGCTCCGCGTACATCGGTGCGGCGACCTCCTCCTCGTAGCCCTCCCAGGGGACCAGATTCGGCCAGAGTGAAAGGGCGGGGACGCCCCAGGTGTGGGCGAGGACGCGGGCCGGGTACGAGGTGATGTCGTGCAGGACGAGGTCGGGGCGGTCGCCGTCGAACGCGGCGGCGAGCTGTGGCAGGGCCTGGACGGCGTCTCCGAGGAACAGTTCGAGGTGGTCGATCAGCTCGGAGCCCCAGCCGTCCGGGTCGTCGTCCGTCGGGAGGGTCGAGCCGTAGACGACGGGGGTGGCGCCGGTGGCGGCGACCTTGTCGGCGAAGGCGGCCGGGATCGCGTAGCTCACGCGGTGGCCCCGGTCCACGAGTTCGCGGATGACGCCCAGGCTGGGGTTCACGTGGCCGTGGGCGGCGATGGAGAACATGGCGATATGGGCGCGCGGGGTCGTGGTCATGAGCACCACCGTACGCAAGACGCAACGTCTCGTCTAATCGTTTTCGTTTGTTCTCAGTCGCGCTGATAGCGGGCGAGCACCCGGTTGCCGTCCTCCACCAGCCGCCGTCTCAGCTCGTCGACGCCGATCGCACCGCTGTAGTACTCCTGGAAGGCGGGCGTGGCGACCTTGTCCTTCCACTCCGGGTAGCCGCGCACCGACTGCGCGGGCGCCGGCCGCAGCTCCCGCGCGACGGCGGCGCCGGTGGCCCAGCCGAACTCCTCGGTGTGCAGGGCGGGATCGGCGAGCGCCTCGGTGGAGGTGGGCAGCATCCAGTCGCCGAGCGCGAGCCGGACCTGGTTGCGGGGCTGGAGGAAGAAGTCCAGGAAGGCGACGGCCTCCTTCTTGTGCGGGCTGTCCTCGGCGATGGACAGCGTCTGCGGGCTGACGCCCTGCGCGAGACCGCCCGCCCCGGCGGGCGCGGGAAGCACGATCCAGTCGAAGCCTTCGGGCGCCTGCCGGACGATCTGCTGCCGGTACGAGAAGCCCAGCGGCACCATCGCGTACCGGCCGCCGAAGAAGCCGGGCAGCGTGTCGGAGCCGCCGCTGCCGAGGGTGGCCGGGGAGGCGGTCCGGTCGGTGTCGATCATGGCCCGGACGGTGCCGGGCATCACCGCGTCGCCGTCTTCGAAGCGCAGGACGTTCCTGCCGTCGGGCGCGCGGTGGAAGAGCCGGCCGCCGGCCGAGAGGCTCAGGTTGAGCGAGACGGAGACGGGCTCCTTGAGCGGCCAGGCGACCGCGTACCGGCCTTCTCCCATCGTGGCCGTCACGTCCTTCGCCACGGCTCGGAACTCCTCCCAGGTCCACGGCCGTTCGGCGGTCGGGACACGGACGCCCGCCGCGGCGAGCAGGGTGCGGTTGGCCATGATCATGCGCGGTTCCTGGAGGAACGGCACCCCGTGGACACCCTCGCCGAAGGTGGTGGTGCGCCAGCTGTGCTCCGGGATGCCGGCGCGCAGCCGCTCGGGCAGCAGGGGGCGCAGATCGGCCAGATGGCCGCCGTAGGCGAAGTCGGCGAGGTCGTCGGACGCGTCGTGGACGATGTCGGGGGCCTCGCCGCCCTCGAAGGAGGTGAGGAGCTGGTCGTGCACGGAGTCCCAGCTGCCCTGGACGTAGTCGACCTGGATGCCGGGATGCGCGGCGTTCCACTCGCGCACCAGTGCCTTGTTGGCGTCGACGGACTCCTTCTGCCAGGCCAGGGACTGGAAGCGGAGCCGTATCACCCCGTCGTCGGGGCCTTCGTCCGCCGTGCACGCGGTCCCGGTGAGGAGCAGGGCGAGGGCGGCGACGGCCGCCGCGAACCGCCGGGCGCGTCTCATGACTTCACCGCGCCGGCCTGCATGCCGCCGGTGATCCGCCGCTGGATGACCGCAAAAACAAGGAGCGAGGGCAGGGTGGCGAGGAAGGCCGCGGCGGCGAGCGGGCCGAGGTCGGCCACGCCCTCCGCGCCGATGAAGTGGGTGAGGACCACGGGCAGGGTCTGTTTCTCCGGGGTCTTGAGCAGGACGAGGGCGAAGAAGAACTCGTTCCACGCGGTGACGAAGGCGAACAGCGCGGTGGCGACGAGGCCCGGCGCGAGCAGCGGGGCGGTGACCGAGACGAGGGTCCTCAGCCGTCCGGCGCCGTCGACGGCGGCGGCCTCCTCCAGCTCCGCCGGGACGGCCCGTACGTATCCGGTCAGCATCCACAGCGCGAACGGCAGCGACCAGACCACGTACACCAGGACCAGGCCCGGCAGGCTGTCGACCAGGTGGAGGTTCTTGAGCACCAGGAACAGCGGGATGATCAGGAGGACGAACGGGAAGGCCTGGCTGACCACGACCCAGCCGGTGGCGGCGGCGGTGAGCCGGGACCGGTGCCGGGCGAGGACGTACGCCAGGGGTGTGGCCACGACGACCGCGACGAGGGCGGCGGCGAGCGCCGCGAGGAGGCTGTTCCCGGCGGCCCTGAGCAGCGGCTGTTCGGCGAAGGCCTGCCGGAAGTTGTCGAGGGTCGGGGCCTCGGGGATCCAGGTGGGGTGCAGGGAGCCGAGTTCCGTGGCCGGTTTGAAGGCGGTGGAGACCAGCCAGAGGAACGGGAAGGCGAGGAAGACCAGATTCGCGAGGAGTGCGGCGTACTGGGCTGCGCGGGCGGGCCCGCGGCTTCGGAAGGCGCTCAACGGTCCTGCTCTCCCTTCAGCCGGCCGACGAGGAACAGGGCGAGGAGTACGGAGACGACGGCGACGAGCACGCAGCCCATGGCGGCGGCGTAGCCGAACTGCCCGTAGCGGAAGGCCTCCTCGTAGGCGAAGAGCATCGGCAGCCGGGTGCGGCCGCCGGGGCCGCCGTTGGTCAGCACGTAGACCAGGGCGAAGGAGTTCAGGTTCCATATGAAGTTGAGGGCCGTGATGGCGAGGGCGACCGGCCGGAGGGCGGGCCAGGTGACGGTGCGGAAGCGGCGCCAGGCGCCGGCGCCGTCGAGTGCGGCGGCCTCGTGGAGTTCGCGCGGGGTGTTCTGGACGCCGGCGAGCAGCGCGACCGTGGTCTGCGGCATCCCGGCCCAGACGCCGACGACGATCACGGCGGGCAGCGCGGTGCCGAGGCCGCTGAGCCAGGCCCGTCCGTCGCCGAGGCCGAGATCGCGCAGGGTCTCGTTGAGGATGCCCGCGTCCGGGTTGTAGACGAGCCGCCACATGATGCCGACGACGACCTCCGGCATCGCCCACGGGACGATGGCCAGCGCGCGGGCGAGCCGGCGCAGCCGCAGGTCCTGGTTCAGCAGCAGGGCCAGGCCGAGGGCGAGCAGGAACTGCGGGACGGTGACGCCGACCGCCCACAGCAGGCCGATGCGGAAGGACTCCCAGAACAGGGTGTCATGGAGGAGGTCCCGGAAGTTGAGGGTGCCGATCCAGCGGGTGGTCTGGGTACGGCCGGACTGGGCGTCGGTGAAGGCGAGCGCGATGCCGTGGAGGAGCGGGCCGACGCTGAGCACCAGGATGGGGAGCAGCGCGGGGAGGACCAGGAACCAGGCGCCGTGGTCGCGGCCGGGGCCGCCACGGGTCCGGCCGGGGGTGGTGCGGTCCGCGGACCGCTTCGGCGCGGTCACCACACTGGCCAATGCTCCCCCTGTGCCCGGTTCGCGACCTTGCCTGGGACCCGGTCATCGTCCTGACGGGCCGTCGGTCCGTCAAGGTGACCAGCGCGGATGCGAGACTTTGGCGAGAATCGCACTGCTGTGGGGAGAGGACGATGGACGAGGCGCGGGCCCGGGAGATCCTGGCCGGGGCGGGACTGCCGGCCGGGGACGCGACGCTGCTCGCGTTCGGCGAGAACGCGGTCTTCGCCGTCGGCGACGTGGTGGTCAAGGTGGGCCGGGACCCGGAGCTGCTGGCGCGCGCCGAGCGGGAACTGGCCCTGGCCGGCTGGCTGGAGGCGAGCGGCGTCCCGGCCGTACGGGCCGCGGAGGCGAAGCCGCTGGTGGCCGAGGGGCACCCGGTCACGGTGTGGCACCGGCTGCCCGCGGCCGTGCGGCCCGCGGAGCCGCGCGATCTGGCGCCGCTGCTCGAGGCCGTGCACGCCCTGCCGGAGCCGGAGGACTTCGCCCTGCCCCGCCGGGAACTGCTCGGCGGGGTGGAACGCTGGCTGCGGCTCGCGGGCGAGGCGATCGACCCGGCCGACGCCGCGTTCCTGCGCGAGCGGCGCGACGCCTTCGCACCGGCCGCCGCCGCGCTCACCCCTCACCTCACACCGGGCCCGATCCACGGCGACGCTCTCCCCCGCAACGTCCACGTCGGCCCGGACGGCCCGGTCCTGGTCGACCTGGAGACCTTCTCCTCGGACCTGCGCGAGCACGACCTGGTGGTCCTCGCCCTCTCCCGGGACCGCTACGGCCTCGACCCGGCCGCGTACGACGCCTTCACCGAGGCGTACGGCTGGGACGTGCGCGCGTGGGAGGGCTGTGCGCTGCTGCGCGGGGCCCGGGAGACCGCGAGCTGCGCCTGGGTGGCCCAGCACGCGCCGACGAACCCGAAGGCACGGGCCGAGTTCGCGCGCCGGGTGGCGTCACTGCGGAACGACGACCCCGAGGTCCGCTGGTACCCCTTCTGACGCACCACGCCCTCCGGCGAAGCGTGGCTGTGAACCGCCGTCCCTCCCGCCGCGACCTGACATCATGAGCCGGTCGAACCGGCCGGTAACGAACGGGGTGTTGCTATGCGGATGGAACTGTCGGACGTCACGCTGGACGTCGAGGTCGCCGGGGAGGGCCCGGCGGTCCTCCTCGTCCACGGCTTCCCGGACTCGCACCGGCTGTGGCGCCACCAGATCGCGGCCCTGAACGCGGCCGGCTACCGCACGATCGCGCCGACCCTCCGCGGCTTCGGCGCCTCGGACCGCCCGGAGGGCGGTGTGGCGGCGTACCACCCGGCGAAGCACGTGGGCGACATGCTGGAGCTCCTGTCGCGACTGGACGTCGACCGCTGTCACGTGGTGGGCCACGACTGGGGCTCCGGCGTGGCGCAGGGTCTCGCGCAGTTCGCCGCCGAGCGGGTGGCGAGCCTGACGCTGATGTCGGTGGGTGACAGCAGCGTGCTCCTGGGACCGGACAGCTGGCAGGAGCGCCAGCGGATGTGGCACATGACGATGTTCCAGTTCGCGGGTCTGGCCGAGGAGTGGCTGTCCCGGGACGACTTCGCGAACCTGCGGCAGATGCTCGCCGGCCATGCCGACCGCGACGAGGTGCTGGAGCCGCTGCGCGCGCCCGGCGCCCTGACCGCGTCCCTCAACATCTACCGCGCCGCCCTGCCGATGGAGGTCCAGCTGGGTGAACCCCCGGCTCGGCCGCCCTTCGCCATGCCGGTGATGGGCGTCTGGTCCACGGGCGACCCCTACCTCACCGAACGCCAGATGACCGCCCTCGCCCCCCGTGTCCCCGAACGCTGGCGCTACGAACGCGTCGAGGACGCGGGCCACTGGCTCCAGCTGGACCAGCCGGAGCGCGTCAACGAACTGCTGCTCTCCTTCCTGAAGGAGAACGGCTAGCCGGCGACCGGGGCCGGCTCGCGCAGCGGCCACGTGGGGTCGACGACCGCGTCCGTCTCGCCCTTGCGGCGCAGGAAGGACTGGAAGTCCTCGGCCCATTCCCGGTACCAGACGATCTGCCGCTCGTGCAGCACGGCCGGGTCGAGCGCGGCGACCGCGGCGTGCCGCTCGGCTATCGCGACCGCGACCCGGACCGCGGCCAGCGCGTCGGCGGACGCCTGGTGGGCGCTGGTGAGCACGACCCCGTACTCGGCGCAGACCGCCTCCAGGGTGCGCTTGCCGCGTCGGTAGCGGTCGACGGCGCGGTCGATGGTGTACGGGTCGAGGACCGGGCCGGTCGGCACACCGCCGAGCCGCTCGCCGAGCGAGGGCAGTCCGTGCCGCCTCAGCTCGGCCGAGAGCAGGGTGAGGTCGAAGGAGGCGTTGTACGCGACGACCGGGACACCTCGCGACCAGTAGCCGGTGAGGGTGTCGGCGATCTCGTCGGCCACCTCGCGCACCGGGCGGCCCTCGGCCGCGGCGCGTTCGCTGCTGATGCCGTGGATCGCGGACGCCTGCGCCGGGATGCGGATGCCCGGGTCGGCGAGCCAGTCCCGCTGGCGCACCACCTCGCCGCCGCGGACGCCGACGACGGAGGCCGTGACGATGCGGGCCTCCAGTGGGTTCGTGCCGGTCGTCTCCAGGTCGAAGCCGGCCAGCTCTTCCCCGTACCAGGCCATCGGGTCCTCCTTACGTGATCTCCCCCGTTGGTGTGCACACCCTCGCACGCCGCACTGACAACGCCGTCCGGGCGGGGTCAGGAGACCGGGCGGGAGTCGAGCCAGACCGACTCGAACTCCTCCCGGTATGTCGCGAAAAGTCCGTGTTCGCCCGTTCCGTCGTCACCGTGCCCCGAGCGGACCACGTTGCGGCCGCCGCGGAGTACCAGGACCGGGGCCTCCATGCCGCGGGCCTTGCGCAGGTACGTCTGGACGACGGCCACGCCGTCGGGGCCGTCGCCGTCCACGAGGTAGGCGGTGAAGCGCGGCGTCTCGTCGAAGACGTGGATCTGGAAGGCACCCGGGTCGCGCAGCTTGGAGCGGACCCGGCGCATGTGGAGGATGTTCATCTCGACCGCACGGCTGAGCTCGCCCTTCTTCAGGCCGAGCTCCCGCTCGCGCCGCTTGACGGCGCTGCTCGCCGGGTTGAGGAAGAGGAGCCGTATGCGGCAGCCCGACTCGGCGAGCCGGACCATGCGGCGGCCGGAGAAGTTCTGCACCAGGAGGTTCAGGCCTATGCCCGTGGCGTCGAGCCGGCGGGCGCCGCCGAACAGGTCCTCGGCCGGCAGCTGCCGCTGGAGCCTGACCCGGTCGGGGTGGACGGAGACCACGTCCGCGTACCGGTCGCCGACCAGGTCCTCGACGGCGTCGACCGGCAGCCGGTCGGCCGACGGCACCCCGGCCCCGCTCCCGAGGATCTCCAGGAGCCGGGCCGAGGCCCGCTCGGACTGGGCGAGCACGGTCAGCGACAGGGCCCGGTTGCGGGAGACGACGTTGCGGGTCACCTCCAGCTCGTCCAGGGCGAGTTCGACCTCGCGCCGGTCGTCGAAGTACGGCTCGAAGCACGGCCAGTGCTGCACCATCAGCTCCCGCAGCTGCGGAAGCGTGAGGAAGCTCAGCACGTTGTCGTCGGCCGGGTCCAGCAGATAGCCCTTGCGGCGCGAGACCTCGCGGACGGCCACCGCCCGCTGGACCCACTCCTGCCCGGCGGGCCCGGCCGCGGCCACCACCCACTCCTCGCCGTGCACCGGCTCGTACACCGGACGCAGCACGGCGGCGACGACGGCCCGCAGCCGCTGCTCGACCAGATTCAGCCAGATGTAGGCGCGGCCGGCCCGCTGGGCCCGGGTGCGCACCTCGCTCCACGCCTCCGCGCCCCACTCCAGCTCGGCGCCGATCTCGACGGGCCGGGCGACGGAGACCGCGCCGGGCGGCGCCTCCGCGGGCTCGGCCGGTCCCCCGTCGTGACCCGCCTCGCCTGGGGGCAGCTCCAGACCTCCCGAGCTCACCCGCGCACCGCCTTCTGCTCCCGGACACCCGTTCCGCCGACTGGGTCAACGGCGGGAACTACCATCTGACAATGATCCTCAACGATCAAGGAAGGGTACTCCGGTAGCGGGAGGCGATGCAGCAGGATCGCCGGTGGCTTTGCTCAACTCCCCAGGTTCGGGGCACCGTTCTGACCGGCGAGATCGGCCGGAGTGAGCGGATTCATAGCGGTTACGTCCCTGGGCGCGAGCTGGAATCCCTGCCAGTGGACCGGCATCGGCTGCTGGTCCTCGTCGCGGGCGATGTGGTGGAACCCGATGTTGACCCACACCGCCGGGTTCTTCAGCGTCTCGCCGTTGACCCACTTGTCCACGCTGTCGGGCGCGCCCTGTCCGCAGTCCAGGATGTTGTTGCTGGCGAACTGCTCGCAGGCGCGGGCCTGGGTGAAGTAGACGTCGTGCCGGGTGAACGGGCGGCCGGCGTAGGTGTGGGTGTGACCCGGCACGATCTCGTACGAGCGCGCGTGGCCGTCCTTGTTCTTGCCGGTGTCGCTGACCACCCGCCACCAGCGCATGTTCCGGGCGTCACCGGCGAGTTCCCTGGTGACGACGGTCCGGGTGGTCTTCACCGTCGGGCTGCCGTCCCCGGCGGGCGGCGTCACCTTGGAGTCGAACTGTTCGACGCGCCCCTTGTCGCTGCCGTCGAGCCCGAAGTCCAGCTTCCAGAAGACGTTGTGGGCGTGGCTGGTGGCGTAGTCGCGGGCGCCCTTGCCGATGGGCCAGCCGCGGCCGTCGGTCGCGTTGTAGTCGACGGGCGAGAGGCTGCCGGTGGCGCCGACGTTCATGCCGATGGTGCCGTCGGAGGAGAACCGCCACTCGCTGATGTACTCGTACCAGCCGACCTTGTTCACGGTGTAGACGAGCAGGTCCTTGCCCTGGGCCTGCCAGACCTTGGAGCCGGTGTCGGCGGCCATCCGGTAGGCGTGGCCGCGGGCCCGGGTGGTGGTGCACAGGCCGTTGACCTTGCCCACCTCGGGGACCTTCACGGAGGTGATGGTGCCGCCGGGGCACTCGCCGGGCTTGAGGTTCTGCAGGCCCCAGCCGAAGCCGGCGCCGGTCAGGTCGTCGTACTCGGCGTTGCCGTCGTCGTACGGGACGTGGATCTGGGCGAGCTTGGCGCTGTTCAGGACCCTGATCGGGGCGGGTTCGCCGGGCGGCTGGTAGGTGACCTTGTCCAGGATCAGTCCGGAGTCGGTCGAGTAGCGCCAGCACATCCGCCAGACGGTGCCGCCGTCGAGCTTCTGCTGGACGCGGTAGGCGGCGGAGCAGTCGGCGGGCGCCGGCGCGGTCGGTGCGGCGGGGGCCGCGGGCGCGGCGGCGGCCGTGGTGGCGCCCGCGGTGGTGGCGAGGGTGCCCAGTAAGACGCAGGCGGCGAGCGCGGCACCCGCGGCGCGGGCGGGCCGGCTTCGCCGGGAGGACGGTGCGGACAGGGACATGGATGCGTACTCCCTCGGTACGGATGGACGCGCCGGTGGTCGGCCGGCGCGCCTGTGGTCGGCCGGCGCGCGGTGATCGGTCGGCCGGTCGGCGCGCGGTGATGGGCCGGGGCGCGGTGGTCGGCCGGCTCCGGTCGGCCGCCGGCGCCCGGCCGGTCAGCCGACGCGGGTGACGGTCCTGGCGCTGAGGTCGACGACGAGGCCGCGGGTGTCGATCCAGGCACCGTTGAGCACCTTGGTCACGAGCCGGACGCACCGGTGCTCACCGCACTTCGCCAGCTGCGGCGGCACGTTCTCCTCGCGGTACGTGCGGTAGACGTCGCCGTTGAACCAGAGCTGGTCGGTGGAGGTGAGTTCCTTGCCGGTGGCGTCCTCGTAGTCCTCCTTGACGCCCTTGCCGAGCGGGCTGTCGAGGATCAGCCGCAGCGCGGCGCGGAGCTCCTCGGGGTGGGCCGAGGGCTGGACGCCGCGCTGGGCGCCGGACCGCTCGACCTTTCCGGTGTCGAGGTTGACGGTGCGGGTGAGGAGCTCGTCACGGCCGTAGTCGTAGAAGCGGACCACGGCGCGCCGCGGCCCGCCGCTCCGCTCGCCCGGTGCCGGGTCGGCGAGTTCGGTCGCGAGGTGCTGCGGTCCCCTGCCGCCCTCGGCGTTCCGCCGCGCGTCGCGCTGTGCGGCGGCGGCCGGCGGGGTCAGCGCCAGGGCCTCGGCCCGCTCCAGTTCGTCGTCGGTGAGCGGATCGGTGCCCACGCCCTTGGCTCCCTCGGGTGGTGCGGAGGCCAGGGTCGCGGGGCCCGGTGCCGGGCCGTCGCCCCGTGCGGCGTCCGTCGTGCCGGCGGTGCCGGACGTCCCGGACGTGGTCGAGCCCGGAGCGGCGGAGGCGACGCGCGGGGCTTCGTCGGCTCCGGCGCTGCCCGGCAGGGTGACGGCGACGGCGACCGCGGTGCCGGTCACCGCCATGGCGGCGCCGGCCACCACCTTCCCCAGGTGGCGGCGCACTAATTCGTACACACTTCCCCCCAATTCCTCAATCTTTCCCCCTATGAGGTGTGGTCACCCGGTAGGACGGGTCGACGTCCTAGGAGGTTGCCCCGGTTTCGGGCAGGATCTGGCCGAGTCACCCCCCTTGCCCCCGGATCAGAAGTGGAAGAGTTTCGCCTATGCAGGTCTGGCCGGGACAGGCGTACCCCCTGGGCGCCACCTACGACGGTGCCGGTACCAATTTCGCGGTCTTCTCGGAGGCCGCCCACCGGATCGAGCTGTGTCTGCTCGACGACGACGGCACGGAGACGGCCGTCGAGCTGCGCGAGACGGACGCGTTCGTGCGGCATGCCTATCTGCCGGGCGTGATGCCCGGGCAGCGGTACGGATTCCGGGTGCACGGGCCGTACGCGCCGGAGCGCGGGCTGCGCTGCAACCCGGCGAAGCTGCTGCTCGACCCGTACGCGCGTGCCATCTCGGGCGAGGTGTCGTGGGGAGAGGCGGTGTACGGCTATCCGTTCGGACGGCCCGACGCGCGCAACGACCTCGACTCCGCCCCGCACACCATGTCCTCGGTCGTGGTCAACCCGTACTTCGACTGGGGCGACGACCGGCGCCCGCGCACCGAGTACCACCACACCGTGATCTACGAGGCCCATGTGAAGGGCCTGACGATGCTGCACCCGGACCTGCCGGAGGAACTGCGCGGCACCTACGCGGGGCTCGCGCACCCGGCGGTCATCGGGCATCTGAAGGAACTGGGCGTCACCGCGCTGGAGTTGATGCCGGTGCACCAGTTCGTGAACGACCACCGGCTGGTCGACGCGGGCCTGTCCAACTACTGGGGCTACAACACCATCGGCTTCTTCGCCCCGCACAACGCCTACGCCTCGTGGGGCGACCGTGGCCAGCAGGTCCTGGAGTTCAAGTCGGCGGTGCGGGCGCTGCACCAGGCGGGCATCGAGGTGATCCTCGACGTGGTCTACAACCACACCGCCGAGGGCAACCACCTGGGCCCCACGCTGTCCTTCCGCGGCCTGGACAACCCCTCGTACTACCGGCTCGGCAACGACCCGCGCTACTACACGGACACCACCGGCACCGGGAACTCGCTGCTCATGCGGTCCCCGCACGTGCTCCAGCTGATCATGGACAGTCTGCGGTACTGGGTGACCGAGATGCACGTGGACGGCTTCCGCTTCGACCTGGCCGCCACCCTGGCCCGCCAGTTCCACGAGGTGGACCGGCTGTCCTCGTTCTTCGACCTGGTGCAGCAGGACCCGGTGGTCAGCCAGGTGAAGCTGATCGCCGAGCCGTGGGACCTGGGCGAGGGCGGCTACCAGGTGGGCAACTTCCCGCCGCAGTGGGCCGAGTGGAACGGCAAGTACCGCGACTGCGTGCGCGACCTGTGGCGCGGCGAGCCGCGCACCCTCGCCGAGTTCGCCTCGCGGCTCACCGGCTCGTCCGACCTCTACCAGGACGACGGACGGCGCCCGCTCGCCTCGGTCAACTTCGTGACCTGCCACGACGGCTTCACGCTCCGCGACCTCGTCTCGTACAACGAGAAGCACAACGAGGCCAACGGCGAGGGCAACCGGGACGGCGAGAGCCACAACCGCTCGTGGAACTGCGGCACCGAGGGCGACACCGACGACATCGGCATCCGCGAGCTGCGCGCCCGCCAGACGCGCAACTTCCTGGCCACGCTGATGCTGTCGCAGGGCGTGCCGATGCTCAGCCACGGCGACGAGTTCGGTCGCAGCCAGGGCGGCAACAACAACGCGTACTGCCAGGACAGCGAGGTCTCCTGGGTGCGCTGGCCCAAGCCGGGCAGTGAACCGGAGGCCACGCTCCTGGAGTTCACCCGGGCGATGGTACGGCTGCGCCGCGACCACCCGGTCTTCCGGCGCCGCCGCTTCTTCCACGGCCGTCCGGTGGAGGGCACCCACGACGAGCTGACCGACATCGCCTGGTTCACGCCGCAGGGCGAGGAGATGACGGCCCGGGACTGGCAGGCGGCGCACGCCCGCGCGCTGACGGTCTTCCTCAACGGCAACGCGATCTCCGAGCCGGGCCCGCAGGGCGAGCGGATCTCCGACGACTCCTTCCTGCTGATGTTCAACGCCTCCTCGCAGGAGCTGGAGTTCGAGGTGCCCGACAGCCACGGCGAGTGCTGGAAGGTCGTCGTGGACACCTCCCACCCGGAGGGCATGCCGCCCGAGGAGGGTCCGCGGATGGCCGCCGGCGAGCGGGTGACGCTCGCCCCGCTCACCCTGACGGTGCTCCGCAGACCGGCCTGACCTCCGCCGGGCCGGGCGGACGGACGCGGGCGGCCGGCGGCGCGGGCGGGCGGAAGCCGGCGGCCGACGCGGGCGGACCGGGCGTGCGGACCGGGCGTGGGCGGACCGGGCACGGCGCGGCCGTTCGGCGGCACTCGAACGGGTGGTTCGGGTGCCGCCGCCCGCGGCGGGGCCCGCCGTCGTCGTGCGAGCGCCGTGTCCGGATCCGCGTGCGAACGTATCGCGACACACCCGAACGGGGGCGGGGGACGATGACAGAGAAGCCTCCGCGCGGGGTACGTACGTTCGCATGACGTCCTTCTCGACGGGCTCCCCCGCACCCGGCTCCCGCTCACCCGGTCCGCTCCCGGAACCCGCCCTGCCCTCCGCGACCTACCGGCTCCAGCTCCAGCCGGAGTTCCCGTTCGCCGCCGCCGAGCGGGCCGTGCCCCACCTGGCCGCGCTCGGCGTCTCGCACCTCCACCTCTCACCGGTGCTCGAAGCGGTGCCCGGCTCCACCCACGGCTACGACGTGACCGACCACCGCTCCGTACGGGCCGAGCTCGGCGGCGAGGAGGGGCTGCGGGCGCTGGCCGCGACGGCCCGGGCGCACGGCCTCGGGCTGGTCGTCGACCTCGTGCCCAACCACATGGCGGCCTCGCCCCGGCACAACCACGCGCTGCGGGAGGTGCTGCGCGAGGGCCCGGAGTCGCCGTACGCCCGCTGGTTCGACGTCGACTGGGACGCGGGCGACGGACGGATGCTGCTGCCGGTGCTGCCCGCCCGGCTCTCCGAGGTACGGGACCGGATGCGGGTCACGGACGGCGTGCTCACCCTCGACGGGCAGGAGTTCCCACTGCGCGCCGGCACGGGGTGCCTGCCTCTCGACGAGCTCCTGGACGCCCAGTGGTACCGCCTCGCGTGGTGGCGGCTCGCCCGCACCGAGCTCAACTACCGCCGCTTCTTCACCATCTCGGACCTGATCGGCGTACGCGTCGAGGACCCGGAGGTGTTCGACGCGACCCACGCGAAGATCGTCGAGCTGGTGGCGGACGGCGTCGTCGACGGGCTGCGGATCGACCACCCGGACGGGCTCGCCGACCCCGAGGGCTATCTGGAGCGGCTCGCCGAGGCGACGGGCGGACGGTGCTGGACGGTCGTGGAGAAGATCCTCACCGGCGGCGAACCGCTCCCCGCCTCCTGGCCCGTGGCCGGCACCACCGGCTACGACGCGCTCCGATACGTCGACGGGATCTTCACCGACCCGGTGGGCGCCGACGAACTCGCCGACGTCTACCGCGCGTTCGCGGGCCGGGCCGGAGACAGGGGCGGCTACTGGGAGGCGACCGCGCGCCGCGCCGCGTACAAGGTGGTGACGCACGAGCTGACCGCCGAGACCTCCGCGCTGACCCGGATCGCGGACCGGATCTGCGCCGCCGACCCCGGGCTGCGCGACCACGCGCCCTGGGCGCTGCACACCGCGATCCGCGAACTCCTCGTCCGCGTCCCGGTCTACCGCACCTACCGCACCGGAGGCGACGAGGTCCTCACCCCGGAGGCGGCGCGCGGCGCCAAGGCGGCGTTCGCCGTGCCGGAGGAGGCGGCGGCGGTCGACGTGATCCGCGGCCTGGCCCTGGGTGCCCTCGGCGACGGCCCGGAACACCGGGCGTTCCGGGCCCGGTTCGCGCAGACCTCGTCCGCACTGCGCGCCAAGTCCGTGGAGGACACCGCCTTCTACCGCTACACGCCGCTGCTCTCGGCGAACGAGGTCGGCGGCGACCCGGGCCGGCCCGCGGTCCCGCCCGAGGAGTTCCACGCGTTCTGCGCCCGGCTCGCCCGCGACTGGCCGGCCACCGGCACCGTCCTCACCACCCATGACACCAAGCGCAGCGCCGACGTACGGGCCGCGATCGCCGTCCTGTCGCAGTGTCCGCGGCGCTGGGCTGAGCTCCTGGAGGAGCTCGCCGGGGTCCCGGCCCCCGAACCGCACCTGGCGTGGACGGCCTGGCAGACCGCCTTCGGCTTCGGCTCCCCGGACCCGGACCGGCTCGGACCCGCCGTCCTCAAGTCCGTACGCGAGGCGGGCCTGCACACCTCCTGGACCGAGCCGGACCCGGCGTACGAGCGGGCCGTGACCGAGTTCGTGGCGGCCGGCCCGGGCCGGGTCCCGCTGCGCGCCTCCGCGTGGGCCTCCGCCCTGGAACCGCACATCCGGGCCCACGTCCTCGGCGCCACGCTGGTCCAGCTGACCATGCCGGGCGTGCCCGAGCTGTACCAGAACACGGAGCGGGAGTACCGCGCGCTCGTCGACCCGGACAACCGCGCGCCGTACGCGCCGGGCCCGGACGACGACAAGACGGTTCTGGTGCGGGCGGCCCTGCGGCTGCGCCGGGAGCACCCGGACGCGTTCGGCCCCGGCGGGGGCTACCACCCGCTGGCGGCGTACGGCCCGGCCGCCCCGCACTGCCTGGCGTTCCGCCGCGCGGACCGGGTCCTGACGGCGGTGACGCGGCTGCCGCTGCGCCTCGCGGAGGCGGGCGGCTGGCAGGACACGGCGCTCGCCCTGCCGGACGGCCGGTGGCTCGACGTCCTGGACGGAGTACGGGAGTTCACCGGCGGCGCGGACACGCCGGTGAAGCTGGCCGAGCTGTTCGAGGCGCGGCCGGTGGCCCTGCTGGCCAGGGCCTGAAGGCGCCGCGAGCCGGCGCGGGGAGTGGGTGGGGCGAGGAGAGCGAACGGACTAGGGACGATGGGAATTCGTGAGAAGGAAGCCCGTTCATGGCCTCGCCCCGGGAAGAACCTAACACTCAGGCCGGGATCAGGTCGCGGAGATTTTCCGGCGTGATCACCCGCGATCCCGCCGGCAGGCCGTCCGGCCGTTCCAGGCCGATGAAGGTGACGGGCTCGTCCGGCACCGTCCGGCCGTCCCACGGCTGGGTGCGCGCGCCCGCCCCCGTCATCAGCTCCGTGAGGTGCCGGACGGTCAGCGGGGTGCGCTCGACCAGGCCGCGCAGCAGCACCGCGAAGGTGAGCACGTTCTCCTCCACGCGGTTCTCCTGCGGCTCGCCCCTGAGGTACAGGTGCAGCCAGCGGGCCTTCCAGCGGCCCTCCTCGTCGCGCTGGAAGGCGAGCGGCAGGGCGATCCGGCCGGGACCGCGCAGGTCGGACTTCATGCGCACGGTGCGCGGTTCGAAGGGTGCGCCGCCCTGGTCGGCGTCGCGCGTCATGAAGCCGAAGAAGGACTCCTCGACCGCCTCGAAGTGCTCGCCGCTGTAGACGTGCACCTGCGGCACGACGAAGTCGCCGCGCACGGCGCCGAGCCGCAGCTCGATGAACTCCGAGGCCCCGTCCGGGGCGTTGGTGATGTCCCCGGAGTGCACGCCTTCGACCGAACTGAGCGCGGTGTACGACAGCCAGGTCACCGCGTCGTAGTCGGCGTCCAGGACCAGCGCGGACAGATCGTGGTCGGTCCGGTGGGCGGACTGCTTCCAGTACGTGAAGAAGCGCAGCAGGTCGCCGTCGACCGGCGAGACGGAGCCGCGCGGCAGGGTGCCGATGCCGGCCGCCGCGGCCCGGCCGCTGAGCGGCAGCGCCACGTCCAGGACGGCCGGGTCGACGAGCAGCCGCTCGGGCACGTCGAGCCGGCGCAGGGTCTCGGCGTCGAGGAGCGCGACGAGCCGCTCGCGGGCCTCGGCCGGCAGCGGCGGGCGGGTGTCCTCGGTGACCCAGGCGGCGCCCCGCCGGTTCACGAAGACACGGCGCGGCCCGCTCCGGCTTCCGCCGCTCCCGTCCGCGCGGTTGGCGATGTGGTCGCGTACGGAGAGCACGACACGGCCGGACACGCGCGGCGCGGCCCGCTCGGCGGCGGCGAGCACGGCGTCCCGCCGGGCGTCGTCGGCGGCCGTCCGCAGCAGCCGGTCCAGCGAGCGGAAGAGGACGCCGGGCGCGGCAGTGGCCAGCAGTTCGGCCGCCCCCGTGACGTCGTTCCGGGCGAGCAGGTCCTCCACGTGCCCGGCGAGTGAGGGTGCCTCGCGCTCGCCGCGGGCGACGGCGAACACCTCGGCGGCGTGCGGCCACTGCGGGTACTCGTGCGGGTGCAGCCGCTCGCCGAGCCGCTTCCAGGCCTCGCGGTGCCGGGGCACGTCGGCGAGCTTCGCCGGGTTTCCGGCGACGACCGCGTCGAGGGCGGCGAGCAGGGCGCGGCGGTGCGGCCGGGACGGCGCGCGGAACCGGGTGGGTTCGAGCAGCCCGACGTCGCCGCCCGAGAGGGCGCAGGCGAGGCGCAGCACGTCGGTGACGGTGTCGGCGAGCAGCGGGACACCGGCCCGGAGGCGGGCGCGGTTGACCACGGCGCGGTGCTCCCGTATCGGGATCGCCTCGGGCTGCGGGCCGTCGGCGTGGTGTTGGGCGAGCACGGCGAGGTCGGCCAGGTGCTCCTCGCCGAGCGGGGTGCGGCTGCCGGCGAGCGCCAGGTAGAGGGCGGTGGCCTCGTCGTGGAGGGTGCCGCCGAGGTGCAGCAGCGTGACGCGGTCGCCGGGCGAGGCGGTCAGCTCCTCGTGCGCGGCGAGCATCTCCTCGTAGCGGTGCTGGTAGCGCCCGTAGCCGGGCAGGCTCAGCAGGTCGACGACACCGTCCCTGAGCTGGGCGAGGACCCCGGGACGGGTGACCTCGTTCCCGAGCGCCCTGTCGACGCACTCGGCCCAGAAGGCGGCGGTGTCGGGCACGTTGGCGGGGAAGTCGACGAAGTACGTGTTGTGGCGGACGTGGTCGCCGACGAGCTCGCGGACGGTGGTCAGGGTGCGGGCGGCGAGCGCGGTGACCGTCTTCGCGTCGTACGACGAGAGCGCGGCGAACAGTTCGGCGGAGAGCTTGAACCCGACGGACATCAGGGCCACGTCGAACTGCCGTGCCGCGGCGGCACCTTGCGTTCCGGCTCCGCCGGCGGCGGGCTGTGCGGGGAGGCGGAGGGTGTGGCGTACGAGCAGGCGTTCGAGAGTGTGGACCATGGGCGCATGCTCCCAGGGGCCGGCGGCGCGGCGCACACGGATTTCGCCGGGATTCCGCCCGGCACGCATGGGTCGGGCGACTGCGGTTACGTGCGGGGAGAGGCACACAGCGCAGTCGACGAGAGGAGAGCGACATGTCCGAGCCGCGCCGCCGGGGCGAGGACGGGCGGGCCTGGCCCGCGACGGAGCCCACGGTCGCCCCGTGGCGGACGACGGGCCGCAGGGTGCACGCCGACCTGGAGTTCCCCATCGAGGTGGGGTTCTCCTACGATCCCGACGACCCGTGGGCGGTCCTGGTCGGCTTCGGCCGGGGCGAGCACGCGGTCGAGTGGACGCTCTCCCGGGAACTGCTGCACCGCGGCACCCGGACGCCGTGCGGCGAGGGCGACGTCCAGTTCTGGCCGCTGCGGCAGGGCGGCCGTGACGGGCGGCTGCGCATCCGCCTCGGCGGCACGGGAGTCCCCGTCCTGGTCGACGTCGACCGCTCGGCCCTCCGCGCCTGGCTGGCGAAGACCTTCGAGGCGGTCCCGGCCGGCACGGAGGCGACGCACATCGACTGGGAGGCGGAGGCGGCGCACATCGGGTGGGTGTGAGCGGGCGCGCGGGGCCGGCACGGCGGGCGCGGCGGGCGGCCGGCTCGGAGGCACGGGCCGGGCGACGGGAGGCGGGGTTCTCGCGGGCGGGGGCCGGGCGACGGAAGGCGGCCGTCGCCGGTCGGCGGGAATCAGCCCGGCCGGCGGGAAGAAGGGGCCGACTGGCGGGTGGCGGCCCGGTCGGCGGGCGGTGTCAGCCGCCGGGGCGGACGATCAGCGCGCGTGGGGCGCGGGTGACGACGCCCGTGCGCTCCGGCCGGAAACCGTCGGCGAGACGGAGACGCGGCATGGCCTGGAAGAGGGCGAGCAGGGCGTATTCGGCCTCCAGGGCGGCGAGGGCGACGGCGGGGCACGGGCCGGGGCCGTAGGTGAGCTGGCCCGGGTCGTCGCGCAGCAGGTCGAAGCGGTCCGGGTCGCGGAACCGGTCCGGGTCGCGCCCCGCGGCGCCGACGAGCAGGGCGACCGGGGCACCGGCCGGCAGGACGCCGCCGCTGACGTGGATATCGCCGCGGGTGCGGCGCATCATGATCTGGACCGGCGGCTCCCGGCGCAGCGACTCGGCCCAGGCGCGGGCGACGAGCCCGGCGGGGGCGTCGCGCAGCACCTCGACCAGGTCGGGATCGGCGAGCACGTCCGCGAGGAAGCCGGCCAGGGCCTTCTCGCGCACCGATATCCGGGCCGTGCACTGCCCCGCGAGCGCGGACGCGGCCCGGCCGCGCACCAGCCGCATCATGTCCCGGTACGGCACGCCCACGGCGGCGGCGACGGTGCCGGCGGGCAGCCAGTGGCAGAAGTCCGCGACCAGGTCGGCACGCGGCCGTCCGGCGATGCGGCGGGCGAGGACGAAGGCGGTGCGTTCGGCGACGGCCCGCAGCTCCGCCTCGTCGACGTCGGTGTGGGTCTCGGCGCACGGCGGGTCGCCGGGCCGGTGGCCGTGGGTGAAGCGCGCGTCGGCGAGGGCGCTCGCGACGTCCGCGTACCGGCTGATCACCCAGGCCCGCAGCAGCGGGTCGTGGGTGAGCGGGAACTCCTCGCGCAGCACCCGGTACGTGCGGTACGGGTCCCGGGTCGCGCCGGGCTCCAGCGGGCTGGGGGCGACGCGGCGGGCGGGCCGCTCGTCGGCGGCGACGGCGGCCGCCGACCCGGCGGGCGCCATGGCGGGCAGCGCGCTCCAGTGATCCCGCCGGGGTCCGCGCCCGGGGGACGGACGTGCCGGGGACGGGCGTGCGGGGGACGGGCGTGCGGGCTCTCGGCCCAGGACCGGCCCGCCCTTGGGATGGCCGCCCTCGGGATGGCCGCCCTTGAGGTGGCCACCGTTGGTCGGGCCGGCCTCGGGCGGCGCGGCCTCGGGCGGGCGGGCGTCGGGCGGCGCGGCCTCAGTCGGGCCGGCCTCGGGCCGACCGCTCGTCGGCAGCAGGCTGCTCCGGGACTCACGGCTCTGCGGCTCGTCGCTCATCTGGCCCCCTCGTCGGTCAGCGGCGCGCATCACCCCAGCTCACCACCGAGAGCACTCGATCGCATCACGTACACCGCCGAACGGGTGAATCTCGACCTGTGTGCGCCGGTGCCGATGCGGGGGCGCGGGAACGGCGCAAGAGCACGGGCGCTGCGCGGACGCGGGCGGCCGGGGAGGGACGGCCCGCCGGTCAGTTCAGCGACAGCCGGAACGACATCTGGCCGAACCCCACCGCGTCCCCGGCCCGGACCACGACCGCGCCCGTGACCCGGCGGCCGTTGACGGTGGTGCCGTTCGTGGAGCCGAGGTCGCGCAGTACCCAGGTGCCGTCCTGCGAGGACAGTTCGGCGTGCAGCCGGGAGACGGTCTCGTGGCTGAGCCGCAGACCGTTCACCGGGTCCCGCCCGATCCGCAGCGGGTACGGCCCCGGGTGCGGAAGGAGCAGCTTCGGCAGGCGTTCGGCATGCCAGGCCCGGCCGATCCTGGCGGTGAACGCGGACATCTTCTCGACCGCGCCGACCACCCGCCGGGTCCAGGTCGACTCGGTCGCGAGGTCGGCGGTGAGCAGGGCGAGTTCGTCGGGGCGCCGGGCGACCAGCACCCGCTCCATGCGGTACAGGAACGTGTCGTGCGACAGACGTCCCTGCGCCGCGCCCTCGCGGAGCACCGCGAGCGCGCGTTCGCGCTCGGCGTCGGTGAGCCGAGGGGCGTCAGGCGTCCCGGCCGGCAGCTCGTAAGGGGTCGTCACATACGTGATTGTCCGTCGCGAGGCCCCGGGGTGTCCAGAAGGGTCCCGAGCCCCGCCCGCCCGCACCCCGCCGGCTCCGCCCAAGAGGCCCTGGAGACACCGCCGTACGCGCTCCTGCCCGCACAACCGGCTGCCGCCGACCCCCATCGTTGCGACGGTCGGCGGCCGACCACCCGCCGACCACCGGCCCGGACGGCCGGCGGTTGC
Source organism: Streptomyces roseicoloratus (assembly GCF_004117935.1). Classification (GTDB taxonomy): domain Bacteria; phylum Actinomycetota; class Actinomycetes; order Streptomycetales; family Streptomycetaceae; genus Streptomyces; species Streptomyces roseicoloratus. Next base: position 185,556 of record NZ_SDOY01000131.1, on the reverse strand, counting down.
TCACCCGCCCGACCAACCGGCGTACGGCCGCATCGGAGCCGCCCGGACCTCCCGCACCGCCGAGCTGCCCGGGACGGGTGAGCCGGTCGGCTTCGTCGTGCCCGCGCGCAACAGCCACCACCCGATCATCGCGTACATCGGTGTGCTGCCCCCGCACCGCGGCCGCGGACACGTGGACGAGATCCTGGCGGAGGGGACGCGGGTGCTCGCCGCGCAGGAGGGCGTGGAGAGGATCAGGGCGGCGACGGACCCGGGCGACGTGCCGATGGCGAGGTCCTTCGCCCGGGCGGGTTACGTGAACGTCGAGCGTTCGGTCAACTTCGTGGGGGACGCGCCGGGCACGGCGGGCGTCTGACTGCCAGGATGGTGCCGTAGAGCTGTACGTCCGTGGTCGCGCACGTCCGGGGCCGTGAACGTCCGTGGCGGTGCGCGTCCACGGCCGCGCACGGCCGTGGTGCCGTGCGCGGCCGTACGTCCGGGGCCCGCGGGTCCAGGCCGTACGTCCGTCGTCGACGAGGGGACCGTCGCGTGCTGTTCGAGGTGTGGGCGCCGCGCGCCCGTGACCGGGTGGTGCTGGAGCTGAACGGCGTCCGGCATCCGCTGGAGCGGGACGCCGAGCGTCCCGGCTGGTGGACGGGTGTCGTCCCGGCCGCCGACGGCGACCGCTACGGCTACTCCCTCGACGACGGGCCGCTCCTGCCCGATCCCCGGGCCCGGCGGCTCCCTGACGGCCCGGACGGTCTCGCGGCGGTCGTCGACCACGACACGTACTCCTGGCGCCATGACACGCCGAGGCTGCGGATGCGCAGCGGGATCCTGTACGAGCTGCACGTCGGCACGTTCACGCCGGAGGGCACCCTGGACGCGGCGGCCGAGCGGCTCGGGGAGCTCACGGGCCTCGGCGTCACCCATGTGGAGCTGATGCCGCTGTGTCCGTTCCCCGGCGTGCACGGCTGGGGCTACGACGGGGTCGCGCCGTGGGCGGTGCACGAGCCGTACGGCGGGCCCGAGGCGCTGAAGCGCTTCGTGGACACGGCGCACGGGCTCGGTCTGGGCGTGGTCCTGGACGTGGTGCACAACCACCTGGGGCCTTCGGGCAACCATCTGCCCTCCTTCGGCCCGTACTTCACCGAGACGCACCACACGCCGTGGGGCGCGGCGGTGAACCTGGACGCGCCGGGCTCGGACGAGGTCCGGGCGTACTTCCTGGGCAGCGCGCTCGCCTGGCTGCAGGACTACCGGATCGACGGGCTGCGGCTCGACGCGGTGCACGCGCTGGCGGACACACGGGCGCTGACGTTCCTGGAGGAGCTGTCGGCGGCGGTGGACGAGCTCGCCAAGGAGCAGGGCCGGCAGCACTTCCTGATCGCCGAGTCCGACCTGGCGGACCCGCGCACGACCACACCGCGCACGGTGGGCGGGATCGGCGTCCACGCCCAGTGGAACGACGACTTCCACCACGCGCTGCACACGGCGCTGACGGGCGAGTCGCAGGGCTACTACGCGGACTTCGCACGGGCCCCGATGGCGGCCCTCGCCAAGACCCTGACCCGGGTCTTCTTCCACGACGGCACGTACTCCTCCTTCCGCGGCCGGCACCACGGCCGCCCGGTGGACCGGGAGCGCACGCCGGCGCACCGCTTCCTCGGCTACGCGCAGACGCACGACCAGATCGGCAACCGCGCGACCGGCGACCGGCTTTCGGCGTCCTGCTCCCCCGGCCTGCTGGCCTGCGCGGCGGCCCTGGTCCTGACGGGCCCGTCCGTGCCGATGCTGTTCATGGGCGAGGAGTGGGGCGCGACGACGCCGTGGATGTACTTCACGGACCACACGGATCCGGAGCTGGCGGAGGCGGTACGGCGCGGCCGGCGGCGTGAGTTCGCGGCGCACGGCTGGGCCGAGGAGGACGTGCCGGATCCTCAGGAACCGGCCACCCGTGACCGCTCGGTCCTGGACCGCGCCGAACGCGAACGCGAGCCCCACAAACGCCTGCTGGCCTGGCACCGCGAACTGATCGCCCTGCGCCGCACCCTCCCGGACCTCACGGACCCGGACCTGGCCGGCGTGAAGGTCGCGTACGACGAGGAGGCCCGCTGGCTCGTCTTCCGCCGCGGCGACATCAGGGTCGCGGTGAACCTGGGCAAGGAACCGGCGGACATCGCCCTGGGCTCCAACGGCCGCGACCGCGTCCTGGCGGCCTGGGACCGCACGGACCCCCCGGGCCGCGACGGCCTGCTGACCCTCCCGGCGGAGTCGGCGGTGATCCTGACGGACGGCTGAACGCCACCCGCCCACGGCACACGACTGCCACGGACTACGCGCTGAGCGCCTCCAGCCGGGTTGTCAGTGCTGCGCAGTAGTTTCCCGCCATGGCGAACAGACCCCCTGAGAACTGGCGTGCCTGGACGGCGCAGGTGGCCCGAGACGTCGAGGCCGGAATCCTGGAAACCGGGTGCGCCGAGGCGGCGGAAATGTACCCCGAATCCTTGCTCGGAGCGACGGACTCGGCGCTGGAGGCGTTCGAGGCGGAGGTAGGTGCGCTCGTCGGGCCTTCCGATGAAGAGGTCTTCGGGGTCGTCGAGAGGGTTGTCCTGGCGCTCAACGCCGTCGACGGCGACGACAGCCACGGCGGCGCCGGCTACTGCACCGAGGAGCGGGAGCAGCTGTGCGCGTACATCGATCTCACGTTGAGCGAGCACGGTGTGGACGTGGCCGCTCTGGCGGAGCGGAGAGGCATGAACCGCACCGAGATCACCGACGCATGGCGCGACTGGTGACCGTGGCCTCCTGTCCTTCGCACAGTGCTCCACCCGCGAGGACCGGTGCCCTGACCTCCTGAACCGGTCCGTCCAGTGGCACCATGACTTCCATGAGTTCCGTGGGTTCCATGAGTTCCGAAAATGGCTCAGCGCCGGTCGAGAGCACTCACGTCACGGCCGCCGCCGCGGGCACAGGGCTCCGCTTCTCCTGGGACGCCGATGCCCGGATCGAGGTGCGGAACCTCGGGGCCGAGGTCGTCATCGAAGCGAACGCCGCGGGGCTCAGGACGCTTGCCGGGCACCTTCTGGTACTGGCCGGCGAAGGAGTTGCGGATGGAGCCCATCTGCACCTCGAGGACGGCAACGGGCTGGAAGGCGGGTCCGTCGGCCTGGTCCTGGAGCGCAGCGACGAGGAGTGACCGGATCCTCGTCGCAGACGTCACTCGACGATCGCCATCTCGCGCGACGTGTCGTTGAAGCGGCGGCCCCTGCCGGTGGCCGTCAGGGTGACGATGTCCTCGATGCGGACGCCGAATCGGCCGGGGAGGTAGATGCCCGGTTCGATGGAGAAGCACATGCCGGGGACGATCGGGCGGGTTTCGCCCTCGATCATGTACGGGGGTTCGTGAGTGGTGACGCCGATGCCGTGGCCGGTGCGGTGGATGAAGTACTCGCCGTAGCCCGCGTCCGCGATGACCTTGCGGGCCGCGCGGTCCACGTCCTGGCAGGCGGCCCCCGCGCGGACGGCCTCGAAGCCGGTCTGCTGGGCCTCGCGGACGAGGTCGTGGACCCGGCGCTCCTCGTCCGTCGGTTCGCCGACGTGGACGGTGCGCGTGGTGTCGGAGCCGTAGCCGTGCTTCAGGCCGCCGAAGTCGAGGACGACCATGTCGCCGTGCTCGATCGTGCGGTCACCGGCCTCATGGTGCGGGTTGGCGCCGTTCGGGCCCGAGCCGACGACCGTGAAGTCCACCTGGGAGTGGCCGGACCCGAGCAGCAGCGCGGCCAGGTCGGCGGCCACCTCCGTCTCCTTGCGGCCGGCGAAGCGGACCTTCAGGATCTCGCCGTACGCCTGGTCGGCGGCGGCCCCGGCCGCGGCGATCCGGGCCAGTTCGTGCTCGTCCTTGACGGCGCGGAGCATCGGCAGCGCCTCGGTGAGCGACACGTACGAGGTGCCCGGCAGGGTCTGCTGGAGGCCCAGCAGATGCATGGCCCAGGCGTTGTCGCTGACGCCGAAGCGGCCGTCGACGTCGAGCAGCGGGGCCGTGACGGCGTAAGGGTCCTTGCCGTCGGTCCAGTCCCGGATGCTGAGCGCGGCCGCGCCCGGCGCCTTCTCGGCGTCCGGCGCCTCCAGGGTGGGGACGACCAGGACCGGGTCCTGTCCGGGGGCGATCACGAGCACGGTCAGGCGTTCGGTGATCGTGGTGGGCCGGTAGCCGGTGAGGTAGACCAGGTCCGGCCCGGGCGCCACGAGGACACCCGCGAGCCCGGCCTCGGCGGCGGACTCGGCCGCCCGGGCCATCCGGGCGCGGTAGTCGTCGGCGGTGAAGGCGGCGGGTTCGCCGCTCGTGCTCCGGGGCATGGTGGTCTCCTTCTTCACGCACAGCATCCTGCCGGGCGGGAGCCGGGTCCGCGACCGCTCGGGGCCGGTTTCAGGGCCCGTTCAGGGACGGCCTCGGGGGCCGTGTCGGGCCCGGCTCGGGGGCCGTGTCGGGGCCGGCCTTCGGGCCGTCTCAAGGCCGGCCTCGGGGCCGTCTCAGGGATGGTTCGGGGGCCGGCGCACTTCAGGGGCCGACGGCGGATCCGGGGCCGGAGCCGGATCCGGGGCCAGGGCCAACGCCAGGCCCCGGGCGGGCTCAGCTCTGGTCCGGGTTCCGGACGATGAGGCGTTCCAGCAGCGCCTGGAACTCGTCGCCGACCACGATCCGCAGCTGGCCGTCCTCCTCGGCGTGCTCGCTGAGCTGGGTGAGCGTGCCGCCCCGCCACCAGAAGACGTACGGGCTGATGGCGCCCGGAGTGTCCTCGTAGCCCGACGCGGCGAACGAGGCCATGGCGCCGAGGGCGGGCACGATCGTGGTGTCCCGGATCGCGTGGAAGGCGAGCTGGTGCCGGAACGGCATCGCGACCAGGGCGCCGTCCTCCGTGAGCGGCAGGCCGGTGACCCGCCGGACGACGGCGTCCAGGTCGAGGACCCGGCTCGCCGTGTAGAAGGAGTCGCCGAGGATGACCTCGAAGCGCATGCCGTCCGCGTCCTTGACGGTCTCGTGCCCCTCGACGGGCAGCCCGCGCAGGTTGTCGATGGCCCGTTCCCGCAGGCGCACCGGGTCGCCGAGGCGTTCCAGCGCCTCGTCGGTGAGCGTCATGACGCTCTCCGGCAGGTCGAGCGCGAGGACCTCGTACAGGCCGGGCGCGACGGTCCGCGCGTAGCCGAAGGTGCCGGGGTCGATGCCCTCGCCGCTGACGACCCGCGGATAGAGCTGGGCGCGGATCTGTTCGGGCGGCAGGGTCTCCAGGGCGGAGGGCCCCTCCAGGGCGCGGACCACGAGCCGTACGTGACGGTCGATCAGCCGCGGCCAGATGCGGGTGCCGCGCGGGTCCTGGTGGCAGACGGCGGCGAGGTTGCCGAGGCCGAAGCGGCGACCGGAGTCGTCGGTCACGGAGCCGGCGTAGACGGTGACCTCGAGGCCCAGCTCGGCGAAGGCCTCGCGGACCTGCCTGCGGAAGAGCGCGGCCTCGCGCTCGGAGAAGTACGTGAACTCGGGGTCCCGCGGCGCGTCCTCGTCGTCACGCCTCGGCCCTCGCCGGAACCACCCCACGTCGTCCCGCCTTCCTCTCGCCGTTTCCGCCCGGTCGGTCGTTTCCCGGTCCTCCCGCGTGCCCTGCGCAGCCAGATTAGCGACCGGCCGCCGTACGGGGGCCGAGTCTCCGGACCAACTCGGCTGCGGGCCCGGCCGGTTCGCGTCCGGCGTGCAGCAGTTCGGTGCGGTGGACCAGGCGCGGCGCGGCGAGCGGGACGAAGACGGCCCCGGGGACGCCGAGGCCCGCGGCGGAGGCGGGCAGGAGGGCGAGGCCGTGTCCGGCGGCGGCCAGCGCGGTGAGGGTACGGGCGTCGGTGCCCTCGTAGCGCAGCGCAGCGCGGAAACCGCGCCCGGCGGGAGCTCCGTGGACGGCGCGCAGGCGGTCGAGCGGGAAGCCCGCGTCCGGCGCGTCCAGCCAACGGGCGTCGACGAGATCGGCGAGGACGAGACCGGGGGCGGGGGCGGTGAGGGTGCCCGCGTCGGCGGAGGTGGCAGGTGCGGTGGTGGCGCCGGCAGGTGCGGTGGCGGAAGTGGCGGGTGCGGTGGCGGAAGTGGCGGGTGCGGTGGCGGAAGTGGCGCGGCTCGCGAGCGGGTGGTTCGCCGGGAGGGCCACCACCAGCCCCTCCTCCGCGACCGGGCGCGCGGTGACCGGGGCGACGTCGGGGAGCCGGAGCGGGTCGCTGGGTGCGGCGAGGCCGTCGACCAGGCCGAGGTCGGCGGCGCCGGTGGCGACGGCGGCCGGCACCTCGTCGCGCGGCAGCGTGCGCACGGTGACGCCGGTGGCGGGCAGGGCCGCGAGGACGCGCGGGTGGAGCGCGAGCGGCGCGGCGGCGAGGGTGAGCGTCTCGCGCGGGGGTGCGGCGAACCGGGCCAGATCGGCGCGCGCCGCGTCCAGCCGCAGCAGCAGCGAAGCGGCGTGTTCGAGCAGCCGCTCGCCCGCCGGGGTGGGCGCGACGGGCCTGCGGCCGAGCAGCGGCATGCCGAGGTCGGCTTCGAGCGCGGCGACGTGCTGGGAGACGGCCGACTGGGTGTAGCCGAGTTCCCTGGCCGCGGCGGAGAAGGAGGCCAGCCGGGCCACGGAGACGTACGTACGGAGCAGGTGCGGGTCCACGGGTTCGTCGGCTTCCCGCTCAGGAGCCCTTGGGGGTGTTCAGCAGGTCCCTGGCGTAGAAGGCGAGGGAGCGGTTGTAGCGGGGCAGCAGCGGGGCGAGGGCGCCGAGCGCGAGGGAGGCGGCCTCGCGCTCGCGGCCGGTGTCGGCGAGGGCGAGGGCGAGGAAGGCGTCGACGGCGGCGGTGAGGGCGGTCTCGTCGGCGTCGAGCCGGTCGGCGGGGATCGCCCGTTCCTCGGTGAGGAGTTCGACGCTGACGTCGGGGCGGCCGAGGTTGCGCAGGCTGCTGGCGAGCTGGATGACGGCGCGGCGGCGGCGCAGTCCGGTGAGGCCGCCGTCGAGGGCCCGCCGGTACAGGCGGACGGCCTGCTCGGGCTCGCCGGTGGAGTCGTGGGCGGCGGCCTGCTCGAAGAGGGCGACGGGATCGTCGGCGGGTCGCTCGGCGGCGAGTCCGGCGATCCGGGCGCGGAAGCCGGCCGGATCGGAGTCGTAGGCGTCGAGCTCGTTCCAGGCGGCGGCGAGCCGCTGTTCCCAGTCGCGGGCGTCGTGGGTGCTGCCGCTCGCGTCGTTGCTGCTCGCGTCGTTGCTGCTCGCGTCATCGCTGCTCATGGCGGCACCCTACTCCCGTAGGTCATAAGCGTTCGTGATGGAGAGTGCATGAATCATCGTTGGACGTGAACGGGCGACGCCTCTGAGGATGGTCTCCATGAGCACGCACATCCCCACCCTCACCCCGACCTCCGCCCTCATCCCGGCCTCCGCCCCCTCCTCCCTGGCCCCCGTTCCCCGCATCGCCCTGGTCGGCGACCGTTCCCCGCATGTGAAGTCCCATGTCCGGATCCCGATGCTGCTCGACGCGCTGGCGGAGCGGGACGGGCTCGTCCTGGACGCGTACTGGATCCCCAGCGGTGACGCGGCGGCGCCGGGCGCGGTCGAGGGCTTCGACGCCGTGTGGCTGCTGCCGGGCAGCCCGTACGCGAGCGAGGCGGGTGCGCTGGCGGCGATCCGCACGGCGCGCGAGAAGGGCATCCCGTTCCTCGGGACCTGCGCGGGATTCCAGCACGCGCTGCTGGAGTTCGCGCGGGACGTGTGCGGCCTGGAGCGGGCGGCGCACGCGGAGAACGACCCGGACGCGGACGAGGCGGACCTGCTGCTCGCGCCGCTGGCCTGCTCGCTGGTGGGTCACGAGGGCGGGGTACGGCTCACGCCGGGCTCGCTGGCGGAGTCGGTGCTGGGCGCGGAGCTGACGACCGAGCGTTACCACTGCAACTACGGTCCCGACAGTCGTCATCTGGACACGCTGGAGGCGCACGGGCTGCGGTTCACGGGAGTGGACGAGGACGGGCAGGTGCGGATCGCGGAACTGCCGGGCCATCCCTTCTTCCTGGCGACCCTGTTCCAGCCGGAACTCGCGGGCGACGGGACCCGCCCGCACCCGATCGTCCGCGCCCTGGCCACGGCGGCGGCCGCGCGGGCGGCGGCCGTCACGCATGGGCCGGACGTCACGCGTACGGCGGCCCCGGCGGGAATGACGGGCTGAAGTCCACCTGCCGGCCCGGCGGGACTGGCGGGCTGAAGTCCACCTGAGCGCCCGGCAGTACGCGGACGCTGCGCCCGGCAGTACGCGGATGCCGTGCCCGGCACTACACGGACGCCGTGCCCGGCAGTACGCGGGTGCCGCGGCCGGGATGCCCAGGTCGCGGAGGGTCTCGTTGCGGTGGATGCGCCGGAACGGAGGGCGTGACCACAGACCGCACGACGGGCGGTGGTCGCCGCCAGCCGGTCAGCTCATCCGTACGACGAGATGCGCGCGGTCCCGACCGCGCGCCACGAGGCGGGCGTTGGCCTCGTCGGACTCGGCGACCCAGCGTTCGGCGTGGGCCTGCTCCTTGCCGAAGCGGACGTGCCGGGCGATCAGCCGGGGCACACGGTGCCGGTCGTCCAGGTCCAGGTACCAGACCTCGTCGAGGAGCGGGCGGACGGCGGCCCACGGGGCCTCGTCGTGGAGCAGGTAGTTGCCCTCGGTGATCACGAGCGGGACCCCGGGCGGCACGGGGATCGCGCCGGCGACCGGTTCTTCCAGGCTGCGGTCGAAGGCGGGCGCGTAGACGGTGACGCCGGGTTCGGGGGTGCGCAGCCGCGCGAGCAGGGCGGCGTACCCGGCGGCGTCGAAGGTGTCGGGCGCGCCCTTGCGCCCGGCGCGCCCGAGCCGTTCCAGCTCGGCCTGGGCCAGGTGGAAGCCGTCCATGGGCACGAGCGCGGCGAGCCCGTCGAGCCGCGCGACGAACCGGGCGGCCAGCGTCGACTTCCCGACCCCGGGCGGCCCGGCGATCCCGAGTATCCGCCGCCGCCCGTCCCCCACCAACGCCCGGGCCCTCCGAACGAGCCCGTCGGTCCCCTGCACGTCCATGCGCCGCATTCTCCCACCGAGCCGCCATGGAGCCCCGGCCCGTGCCGGGACGGCCGGCGAGGCAAGAAACGCTGCCGGCTCCGCTGGCGGGGCGCCGTCATACGTATTACCTTGCTGCCATGTCGTCCGTCACTCCCCCGCCCCGGCCCCACCCGTCCTCGGCCGCAGCCACCTCACTGCCCGCACTCGCGCTCGTCACGCTCGTCGTCCGTGACTACGACGAGGCGATCGAGTTCTACACCAACGCCCTGGGCTTCGAACTCGTCGAGGACACGGACCGGGGTGACGGCGGCCGGTGGGTCGTCGTGCGGCCGCGGGGTGGGCCGGGCGGCACCGGACTGTTGCTCGCCCGGGCCAAGGACGAGGCGCAGGCGACGGCCGTCGGGGCGCAGGCCGGCGGGCGGGTCGGGTTCTTCCTGCACACCGACGACTTCGTACGCGACCACGCCCGGATGACCGCCGCCGGCGTGCGCTTCCTGGAGGAGCCACGGCACGAGCCGTACGGCTCGGTCGCCGTGTTCGAGGACCTGTACGGCAACCGGTGGGACCTGCTCCAGCCCGCCACCGCCTGAGCACCCCCCGGATGACCCCGTACGACCCCGGAAAACCCCTCGCCGTCGGCCCCGGCCCGCGGATACGGTCGCCTCTCCGTCCTCCACGCCTCCGAGACGAAGAGAGCAGTGCCATGACCAGCCGTCGCGCGACCACCACCCTCTGGCGACCCACGGGTCCCCAGGAGCTGGAACTCGTGCGCGCGTCGGAGTGGCGGGCGTGGCCGCCGCGGCTGCCGGAGCAGCCGATCTTCTACCCGGTCCTCAACGAGGACTACGCGATCCGGATCGCCCGCGACTGGAACGTCAAGCACAGCGGCGTCGGCTACGTGACCCGCTTCGAGGTCGACACCGCCTTCCTGGCCCGCTACCCGGTCCGGCAGGCCGGCGGCAGGACGATCCTGGAGCTGTGGGTGCCCGCCGAGGAGCTGGACGAGTTCAACGCGCACATCGTCGGCACGATCGACGTCGTCCACGAGTTCCGCTGAGCACCGCCCCGCGCCCCACGGCCGGGACCGGCGGCCGGACCGGCCGTCAGCGGTGGCCCAGGACGTTGACCACCCGGCCGTCGGGGTCCCGGACGAAGAAGCGCCGCACGCCCCACTCCTCGTCCTGGAGCGGATGGACGATCTCCGCGCCACTGGCCCGTACGGCCGCGTACGCCGCGTCCACGTCGTCCACCTCCACGCTCATGTCGGGCGTGACCGGTGCGGTCTTGTCACCGGCCATGATGCTGATCTGCGCCGTGGGACTGGACGGGGACGCGAGCGTCACGATCCAGCCGTGGTTCATCACCTCCTCGAACCCGAGCAGGCCGTAGAACTCCCGGTTCTCCTCCACGGACTCCGACTGGACGTTGGGCACGACGCGACGAACGGTCATCGAGAACTACTCCAAGCTGGGAACGGACGGCAGCCGCCGGAGACTTCGGACTCTCCAGAAGTACTACGTGACACCGACACCGGCACGGCACCGGCACCGGCACCCACGCCGAATGGCGCGCCCGCCGTCGACGCGCCCCTCACGCCGACCTCCGCGTGCGCGCCCCCGCCCGAGGCTCCCCCGCCCGGGCCGCCAGGAAGTCCTCGAACGAGGTGCGGCCCACCGCCCGGTCCGGTGTCAGGTGGCCGCCCGCGCGGAAGCGCGCGGCCGTGCTGCCCGGCAGGCGGACCGGCAGGACGGCGCGGCGGCGGCCGGTCGCCGTCAGGTAGGCGCGGGCCAGGTCGGTGAAGGTGCGGACCTCGGGGCCGCCCATGTCCGGGACCCGGCCCGCGGGCTCGCCGACGGCCAGTTCGCACAGCCGGCCGGCGACCTCCGCCACGTCGATCGGCTGGTCCGACGTGCCGGACGGGACCAGCATCACCGGGGTCTTCGCCAGGGCCTCCAGGACCCGGAGCACCAGGTCGTGGAACTGGGTGGTGCGCAGGATCGTCCAGCCCGGGCCCGACTCCTCGACGATCCGCTCGGCGCCGAGCTTCGCCCGGTAGTACGGCAGCGGCACCCGGTCGACGCCGACGATCGAGATGTACACCAGGTGCCGCACCCCGGCCCGGCGGGCCGCGTCGACGAGCACGCGCGCCGCCTTCTCGTCCCCGCCGCCCAGTGTGGTCGCGCAGTGCACCACGGTGTCCACGCCGTCCAGGGCCGTGTCGAGCACCGGCCCGCCCTCGCGCAGGTCGACCGCGTACGGCTGGGTGTGCCGGCTCAGCACCCGTACCTGGTGCCCTTCCTCGCGCAGTCGCTCGGTGACGAGCCGGCCGAGGGTGCCCGTGCCTCCGGTCACCAGAATGGTCGTCGTGGTCGCGGTCATCGTGAGATCGCCTCTTCTCTATCGCGTGGTGGATCACGTGCGTGAAAAGAGGACGAGCGCGGCCACCCGGTCTGTGACATCGCCAGGAGCACGCTCCTGATCGTCATGCCTCCGCCAGTACGTATGCCCGCCGCCGCACCCTTACGTCCCTGCCCCCCTGCCCCGGCCCCTGCCCCGCCCCGGGTCGGGTCGGTGTCGTACGGTGCCGCTAGCGTGCCCCCATGCCCATGGACGATCGCAGTGCTGCCCTGATGGCGGAACCGCACTTCTGGCCCCTGTACTTCTTCGACGACGAGGCGCTGGAGGAGTACGACGAGAGGTCGCGGGGGCACGACGGGGAGGGCGACACGGAGGACGACGCGAAGGACGACGCGAAGGGCGACGCGAAGGACGGCGCGAAGGGCGGCGCGAAGGGCGGCGCGGAGGGCGACGTCTTCACGGCGGAGTTCCCGCTGGACGACGGGCTCGGGCTGCGGCTCGTGTTCGAACCGGGCGCCTGCCACGTCGACCTGTCCGTCGTCTCGCCGGAATCGGCGGAGGCCGAGACCGTCGGCTGGGACGACACGGCGCACTCCCACCCCCACGTCATGCCGTGGGCGGAACTCGACCTGCTGGGCCGCGCGGCCGCCGTTCACGATCCGGCGCTGCGGCACCCGGGCCCGATGACGGCTCTGCTGCTGCGATTCGCCTTCCTGTCCGAGGAGGGGGACGAAGGCAGGGACGAGGACACGGTCGCCTCGATCGCCGCCGTCGCGGACGCGGCCTTCGCCGCGGTACGCCCCACAGGGGCGGACGGCCGCACGGCGGACGGCGGAACGGCGGACGGCGTCAGGGAAGAGACGCGGGACTGGTTAGATCTGCGGGACCTTCGCGGCGCGGGGGTCGAGTGGACGGTTCGTCCCGACGGCTGCCGGGCGGTGACGCAGCACGGTCCGGACGGGGTGCCGCTGCACTCCCTGCGGCATCCCGTGTCGGACGGTTTCCCGTTCGCCGCCTGGTCCCTGCTCCTCGCCCGCGCGACGGAACTGCTGGACGCCGTACGGGCGGACCCCGCCCTCCGCTCCGACGAGGTGCGGGCCGCGCTCGGCCGCTGCACCGGCCCGGGCGGTCACCGGCACCTCGGGCCGCTCGCCGACGCGCTGTCCCGGGCGGGCTTCGCACGGCCCGGGATGCTCCGGGCGCTGTCCGCCGGACCGGTCGTGAAGGCCGAGGCCGCCTGGGTCGTGGAGACCCTGGCCGGGCTGGAACGGGGCAGGCTGACCGCGGCCTGGTGCGGCCGCGGCCGACCGGCCGGCGGCCGGTCATGGCGGCTCTCCCTGACCCTGCCTGCCGCCGGCCGCCCCCGGGACTTCGGGCAGCGGTTCGCCGCGGAGCTGTCGGCGGCGCTCAACGAGCGCGGACTGGGCCGGGCGGAGGCCGGTGGCGGCACGTACACGCGGGACGAGAACGGTGACCTGGTCCGCCGGGACGAGCACCTGGACGTGGTGATCCGCGACGACCTCCCGGCCGGTACGCGCGTCGTCGCGGAACTGCTGCACCGCCACCAGGTCGCGGAGACCGCGGTGCTCAGACACGCCGGGAAGCCGTACGCGGACATCCCTCTCGACGGTCCGCCGGCCTGACGCGCCCGACGGCACACCGCGCCGTCGCACCGAGGCCGACGTGCGCCTACGCCCGCGCCGCCCGCACGCCGAACCACTGCTCCGCGCCGTACTCCTCGAACCGCTCCGCCTCCACGAACCCCAGTTTCGCCGCCAGCCGCATCGCGCGGCCGTTGGCGAGCCGGGTGGAGAGCACCACCGGCTCACCGGGGTGTGCGGCGGCGAACCAGTCGAGCGCCGCCGCGCACGCCTCGGCGGCGTACCCGCGCCCCCACGCCTCCGGCAGGAACATGTAGCCGAGTTCGACTTCCCCGCCCTCCGGCCGCGGACCGGCCCCGTACCCCGGACCGACGTGCTCCGGGCGCAGTCGTCCGGGACGCCCGGGATCGCGCCGGTCGAGCGTGATCATGCCGATCATCGCGCCGTCGAGCTCGACCACGAAGAGGCCCCGTCGGCGCCCCGGCACCTCGGGCATCGCGCGGTCGAGCTCGTCACGCGGGCGGGAGCCGCCGACGTACGTGCCCACCTCCGGCGAGGAGAAGAGCGCGACGAACGCCGCGCGGTCCCGCGCCTCGGACTCGCGGAGCACGAGCCGCTCGGTCTTGGCCGGGGCGGGCGGCCAGGCTGCGGCCGACGTGTGATCGGTCATGTCGGCATCCTGTCCCGTCACTTGGACATGATGAAGTCCAGGGCCATGCCCTCGGCCGTCGTCCAGTACGTGACGAGCTGACCGTCGTCCGCGTACAGCGTGGCGACGGGCATGGGCACGTCGACCGCCCCGCCCGCCTTGGTGCCGGGCTTGCGGCCCTGGAGCGTCAGGGTGATGCTCCGCGCCGCGTACTCGTCCCTCTTGCCGCCGGCGACGAGGAGCGCGGCGTACGCCTCCTCTCCGGGAGCGATCGTGACGGGCCTGCCCGGGTCGGGGTCGCTGTCCTTGATCACCGGCACCGTCGTCTGCGCGTCCGCGCCGAGCCGCACGTACGGGTGGCCGTAGAGGTTGCACGTCGCGTCGCCGGTGTTCTGGACGGTGATCAGGAGGTGCCTGGACTCCTTGCTGTTCGGGGGCTCCTTGACGGCGGAGACCCCGAGGTCCGCCACGACGCAGTCGGCCACGGCACCGCTCTTCCCGCCACCGCCTCCGCCCTTGCTCTTGCCACTGCCCTTGCCACTGCTGGGGCTCGGCTTCGCCGAGGCCGTCGTGCTCGGTGACACGCTGGTGGGCTCCGTCGACGTCGTCGGGCTCGTCGGGCTCGGCGTCCCCGTCGAACCCGCCGAGTCCGTCGGGCTCGGCCGGGCGGAGGACCCGCCGGCGGCGCCCGCGTCGTCCGTCTCGTTCGGTCCGCACGCCGTCGCCGTGAGGAGCGCGACCACCATCGCCGCGCCGACCGCGTAGGACTTCCCCCGTGTGTTCATGTCCGCTACCACTTCCCCCGTGCCGTCGAACTGCTGCTCGTCGAGCAGAGTGTGCGCGCGGAGACGGACGGTCATGCACGCCGTGCGGGTCTGTTACCAAGGGCGGACAGGGACGGGGCGATTCCGGGTCCGCCGAAGCCCTGCGACCGGTTCCCGCGGCCCCGTCCCGCGGCCCCGTCCCGCGTCAGAGATCGACTTCGGCGCGGACCGTCTTGCCCACCGACACCCGGTCCACGATCTCCCAGCGGCTCGCGAGCGCCGCCACGAGGAGCAGCCCGCGACCGGTCTCGGAGAGCGGGCCGGTGAAGGGTACGAGGGCGGGCAGGCGTTCCGTACGGGTGTCGGCGACGTCGATGCGGAGCCGGACGCCCGGCTCGTACGCGAGGGTCAGCTCGAAGTCCCGTCCGGGCACCCGGCCGTGCGTCACGGCGTTCGCGGCGAGCTCGGCGACGATCTGCGCGGCCACGTCGGAGAGCGCGCTGCCGTGCGGCGCGAGGCCCCAGCGGTCGAGCTGGTGGAGCGCGAGCCGGCGGGCGAGGCGCGCGCCGCGCGGCGTCGAGCTGAAACGCTGGGTGAACACACGTACGGTAACCGGAACTTCGTCGGCCCGAGCGATCTGAGAGGTGGTCATGAGCCCCAAGATGGCGGCCCTGAAGGCCGGTTCCCAGGTCAGAAACCCGTACGCTCCGTAAGCGTACGAGCTCGGAGGGTGGACAGTACTCATCACGGCCCGTGACGATGCGGGGTGGGAGGTGTGCGTGATGACATCGGACGACTACACAGAACCGGAGACCTCCGACAGCCTCAGGGCGTTCGGGGAGGTGCTCAAGGCGTTCCGCAGGCGGGCGCGGCTGACACAGGAGGAGTTCGCGCCCCGGGCGGGCTACTCGGTGGAGACGATCTCTTCCGTCGAACAGGGCCGACGGTTCCCCTCGCCGAAGCTGGTGGACAGGTCGGAGGAGATCCTGGAGGGCTTCGGCGCGATCAGAGGCGCGGCGAAGCACCTGTCACGGGAACCGGGCCTCGCGAACTGGTTCCGGCGGTGGGCGACGCTGGAGCGGACGGCGCTGTGCCTCTACACGTACGAGAACCGGCTGATCCCCGGCCTGCTCCAGATCGAGCCGTACGCGCGGACGCTCTTCGAGGAGCAACTGCCGCCGATGGGAGACGCGGAGATCGAGGAGAACCTCGTCGCGCGCATGAAGCGGCAGAAGTTGCTGACGGAGCGGGTCAACACCTCGTACAGCTTCATCATCGAGGAGCACGTGCTGCGGAGGGAGACGGGCGGGCCCGACGTCCACAGGGCTCAGATCGAGCACATCCTGCGGATGTCCGAGCGGCGCAACATCGAGGTGCAGGTGATGGCGATGAGCCGTGCCCACCACGCGGGGCTCGATGGCCCAATGCAGATGCTGGAGACTCCCGAGAATCGCTGGTACGGATACGTCGAAGGCCAGCGGGCTGGAATGCTCATCTCCGACGCCAAAGAGGTCGGAATCCTCAAGAGGCGGTATGACAGGATGCGGTCACAGGCGCTTACCCTGGAAGACTCCCAGAGCCTGTTGCGGCAGATGCGAGGAGCTACATGAGCACCACTGACCTGGCCTGGTTCAAGAGCAGTTACAGCAGCGGCGGCAGCGGCGACTGCGTCGAAGTCGCCCTCTCGTGGCAGAAGTCCACGTACAGCAGCGGCGGTGACGGCGACTGTGTCGAGGTCGCCGCCTGCCCCACCACTGTCCACGTCCGTGACTCCAAGCGGCCCGAGGATGCTCAGCTCGCGCTCGCTCCCGCCGCCTGGAGTGCCTTCGTCGGCGGGTGCGAGCAGCTGTAATGACGTACCTGGACGAGCTGTTCTCCCTGTCCGGTCTCAACGCCGTCGTCACCGGCGGAAGTTCCGGGATCGGCAGGGCCATCGCCCGTGCCCTGGCGCGCGCGGGTGCGTCCGTCGTCATCGTCGCGCGGCGCGAGGCGGAGTTGAAGGACACGGTCGACGAACTCACCGGACTCGGCGCGAGCGCCGCCTGGGTGAGCGGGGACCTGGCCACCCGTCCGGGCGTACGGCAGGCCGCCGAGGACGCCGTACGCGCGCTCGGCGGCGCCGAGCCCGACATCCTCGTCAACTCGGCCGGGATCAACCTGCGTCCGCCGCTCTCCGAGCTCACGGACGAGGTGTGGGACCGGACGATGGCGGTGAACCTGGAGGCGCCGTTCCTGCTGGGGCAGCGGTTCGGGCCCGGGATGGCCGAGCGCGGGTTCGGGCGGATCATCCACGTCACGTCCCAGCAGGCGCACCGCGCGTTCGTGCAGTCCGGGGCGTACGGAGTGGCGAAGGGCGGGCTCGAGTCGCTGGCGCGTTCGCAGGCCGAGGCGTGGTCGCCGTACGGCGTCACCGTGAACACCCTCGTGCCCGGCTTCGTGCTGACGCCGCTCAACGAGCGGCTGTCCTCCGACACCGCCAAGGTCGCCGAGCTGGCGGCCCGCACGATGATCGGGCGGAACGGGCTCGCCGAGGACTTCGAGGGCGCGGCCGTGTTCCTGGCGAGCCGCGCCTCGGCGTACGTCACCGGGCAGGCGGTCTTCGTGGACGGCGGACTGTCCGTCCACTGAACCGGTGAGGACCGGGCCTTCGGCGCGGCCGGCGCCCTGGGTGCCTTCGGCGCACGCCCTGGGTCCCCGTGCCCGGAGGCCGTGGCCGGCGCCTGGGTGCCGCCGTGTGTCCCGGAGCGTCCGAAGCGCGCCGTGGGCCCCGGGCCCCGGGAACGCCGTGGACCCCGGCGGAGAACCGCCGGGGTCCACGGACAGGCCGATCACTGATCAGGCGGGGCCGAACGGAGCTCGGTCCCGGGGCCGTCGGTGATCAGACCAGGTCGAACCGGTCCAGGTCCATGACCTTGGCCCAGGCCGCGACGAAGTCCGTCACGAACTTCTCCTTCGCGTCGTCCGAGGCGTACACCTCGGCGACGGCGCGCAGCTCGGAGTTCGAGCCGAAGACCAGGTCGGCGCGGGTGCCGGTCCACTTGACCTCGCCGGTGGCCAGGTCGCGGCCCTCGAACGTGGTCTGGTCCGCGGAGGTGGACTTCCACTCGGTGCCGAGGTCGAGCAGGTTGACGAAGAAGTCGTTCGTCAGCTTGCCCGGGGTCTCGGTGAACACGCCCAGCGAGGTCTGCGGCTGGGTCACGCCGAGGGCGCGCAGACCGCCGACGAGGACCGTGGTCTCCGGGGCGGAGAGGGTGAGCAGGTTCGCCTTGTCGATCAGCAGGTACTCGGCGGGGAGGCGGTGGCCCTTGCCGAGGTAGTTGCGGAAGCCGTCGGCGGTGGGCTCCAGGGCGGCGAAGGACTCGACGTCCGTCTGCTCGGCGGAGGCGTCGACGCGGCCGGCCGTGAACGGCACCTCGACGTCGAGGCCGGCGTCCTTGGCGGCCTTCTCGACGGCCGCGTTGCCCGCGAGGACGACGAGGTCGGCGAGGGAGACCTGCTTGCCGTCGGTGCGGCCCGCGTTGAAGGACTCCTGGATGCCTTCGAGGACGCGCAGCACCTGGGCGAGCTCGTCGGGGTTGTTGACCTCCCAGTTGCGCTGCGGCTCCAGGCGGATGCGGCCGCCGTTGGCGCCGCCGCGCTTGTCGCTGCCGCGGAAGGAGGAGGCGGCGGCCCAGGCGGCGGAGACCAGCTGGGTGACGGTGAGGCCGGAGCCGAGGATCCGCTCCTTGAGGGAGGCGAGGTCGGCGGCGTCGGCCGGCTCGTGGGTGCGGGCCGGCAGCGGGTCCTGCCAGATGAGCTCCTCGGAGGGGACCTCCGGGCCCAGGTAGCGGGCGACCGGACCGAGGTCACGGTGCGTCAGCTTGAACCAGGCGCGGGCGAAGGCGTCCGCGAACTGGTCCGGGTTCTCGTAGAAGCGGCGCGAGATCTGCTCGTAGACCGGGTCGAAGCGGAGCGACAGGTCGGTGGTGAGCATGGTCGGGCGGTGCTTCTTCGACGCGTCGTGGGCGTCGGGGATGATCTCCTCGGAGTCCTTGGCGACCCACTGGTGGGCGCCGGCCGGGCTCTTGGTGAGCTCGTACTCGTACTCGAAGAGGTGCTTGAAGAAGTCGTGGCTCCACCGGGCCGGCGTGGTGGTCCAGGTGACCTCGAGACCGGAGGTGATCGTGTCGGCGCCCTTGCCGGTGCCGTACGCGTTCTTCCAGCCGAGGCCCTGCTGCTCCAGCGGGGCGCCCTCGGGGTCGGCGCCGACGTTGTCCGCCGGGCCGGCGCCGTGGGCCTTGCCGAAGGTGTGGCCACCGGCGATGAGGGCGACGGTCTCCTCGTCGTTCATCGCCATGCGGCGGAAGGTCTCGCGGATGTCGCGGGCCGCGGCGATCGGGTCCGGGTTGCCGTTGGGGCCCTCCGGGTTGACGTAGATGAGGCCCATCTGCACGGCGCCGAGCGGGCTCTCCAGCTCGCGGTCGCCGGTGTAGCGCTCGTCGCCGAGCCAGGTGGTCTCGGGGCCCCAGTAGACGTCCTCGTCGGCCTCCCACACGTCGGCGCGGCCGCCGGCGAAGCCGAAGGTCTCGAAGCCCATGGTCTCCAGGGCGACGTTGCCGGTGAGGATCAGCAGGTCGGCCCAGGAGATGCTCTGGCCGTACTTCTTCTTCACCGGCCACAGCAGACGGCGGGCCTTGTCGAGGTTGCCGTTGTCCGGCCAGCTGTTCAGCGGGGCGAAGCGCTGCTGACCGGCGCCGGCGCCGCCGCGGCCGTCGCTGATGCGGTACGTGCCGGCGCTGTGCCAGGCCATGCGGACCATGAGCGGGCCGTAGTGGCCGAAGTCGGCGGGCCACCAGTCCTGCGAGGTGGTGAGCACCTCGGCGATGTCCCGCTTCACGGCGGCCAGGTCCAGGGCCTTGAAGGCCTCCGTGTAGTCGAAGTCCTCGCCGAGCGGGTTCGCGACGGCGGGGTTCTTGGCGAGGATCTTCAGGTTGAGCCGCTCGGGCCACCACTGGCGGTTGCCGCCGCCCTGCGTCGGGTGCGCGGCCCGGCCGTGCGCCACCGGGCAGCCGCCCTTCGCCGCCTCGTCTTCGGTGACCAGCGGATCGTGATTCTGCTCAGACATCGGTCTTTCCTTCCGGACCCACCCTCTTGGCTACTACTGGAGTCGATCCTATGGTGGACTCTGTCCAAGTCAATACGACGGCCGGACTCGTACGGAATGCTCACAATGGTCACGCGCACTTGACCAGGTACGGCTCCTCGTACGTGCACCACGGCACAGCAAGGCTGGTGATCATGAGCGATCTGCTGGAACGGCTGCGCCGGCGCGGCTGGCGGATGACCGCGCAGCGACGGGTGGTCGCCGAGGTGCTCGACGGCGAGCACGTCCACCTCACGGCGGACGAGGTGCTGGCCCGCGCCACGGCGCGGCTGCCGGAGATCTCGCGGGCGACGGTCTACAACACGCTGGGCGAGCTGGTCTCGCTCGGCGAGGTGGTCGAGGTCTCCAGCGTGGGCCGCGCCAAGCGCTACGACCCGAACGCCCACAGCGCCCACCAGCACCTGGTGTGCGCGGGCTGCGGCACGGTCCGCGACGTCCACCCGGAGGGCGACCCGCTGGCGGGCCTGCCGGAGGCGGAACGCTTCGGCTTCACGGTGACGGCGGTGGAGGTCACGTACCGGGGGCTGTGCCCGGTGTGCGGGGCGGAGGAGAACCCGGTCGAGGCCGGAGACGCCTGAGCCGGCCGAGGCGTGACGCGCCGGGCCGGCTCAGGCGGTGTGTTCGGGTGTCGCGGTGCTGCGGTCCGTCCGGGGTCCGTCCGGGGTCTGTCCGGCGGCACCGCGGTCTCGCGACATCGCCGTGTGGTCGGGTCGTACCGCTCAGCTCTCGTCCGCCGGCTGGAGCCGCAGCGAGATCGAGTTGATGCAGTAGCGCTGGTCGGTCGGGGTCGGATACCCCTCGCCCTCGAAGACATGACCGAGGTGGGAACCGCAGCGTGCGCAGCGGACCTCGGTGCGGATCATGCCGTGGGACGTGTCGGCGACCAGCTCGACCGCGGAGCTGTCCTTCGGGTCGTAGAAGGACGGCCAGCCGCAGTGCGACTCGAACTTCTCGTGGGACGTGAAGAGCTCGGCGCCGCACGCCCGGCAGGAGTAGACGCCCTTGGTCTTGGTGTCCGTGTACTCACCGCGGAAGGCCGGTTCGGTGCCGGCCAGCCGGAGCACCTGGTACTCCGACGGCGTCAGCTGCGCCTGCCATTCCTCGTCGGTCTTCTCGACCTCGTACGCCATCTCTCTCGCTCCTCGGCCTCGGCTCGACAAGGGCGGGTCAGCCGGCCAGCTGGGCCAGGATCCGCGGACCCAGGTCCGTGACGTCGCCCGCACCCATGGTGAGAACGAGATCGCCGGGCTTCGCCATTCCCGCGATCACGTCCGGCACGTCGGACTTCTCGTGGACGGCGGTGACGTCGGCGCCGGCCGCGCGGGCGGCGTCGATGATCAGCTCGCTGGTGACGCCGGGGATCGGGTCCTCGCGGGCCGGGTAGATGTCGAGGACCACGGAGCCGTCGGCGAGGGCCAGGGCCTCGCCCATCTCGCGGCCGAGCTCCTGGGTGCGGGAGAAGAGGTGCGGCTGGAACACGACCAGGAGGCGGGAGGCGCCGGCGGCGCCGCGCATGGCCTCCAGGTCGGCCGTCATCTCGGTGGGGTGGTGCGCGTACGAGTCGATGACCTGGACGCCGGCGGCCTCGCCCTTGAGCTGGAGGCGGCGGCCGACGCCGGTGTACGCGGTGAGGGCCTGGGCGAGCTCGGCCGGGTCGACGCCGGCGCGGGAGCCGGCGGCGAGCGCGGCGGCGGCGTTGTGGGCGTAGTGGCGGCCGGGCACGGAGACGGTGAAGACGTGCTCGGTGCCGTCCATCACGACGACGACCTCGCTGGTCATGCCCTTCGGGGTGATCCGGCGGATCCGGACGTCGGCGCCCTCGTCCTCGCCGACGGTCAGGATGGTCAGGTCCTTGTTGCCGGAGACCCGCGCGGCGAGCTCGCGGGCGCCGGCGTGCTCGCCGACGACGAGGGTGCCACCGGGGCGGATCTTGGCGGCGAAGGCCTCGAAGGACTCGTAGATCTCGTCCATGGTGGCGTAGTTGGCGTGGTGGTCCAGCTCGACGTTGAGGACGATGGCCACGGCCGGGTCGTACTTCTGGAAGCTGCGGTCGCTCTCGTCGGCCTCGGCGACGAAGATCGCGCCCTCGCCGTGCCGGGCGTTGGTGCCGGGGCCCGCGAGGTCGCCGCCGATGGCGTACGACGGGTCGAGGCCGAGCTCGGTGAGGGCGACGGACAGCATCGAGGTGGTGGTGGTCTTGCCGTGCGTACCGGCGACGGCGACGGCGCTGAGGCCGTCCATGAGCGAGGCGAGCGCGTCGGAGCGGTGCACGACGGGGATGCCCAGCTCGGCGGCGCGGGCCAGCTCGGGGTTGTCGGCGCGGATGGCGCTGGAGACGACGACGGCGGAGGCGTCGTCGGCGAGGTGCCCGGCGGCGTGACCGATGTGCACGGTGACGCCCAGGGCCCGCAGGGACTCGGCGGTCGCCGAGTCCTTGGCGTCACTGCCGGCGACCTTGGCGCCCCGCTGGGCGAGGATCTTCGCGATGCCCGACATTCCGGCACCGCCGATGCCGATGAAGTGCGGTCGGTCCATGGCGGCAGGGATGGCGGGTGCCATGCGGTTCTCTCCCCGGGTACGTGACGATGACGAGCCCCCAGCCTAGTGGCTCGCCCCACCGCCCCCCGGCCACGCGCGCCCGCACCCGCCGGGACGGCGGTGTGGGCTCGCGCCCGGCGGGGCGGCGCGGTCGTCGCGCCCCGGCGGGGCGGTGCGGTCTGGTGTCCCCGCTGTGTGGACCCGCGCCCGGCGGGGCGGGGCGGTGCCTCAGCCGCACCCACCCCCGTATGACCCCCTCCCGGCTGCGCGGGGCCTCAGCCGCACCCACCCCCGTGTGGGCAATCGTCCCGCAGGGCGGGACGGGTGGGCACACGGGACGGCGCCCTCAGCGGCGCCTTCGCTCCTTGTTCCTGGCCGCACCACTACGGCGCGGCGCCGTGCGGGTGGCGGCCGTGGTGCGATGGCGGCGGGCGGCGTTCGGGTTACTCGCTGTGGGCGAAGAGTTTCAGGACCGGGACGCCCACCTTGTGGCGGGCTCGGGAGGCCCAGTCCCGGTGGAAGAACTCCTCCACGTAGTGCGGGGCCGTCAGGACGATGACCTCGTCGGCCGAGGACTCGTCGACCACCGTCTTCATCTTGTCCAGCGGATGGTCCTCGACCACCTGCCCGACAGCCTCGCAGCCCGCGTTTCTCAGTGCCCTCAGGGAGACCTCCAGGGCCTGCTCGGCCACCGGCCTGGCGTCCTTGCCCTCGGGCTTGTCGCCCTCGCGCGCCGCTTCCTTCAGTTCGCCCATGGCGACGTCGTCGATGGCGCGCAGCAGGACATCGGCCTGGTCACCCCGCGGCTGCATCAACACGATGAACGCGACCCGCTCGTCACCGTGCAGGGTGGTGACGAAGTCCACGTCGACGGACGTGAGGGGCTTCTCGATCATCAGAACGCTTGTGAACACCTCAGGAGCCCTTCTGCGGAAACCATCCTTCCCCGTGGCCCCACGGGGACTGCGAGAGTAAGTGTGCCCAGCGGACGCTAAGCGGAACGACAAATTCCGCCGATTGTCAGATCCGACGGTAGCGGGTGAAGAGGAAGCCGTCCTGCTCCAGCAGCGACGCCACGGCGAAGCGCTTCGGAACCTCCACCGAGGGCCCTCCGGCGATCCGCTGCGCGGTGCCCGCCGTCATCGTCGGCGAGACCGTCAGACACAGCTCGTCCAGCACGTCCGCGGCCACGAACTGGCCGAGCAGCCGCGGCCCGCCCTCGGTCAGCAGCCGCCGCAGCCCCCGCTCCGCGAGCGCCGCCACCGCGCGCTCCGGGTCGACGCCCGGCCCGTCGCCCGCGATCACCACCTCCGCGCCCGCCCGCTCGGCCTCCGCCCGCCGCTCCGGAGAGGACGCGGCGCCGGTGAGGACCAGCGTCGGCACCAGCGGCTCGGTGAAGAGCGGAAGCGAGAAGTCGAGGTCCAGCGAGGCGGACACCACCGCGATCACCGGGGCCGGGCCCTGCCCCGCCGCCGCCCGGCGCTCCGCGAAGACCTCCCGCGCCCGGGCCGGCCGGTAGCCCTCGAGCCGTACCGTCTCCGCGCCGACCACGACCACGTCCGCCAGCGCCCGCAGGATCCCGAAGATCCGCATGTCGGTCTCGGAGGACAGCGGCTGGGAGCGGCCGTCGTGCTGGCCCGCCCCGTCGAGCGAGGACACCATGTTGGCCCGCAGCCACGGCACCGTCTCCGCCTCCGGCGGGTAGGCGTAGGCGTCGGCGAGCTCGTCGAAGGACCACTCCCGGTCCGGATCGGGGGCGTCGCGGGGGAGGTCGGCAGCTGTCATGTCCGTCACAGGGAACAGGCGTCGCATCCCGGCAGTCTGACACGGCGCTTAGAGTGGATAACTGTGTCGACTCGTGCCATGACCGAAGCGTCTTCCACCGAAGCCGCCCCGCTCTCGCTCTGCTCCCGAGAGCCCCACGTCCCCGCCGACCGCCTGGTGGCGGAGATGGTGCCGCCCCCGCGGTTCGACTCCGTGCGCTTCGACACGTACATCCCGGACCCGAACCAGCCCACCCAGATCGACGCCGTCAAGGTGCTCGGCGGCTTCGCCGAGACCCTGGGCGGCGCCCACGCGACCGGCGCGGGCAAGCGCCGCTGGTTCTCCAAGGCACCGAAGAAGGCGGCGCCGGCGGGCCCGCGCGGCGTCTACCTCGACGGCGGCTACGGCGTCGGCAAGACCCACCTCCTCGCCTCCCTCTGGCACGCCACCCCGGCCGAGCCCGCGCTCAAGGCCTTCGGCACCTTCGTGGAGCTGACCAACCTGGTGGGCGCCCTCGGCTTCCAGCAGACCGTGCAGACCCTCAGCGGGCACCGGCTGCTGTGCATCGACGAGTTCGAGCTCGACGACCCGGGCGACACCGTCCTGGTGTCCTCCCTGCTCAGCCGCCTGGTCGAGAACGGCGTCGCGCTCGCCGCGACCTCCAACACGCTGCCCGGCAAGCTCGGCGAGGGACGCTTCGCCGCCGCCGACTTCCTGCGCGAGATCCAGGGCCTGTCGGCACACTTCCGGCCGCTGCGCATCGACGGCGAGGACTACCGCCACCGCGGCCTGCCCGAGGCCCCGGCCCCGTACGACGACGAGACCGTCGCGAGGACGGCGTACGCCACGCCCGGCGCCTCCCTCGACGACTTCCCGCACCTGCTCGAACACCTGGCCAGGGTCCACCCGAGCCGGTACGGCGCGCTGACCGACGACCTGACCGCGGTCTGCCTGACCGACGTCCGGCCGGTGCCCGACCAGTCGACGGCGCTGCGGCTCGTCGTGCTCGCCGACCGGCTCTACGACCGCGAGATACCCGTGCTCGCCTCCGGACTGCCGTTCGACCGGCTGTTCAGTGACGAGATGCTGAACGGCGGGTACAAGAAGAAGTACTTCCGGGCGATCTCCCGGCTCACGGCCCTGGCACGCGACGCGAAGGGGCTCGTGGCGCAGTAGCTTGGGGGCCGTACCCGATCGAAAGGGATGCACCATGGCCGCTACGCGTACCGCCCACAACGTCTGGCAGGGTGACCTGCTCAAGGGATCGGGCGTCGTGACGCTCGACTCCTCCGGCATCGGCTCGTACCCGGTCTCCTGGCCGGCCCGCACCGAGGAGCCGAACGGGGTGACCAGCCCGGAGGAGCTGATCGCCGCCGCACACTCCTCCTGCTACAACATGGCGTTCTCGAACATCCTCGCCAAGAACGACACCCCGCCGACGCGCCTGGAGACCAAGGCCGAGGTCACCTTCGTGCCGGGCACGGGCATCACGGGCAGCCACCTCACCGTACGGGGCGAGGTGCCGGGCCTGGACGCGGAGCAGTTCCAGGCGCTGGCCGAGGACGCCAAGAAGAACTGCCCGGTGAGCCAGGCGCTGACGGGCACGAAGATCACGCTGACGGCCGAGCTGGCTTCCTGAGCCCTCGCCTCCGGTCCGTCTCCCCGTCCGCCTCCTGAGGCAACGTGGACCCGCATGGTTCACGGGTCACCACCGTGCGTGGTACACACATGCGGGTCACACGTCACACCACACACGCAGTCCTGTACCACCCCCATGGCCTCCGGCATGGGGGTTCCGCCACAGGAAGTGGGTTGCCTCATGTCCGCAACACGACGTCAGATCCTCACCGCCACCGCGGGTATCGCCTTCACCGGCGCCCTCTCCGAACTCTTCACGGGAACCGCCGCCGCCTCCGCCGCGCTCGGCCGCCACTCCGGTTACGGCCCGCTGGTCCCCGACCCGCACGGGCTGCTCGACCTCCCGGCCGGCTTCCACTACAAGGTCCTGTCCCGGCAGGGCGACCCGCTCCGCTCCGGCGAGGGTCCGGTCCCCGGCAACCACGACGGCATGGGCGCCTTCGCCGGCCGCGGCGGCCGGGTGCACCTCGTACGGAACCACGAGAACCGCACCACCGGGAAGATCGGCGTACCGGTCGTCGACGGGCTGACCTACGACCCGGCGGCCAAGGGCGGCTGCACCGCCCTCACGCTCGACCGCCGCGACGAGGTCCTGGACGAGCGCGTCGCCATCGCGGGCACGGCCGTCAACTGCGCGGGCGGGCCGACGCCGTGGCGCACCTGGCTGACCTGCGAGGAGACCGAGGACAAGGCGGGCACCAGCGGCTACACCAAGGACCACGGCTACGTCTTCGAGGTCGACGGCGCCGACCCGCGCCGCACCGGGGCCGTGCCGCTCACCGCGATGGGCCGCTTCCAGCACGAGGCCGTCGCGGTCGACCCGTACAGCGGGATCGTGTACGAGACGGAGGACGCCTTCCAGCATCCCTTCGGCCTGTTCTACCGCTTCCTGCCGGAGAAGCCGCTCGGCGGCACCGGCTCGCTGCGCGCGGGCGGCGCGCTGCAGGCGATGCGGGTGCCGGGCGTGCCGGACCTGTCGGTGGTGCGGGAGGCGGGCACGCGCTTCGACGGGATCGAGTGGGTGCCCGTACCCGACCCGTCGGCGGCCGAGACGCCGATCCGGCTGCAGGACTTCGGCCGGCGGGGCATCACGCACGCGCAGAAGCTGGAGGGCTGTTACTGGGGCGGCAGCTCGGTGTACTTCGTGTCGTCGTTCGCCCGCGTGTCGGACGGCTCGGGCGCCACGCACTTCGGCCAGGTGTGGAAGTACGAGCCGGGCCGGCGCCGCCTCACGCTCGTCGTCGTCTTCGGCCCGGACACCGACCCCCGGCTCCCCGGCGAGTCCCCGGACAACATCTGCCTGGCCCCGGCGGGCGGCCTGATGGTCTGCGAGGACGGCGACGGCGCGCAGCACGTCTTCGGCGTGAGCCGGAGGGGCGAGGTGTACGCGGTCGCGCGAGGGGCCCAGAACCTGGGCACCCCGGACGCCCCGGAGTGGGGCGAGTTCGCGGGCGTCACGTTCTCGCCGAACGGCAGGACGATGTACGTGAACTGCTACACACCGGGGACGACGTTCGCGGTACGGGGGCCGTGGGACCGGGCGTACGCCTGATCCGGAGCGACCGGGCCTCACCGTACCGGCCTGACCGCGGGCGGGTCGGAGGCGCGGGGCTTCGTCGACGACGCGGCCCGCGCGCTGCGGGTGGTCCAGCTGATCCTCCGGACGCCGGCCCTGCTGGCCCGCCTCCTGGAACGGCAGGCCGAGTGGCGCGAGGCCCTGGCGGCGGAGCCGGCACGCCGCCAGGGCCTCGACCCGGCGGCCGACCTGTATCCGCGGCTCGCGGCCGGAACGGCGCTGGTCGCCTTCCACACGGCGCTGCAGCGCTGGAGCGACACCGACGCGGCGGAGGACCCGCTGGAACTGCTCGACCGGGCGTTCGCGGTGGTGTCACGGGCGCTGGACGCGCAGGATCGGTAGAACGGCAGAGCGACAGAGCGACACGGCAGAGCGCGGAGCGGCAGGGCGAACGGCACGGGCCGAGGGCCCGGGGCCGGGGGTCCGACGGGCGGCAGGAAGGCGGGCGGGCGGATGCCGAGGACGAAGGCGAAGACGAAGACCGGCCGGGACGAGCCGTCGCTGCGCCGGCTGCTGCGGCTTCCCGTCGGCGAGCCGGTCGACCTCTCCGCGTACGACGCCGCCGGGACGCCCGGCGGTCCGGCCGGCAAACAGGCCGGTCTCGCCGCGATCGCCACCCTCGCGCCGCGCCTGGCGGAGCTCCAGGAGCGGCTGTACGCGGCGAGCACGGCGGGCGACCGGCGCCGGCTGCTGCTCGTGCTCCAGGGCATGGACACCAGTGGCAAGGGCGGCACGGTCAAGCACGTGATCGGCCACTTCAACCCGTCCGGCTGCCGCGTCCGCGCGTTCAAGGCGCCGACGGAGGAGGAGGCCGCCCATCCCTTCCTGTGGCGCGTCGCGCGGGCGCTGCCGGAGCCGGGCGAGATCGGCATCTTCGACCGCTCGCACTACGAGGACGTCCTGATCGCCCGGGTCCGCGAGCTGGTCCCCCGCACCGAGATCGAGAACCGCTACGGCGAGATCGCCGGCTTCGAGAAGTCCCTCGCGGACGGCGGCGTCACCGTGGTGAAGGTCTTCCTCCACCTCTCGTACGAGGAGCAGCGCGCCCGGCTCCTGCGCCGCCTCGACGACCCGGAGAAGCACTGGAAGTTCAACGCGGGCGACATCGAGGAGCGGGCCCTGTGGCCGGCGTACCAGGAGGCGTACGAGATCGCCCTGCGGCGCTGCGCGACGGAGCGGACGCCGTGGTACCTGGTCCCGGCGGACCGCAAGTGGTACCGCAACTGGGCGATCAGCCGCCTCCTCCTCGAGCACCTGGAGGACCTGGACCCGCGGTATCCGAAGGGCGACTTCGACGTGGCGGAGTGCCGGGCGAGGCTGCTGGCGTCGTGAGCGGCGCCCCTCGGTGACGCGGCGCGTGCCCGCCCTTCCGGCGCGAAGGGCGGGCGGGCTTCCCAGACCGTGGGGCGTCGGCTCGTCGCGTGGACTCGGGCCCTGCCGTTGTCGAGCCGCGAACGACGAGCCGATCTGATCGGATATTTTCCGTGGGTGACCAATCCTGCACGAAAGTTGTCGGCGCTGACTCTGCTGGGCGCCGTACTCGTCGGCTGCGGCGGGGGCGCGGCCGACTCACCCGCACCTGCCGCACCGGCCTCGCCCGCCACACCCACCACCTCCGCCTCGCCCGCCTCGTCGGCCGCACCGTCCTCGGCCGCGCCCGGCGCGAAGGCCGTGCCGCCCGCCGCCGGGCACCAGGCCGCGCCCGCCCGGCCCGCCCGCAAGGCCCCGCCGACGCTCGCCCCGGGCGCCGGCGGGCTCACCGCCGTCTACAGCCACCGGGCGAAGAGCGCCGAGAAGGTCGTCGCGCTCACGTTCGACGCCGACATGACCGCCGACCAGGGCCCGCGCGCCGCCCGCGGCGAGCACTTCGACAACCCGCAGCTCATCGCGACGCTGCGCCGGCTGAAGGTGGACGCGACCGTCTTCATGACGGGACGGTGGGCCGAGGAGTACCCGGACCAGGCGCGCTCCATCGGCAACGATCCCCTCTTCGAGATCGCCAACCACTCCTACAGCCACTACGCCTTCGCCGAACCCTGCTACGGACTGCCGACCGTCGCCCGGCCCGACATGGCGGCCGACGTCCAGCGGGCCTTCGACGCCTTCCGCGACGCCGGCGCCACCAACGTCGTGCCGTACTTCCGCTTCCCCGGCGGCTGCTACGACGACGCCGCCCGCCGCGCCCTCGCCCCGGCCGGCGTCACCGCCGTGCAGTGGGACGTGGTCAGCGGCGACGCCTTCGCGAAGGACGCCGACGCGGTCGCCGACCAGGTCCTCGACGGCGTGAAGCCCGGCTCCCTGGTCGTCATGCACTGCACCCGCAGCGCGGCCCCCGTGACGGAGCGGGCCATCCGGCGCATCGTCCCGGAGCTCCGCGCGAAGGGCTACCGCTTCGTGAAGGTCTCGGAGCTGATGTCCTGACCGGGGCGCGCAACATCATCAAGCGGCTGTCGGACACGTACATCAGGAGCACGGACACCGCGGACCATTCGCAGGAGCGCCTACGATCCGGTGGCCAAGGCCGTCTGGGCCATCGGCGGCAAGGCGCTGATGACGTACTCGTTGCGGGCACCGCCAGGAGGACGCGCTCAGCCGCGCCGGGCCGTGGTCCTGCACGCCAGGGTCACGGCCGTCGCCGCCAGGGCCACGGCGCCCGCCAGGGCGGGCCAGGGGTACGGGACCGTGCCCGGGCCCGCGGCGGTGACCAGGGCCGAGACCGCGCCGGCGGCCGGGGAACCCGTGGTCACCAGGGCGAGGAGCGAGGCGAGGAGCAGGGTCGTCAGGGACCAGCCGCGGGACCTGATCAGGGGACGGGTGGTCAGGGCGCCGACGGCCGTGCCGGTCAGGACGCAGACGGCCGCCGCGAGCAGGCCTGCGGCGCCCGCCGAGAGCGGGCTCGCGCCCTTCGGGTCGCCGAACGCGGTCACCGCGACGACGGCGACGGCCCCGACGAGCAGCACCGCGCCGGTCGCCGTCAGGACCGCCGCCCCATGGGCCCGGGCCGGGCCGGCCGCCGCCGCGGTCACCGTGCGGGCGGCCGAGGGCTCCTGGTTCAGGCAGATGCGCACCGCCCAGGCCGTCACCGGGACCAGGCCCTCCACCGCGTAACCGAGCGCGCCGAGCACCGGCTCGCCCGCCTGGACGCCGATGCCGACGAAGACGGCGTAGAGGAGGAAGGGCGCGAGCCAGCGCTGGGAGCGCAGCAGCAGCGCGGCGTGATAGCGGAGCAGCGCGGTCATCCGCGCACGCCTTCCGTGGCGCGGGCGGTGTCCTCGGGGCGGGCGGCGGTGACCGTGGTGCGCAGGTCCTCGACGTGCCAGCCCGCGTCGAGGAGCGTGCGCAGCACCTCGTCGGAGCGGGCGGCATCGACGGTGACGGTCAGCCGGCCGGCGCCGCCCGGGAGTTCGGTCGCGAAGCCCTCGATGCCCGGTGGCGGGTGGACGCCTCCCGAGGCGGTGACACGGACCTGCGCGAGCACGGGCGCCTCCGGCTCCGCCCGGCGCACGCCACCCTCCGCGACCACGCACTCCGGCTCCGCCCGGCGCACGCCACCCTCCGCGACCACGTACTCGGCGTCCGCCTCGCCCGCCAGTCGGCGCGGGTCGTGGTCGACGAAGACGACCCGGCCGCCCGCCGCGACCCGCTCGCGCACCGCGCGGTCGAGTGCGGCGCGGGCGCCGGTGTCGAGGCCGGTCCAGGCCTCGTCGAGGACGAGCAGGCCCGGCTCGGCGAGCAGGGCCTGCGCCACGGCCACCTTCTGGCTGGTGCCCTTGGAGAGTTCGGCGAGCGGCGCGTCGCGGTGAGCGGCGGCGCCGAAGCGCTCCAGCCACTCCGCCGCCCGCGCTCGGGCCTCCCGCCCGCCGAGGCCCTGGATCCGGCCCAGGTGGACGAGGTAGCCGGCCGCGGTGAGCGGCAGCGCGGCGGGGAAGCGCTCGGGTACGTACGCGGTACGGGCCGGGCGGCCGGTGATCCGGCCCGCGCCGGGCGCGTCGACGCCCGCGACGAGGCGCAGCAGGGTCGACTTGCCGGTGCCGTTGCCGCCGGTGAACCGGGTCAGGGTGCCCGCGGGCAGGGTGAGCCCCACCTCGCGCAGGACCCACGGCCCGCGCGGGCCGTATCGGCGGCCGACGCCTTCGAGGATCATGCCCGTGCGCCGGTCAGTTGGAGACCTTCTGCGGGGTGGCCTCGCTCGGGCGGACGACGACGAAGCCCTGGCCGTCCAGGCGCAGCTGGACGGCCTCGCCCGAACCGCCGCGCATCATCGAGCCGAAGGACTGCGAGCGGTGCAGCGAGGTCTGGAGCTGGGCGCTCCAGCCGACGACGGCGTCCGTGTCGACGCACACCGGGGCCTGCGGGGTGACCGGTATGACGATCGGGTTGCCCTCGCACATCAGGGCGAGCTTGCCGTAACCGGTGAAGACGCTGTTGAACAGGCCGCCGCCGGTCATTCCGGCGCCCTTCACCGTCTTGATCTCGTACTGCAGGGTGGGGTCGAAGCAGAGCACGTTGCGGCCGTTGACGGTCAGCGCGTCGCCCTGCTCGATCTCCACGATGAAGCAGTTCTGCGCCTCGTGCGCGAACCACGCCTCGCCCTGCCCGCGGACGGCCATCAGGGCCAGGCCCTCGCCGGTCACCGCGCGCTTGAGCAGGCCGCCGAGTCCCTGGCCCTTGTGCTCGAACTGCAGGTTCCCGCGGAAAGCGATCATCGAGCCCTGCCGGGCGTGCATCTCGCCGTTCACGGTGTACTTGACCGACTTGGGGTTCTGGAGGGTCATCCCCGGCACCGGCGCGGTCTCGGCGAGGTACTCCCTGGTGAAAAGATCGCTCTTCATGTCAGGCATCCTGACCCGGAACCGATGGTTCCTCCAAGAAGGGACGAAGAGGAAACCCGCGGGAAACCGCCCGGCGCGCGATGGCAGACTTGCCGGGTGAGCAGCAACGACACCGCGACCCCGGCCGCCGCCGACCCCCGTGACGAGAAGCCGCAGTACGTCCTCCCGCTCGTGGTCCGCATCGAGAAGGCCGCGCCCCCGGCCCGTACCGACGCCCTGGAGTCCGCCGCCCGCGCGGTCCTGGAGATCCTCGCCGACGAGCGCTCCGCCGGCGAGGGCGAGTGGGCGCGGGCCATGACGGACTGGCAGGACGCGCGGATCCGCAAGGTCGTGCGCCGAGCGCGCGGCGCGGAGTGGCGCCGGGCCTCGGCGCTTCCGGGCATCACGGTGTCGACGCCGCACGGCACGGAGGTACGGGTCTTCCCGCCCGTCCCGCTGGACGGCTGGCCCAAGGACCTCGTCAAGCTCCAGGTGTCGGGCACCGACCTGGACGACCCGGCCGAGCCGGGGCCGGTCCCGGACGGCGCGGCCGTGCTGTGGCTCAACCCGGAGCTCGACATGTCGGCGGGCAAGACGATGGCGCAGGCCGGACACGGCGCCCAACTGCTGTGGTGGCGGCTGCCGGACGCCGACCGCGAGGCCTGGCGCGCGGCCGGCTTCCCGCTCGCGGTCCGCACGGCGGCTCCGGAGCGCTGGGCGCGGCTCACGACGAGCGGACTCCCGGTCGTCCGGGACGCGGGGTTCACCGAGATCGCCCCGGGCTCCTGCACGGTGGTGTCGGAGTTCCCGGCCCTCGGCGTCGTGGCACCCTGACGGCTCCCCCGCGGCCGGGTTCGCGCGGCGAAACCTCAAATCAAGCTCTGAACGTCTCCACGACCGGATTCGAACGGTCGCTCCGGGGCCATCACGTGGGGGACCGAAGGAGGGGGACATGGCAGACATGAAGGAACTCGGGGTCGGCATCGGCTGGCGGCCGGAGATCGCGGACGCGGTCGAGGCGCTGCCGGGAGTCGACTGGGTCGAGGTCGTCGCGGAGAACATCTGCGCCGGTCACCTGCCCGAATCCCTGGCACGGCTGCGGGCGCGCGGGGTGACCGTGGTGCCGCACGGGGTCTCGCTGGGGCTCGGCGGGGCCGACCGGCCCGACGCCGGGCGGCTCGCCGCGCTGGCCGGGAAGGCCGAGTCGCTCGGCGCGCCGCTGGTGACGGAGCACATCGCGTTCGTAAGGGCCGGCGGTCCGCTCACCGCGACGCCCCTGCTCGAAGCCGGGCACCTGCTGCCGGTGCCCCGCACCTGGGACGCCCTCGACGTGCTCTGCGAGAACGTCAGGATCGCCCAGGACGCGCTGCCGGTGCCGCTCGCCCTGGAGAACATCGCCGCCCTGGTCTCCTGGCCGGACGAGGAGCTGACGGAGGGCCAGTTCCTGGCGGAACTGGTGGAGCGCACGGGGGTGCGGCTCCTCGTCGACGTGGCCAACCTCCACACCAACCGCGTCAACCGGGGCGAGGACCCGGCCGAGGCGCTGGCCGCGCTGCCGGTCGAGGCCCTCGCGTACGTGCACGTGGCGGGCGGTCTCGAGCGCGACGGTGTCTGGCACGACACCCACGCCCACCCGGTCTCGCGGCCGGTCCTGGACATCCTGGCGGACCTGGCCTCCCGGGTCTCGCCGCCGGGCGTGCTCCTGGAACGGGACGACCGTTTCCCCGCTCCGGAGGAGCTGGCCGCCGAACTCGACGCGATCCGTACGACGCTGACGAGCGCGAGCACGCGGAGGAACACCGGCGCCGTCGACGCCGAGCCTCCCGCGCGGTCCCGGCCGCTGCTCATCGGCGCGGGCGCGCGGGTCTCCGGCGACCCGATGCCGGTGCCGGTGCCGGTGCCGGTGCCGGCACCGGAGCACGTCCCCGCAACCTCATCCGTACCGGCTCCGGCACAGACGCCCACACCCCCGCCCGCACCCGGACCCGCACCCGACCCGGCCCCGGCCCCGCCGGGCGCCGCGCCGGCCGCCCGGACCGCCGTCCCCGTCCCCCGCACCGCCGCCCCCGACGCCGCCCGCCAGCGGGTCGGTGTCGCCGAAGTGGCGCTGCTCTCCGCGCTGGTCGCCGGGACGCCCGCGCCCGAGGGGTTCGACGTGCGGCGGCTCGGCGTGCAGCGGCGGGCGCTCGCGGCCAAGCGGGCCGACGTCGTGGCCAAGGTGGCGCCCGAGCTGCCGGACATCCTCGGCGAGGACTACCGGCCCGCGTTCCTCTCGTACGCGAGGAACCGGCCCATGACGGACGGCTACCGGCACGACGCCCTCGACTTCGTCGAGGGGCTGCTCGTCGCCGGGCGGCCCGAGGACCCGGCGGCGCGCGAGCGGCTCACCGCCTGGTGGCGGGAACGCGCGGGCGTCCGGCCGCCGGGCCCGGCGGCCCGGCTCGGGCACCGGATCCGTACGGCCCTGGGAAGGGTGTGAGGCAGCCATGACCGGATTCGTGGTCTTCTCCTACCTGGTCGGCGTGCCGGCCACGGCCGTGCTCTTCGTCAAGCTGGGCCGGCTGGGGCGCGGCCAGGGCGGCCATGTCCACGACCGTTACGAGGCGGCGTTCCTGAACGGCGGCCCGGCCCGGGTCGTCGACACGGCCATCGCCTCGCTGCACGCCGACGGGCGTCTGGCGGTCGGCGGCCCCGGCATCGTGCGGGTGCTGCGGCCGACCGCGCACGATCCGGTCGAGCGGGCCGTGCTCCAGGAGCTGGCCGGCGCGGCGAGCGGGGCGCTCGGACCGCTGCGGATCGCCGTGATGCGGCACCCCGCCGTCCAGGAGGTCGGCGACGCGCTCGCGGCACGCGGGCTGCTCATGGAGCCCCGGCCGCGCCGCTCGGCCGCGCAGTGGGGAACGTTCCTCGGGTTCCTCGGCGGCGTCCTGACGCTGTTCTCCTTCTTCTTCACGCTGGCGGACCTGACCGGTCCGGGTGGAGGCGTGCCGCTCTTCCTGCTGGTGCTGCCGGTGCTCGCCGCCTGGCTGACCGCCGCGGTCCTGTGCACGGTCAGGGCGCGGCGGCGGGTCACCCCGGCCGGGCGTGCCGCGGTGGCGGCGTACGGGCGGGACCGCGGCCACGCGGACCCGGGGCTGCTCGTCGCCCTGCGGGGGCTGCGCTCGCTGCCGGACCCGGGGCTGCGCGAGCAGCTGACCACGACGGCCCGGACCTACCGTCCGCCGCGGCCGGTCATCCACCCCGCCTCCTCCCACGCGAGGTCCTCGTCGTCCTCGTCGTCCTCGTCCCCCCTCGACGCGGCCGTCCTGCTGCCGGTCGTGTGGTGCGCGGCGGCGGCCGGCGGGGAGAGCGGGGGCGGCGGCTGCGGCGGAGCGGGCTCGTGCTCCGGGAGCGGCTCGTGCTCCGGGGGCGGGGTGTCGTGCTCCTCGTGGTCCGGTTCGGGCTCGGGTTCCGGTTCGCCGTCGTCGAGCTGCTCCTCCGGCGGCAGCTCCTGCTCCTCCGGGGGCAGCTCCTGCTCTTCCTCGTCCAGTTCCTGCTCCTCCTCCTCGTCCAGCTCCTGTTCCTCCTCCAGCAGCAGCTCCTGTTCCTCCGGCAGTTCCTGAGCCGGCCGTCCGGTGGCGGGCCGGTCCGCCCTCCCGTACAACCGGATCATGGTGTGGGTTCCCTTGCTCCTGGTCTCGCTCGTGGTCACGGGTGTGGCCTGTACGCGGGTGTGCCGGGACGCGGTGCTCGTCGACGCGCGGGGCCCGGGCGAGGGCGGTGAGGAGCTGACCGTCGTCGAGGCGGCGTACCTCGCGGGCGGTCCGCTGCGGGTCGCCGATCTGGCCCTGGTGAGCCTGCATCAGGCCCGTCTGGTGCTGCTCGCGCACACCGGCTGGGCGACCGTCGTGGACGGGAACGGCGGCCGGGACGAGCTGGAGCGCGCGGTGCTCCGGGCGATCGGGCCCGGCGGCCAGTCCCCGGTCCGGGCGGTACGGCCGCTGGTCGCGGGCACCTCGTGCGTACGGGCGCTCGCGGACGGCCTGGTGGCACGGGGGCTCGCGCTGCCCGAGGCGGAGCGGCGCACCTCGGTGGCGGGCGGGCGCGGGCTGCTCGGCGCGTTCCTGCTGACCCTGGTGCTGGCCGCGGCCGCGGTGCTGCTCGTGCCGGAGGGCGTGCGGGTGCCGGTGGCGGCGTGGTTCGCGATGCCGCTGCTGGCGGGCGGGCTGTGTCTGCTGGTCGCGCGGGCCGGCGGAGCGGGCTGCTGGGCCTCGCCCGCCGGGCGGCGGCTGCTCGCCGGGCTCTCGTCGACGGACCCGATGACGGCGCTCGCGCGGCGCGGCACGGTCGTCCTGGAACCCGCGCTGCGTGCGGCCTTTCGGGGACATGACAGCCGACACCCGTCGTAGTTCCTTTACTTGGCCGCCCCGGCCGCCAACGATCCCTGTGTCGCCCCGTGCCGCCCCGCCCGCCCGGGCCCGGAAAGAGAAGGGGACGCGCCGATGAAGTCCGTCGCGCTGCTGCTGTCCGCCCTCGTCACCCCCACCGCCCTCCTGGGGCCCGCCTCCGTCTCCGCTCAGACCGCTCCTGCCGCCGCGCTTCCGGCGGCCACGGCCCCGGCGGCCGCGTTTCCGGCCACGGCTCCGGCGGTCGACGCGCCGCCCGCCGAGAGCCGGGGCGTCGCCGTCGCGGCCGGGAAGGCCGCCGCCGAGGGCATCCGCTTCGGTCCGTGTCCGGCGGTCGAGCGGCTGCCCGCGCCGGTGGAGTGCGGCACGGTGCGCGTCCCGCTCGACTACGCGCACCCCGAGGGCACGCGCATCCCGCTCACCGTGAGCCGGGTGAAGGCCTCGGGCCCGGCGGACGGCCGGCAGGGCGCGCTGGTGCACAATCCGGGCGGCCCCGGCGCCTCCTCCACCTGGTTCCCGCTCGCCGCCGACCTGCCGGCCTGGCGGCGCATCGCCGCCGCGTACGACTTCGTCGGCTACGCCCCGCGCGGGGTGGGCCGCTCGGCGCCGGTCTCCTGCCAGGACCCGGCCGACCGCGCGAAGGGCCCGACGCTCGCGCCGACGGTGCCGTCCGAGGTCTTCAAGCAGGAGCGGATCGCCCGCGCCAGGACGTACGCGCAGGGCTGCGCCCGCCGCACCGGCGCGGCACTGCGGCACTACCACTCGCTCAACAACGCCCGCGACCTGGAGGTGCTGCGGGCCGCGCTGGGCGAGCGCCGCCTGACGTACCTGGGCGCCTCGTACGGCACGTACTTCGGTGCGCTGTACGCGACGCTGTTCCCGCACCGGGTGCGCCGGATGGTCCTCGACGCGCCGGTGAACCCGGCGCCGGAGCGGATCTGGTACGTCCACAACCTCGACCAGTCGCTCGCCTTCGAGCGCCGCTGGACGGACTTCCGCACCTGGGCGGCGAAGCACGACGCGGTGTACGGCCTGGGCGCGACGCCCGGCGAGGTGGCCGAGAACTACGAGAAGGTGCGGGCCGAGCTGGCCGCCGCGCCGGCGGCCGGGAAGGTCGGCCCCGGGCAGCTGCACTCGGCCATGCTCCAGGCGCTGTACGACGACCGGTTCTGGCCCGCCCGGGCGGGCGCCCTCGGGGCGTATCTGGCGGGCGACCCGAAGCCGCTGGTCGCCCAGGCCGCCCCGCCGGCCCCGCCGGTGGCCGCGCCGGACGGCGCCGGCACGAACGCGGGTGCGGGTGCGGCCGAGGGCACCGACCCGGGCAACGCGACGGCCGTCTACACGGCGGTGGAGTGCAACGACGCGCCCTGGCCGGAGGACTTCGCGCTGTGGGACCGGGACAACACCCGGCTCGCGAAGCTCGCCCCGTTCGAGACCTGGGACAACGTGTGGGCGAACCTGCCCTGCGCGTACTGGAAGGCGCCGCGGCAGAAGCCGCTGGACGTGCGGACCGGGCGAGGCGTGCTGCCGCCGGTGCTGATCCTGGCGGCGGAGCGGGACGCGGCGGCGCCGTACGAGGGAGCCCTGGAGCTGCAGCGCAGGCTGGCGGGCGCGGCGCTGGTGACCGAGCGGAACGCCGGCACCCACGGCACCGCGGGCGGGCCGAACGCCTGTGTGAACGGCTACCTGGAGCGCTATCTGCTCACGGGTGCCGTGCCGGCCGTCGCGAAGGCGGAGGACGGGAAGGAAGGGACGCCGGTGCGGCGCGCGTCATGCGCGCCGCACCCGGAGCCGGACCCGGTGTCGCTGGAGCGGCAGGCGGAACTCCGCCGGCCGTCTGATCTTCCGGGTCGAGGGATCACCGCCCGGCTGGGCGCCGGACGGTGACCGGGACAGGAGCGGCGGCCGGTCAGGCCAGGCCGGCCACCAGGTCCGGCACGCTCTTGCGGCGGCCGGTGTAGAACGGGATCTCCTCGCGGACGTGCATCCGCGCCTCGGAGGCCCGCAGGTGGCGCATGAGGTCGACGATCCGGTGGAGCTCGTCGGCCTCGAAGGCCAGGATCCACTCGTAGTCGCCGAGCGAGAACGAGGCGACCGTGTTGGCGCGCACGTCCGGGTAGCCGCGGGCCATCTTGCCGTGGTCGGCGAGCATCCGGCGGCGGTCCTCGTCCGGCAGCAGGTACCAGTCGTACGAGCGCACGAACGGGTAGACCGAGACGTAGTCGCGCGGGGTCTCGTCGGCCAGGAAGGCCGGGATGTGCGACTTGTTGAACTCGGCGGGGCGGTGCAGCGCCATGTTCGACCAGACAGGCTCCAGGGCGCGGCCCAGCTTCGTACGGCGGAAGAGGTTGTACGCCTCCTGGAGCTGGTCGCTCGTCTCGGCGTGCCACCAGATCATGACGTCGGCGTCGGCGCGCAGACCGGACAGGTCGTACGTGCCGCGGATCGTGATGTCCTTGGCGGCGAGCTGGTCGAACAGCTCCTGGACCTCGTCGGCGTAGCCGGCCCGGTCCTCGGGCAGGTTGTCGCGCAGCTTGAACACAGACCACAGGGTGTAGCGGATGACCTCGTTGAGGTCCTTCGCCTTCTTACCGGCGTTCGGGATCTTTTCGGGCGCACTCATACGCCTATTCTCGCCCGTCACGGACAGTGTCCCGCACCAGGGTCGGCCTTTTGCGACGTGGCGATGATCTCGTCCAGGATCTCGTCGGCCGCCCGGTGGGCGGAGGCGACGCAGGCGGGGATGCCGACGCCCTCGTAGACGGCGCCGGCGAGGGCGAGGCCGGGCAGGGCGGAGACGGCGGTGCGGATGCGTCCGACCCTGGCCAGGTGGCCGACCGGGTACTGGGGCAGGCCCCCGATCCAGCGGGTCACGCTGGTGGCGACGGGCCGGGCGGCGAGGCCGGTGGCGGCGCCCAGGTCCTTGAGTGAGACGTCGACGAGGTCGGCGTCGTCGCGGTGGACCTGCTCCTCCTCGCCGTACCGACCGACGGAGGTCCGCAGCACGAACAGGTCGGGCGCGGCGTCGGCGATCCAGCCCCACTTCCGGCTCGCGAAGGTGGAGGCCTTGATGGTGTGGCCGTCGACGGGCGGCACGAGGAAGCCGGATCCGGGCAGGCCGGTGCCGTCGGGCAGGTCGGCGCGCCGGAAGGCGAGGGTGATCAGGGCCATCGAGGCGTACTCGACGGCGTCCAGCTCGGCGGAGGCGGCGGGCGCGTGGTCCGCGAGGAGCGCGGCGGCGGGTCCGGCGGGCGTGGCGAGGACGACGGCGTCGGCGGCGTAGGTCCGCTCCGGCGTCACGACCTGCCAGCCGTCGGGGCCGGTGCGGCGCAGGCCGGTGACGGGGGTGCCGGTGCGGATCTCGCCGCCGGCGGCGCGGACGGCGTCGGCCACGGCGAGCGGCAGGGTGCCGATGCCGCCGCGCAGGCCGGCGAAGGCGGCGCCGCCGAGGCCGCCGCCGGCGATCCCGGTGCCGGCTCCCGCGGCGTCGGCCGGGGTGGCGGCGCCGGCCCGCTGGACGGCGCGGACGGCCTCGCCGAGCGTGGCGTGGGTGCGGGCGGCCCGGAAGAGGGCGGGGACGGCGGCCTTCATGGAGATGCGGTACGCGTCGCCCGCGTAGACGCCGCCGAGGAGGGGTTCGACGAGCCGGTCGACGACCTCGTGGCCCATGCGCTCGGCGACGTACGCGCCGATGGCGATGTC
Organism: Streptomyces roseicoloratus; assembly: GCF_004117935.1. Taxonomy (GTDB): domain Bacteria; phylum Actinomycetota; class Actinomycetes; order Streptomycetales; family Streptomycetaceae; genus Streptomyces; species Streptomyces roseicoloratus. The sequence continues at coordinate 145,572 of NZ_SDOY01000131.1, read as the reverse complement.
CTCGCCGATCTCGGTGGGGGGCAGCTCGCGGTCGCGCTCGATGCGGGCGACGGCCTCGGCGGAGAGCAGCCGCTCGACGGCCCGGCCGTCCGCCGGGACGCCCATGACGTGGCCCTTGGGCATGGGCACGAGCTCGCCGCGGGACCAGACGGAGGCGGTGGTGGTGGCGGGGGCCTGGATCCGGTCGGCGAGGCCGACCCGTTCGGCGAGCGCGACGGCTTCGGGGCGGCGGGCGAGCAGGGACTCGGCGCCGAGGTCGACGGGTGCCCCGGCGATCTCCCCGGCGAGCAGTTTGCCGCCGAGCCGGGAGCCGCCTTCGAGGAGGGTGACCCGGGCGCCGGCGGTGACGAGCCGGTGGGCGGCGGCGAGTCCGGAGATGCCGCCGCCCACGACGACGACGTGCGGCGGCCCGGCGGGCGACCGGCCGACGGTGACCGGTCCGGCCGAGGGCCGTCCGTCCGTGGTCGGGCTGGGCGTGGTCCGGTCGGGCGTGGTCTGCGCGTTCACGTTCACGTTCGCGTTCCTGGGGCCGCTCATGGGACCCACTCTCTCAAATCGCCCGTGCCCTCCCGATCCGAGGCCGTACCGTGACCGCTTCGCTACCGCCGGACCGCAACCCGCTCCCCCGCGCCCACGTCCAACGGGCACCACGACGCGACACACACTCACGAGGACCTTGGGGGGTTCGGATGCGAAGAGGTCGTACGGCCGCCGCCACGGCGCTGCTGACCGTCTCGCTCGTCCTGACGGGCTGCGGGGCGAACGACATCGGGGCCGGAGCGAAGGCGGACGGCAAGGGGGGCGTCAGCGCGGAGAAGCCGGCGTACGCGGGACCGGAGTCCGCGGCCGACGGGGCCGCCGGCACCGGCTCCGGGGCCGCGGACACAGCCTCGCCCGCCTCCACCACACCGCCGGGCGGCTCCGCCCGGGCGGCGGCCCGGCAGCACGTGATCCGCACCGCCGAACTGGACGTCGAGGTCGGGGACGCGACGAAGGGGGCGGCCGCGGCCCGCCGGGTGGTGGCCGGCGCGGGCGGTCACGTCGAGAACGAGACGACCGAACGGGTCGACGACACCCATGTCACCTCCCGGCTGGTGCTCCGCGTGCCGCAGGAGCGGTACGACTCCGTGCTCGCCGAACTGGCGGGCGCGGGCAGGCTGCTGGCCCGCAGGGCGGACGCCAAGGACGTCACCGAGCAGGTCGTGGACGTGGAGAGCCGCGTCGCCACCCAGCGGGCGAGCGTGGCCCGGGTGCGCGCGCTGATGGACCGGGCCACGCGGCTGAGCGACGTGGTGACCCTGGAGGGCGAACTGAGCCGCCGTCAGGCGGAGCTGGAGTCGCTGCTGGCCCAGCAGGCCTCCTTGAAGGACCGTACGACGCTGGCGACGATCACCCTCCGGCTGTCCGAGCCCGAGGGTCCGCACGCCGCCGAGGAGGACCGGCGGCCGGGCCTCGGTGACGCCCTGCGCGGCGGCTGGGACGCCCTGGTCGCGGCCGTCGCCTGGATCCTGGTGGTCCTCGCCGCGCTCGCGCCGTGGCTCGCGGTCGGGGCGGTGCTGTACGCGGTGTGGCGCCGGGCGCTCCGCCCGCGCCTGCGCCGGCGGGCGCGGGACCGGGCCGACGCCCGGGGTGCCCGCCCGTGGCCGGCTCCGGACGCCGCGGGCGCGGCGAACGCGGCGGGTGTGCCGGCGGCGCGGGCCGAAGACCCGGAAGACAGGGCAGACGCCTAGGACGCAGAGACCCCGAAGGCCCCGAAGACTCCGAAGACTCCCAAGACTCCCAAGACACGGAAGACGCCCAAGGCCCCGGCCGAACGGCCGCGTCGTCGTAGCGTGTTCGTATGACAGAGCGACTGGTGGTCATCGGCGGCGACGCGGCGGGCATGTCCGCCGCGTCGCAGGCCCGCAGGCTCAAGGATTCCGGGGAACTGGAGATCGTCGCCTTCGAGCGCGGGCACTTCAGCTCGTACTCGGCCTGCGGCATCCCGTACTGGGTGGGCGGCGACGTCGCCTCCCTCGACGGGCTGATCGCCCGCAGCCCGGAGGAGCACCGGGCCCGGGACATCGACCTGCGGATGCGCACGGAGGTGACCGAGCTCGACCTGGACCGGCAGCGGGTGCGCGCCCGGGACCTGGAGTCCGGCACCGAGTCCTGGACGGGCTTCGACAAGCTGGTGATCGCGACGGGCGCGCGTCCGCTGCGGCCGCCGCTGCCCGGGATCGACGCGCCGGGCGTGCACGGCGTGCAGACCCTGGACGACGGCCAGGCGCTGATCGACGCGCTGGCCCGGGCGAAGGGCCGGCGGGCGGTGGTGGTCGGCGCCGGTTACATCGGCGTGGAGATGGCGGAGGCGCTGCTCGGGCACGGCTTCGAGGTGACCGTCCTGAACCGGAGCGAGCAGCCGATGGCGACGCTGGATCCGGACATGGGCCGGCTGGTGCACGAGGCGATGGACGGTCTGGGCATCACGACGGTCGGCTCGGCGCCGGTGACGAAGATCCTCACGGGTGAGGACGGCCGGGTGCGGGCGGTGGCGACGGACGACGGCGAGTACCCGGCGGACGTGGTGGTGCTCGGCACGGGCGTGGTGCCGGAGACCTCGCTGGCGCGGGCCGCCGGTCTGCCGCTCGGCACGTACGACGGGCTGCTCACCGATCTGTCGATGCGGGTGCGCGGACAGGAGAACGTGTGGGCGGGCGGTGACTGCGTGGAGGTCCTCGACCTGGTGTCGGGGCGGGAGCGGCACGTTCCGCTGGGCACGCACGCCAACAAGCACGGTCAGGTGATCGGCTCCAACGTGGGCGGCGACTACGCGACCTTCCCCGGTGTGGTGGGGACGGCGGTGTCGAAGGTGTGCGACCTGGAGATCGCCAGGACCGGGCTGCGGGAGAAGGACGCCCGGGCGGTGGGCCTGCGGTTCGTGTCGGTGAAGGTCGAGTCGACGAGCCGCGCGGGCTACTACCCGGGCGCGGCGAACATGACGGTGAAGATGCTGGCCGAGCGGCGGACCGGGCGGCTGCTCGGCGTGCAGATCGTCGGCCGGGAGGGCGCCGGGAAGCGGGTGGACATCGCGGCGGTGGCCCTCACGGCGGGCATGACGGTGCAGCAGATGGTCGGCCTGGACCTGGGCTACGCGCCGCCGTTCTCCCCGGTCTGGGACCCGGTGCTCGTCGCGGCGCGCAAGGCGGTCGGGGCCGTCCGGGCGGCGGGCTGACCGTCCGGCCGGCGGGCTGACCTCGCGGCCGCGGGGTCCGGCCGTGGCACGCACGTGGCACGCTCGCACGCGCGCCTCGCGTGCGAGCGTGCGTGCCGCCACGGAAACCGGCTCGGCGGACGCCATCCTGCCCGGGGCGCCCGGGCCCGGCGGTCAGCGGGCCCGGCGGGCAGCCGGCCCGGCCGGGCGCCCGGGCCCGGCGGTCAGCGGGCGGTGCGGGTGTGGACGTAGTCCACCAGGCGGGTCAGGGCGTCCGGGTCGGTGGTCGGCAGGACGCCGTGGCCCAGGTTGAAGACGTGGCCCTCCAGGCCCGCCGCGGCGGCCAGGACCTCGTCCGTCTTGGTCTCCACGGCCTCCCGCGAGGAGAACAGCACGGCCGGGTCGAGGTTGCCCTGGAGCGCCTTGCCGGGGCCGACCCGGCGGGCCGCCTCGTCGAGCGGGACGCGCCAGTCGACGCCCACGACGTCGGCACCGGCCTCGCCCATGAGGCCGAGCAGCTCGCCGGTGCCCACGCCGAAGTGGATGCGAGGGACGCCGTAGTGGGCGACCGCGTCGAAGACCTTCGCCGAGGCCGGCATGACCGAGCGGCGGTAGTCCGCGGGGGCGAGGGCGCCGACCCAGGAGTCGAACAGCTGGACGGCGGAGGCGCCGGCCTCGATCTGCACCTTGAGGAAGGCGGAGGTGATCTCGGCGAGGCGGTCGAGCAGATCGGCCCACAGCTGCGGGTCGCCGTACATGAGCGCCTTGGTGTGCTCGTGGTTGCGCGAGGGACCGCCCTCGACGAGGTAGCTCGCGAGGGTGAACGGAGCGCCGGCGAAGCCGATCAGCGGAGTGGCGCCGAGCTCGGCGGTGAGCATGCCGATGGCCTCGGTGACGTAGGAGACGTCCTCCGGGGTCAGGTCGCGCAGCCGGTCCAGGTCGGCGCGGGTGCGGATCGGCTCGGCGACGACCGGGCCGACGCCCGGCTTGATGTCGAGGTCGACGCCGATGGCCTTGAGCGGGACGACGATGTCGCTGAAGTAGATCGCCGCGTCGACCTTGTGGCGGCGCACCGGCTGCAGGGTGATCTCCGTGACCAGCTCGGGCCGCATGCAGGACTCGAGCATGGGGATGCCCTCGCGGACCTTGAGGTACTCGGGCAGGGACCGCCCGGCCTGCCTCATGAACCAGACGGGCGTGTGGGGCACGGGCTCGCGCCGGCACGCCTTGAGGAAGGCGGAGTCGTACGTCTGCTGCTGGTGCTTCGTCTGCTGCCCCTCGGGGCCGTGGTTGGCGCTCACGCCAAGAATCTTCGCATGTGGCGAGAAGCCGCTTGCCCCGCCCGGGTGTCCCTCCCTGCGCACGGGCCCCGTTCCGCCTACTCTTCCCCGCATGGCTGCGGCTCAGGGACATTCTTCCGATCATTCCGACGGCATTCGAGGGACGAGGCAGACGGCGGGCGACAGCGTGGAACCCACGGAGAGGAACCCGGTGCCGGCGGCGTTCCGGCGGGCGGTCGAGGGGCTGCGCGCGGCCCGGCTGCGGCCGGAGATCGAGGTCGACCCGACCCGGCCGCCGCAGCGGCTGGCCCCGTACGCGTACGCCCTGGAGGCGGCGGTCGTGGAGGGCGAGGAGGACCTGGCGGACGGGCGCCTCGTGCTGCTGCACGATCCGTCCGGGCACGAGGCCTGGAAGGGCACCTTCCGGATGGTGACGCTGGTCAGGGCGGAGCTGGAGCCCGAGATGGCGGCGGACCCGTTGCTCCCGGAGGTCTGCTGGGCCTGGCTGACCGGGGCGTTCGAGGCGCGGGGCCTGGCGTACGGGGAGGCGAGCGGCACCGTCACGATGGCGGGCTCGCACTACTTCGGCGGGCTCGCGGAGCGGCGGCCGGCGACGCAGATCGAGATCCGGGCCTCGTGGACGCCGCAGGAGGGTCCGGCCGGGGTGCCGGACGCGGGGACGCACCTGGCGGCCTGGTGCGATCTGCTGTGCCAGGTGGCGGGGCTGCCGCCGGCGCCGGCGGAGCCGGGCGCGGGGACGACGTCGGGGGCGGGGGTCGTCACCCTGCCTCAGCGGCGGGGACCGCAGCAGCAGTGACGACACACCGGCGGATGACCGTGCGGGTCACGTGCGGGTGACCGACAGAGGTCTCACAGCATCGTTTTTCGGACACTTTCGAGTGCCGAACGCGTGAGGCTCGTACGATGATCGATCGCGCGTCCGAATTGCCCCAATTGTTACTCACTAAATCGTGATCTTTCCCTAAAGGCGGGCGGCCCAGCTGCCGAAGGAGTCAGTGACCCCTTCACAGCACGGGTTCGCCCCCGGCTTCTTCCCCGAGCCGGCTCCGTCCCGCACCTTCCCCAGGAGGCCTGGTGTCCGTTCTCCTCGAGCAGCCCGCAAGCCTGGTCGCCTACCGCCCGAACAAGCCGACGGCCATGGTCGTCGTGGCCGACCCGCGCGTCCGCTCCACCGTCACCCGCCACCTGTGGGCGCTCGGGGTGCGCGACGTCATCGAGGCGTCGTCCATCGCGGAGGCCCGTCCCCGCGTCGGCAACCCGCGCGACATCTGCGTGGCCGACGTCCACCTCCCCGACGGCAGCGGTCTGACCCTGCTGTCCGAGACCCGAGCGGCGGGCTGGCCCAACGGCCTCGCCCTCTCCGCCGCCGACGACATCGGCGCCGTCCGCAACGCCCTCGCCGGGGGCGTCAAGGGCTACGTCGTCACCGGAACCCGTACCAACATCGGCCACCCCACCCGGCCCGGCGCGGCTCCGATCGGTTCCGCCGCCGCCCGGCTCGGCCACCGCCGCCCCCCGGGTGCCCCGAGCCACCCGGGCGGCTACCGCGAGCTCTCCGGCCGCGAGGTCGAGGTGCTCAGGCTCGTCGCCGAGGGCCAGTCCAACAAGGCGATCGGCGTCTCCATGGGCCTCTCGGCCCTCACCGTGAAGAGCCACCTCGCCCGCATCGCCCGCAAGCTGGGCACCGGCGACCGCGCCGGCATGGTCGCCGTGGCCCTGCGCACCGGGATCATCCACTGAGCGGCGGCGCCCCGCCCACAGGGTGACGACACCGTCCGACCACCGACGGAACGTTCCCTCTGCACCTCGCCCCGTACCTCCCCCTCCGTATCCCCTCCGTATCCCTCCGCTTCCCCCGTCCCCTCTCCCCCGCATCCGGCCCGGTCTCCGACCGGTCCGGATGTTCCGGCGTCCGGCGCTTGCCACACACAGATACCCTTGACAGGTGACCGACGCCCAAGACACCGCGAGTGACACCGCACTGCGAACCACCGGGGGCGCCCCCTCGGACGACGACGTCCCTCCGCGTGGGCTGCCGATCCCGCTGCTCGAACCCCGCGAGGGCATTCCGCCCGTCGTCGCGACCGAGGACGCCCTCGCCGAGGTGGTCGCCGCCTTCGCCGCCGGCCGCGGCCCCGTCGCCGTCGACGCCGAGCGCGCCTCCGGCTACCGGTACGGGCAGCGCGCCTATCTCGTCCAGCTGCGCCGTGACGGCGCGGGCACCGCGCTGATCGACCCGGTCGGCTGTCCCGACCTGTCCGGGCTCGGCGAGGCACTGGCCGGCACCGAGTGGATCCTGCACGCCGCGACCCAGGACCTGCCGTGCCTGCGTGACATAGGCATGATGCCGACGCGGCTCTTCGACACCGAGCTGGCCGGGCGGCTGGCCGGCTTCCCGCGGGTCGGGCTCGGCGCGATGGTCGAGTCGGTCCTCGGCTACGCCCTGGAGAAGGGGCACTCGGCGGTCGACTGGTCCACCCGCCCGCTGCCCGAGCCCTGGCTGCGGTACGCGGCGCTGGACGTGGAGCTCCTGGTCGACCTGCGCGACGAACTGGAGAAGGAGCTCGACCGGCAGGGCAAGCTGGACTGGGCCCTGCAGGAGTTCGACGCCATCGCCTCCGCGCCGCCCGCCCCGCCGCGCAAGGACCCCTGGCGCCGCACGTCGGGCATGCACAAGGTCCGCCGGCGCCGCCAGATGGCGGTCGTGAGGGAGCTGTGGACGGCCCGCGACCGGATCGCACAGCGGCGCGACGTCTCGCCCGGCAAGGTGCTGAGCGACGCGGCGATCGTGGAGGCGGCGCTGGCGCTGCCGCCGAACGCGGGCGCCCTGTCCGCCCTGCCCGGCTTCGGCCAGCGGATGGGCCGGCGCCAGCTGGAGCAGTGGCAGGCCGCCGTGGACCGGGCGAAGGCCCTGCCGGACGCCGAGCTGCCCCAGCCGGGCCAGCAGGTGGCGGGTCCGCCGCCGCCGCGCGCCTGGGCGGACAAGGACCCGGCGGCCGCGGCCCGCCTCGCGGCGGCCCGCACCGCGGTGTCGGCCCTCGCGGAGGAGCTGAACCTGCCGCAGGAGAACCTCATCACGCCCGACACGGTGCGCCGGGTCTGCTGGGAGCCGCCGGCGGCGGCGCCCGACGCGGTCGCGGCGGCCCTCACCGGCCACGGCGCCCGCCCGTGGCAGGTGGAGCTGGTGACGCCGCTGCTGGTCACGGCCCTGACGGCGACGGCCTGAGCCCGCCCCGATCCCGTTCGCGAAGCCCCCGGACCCGTCCCGGTCCCGGGGGCTTCGCCGTACCCGGGCACGGAACCGGCGGCTTCCGGGGCGGGTGCGCGCCCCGGAACGGGGGTCCGGAAGAGTGTGACCTTCGCCGCTTGGGGCGGGGGGACTGGGCAGCCTGGTTACCCGCAAGTAGCATGGGGGGAGCAAGCGCGCGCTTAGCCGCGTGCCGGGCCGCGCGCCCAGCAGCAGCAGTGCCATCCCGCACCTGGAGGAGAGCCATCGTGCCTCGTACCGTCAGGGACGTCGTCTTCGTCGACGGCGTCCGTACCCCGTTCGGCAAGGCGGGCCCGAAGGGCATCTACCACGAGACCCGCGCCGACGACCTCGTCGTGAAGGCCATCCGGGAGCTGCTGCGCCGCAACCCCGGCCTCGACCCGAAGAAGATCGACGAGGTCGCCATCGCCGCGACCACGCAGATCGGTGACCAGGGCCTGACCCTCGGCCGCACCGCCGGCATCCTCGCGGGCCTTCCGCAGTCCGTCCCGGGCTACTCGATCGACCGCATGTGCGCCGGTGCCCTCACCGCCGTCACCTCGGTCGCCGGCTCCATCGCCTTCGGCGCGTACGACGCCGTCATCGCCGGTGGTGTCGAGCACATGGGCCGTCACCCCATGGGCGAGGGCGTCGACCCGAACCCGCGCTTCGTCAGCGAGAAGCTGGTCGACGAGTCCGCCCTCTTCATGGGCATGACCGCCGAGAACCTGCACGACCGCTACCCGAGCATCACCAAGCAGCGCGCCGACGAGTACGCGGTGCGCTCGCAGGAGAAGGCCGCCAAGGCGTACGCCGACGGCAAGATCCAGCAGGACCTGGTGCCGATCTCGGTCCGCCGCACCTCGCCCGAGGGCGGCGAGACCGGCTGGGGCCTGGTCACCGCCGACGAGCCGATGCGGCCGGGCACCACGCTGGAGTCGCTGGCCAACCTGAAGACGCCGTTCCGCGTCCACGGCAACGTCACCGCGGGCAACGCGGCCGGCCTCAACGACGGCGCCACCGCCTCGATCATCGCCTCCGAGGACTTCGCCCGGGAGAACAACCTCCCGGTCAAGATGCGCCTGGTCTCCTACGCCTTCGCCGGCGTCGAGCCCGAGGTCATGGGCTACGGCCCGATCCCGGCCACCGAGAAGGCGCTGGCCAAGGCCGGTCTCACGATCGACGACATCCAGCTGTTCGAGATCAACGAGGCCTTCGCCGTCCAGGTCCTCGCGTTCCTGGAGCACTACGGCATCGCCGACGACGACGCCCGCGTCAACCAGTACGGCGGCGCCATCGCGTACGGCCACCCGCTCGCCTCCTCCGGCGTCCGTCTGATGACGCAGCTGGCCCGCCAGTTCGAGGAGCAGCCGGAGGTCCGCTACGGCCTCACCACCATGTGCGTCGGCTTCGGCATGGGCGCCACGGTCATCTGGGAGAACCCGAACCACAAGGACGCCGGAGGCAGCAAGTGAGCACCACCGCAGAGCTTCTGAAGGGCGCCGCCGAGCTCTTCCCGGACGAGGTCGTCACCTCGGCCCACGTACGTCACTTCGAACTCCCGGCGGCCGCCGGACGGTTCGCGCTGATCACGCTGGACAACGGCTTCGACCACACCAAGCCGACCACCTTCGGCCCGCAGTCGCTCGCCCACCTGAACACGGCGATCGACCAGGTCGAGGCCGAGGCCGCGAACGGTGAGATCGTCGGCGTCGGCATCACCGGCAAGCCGTTCATCTTCGCCGTCGGCGCCGACCTCAAGGGCGTCGAGCTGCTCAAGCAGCACTCGGACGCGCTGGCCATCGGCAAGGGCGGCCACGACGTCTTCAAGCGGCTGTCCGGCCTCGCCGTGCCGACCTTCGCCTACTACAACGGTGCCGCCATGGGCGGTGGCGTCGAGGTCGGTCTGCACTGCACCTACCGCACCGTCTCGAAGGCCCTGCCGGCCTTCTCGCTGCCCGAGGTCTTCCTCGGCCTGGTGCCCGGCTGGGGCGGCTGCACGATCCTGCCGAACCTGATCGGCGCGGAGAAGGCCGTCTCGGTCATCATCGAGAACAGCCTCAACCAGAACCGCCAGCTCAAGGGCAAGCAGGTCTTCGAGCTCGGCATCGCCGACGCGATCTTCGAGGGCGCCGACTTCCTCGAGCAGTCGCTGATCTGGACCGCCGGCGTCCTCAACGGCTCCGTCACGGTCGAGCGTCCCGAGGTCGACCGCGGCGAGGCCTGGGACCAGGCCGTCGCCAAGGGCCGTGCCGTCGCCGACTCCAAGGTGCACGGCGCCGCCCCGGCCGCCTACCGTGCCCTCGACATCGTCGAGGCCGCCAAGGACGGCGACCTGCAGAAGGGCTTCGACGCCGAGGACCAGGCCCTCGCGGACCTGATCATGGGCGGCGAGCTGCGCTCCGGCATCTACGCCTTCAACCTGGTGCAGAAGCGCGGCAAGCGCCCGGCCGGCGCGCCGGACAAGAACCTGGCCCGCCCGGTCACCAAGGTCGGTGTCGTCGGCGCCGGTCTGATGGCCTCCCAGCTGGCCCTGCTCTTCCTGCGCCGCCTCGAGGTGCCGGTCGTCCTGACCGACATCGACCAGGAGCGCGTCGACAAGGGCGTGGGCTACGTCCACGGCGAGATCGACAAGCTGCTCGGCAAGGGCCGCATCAACCAGGACAAGGCCAACCGTCTCAAGGGCCTGGTCTCCGGTGTCCTGGACAAGGCGGTCGGCTTCGCGGACGCGGACTTCATCATCGAGGCCGTGTTCGAGGAGATGTCCGTCAAGCAGAAGGTGTTCGCGGAGGTCGAGGCGGTCGCCCCGGCGCACGCGATCCTCGCCACCAACACCTCCTCGCTGTCGGTGTCGGAGATGGCCTCGAAGCTGCAGCACCCGGAGCGCGTGGTCGGCTTCCACTTCTTCAATCCGGTCGCGGTCCTCCCGCTCCTGGAGATCGTCCGCGGCGAGAAGACCGACGACGCCTCGCTGGCCACGGCCTTCGCCGTCGCCAAGAAGCTGAAGAAGACGGGCGTGCTGACGAAGGACGCCCCGGCGTTCGTCGTGAACCGCATCCTGACCCGCTTCATGGGCGAGATCCAGAACATCATCGACGAGGGCACCCCCGTCGAGACGGCGGAGAAGGCGGTCGAGCCGCTGGGTCTGCCGATGTCCCCGCTGGTCCTCCTGGAGCTCGTCGGCCCGGCGATCGGTCTGCACGTCTCCGAGACCCTGAACCGCGCCTTCCCGGAGCGCTTCACGGTCTCCCCCAACCTGAAGGCGGTCGTCGAGGCCGGCAAGCGCGGCTTCTACGTCTACAAGCCGGAGAACGGCTTCAAGCCGGAGCTCGACCCCGAGGTCGCCGCGCTCCTGAAGCAGGGCGACGTCGTCCTGACCGAGGAGCAGGCCCGCGACCGCGTCCTGGACGCGGTGGCGCAGGAGATCGGCCTGATGCTGGAGGAGGGTGTCGTCGCCGAGGCGCAGGACATCGACCTCTGCCTGATCACCGGTGCCGGCTGGCCCTTCCACCTGGGCGGCATCACGCCGTACCTGGACCGTGAGGGCGTCTCCGAGCGCGTCAACGGCAAGCGGTTCCTGGCGCAGGGCGTCGCGAGCGTTCCCGCGTAACACCGCGGCATGACCCGTACGGGTGACGGCCCGGCACCACAGGGGTGGTGCCGGGCCGTCATGCTGTCCCCATGGAACTGCTGCCGCTGCTGATCGTCGACGGTGCCAATGTGGTCGGGTCCGTGCCCGACGGGTGGTGGAAGGACCGGCGCGGGGCCGCCGAGCGGCTGCGGGACCGGCTCGCCGAGCGCGGCGGGCCGCCGGACGGGCCGCACGGCGGGGCGTACGAGATCGTGCTGGTCGTGGAGGGCCGGGCGCGGGGCGTGGAGTCGGTGCCCGGCGTACGGGTCGAGGAGGCGCCCGGGAGCGGCGACGACCTGATCGTGGAGCTGGCCCGGGACGCGGCCGGCCGGCCGTGCCTGGTGGTCACGGCCGACCGGGAGCTGCGGCGGCGGGTGGCGGAGGCGGGCGCGGAGTGCGTGGGGCCGCGCGGTCTGCCCTGAGCCGGGGCGTCAGTACGTGGCGTCCTGGCCCGCCTTGCCGAGGCGGCTGTGCTTCCTTCCGTACGCGAAGTACACGACGACGCCGATGACCATCCACACCGCGAAGCGGAACCAGGTCTCGCCGGGCAGGTTGAGCATCAGCCAGAGCGAGGCGGCGATGGAGATGATCGGCAGCGCCGGCACCCACGGGGTGCGGAAGGCGCGGTGCAGGTCGGGGCGGGTGCGGCGGAGGACGATCACGCCGGCGGCGACCATGACGAAGGCGAACAGGGTGCCGATGTTCACCAGGGTGGCGAGCTCGTTGATGCTGGTGAAGCCGGAGACGATCGCGATGACCACGCCGAGCAGGATGGTGGGCCGGTAGGGGGTCTTGAACCTCGGGTGGGTCACCGAGAAGAAGCGGGGCAGCAGTCCGTCGCGGCTCATCGCGAAGAAGACGCGGGTCTGGCCGAGCAGCAGGATCAGACAGACCGTGGTGAGGCCGACGGCGGCGCCGAAGCTGATGACGCCCGCGTAGAACGGGTGCCCGACGGCCTTGAAGGCGTCGGCGAGCGGGGCGCTGACGGACAGTTCGGTGTAGTGCTGCATTCCGGTGACGACGAGGGCGACGGCCACGTAGAGCACGGTGCAGATGAACAGCGAGCCGAGGATGCCGCGGGGCATGTCGCGCTGCGGGAGCTTGGTCTCCTCGGCGGCGGTGGCGACGACGTCGAAGCCGATGAAGGCGAAGAAGACGACCGAGGCGGCGGTGAAGATGCCCATCACGCCGAAGTTGGTGGGCTCGTAGCCGAAGATCAGCTGCACCATCGGCGAGTCCCAGTTGCTGCCGCCGCCCTCGGGGGTGACGGCCGGCGGGATGAAGGGCTTGTAGTTGTCGCCGACGATGAAGAACAGGCCCGCGATGATGACGATCATGACGACGGTCACCTTGATGGCCACGACGATCGCGGTGATCCGGGCGGACAGCTTCATGCCGACGACGAGGATCGCGGTCAGCACGAGGACCAGCAGGAACGCGAGGATGTCGAAGGTGCCGCCGGCCACGTCCGGGCCTTGGAGCGAGGCGGGCAGGTGCCAGTCGACGTTGTCCATCAGGGAGCGGACGTATCCGGACCAGCCGACGGCGACGACGGCGGTGCCGAGCGCGAACTCCAGGACGAGGTCCCAGCCGATGATCCAGGCCGGCAGCTCGCCGATGGAGGCGTACGCGAAGGTGTACGCCGATCCGGCGACCGGCACGGTCGAGGCGAACTCCGCGTAGCACAGCGCCGCCAGGGCGCAGACGATGCCCGCGGCGACGAAGGCGAGGGCGGTGGCCGGGCCCGCGTTCTCCTTGGCCACCTTGCCGGTCAGGACGAAGATGCCGGTGCCGATGATGACACCGACACCGAACACCGTCAGATCCCAGGCGGAGAGGGATTTCTTGAGCGCGTGCTCGGGTTCCTCGGTGTCGCGGATCGACTGCTCGACCGTCTTGGTCCGGAACATCCCGGAATTCGCGCGTGGCTGCTGGTCCGTACTCACCGTCGCACCTCCTGGCAGTGGGGCTGCCCGCCCTCAGGCCAGGATGCACGCGGAAGGGCCGGTCGGCACCCGCAAGGGTGGTCCGACCGGCCCAATGCTGACCCTCGGTGACCGGAAGTCAGTCCGCCGGGGGCTCGTACCGCCGTCAGTCGCGCGCGGGCTCCACGGCCTGACTGCTCGTCTCGAACCGGCCGTCCAGGCGCGAGACCAGGCCGGTGACCTGACGCGCGATGTCCGGGGCGGTCAGCCCGATCTCGGCCAGGATCTCGGGGCGGGAGGCGTGGTCGAGGAAGCGCGGCGGGATGCCGAAGTCGCGCAGCGGCACGTCCACGCCGGCGTCGCGCAGGGCCTGGGCGACGGCGGAGCCGACGCCGCCGACGCGGCTGTTGTCCTCGACGGTGACGACCACGCGGTGCTGCTCGGCGAGCGGGGCGAGGGCCTCGTCGACCGGCTTGACCCAGCGCGGGTCGACCACGGTGGTGGAGATGCCCTGCTTGTCGAGGAGGCCGGCGATCTCCAGGCACATGGGCGCGAGGGCGCCCACGGACACGAGGAGGACGTCGGGCTTGTCGCTGCCGGCCTCGCGCAGCACGTCCATGCCGCCGACCCGGCGCAGCGCCGGGACGGCCGGGCCGACCGCGCCCTTGGAGAAGCGGACCACGGTGGGCGCGTCGGTGACCTCGACGGCCTCGCGCAGCTGGGCACGGACCTGGTCGGCGTCGCGCGGCGCGGCGAGCCGGAGGCCGGGCACGACCTGGAGGATCGACATGTCCCACATGCCGTTGTGGGAGGCGCCGTCGGTGCCGGTGATGCCGGCCCGGTCGAGCACGAAGGTGACGCCGCACTTGTGCAGGGCCACGTCCATCAGGACCTGGTCGAAGGCGCGGTTGAGGAAGGTCGCGTAGACGGCGAAGACCGGGTGGAGGCCGCCGGTGGCGAGGCCGGCCGCGGAGACCGCACCGTGCTGCTCGGCGATGCCCACGTCGAACACGCGCTCGGGGAAGGACTTGGCGAACTTGTCGAGGCCGACGGGCTGGAGCATCGCGGCGGTGATCGCGACGATGTCCTCGCGCTCCTTGCCGAGCGCGACCATCTCGTCGGCGAAGACGCCGGTCCAGTCGGCGCCGGAGGAGGCGATCGGCAGACCGGTGTCGGGGTGGATCTTGCCGACGGCGTGGAAGCGGTCGGCCTCGTCCTGGAGGGCGGGCTGGTAGCCGCGGCCCTTCTCGGTGAGGCAGTGCACGATGACCGGGCCGCCGAAGCGCTTGGCGCGGGTGAGGGCGGACTCCAGGGCCTCGATGTCGTGCCCGTCGATGGGGCCGACGTACTTCAGGCCGAGGTCCTCGAACATGCCCTGCGGGGCGATGAAGTCCTTCAGGCCCTTCTTGGCGCCGTGCAGCGTCTCGTAGAGCGGCTTCCCGACGACGGGCGTGCGCTCCAGGATGTCCTTGCCGCGGGCGAGGAAGCGCTCGTAGCCGTCGGTGGTGCGCAGGGTCGCCAGGTGGTTGGCGAGGCCGCCGATGGTGGGCGCGTAGGAGCGCTCGTTGTCGTTGACGACGATGACGAGCGGGCGGTCCTTCGCGTCGGCGATGTTGTTCAGCGCCTCCCAGGCCATGCCGCCGGTGAGCGCGCCGTCACCGATGACGGCGACGACGTGGTCGTCCTTCTTCAGGATCTGGTTGGCCTTGGCGAGGCCGTCGGCCCAGCCGAGGACCGTCGAGGCGTGCGAGTTCTCGATGACGTCGTGCTCGGACTCGGCCTGCGAGGGGTAGCCCGACAGGCCGCCCTTCATCTTGAGCTTGGAGAAGTCCTGGCGGCCGGTGAGCAGCTTGTGCACGTAACTCTGGTGGCCGGTGTCCCACAGGACCTTGTCCTTGGGCGAGTCGAAGACGCGGTGCAGGGCGATGGTCAGCTCGACCACGCCGAGGTTGGGGCCGAGGTGCCCGCCGGTCTTGGAGACGGCGTCCACGAGGAACGACCTGATCTCCTCGGCCAGCTGGTCCAGCTGTTCCGAGGAGAGCCGGTCCAGGTCTCGCGGTCCCCTGATACGGGTCAGCAGAGCCACCCGTGCCTCCTTGCTTTGAACTGGTCGAGCTTGCCGATTTGTCGAGTCTAATGTTCCGTCTTGGATCGTGGGCATCGGGCCCGCGCTGCCGCACCACTCCGATGGCCGACACACCGCTGGTCCGTCTGCCCCGTCCACTGGTCCGGACGCAGCAGCGCCCGGCGCCGGTTTCCCGGCGCCGGGCGGACTGTCCGTGATGTGCGTTACGCGCGGCCCGCGGTCTTCTGCGTGCGGCGGGACACCGAGTCGATCACGACGGCGGCGAGCAGCACCGCGCCGGTGATCATGTTCTGGATCGCGTTGGACATGCCGATCATGTTCAGGCCCTGCTGGATCGACTGGATCACGATCATGCCCAGGAGTGCCGACCAGACCTTGCCGCGGCCGCCGAAGAGGCTGGTGCCGCCGATCACGGCCGCGGCGATGACCAGCATCAGCGTGTTGCCGCCGCCGAGGCTCTTGGTCGCGCCGCCGGAGAGGCTCGCGATGAACAGGCCGCCGAAGGCGGCGAGGGTGCCGGAGATCGCGAAGACGGCGATCCGGACCCGGTCCACGTTGATGCCGGCGCGGCGGGCCGCCTCGGCGTTGCCGCCGACCGCGAACACCTTGCGGCCGAAGAGGGTGCGGCGGGCGACGAAGTCGGCGAGCACCAGCACGGCCAGGAAGAGCACCAGGGCGAGCGGCAGGCCGCGGGCGCCGGCGGGCTCGTTCATGACGTAGGCGACGACGAGGACGAGGATCGCGACGACGGCGGTGCGCAGCACGATCTCGCTGAGCGGGCGGGCCGGCAGGAGGGCGGCCTTGCGGCGGCTGCTGTCGCGCAGCAGCGAGTACAGGTACGCGGCGATGGCGACCAGGGCGAGGCCGTAGGCGGCGATCTTGTCGGCGAAGAAGTAGTTGGTGAGGTTCTCCACCACGCTGCCGGACGGCGTGTTGATGGAGCCCTCGCCGCCCATGAGCCATTCCTGGAGGCCCATCCAGCCGAGGAAGCCGGCCAGGGTGACCACGAAGGCGGGGACGCCGATCTTCGCGAAGAAGAAGCCGTGCAGCGCGCCGATGGCGGTGCCGGAGAGCACGGCGAGCAGGATGGCCACCCACTCGTTCATGCCGTTGCCGACCTGCAGGCCGGCCCAGACGGCGGCGCCGACACCGGCGACCGAACCCATGGAGAGGTCGATCTCGCCGAGGACGAGGACGAAGACGATGCCGACGGCCATGATGCCGAGGCCTGAGGCGTACACGGCGACGTTGGCGACCGAGCTCGCGGACAGGAAGTTGCTGTTCTGGAGCTGGAAGACGACGGCGATGACGATCAGGCCGAGGATCACGGGGAGCGAGCCGAGCTCGCCGCCGCGGATCTTGCGGGTGAACTCGGTCCAGTAGCCCTTGATGCCTTCCTCGCGGACCAGGAGGCGGGGGTCGACGGCCGGCACCGGGGCGGCGGACTCCTCGGCGGCCGTGGCCGGGGTGTCCGGGGTCTGCGGGGTCTGCGGGGTTTCCGGGGTCTCCGGGGCGGGGTTCTTCGTGAGGTCGCTCACTTGGCGTCCTCCTTCGAGGCGGTACGGGCCTGCCGGCGGGTCACGGCGTTGTCCGTGGCACCGGTGATGGCGGCGATGATCGTCTCGTGGGTGGTGTCCTTGACGTCGAAGACACCGTTGTTGCGGCCGAGGCGGAGGACGGCGACCTTGTCCGCGACGGCGCGGACGTCGGCCATGTTGTGGCTGATGAGGATGACTCCGTGGCCGCGCTCGCGCAGCCGCTCCACCAGGTCGAGCACCTGTGCGGTCTGCTCGACGCCGAGGGCGGCGGTGGGCTCGTCCAGGATGACGATCTTGGGGTCGCCGATCAGGGCGCGGGCGATGGCCACGACCTGGCGCTGGCCGCCGGAGAGGGCGGCCACGGGTATGCGGACCGACGGGATGCGGATGGACAGGGTGTCCAGGAGCTCCCGGGCCCGCTTCTCCATGGCGATCTCGTCGAGGACCCGGGCAGAGCTGAGCTCACTGCCGAGGAAGAGGTTGGCGACCACGTCGAGGTTGTCGCAGAGCGCCAGGTCCTGGTAGACGGTCGCGACCCCGAGGTTCTGGGAGTCGTGGGGCTTGGTGATCTGGACCGGACGGCCGTCCCACTCGATGGTGCCCTCGTCGATCGGGTGGACGCCCGAGATCGTCTTGACGAGGGTGGACTTGCCGGCGCCGTTGTCGCCCACCAGGGCGACGACCTCTCCGGCATGGATCTCCAGATCGACATCGGTGAGCACCTGGACGGCGCCGAACCGCTTGGAGACCCCGCGCAACGCCAGCACGGGCGTAGCGGACACGTGAATCATCTCCTTCGCCGCCTGACCGGCGGGGATGTGGTGCGGGGGTTCCCGCCCCTCGGGGAGGGGGAGGGAGGAGCCCCTTCGGGGAGAGAGAAGAAGGGGTACGAGAGGAGTCCGGCGCCCCGCCCCCGCTTGCGGGGCGTGAGACGGGGCGGGGTGCGCCGGACCGGTTCCGTGGGGCGGAGGGCTACTTGATGCCCGCCGCGTCGCAGGCCGCCTTGTACTCGGCGGTGCAGATGTCGGCCGCCTTGTAGACGTTGTCCGCGATGATCGTGGAGGCGATGTTCTCCTTGGTCACGATCTGCGCGTCGTACAGCTTGGCCGGGATGTCCTTGAACTCGCCGGTGAGGCTGGTGACCTTGACCGGGGTCAGGCCGTCGATGCTCTCGCCCTTGAGGAGCTTGACCGCGATCTCGGCGGTGGTCTCGGCCTCGGGCTTGATCTGCTTGTAGATCGTGAAGGCCTGGTCGCCCTTGAGGATGCGCTGCAGACCGGCGAGCTCGGCGTCCTGGCCGCCGACCGGGAGCTTGAGGCCCTGCTTGTTGAGGGCGGTGATGATGCCGCCGGCCATGCCGTCGTTGGCCGAGTACACGCCCTGGAAGCCGGTCTTGCCCAGGGAGTCGATGGCGGCACCCATCTTCTTGTTGGCCTCGTCCGGGGACCAGTCCGGGATGTCCTGCTCGTAGACGACCTTCTTCACGCCGCCGTCGAGGACGCTGTGGGCGCCCTTCTTGAACAGCGGGGCGTTCGGGTCGGTCGGCGAACCGTTGATCATGACAACGTTGGCGTCCTTCGCCTTGTCGCCGAGCGCCTTCACCAGGGCCTCGCCCTGCAGGCGGCCGATCTTCTCGTTGTCGTACGAGACGTAGGCGGAGATCGGGCCCTCGGCCAGGCGGTCGTACGCGACGACCTTGACGCCCTTCTTCTCAGCCTGCTGGACCCAGGACTTGGTGGCCTTGTAGTCGACCGAGTCCAGGATGATCACCTTGACGCCCTGGGTGACCAGCGCGTCGAACTGCTTCTTCTGCGTCTCGGTGTCCTGCGCGGCGTTGTTGTACTTGACCTCGCAGTCGGAGCAGAGGGCCTTGATCTTCGCCTCGATGATCGGGCGGTCGAAGGTCTCGTAGCGCGTGGTCTTGTTCTCGGGCAGCAGCAGACCGATGGTCTTGCCGTCGCCGCCGCTCGCACCGTCGGAGTTGTCGCCGGCCTGGCCACAGGCGGCGAGCGAGAGGGCCATGGAAACCGCGGCCGTACCTATGACGACGCGACGCGTTACTGCGTTCATGTGGTGTTGCCTCCCTGACGAGGCCGCGACGTTGCGGCCGAGGTGGCTGGAAGTCAACTCGGCCGTGGCTGCGACGTCAAGAAGTAAATCTTTAACGAGATGGCAACGGTGCCATTCGTTATCTAAGTGAAGGCAGGCGACTTGGGGCTCGAGGCGGCCGAAAAACCACCCTCGGATCCCTGCAAAAGCGTCGAATCGCCCATCTCGCTGAGCACGAGGGCGAGGGCGCCCAGCACCTCCGCGCGCCCGCCCAGGGCGCCGGGAGCCAGCGACAGCTGCCGGGCGGCACTGGGGATGGCGTAGCGCGAGACGGAGTCCCTGATGGGCGCCAGGACCAGCTCCCCGGCCTCCGCGAGGTCGCCGCCGAGCACGACCCGGCTCGGGTTCAGGAGGTTGCAGAGGTTGGCGACGCCGCTGCCGATGTGGCGGCCGACGTCCGCGACGACCCGGCGGCAGCCCGGGTCGCCCTCGCGGGCCAGCTGGACCACCCGTTCCATGGTCAGACCGGGCCCGTGGCTGGGCTGGAGCAGCGGCAGGACGTAGCGGGCGGCCGTGAAGGTCTCCAGGCAGCCCCGGTTGCCGCAGCGGCAGACCGGACCGGACTCGTCCAGGGTGATGTGCCCGATCTCGCCGGCCGTGCCGCCCGGGCCCCGGTAGACCCGTCCGTCGATCACCAGACCGGCGCCGACACCGCTGGCCACCTTGATGTACGCCAGGTCCCTGACGCCCCGCCCGCTGCCCCAGACGAGCTCGCCGAGGGCACCGAGGTTGGCGTCGTTGTCGACGTGCACGGGCACGCCGAGGCGGGCCGAGAGTTCGTCGGCGGGGTTGATCCCGCTCCAGCCCGGCAGGATCGACGTGGAGCCCAGGAGGCCCGAGGAGACGTCGATCGGACCCGGAACGCCCAGGCCCACGCCGACGACCTTGTCCCGGCCGATGCCGGTGGCCGCGATCAGGCGGCTGACCAGCTGTTCCGCCCGGTCGAAGCCCTCCGCGGCCGAGGCGTCGACGTCCAGCGGCTCGGACTCCTCGGCGAGCACCTGGTGGGCCAGGTTGCCGACCGCGACCCGCAGGTGCGTGTGCCCGAAGTCGACGCCGATGACGATGCCGGCGTCGCCGCTGAGCGAGACGCTGCGGGCCCGGCGCCCGCCCGCGGAGGTCGGCGTGACCTCGACGGTGCCGCCGTCCTTCAGCTCCCGCACGATGTTGGAGACCGTGGCGGCCGACAGGCCGGTCGTCCGGGCGATCTCCGCCTGGGTGAGCGATCCGGCCATCCGTACCGCCCGGACGACCCGCTCGAGATTGGCCCGGTGCAGCGAGGACTGCGACCCCGGAGTCTCCATTGACTCTCTCCACCCTACGACGTGTACAAGTTATGAACTCCAAGCTCCTTCGTGGGGCTTGTCGCCGTCAAGTCCTCGACGGTAGTCGAATCCGGAATGAAAAAGTCCGGCCCCGGAGAGCGGACTCTCCGGGGCCGGACGGCGGGCGACCGGCTCGTTACTTGAGCGTGGCCGAAGTGAGACCCGCCTGGACCTGCCGCTGGAAGGACAGGTAGACGACGAGCATCGGGATCATGGCGATGGTCACGCCGGCGAAGAGCACCGGCAGGTCGGTCTCGTAGCCCTGCTGCTGCTCCAGCTGGATGAGGCCCTGGGTGAGCACGTAGCGCTCCGGGTCGTCACCGCTCTGCGGCTGCATGAGCACCGTCGGCAGGATGAACTGGTTCCACTGCCCCAGCGTGTTGAAGATGCCCACGCTGAGCAGGCCCGGCTTGGCCATCGGCAGCATCACCTGGAAGAAGGCCCGGGTGTGCGAGGCGCCGTCCAGGATCGCCGCCTCGAAGACCGCCGTCGGCAGCGTCCGGAAGAAGGAGTGCATGAAGAAGACGGTGAACGGCATCGAGTAGGCGACGTACACCAGGATCAGGCCCTGGTAGGTGTTGAGCATCCCGAGCATCTTCACCATGAAGAAGAGCGGGACGAGCGCCAGGAAGACCGGGAACATGGCGCCGGCCACGAAGAAGTAGTAGACGAGCCGGTTGCCCCAGAACTCGTAGCGGGCGAGCACGTACGCCGCCATCGAGCCGAAGAGCATGGTCAGCGGCACCGAGAACACCAGGACGATCACGGTGTTCACGAAGTAGTCGCCGATGCCCTTGGCCCAGGCGCGGCTGAAGACGTCCAGGGACCAGTTCTCCGGCCAGCCGAAGGCGGACCCGGCGATCTGGCTGTCGGTCTTGAAGGAGCTCAGGACCAGCCAGATCAGCGGCAGCACGATCATCAGCGCCCACAGGGCGAGGAAGCCGTGCGAGAAGACGTTGAGGACGATGCCCTCGCGGACCGGGCCGGACGCGGGCTCGCGCCCCTTGCCCGCCGCGCGCTGCCGCGGCACGGCGGCCCCGGCCGGGACGGTGGTGTCGGACTTCTGGATGGGTGCAGTCATCGTCGTTCTCCCGCTCAGAACTCGAGGCGCTCGCGGCGGGTGGCGCGCAGCGTGACCACGGACACGATCAGGGTGAGCAGCAGCATCACGACGCCCATGGCACAGGCGTAGCCGCTCTTACCGAAGTAGAGGAAGTTGCGCATCATGACCGTCGACATGACCTCGCTGTGGTGGTCGGGCCCACCGCCGTAGTCGCCGGAGGTCATGGTGGAGACGAGGACGAACATGTCCATCGCGACGATGCCGAGGTAGACCCAGGCGGTCTGCACGGAGTCCCAGAGCAGCGGCAGCGTGATCTTGAAGAAGGACTGGGCGCGTCCGGCGCCGTCGATCAGCGCCGCCTCGTAGACGTCGCGCGGGATGGACTGCATCGCGGCCGAGAACAGCACCAGGTAGAAGCCGACGCCGTGCCAGACGACGACCGCGACGAGGGCCCACAGGACGAAGTCGGGCTCGTTGAGCCATTCCACCGGCTGGTCGGCGTCGATGAGGCCGAGCTTGAGGAGGAGGCCGTTGAGCATGCCGCCGGCGTCACTGCGGTACACGGCGCCGAAGAGCACCGCGAGGATCGCGAGGGAGAGCACCTGCGGGAAGAAGTAGACGACCTTGTAGAACTTGGATCCGGCGACGCCCGCGACGCCGCCGGCCCGGCTCCGCCCGCCCGCGTTCACCATGAAGGCGAAGAAGAGGGCGAGCAGAATGGTGACCACCGGGACGAACACCAGGAACAGGATGTTGTGCCAGACCGCTCCCAGGAAGACGTCGTCCTCGAAGAGGGCGGCGTAATTGTCGAAGCCGACGAAGGAGAAGTCCTGTGACTGGCCTTTCCAGTCGGTCAGCGAATAGCCGAACGTCTGGACGTACGGCCAGATGACGAAGACCAGATAGAGGGCCACGGGTACGAGGAGGAATCCCGTGACGAACGTGTACTGCCCTTTGCGCATGGCGTTCCTGTCCCTGATGTCCCCGGATGAGGTGTCGCGTCCCGGTCGGCGCGTCAGTCGCGGCGGTTGTTCTTGGCCGCCGGGTCCTTCGCGGCCTTGTCGACGGCGGCCTGGGCCCGCTTGAGCCATTCCGCGGGCTGGATGCGCTTGGCCATCAGCTCGTTGGACGCGTTCTGGATCTCGGTGTCCATCTCGCTGTACCACTCGGTGTACAGGTAGCGGAACGTGTTGGTGCCGGCCCTCTTGGAGGCCTCGACCGTGGACTGGGTGCCCGGCCGGAGCTTGACGCTCGGGTCCACGCCGTCGGCGAGGATGGTGAGCGAGTTGGCCTCCTTGGCGAAGAGCGTGGACCACTCCTTGGAGAGCATCATCCGCATGAACTCCTTCGCCTCGGCCAGGTTCTTGGCCTTGGCGGGGATGATGAAGGGCTCGCCGGAGCCGGCCCGGATCGCCTCGTAGGGCATCTTGCTGCCGGGCAGCAGCGGCATCGGCATGAACTTCATGTCGAAGTCGGCCGGGGTCTGCTTGAGCTGCTCGTTCTCCAGCCAGGAGCCGGAGGTGATGAAGACGGCCTTGTACTGGTTCCAGCGGGTCTGGGACTCGGTGTGCTCCAGGCCGTTGGTGCCGGGCATGAGGTAGCCCTTCTCGACCACCTCGTAGATCGCCTCGACGGCCTGCTTGGCGGCGTCGGAGCCGACGAAGGCCTTGGGGTCGAGGTTGTCGATGGCCTTCATGGCCTCCAGACCGCCGGTCTTGGCGATCAGGTCCATGATGGCGACGTTGATGTAGTACGGGTACTTGCCCTGGTGGGCGAGGCCGCCGATGCCCTGGGCGGTGGCGTCCTTGCAGATCGCGAGGAACTCGTCCCAGGTCTTCGGCTCGGTCCAGCCCTTCTCCTTGAAGAGCTTGCCGGAGTACCACAGGCCCCACACCGTGTAGATGTAGTTGAGGGCGACGACCTTGCCCTCCTGCAGACCGGCGTCGATGGTGCCGGGGATGAGGGTGTCGCGGACCTTCTTGCCCGGGTCGTCGACCGACGGCGCGTCGAGGACCTCGGCCAGGTCGAGCAGCTGGCCGCTCTTGTGGAGGACGTCGATCTTGATCTTCTGCGCGCCGGAGTTGTCGACGATGTCCGGCGGGTTGCCGGCGTTGAAGCGCGGCTGGAGCTTGCCGGTGATCTCCTGGGTGCCGGTGTGGGTCGCGGTGACGCCCCACTTCTTGTTGAAGCTGGCTTCCCAGGCCTTGGCGTAGTCGTCGCCGTATCCGCCCTTGAAGACGACGACGTCGATCTTGCCGCCCTTGGCGACGCCGAAGGGGTTGTCCTTCGTTATCTCGCCCTTGGGCTTGTCCGTGTTCGTGTCGCCGCCTCCCCCGGAGGCACACGCGGACAGGAAACTCATGGTGGGCACCGAGATCAGGCCGAGTGCGGCGGAACGCTTGATCAGATCACGGCGGCCGAGGCCCTCGTTGTTCGGGGCGGAGGTGGATCCCATGCTCAAGTCCTCGCCTTCATTCAGGACTCAGGCGGTGTACCGGTCGCCCGTACAAAGTTCGCCTCAGGCGAAGGGCCCCGCCACCGCGGTCAATTGCAGCTGGGTCGTGCAGGCGTCGGGCCGTCGTCGGTCGGGCTTGGTTTGCTACGACGGGCGGGACGCCGACAGGTATAGTCCACTTCCCGTCGCGGGAGCAAGATCGAAACCAGCTTTCCCGCGCAGTCTTCTCCGAGTTGAGACCTGCGGGATATCCGAGCCGTTTCTGCCCCGTTTCCTCCCCCGTTTCGACGTCAACACCCTTGACACCGCCGGAGGCTTGCCCTTCTCCTGAGTTCTCGCGCAATTGGTTTGACAACGTTGTCTAGACCCAGCGGCAGGAGCGACGACACGGCATGCACCCCCAACTCAGAGCGGTCTCCCTGGCGGCCTCGGCGGCGCTGATCCTGACCCTCACCCCCGCGGTGGCTCAGGCGGTTCCGGGCGCATCGGACCAACCCGGCGGAATCGCACGGGAGTTCACCACCTCCTTCGAAGCGGACGAAGCACAGCCGACCTGGCGGAACACCGTCGACACCGGGCCCGACGGGAGGAAGCGGACGTCCGGCGTCGACGGCGGCTTCGTCACCGGCATCCCCGGAAACGTGACCGACCAGGTCACGGCCCTGCGGGCCAGCGGCGAGCACGCCGGCGCGGGCGAGGTCAAGGAGAACCTGGTCGACCTCCAGCCCGGCACCAAGTGGCTGGTGTTCGAGCCCACCGCGTGGATCGAGTTCGACCTGGAGTCCCCGGTCGAACTCGCCGCCTACGCGCTCACCTCGGCCAACGACGCCGCCGAGCGCGATCCGCGCGACTGGACCCTCAAGGGCTCCGCCGACGGCAAGGAGTGGACGGTCCTCGACACCCGCACCGGCGAGAGCTTCGCCAAGCGCTTCGAGACCCGGACGTACGACATCCCCGGCGGCGGCGCCACCGCGTACGCGCACTACCGGCTGGAGATCACCAGGAACGCGGGCGCGGGCCTCACCCAGCTCGCCGACGTTCAGTTCTCGAACGGTGACACCTCCCAGCCCGTCCCCGAGGACATGCGCAGCCAGACCGACCGCGGCCCCAGCGGCTCCCCCACCGCCAAGGCCGGCGCGGGCTTCACCGGAAAGCGCGCGCTGCGCTACGCCGGCACCCACAAGGCCGAGGGCCGGGCGTATTCGTACAACAAGGTCTTCGACACCGACATCCGGATCGTCCGGAACACCGAGCTGTCGTACAAGGTCTTCCCGTCGATGTCGGCCTCGGAGACCGACCTGAACTACCCCGCCACGAACGTCTCCGTGGACCTCGCCTTCACCGACGGCACCTATCTGAGCGACCTGGGCGCCACCGACGCGTACGGCGGGCGGCTCACCCCGGGCGGCCAGGGCGCCGCCAAGCGGCTCTACGTCAACCAGTGGAACCAGGTCTCCTCGCGGATCGGCGAGGTCGCGGACGGGAAGACCGTGGACCGGATCCTGGTGGCGTACGACGCGCCCAGGGGACCGGGCACGTTCCAGGGCTGGATCGACGACCTCGCGATCGTGCCGAAGCAGCCGGTGAAGCCGCACGGCCGGCTCTCCGACTACGCGTCGACCACCCGCGGCACCCACTCCTCCGGCTCCTTCTCGCGCGGCAACACCTTCCCGGCCACCGCCGTCCCGCACGGCTTCAACTTCTGGACGCCGGTCACCAACGCGGCGAGCCAGAGCTGGATCTACGAGTACGCGCGCGGCAACAACGCCGACAACCTGCCCACCCTCCAGGCGCTGTCCGCCAGCCACCAGCCCAGCCCCTGGATGGGCGACCGGCAGACCTTCCAGGTGATGCCCTCGGCCGCCGCCGGCGTCCCGCCCACCGACAAGGCGGCCCGCGCCCTGCCGTTCCGGCACGCGAACGAGACGGCGAAGCCGCACCACTACGCCGTCACGTTCGAGAACGGTCTGAAGGCCGAGATCGCCCCGGCCGACCACGCGGCCGTCATGCGCTTCACCTATCCCGGCGACGACGCGAGCCTCGTCCTCGACAACGTCACCGACCAGGGCGGCCTCACCCTCGACCCGGCGACGCGCTCCTTCACCGCCTACTCGGACGTGAAGAGCGGCCTGTCGACGGGCGCGGGCCGGATGTTCGTGTACGGCGTCCTCGACGCGCCGGTCGTCTCCTCCGCCGCCCAGGGCGTGAAGGGGCACCTGCGCCTCGACGCGGGCGAGGACCGCACGGTCACCCTGCGGATCGCGACCTCGCTGATCTCCGTCGAGCAGGCGAAGGCGAACCTCGCCGACGAGATCCCGGAGGGCACCGGCTTCGACGCCGTCCGCGAGCGGGCCCGGAAGGCCTGGGACAAGGTGCTGGGCCGGGTCACCGTCGAGGGCGCTACCCACGACCAGCTGGTCACCCTCTACTCCAGCCTCTACCGGCTGTACCTGTACCCCAACTCCGCCTTCGAGAAGGTCGGTTCCACGTACAAGTACGCCAGCCCGTTCTCCGCCCCGGCCGGTCCCGACACCCCGACCCGTACCGGCGCGAAGGTCGTCGAGGGCAGGCCGTACGTCAACAACGGCTTCTGGGACACCTATCGCACCACCTGGCCGGCCTACTCCTTCCTCACCCCGCGGAAGGCGGGCGAGCTGGTCGACGGCTTCGTCCAGCAGTACAAGGACGGCGGCTGGATCTCCCGCTGGTCCTCCCCCGGCTACGCGGACCTGATGACCGGCACCTCCTCGGACGTGGCCTTCGCGGACGCGTACGTGAAGGGCGTCGACTTCGACGCGGAGGCGGCGTACGAGGCGGCCCTGAAGAACGCCACCGTCGTGGCGCCGAGCCGCGGCGTCGGCCGCAAGGGCATGGAGACCTCGCCCTTCACCGGCTACGCGTCGACCGCGACCCACGAGGGCCTGTCCTGGTCGCTGGAGGGCTACCTCAACGACTACGGCATCGCGAGGATGGGCCGGGCGCTCTACGAGAAGACCGGCGAGAAGCGCTACCGCGACGAGTCGGCGTACTTCCTCGACCGGGCACGGAACTACGTGTCGCTGTTCGACGCCGAGGCCGGCTTCTTCCAGGGCCGGGACGCCAAGGGCGCCTGGCGGGTGCCCTCGGCGTCGTACGACCCGCGGATCTGGGGCTACGACTACACGGAGACCAACGGCTGGGGCTACGCCTTCACCGCCCCGCAGGACTCCCGGGGCCTGGCCAATCTGTACGGCGGGCGCGCGGGTCTCGCGAAGAAGCTGGACGCCTACTTCTCGACGCCCGAGACGGCCTCGCCCGACGTCGCCGGCTCGTACGGCAGCGTCATCCACGAGATGACCGAGGCGCGCGACGTGCGGATGGGCATGTACGGGCACTCCAACCAGGTCGCGCACCACGTGCCGTACATGTACGACGCGGCCGGGCAGCCGTGGAAGACGGCCGAGAAGGTCCGCGAGGTGCTGTCCCGGCTCTACACGGGCAGCGAGATCGGCCAGGGTTACCACGGCGACGAGGACAACGGCGAGCAGTCGGCCTGGTTCCTGTTCTCCTCGCTCGGCTTCTACCCGCTGGTGATGGGCAGCGGCGAGTACGCGATCGGTTCGCCGCTGTTCACGAAGGCGACGGTGCGGATGGACAACGGCCGCACGCTGGTCGTGGAGGCGCCGCGCAACAGCGCCCGCAACATCTACGTCCAGGGCGTGCGGCTGAACGGCAAGCGGTGGAGCTCGACCGCGCTGCCGCACGAGCTGCTCGCGAAGGGCGGCACGCTGACGTTCGAGATGGGCCCCCGGCCTTCGGCGTGGGGCACGGGCGACAGCGCGGCGCCCGTCTCGATCACCCGGGACGACAAGGTGCCGTCGCCGCGGAAGGACCTGGTCGCGGGCACGGGACCGCTGTTCGACGACACGTCGGCGACGGCGGGGCCGGTCGCGGGCGCGGTCGAGCTCCCGGTGCCGGGGGCGGTGAAGGCGGTGCGGTACACGCTGACCTCGTCGGCGGACCGGACGAAGGCGCCGGCGGGCTGGGTGCTCCAGGGCTCGGCGGACGGGACGGTCTGGACGGATCTGGACCGGCGTGACGGCGAGTCCTTCGCCTGGGACCGGCAGACCCGGGTGTTCTCGGTGGCGAAGCCGGCCGCGTACGCGAAGTACCGGCTGGTGATCGCCGGTTCGGGCGGGTCGGGTGGCTCGGGCGGTGGGGGCGCCTCGGGCGGCGAGCTGGCGGAGGTGGAGCTGCTGGGCTGACGCCGTACGGGGTACGGGTAAGGGCCGGTCTCCATGGAGACCGGCCCTTACCGCTGGGCTACCGCCGCACTACCGCCGTGCTGATCCTCAGCCGCGGATCAGGTTGCGCAGCACGTACTGCATGATGCCGCCGTTGCGGTAGTAGTCCGCCTCACCGGGGGTGTCGATGCGGACGACCGCGTCGAACTCGACGCCGGTGTCGGTGGTGACCTTGACCGTGCTCGGGGTGCGGCCCTCGTTCAGCTCGGTGATGCCGGCGATGGAGAAGGTCTCCTCGCCGGTCAGGCCGAGCGAGTCGGCCGTCTGGCCGGCCGGGAACTGCAGCGGGAGGACGCCCATGCCGATGAGGTTCGAGCGGTGGATGCGCTCGTACGACTCGGTGATGACGGCCTTGACGCCGAGGAGCGCGGTGCCCTTGGCCGCCCAGTCGCGGGACGAGCCGGAGCCGTACTCCTTGCCGCCCAGGATGACCAGCGGGGTGCCGGCGGCCTGGTAGTTCTGCGACGCGTCGTAGATGAAGGAGACCGGGCCGCCCTCCTGCGTGAAGTCGCGGGTGTAGCCGCCCTCGGTGCCCGGCGCGATCTGGTTGCGCAGGCGGATGTTGGCGAAGGTGCCGCGGATCATGACCTCGTGGTTGCCCCGGCGCGAGCCGTAGGAGTTGAAGTCACGACGCTCCACACCGTGCTCGGTGAGGTACTTGCCGGCCGGGGTGTCGGCCTTGATGGCACCGGCCGGGGAGATGTGGTCGGTGGTGACCGAGTCGCCGAGCTTGGCGAGCACACGGGCGCCGGAGATGTCCGAGACCGGCTCCGGGTCCATGGTCATGCCCTCGAAGTACGGGGGCTTGCGGACGTAGGTCGACTCGGCGTCCCACTCGAAGGTGTTGCCGGTCGGGATCGACAGGGCCTGCCACTGGGCGTCGCCCGCGAAGACGTCCTCGTACGACTTGGAGAACATGTCCTCGCCGATGGCGTTCGCCACGACGTCGTTGACCTCGGCCTCGGAGGGCCAGATGTCGGCCAGGTAGACCGGCTTGCCGTCCTGGTCGGTGCCGAGGGCGTCCTTGGTGATGTCCACCTTCATGGAACCCGCGAGGGCGTACGCGACGACCAGCGGCGGGGAGGCCAGGTAGTTCATCTTGACGTCGGGGTTGATGCGGCCCTCGAAGTTCCGGTTGCCGGAGAGGACCGAGGTCACCGCGAGGTCGTGCTCGTTGACGGCCTTGGAGACCTCCTCCGGCAGCGGGCCGGAGTTGCCGATGCAGGTGGTGCAGCCGTAGCCGACGAGGTTGAAGCCGACCTTGTCGAGGTACGGGGTGAGGCCCGCCTTGTCGAAGTAGTCGGTGACGACCTTCGAGCCCGGGGCGAGGGTGGTCTTGACCCACGGCTTGCGGGTCAGGCCCTTCTCGACGGCCTTCTTCGCGACGAGCGCGGCGGCGACCATGACGTACGGGTTCGACGTGTTGGTGCAGGAGGTGATGGCCGCGACCGTCACCGCACCGTGGTCGAGGGTGTAGGTCGAGCCGTCGGGGGCGGTGACCTGGACCGGGTTCGACGGGATCGCGCTGGAGACGGCCGGGGCGTCGGAGGCCGGGAAGGACTCCTGGCCCGCCTCGTCGACCATGTCGACGTAGTTGCGGACGTCCTGGGCGAACTGCTCGGCGGCGTTGGCGAGGACGATGCGGTCCTGCGGGCGCTTCGGGCCGGCGATCGACGGGACGACGGTGGAGAGGTCGAGCTCGAGCTTCTCGGAGAAGTCGGGCTCGGCGGCCGGGTCGAGCCAGAGGCCCTGCTCCTTGGCGTACGCCTCGACGAGCGCGACCTGCTGCTCGGAGCGGCCGGTGAGCTTGAGGTAGTTCAGGGTCTCGCCGTCGATCGGGAAGATCGCGGCGGTGGAGCCGAACTCCGGCGACATGTTGCCGATGGTGGCGCGGTTGGCGAGGGAGGTGGCGGCGACGCCCTCGCCGTAGAACTCGACGAACTTGCCGACGACGCCGTGCTTGCGCAGCATCTCGGTGATCGTGAGCACGAGGTCGGTGGCGGTGGTGCCGGTGGGCAGCTCGCCGGTCAGCTTGAAGCCGACGACGCGCGGGATCAGCATGGAGACCGGCTGGCCGAGCATGGCGGCCTCGGCCTCGATGCCGCCGACGCCCCAGCCCAGCACGCCGAGGCCGTTGACCATGGTGGTGTGCGAGTCGGTGCCGACGAGGGTGTCGGGGTACGCCTGGCCGCCCCGGACCATGACGGTGCGGGCCAGGTGCTCGATGTTCACCTGGTGGACGATGCCGGTGCCCGGGGGGACGACCTTGAAGTCGTCGAAGGCGGTCTGGCCCCAGCGCAGGAACTGGTAGCGCTCCTTGTTGCGGCCGTACTCGAGCTCGACGTTCTGCGCGAAGGCGTCGTTGGTGCCGAACTTGTCGGCGATGACGGAGTGGTCGATGACCATCTCGGCCGGGGAGAGCGGGTTGATCTTCGCCGGGTCGCCGCCGAGCGCCGCGACGGCCTCGCGCATGGTGGCGAGGTCGACGACGCAGGGGACGCCGGTGAAGTCCTGCATGATCACGCGCGCCGGCGTGAACTGGATCTCCTGGCTCGGCTGGGCCTGCGAGTCCCAGTTGCCGAGGGCCCGGATGTGGTCGGCGGTGATGTTCGCGCCGTCCTCGGTGCGGAGAAGGTTCTCGAGGAGAACCTTCAGGCTGTAGGGGAGCCGGGCCGAGCCCTCCACCTTGTCCAGGCGGAAGATCTCGTAGGACTCGTCACCCACGCGCAGCGTTGCGCGGGCGTCGAAGCTGTTCGCCGACACGACAGTCTCCTTCATATATGTGCGCGTTCCACCGCATCCTGCCGCCACGTACACGTCGTCGATCCGCTAAGGTAAGGCTAAGTTAGGTAATCCTTACCGGGGTGGCGGCAGCGGTGCGCCTCGGCAGATATCTCGATGTCGAGATAACACTAGTACATCACCGGCGGTCGGTCATGCCCGGCAGGGCCCGAACCCCGTGCCTTGACGTCCAGGCCGTCCGTCCCTTCCGGATCCCGGCCGACCCGACGTCGTCCTACCGTGCGGACGCGCACGGGGGGTCGTACGGCAGCTGGGGGACGTAGCGGCTCCATTGCTGTTGGGTCAGGGCGCCGGAGCTTCCGGCGCAGACCCGGTTGATGGCGGACTCGACGTTCAGGTCCCACAGCGTGGCCACCCCGTCGTCGGTGGTGGCGGCCAGCGTGTGGCCGTCCGGGCTGAACGCGAGGACGGCGACGAACCCCGTCTCCACGGTCAGCGGGCGGCCGATCGGGTCGGGATTGTCGGGATCGGTGACGTTCCACAGGTGGATGGTGCCGTCGTCGGTGTGACCGGCCGCCGCGAGCGTGCGCCCGTCGGGGCTGAAGGCCACCGACCACAGGCTGCCGCCGGGCACCGTCAGCGGTGTGCCCCTGCGCGTGAGGCGGTGGGGGTCGGTGGCGTCCCACAGGGTGACGGTGCCGCGGCTGTTCCCGGTGGCGAGCGTGCGGCCGTCCGGGCTGAACGCCACCCAGGTGCTGGTGCCGGTCGGCTGCCGGATCGGCTGCCCGATCCGGGCCCCGGGCTCCGTCGTGCTCCACAGGCCGACCTCGCCGTTGCTGCCGTCGCCGCCGGCCGCCAGCATCGTGCCGTCGCGGCTGAACGCCAGGGACTGGACGGACCTCGTGCGCTCGTTGGAGATGCGGGACGAGGTGCCGGGGTGCGCGGGGTCGCTGACGTCCCACAGGGCGATGCCGCCGGACGCGTCGTCACCGGCCGCGGCCAGGGTGCGGCCGTCCGGGCTGAACGCCAGCGAGAAGATGAGACCGTCCGCCCCGGTGAGGGTCTCCCGGAGGCGGACGGGACGGCCGGGATCGGCGACGTTCCACAGCGTGACCGTGCCGCCGCTGTCACCCGCCGCCAGGGTGCGCCCGTCCGGACTGAACGCCACGGCGTTGACCGGCTCCTTGGGACCGGTGAGCGGATCACCGAGCGGAGCGGGGAAGTGTGGGTCGGCGGTGTTCCACAGCGAGACGGCCCCGTTCTGGTTCCCGGCGGCCAGGGTGCGCCCGTCCGGGCTGAACGCCACGGACGCCACGTTGCCGCCGGCGCCGATGATCCGGGTCGGCGGCAGGTGCCACAGATCGACGTTGCCGTCGCCGTTCCCGGCGGCGAGGGTGCGGCTGTCCGGGCTGAACACCACTCCGGTCACCGCGTCGCCGGGGCCGGTCAGCGGCCGGCCCAGCGGGACGATGGCCTTGGGGTGGCTGACGTTCCACAGATGGACGGTGTGGTCCGCGCTGCCGGCGGCCAGGGTGTGGCCGTCCGGGCTGAACGCCACCGACATGACGGGCTGAGCGGGGCCCGTCAGCGGCTTGCCCAGGGGGGTGGGGCGGCCGGGACCCGCGACCGTCCACAGGTGGACCTTGCTGTCGCCGGCTCCGGCGGCGAGCGTGCGGCTGTCCGGAGCGAACGCCAGGAAGTTGACGTCACGCCCGGCCGTGAGGGACCGCGCGCGACCGGGACGGGCCGGGTCGCTGGTGTCCCACAGGCGGATGGTGCCGGCGTCGTCGTCGCATGCGGCGGCCAGGGTACGGCCGTCGGGGCTGAACGCGATGCGGTGGGAGAAGACGTCGGGGCAGCCGAGGCTCAGGGGCGCCGGCAGCGGGTCGACGTCGTGGGGGCGGGTGACGTCCCACATGCTGACGAGTCCCGCGCGCCGTCCGGCGGCCAGGATGCGGCCGTCCGGGCTGAAGGCCAGCGATTCGACGGCGTACGCGGCGTCCCAGTCGCTGACGCCGGGGCTCTTCAGGCGGCCGAGCAGGACCGGGTGGCTGGGACTGGTCAGGCTCCACAGGTCGACGAATCCGCCGGAACCCGAGTCGCCCTTGTCGCTGGTGTGGCCGCCGACGGCCAGCACCCGCCCGTCCGGGCCGAACGCGAGCGACCGGATCCCGTTCACGGAACGGTCCACGGGCACGGGTCCGCCCAGCGCCACCGGACGGCCGGGATCGGAGACGTCCCACAGCCGGACGAGGTTGCCGTCGTGGTTCCCCGCCGCCAGCATGTGCCCGTCGGGGCTGTAGGCCACGGTCCCCACCCAGCCGGGCGGCCCTCCCGAAGGTCCGGGAAGCCGGGTGGCCAGCGGCGTGTTCTCGGTCGCGACGAGCCGGGACGCCGCTTCCTCGGACGGATCCATGCGGTAGGCGGTCAGCGCGAGTTGAGCGGACAGCGAGGGATCGGTCGACGCCAGTTGCACGGCCGCGGAGGTGACGGCGGCCGTGACCGCCTGGTCGCGGGCCTCCAGGGCCTCGTCGGCGGCCTTCCGCGCCTCGGCCTCCTGCCGCAGGGCGATCCCCGCGGCCAGCGAGGCGACCACCGCGAGGGCGGTGATCGTGGCGACGGCGGCGCGCCGGAGCCGTTGCGCGCGCCGCCGGTGGCGGCGGGAGGCCGCCAGGAAGGCCCGGGCGACGACGCTGAGTTCCGGCCCGTGCGTCGCGGCCCAGTCGAGTGCCGTCTCCAGACGGTTGCCGCGGTACAGCGCGGCCGCCTCCCGGTCGGTCTGCTCCCAGAGCCTGGCCGCCTCCTCCAGATCCTGTCGTACGAGGTTGCCGCCGCGGTCGTGCTCGATCCAGCCCCGCAGCCGGGGCCACGCCCGGATGAGCACCTCGTGCGTCATCACCACCGTGTCCTGTTCCCGGGTCAGCAGCCGGCCGTGGGTGAAGTCGTCCAGGACCGTGCCGGCCGCTTCCCGGTCCGGCGCGTCCCGCAGCAGTTCGTCGTACCGGACGCGCCGGCGGCTGTCGTCGGCGTCGCGCCCCACGATCACGAGCCGCAGGAACACCCACCGCGCGGCCTCCCGGCAGGGTGGCGGCAGCGTCTCGTAGAGCCTGTCGGCCGTGGTGGCGACGGCGCCCTGGATGCCGCCGGTGACCCGGTACCCGTCGACGGTGAGCGTGTGGCCGTGGCGCTGCTGCCAGGTGGCCCGCAGTGCGTGGGCGAGCAGCGGCAGCCGGCCCGTGGCGCTCGTCCCGACCGGTCCCCCGACCGCGCCCAGGTCCGCCAGCAGCACCTCCACCAGGCCGTCCTCGACGTCGAGCCCCACGCTGGCGGCCGGGCGCCGGATCGCGTCCTTGAGCTCGTCCTCCGTCATCGGCTCCAGCAGGACCGGCCCGGCCCGGAGCGCCGCTCTGAGCTGCGGATGGGCCGTGCACGCGGCGTAGAAGTCCGCGCGCACCCCCAGCACCACGACCGCACCGCCCTCGGGCCGGGCCAGCCGGTCCAGTACGTCGACGAACCACTGCCGTTCGGTCTCGTCGCCGCAGGCCGTGA
Source organism: Streptomyces roseicoloratus (assembly GCF_004117935.1). Lineage (GTDB taxonomy): Bacteria > Actinomycetota > Actinomycetes > Streptomycetales > Streptomycetaceae > Streptomyces > Streptomyces roseicoloratus. Next base: position 111,125 of record NZ_SDOY01000131.1, on the reverse strand, counting down.
AGAGCTCCTCGAACTGGTCGACCACGACCACCAGGCCCCCGGCGGGCGGCTCTTCCGAGGGCGTCGGACCGGTGGATCCGGCGGTCTCGCGCGGCTCGTCGGGGCGCTGTGCGGGGTCGGCGGACCCGACGGACCCGACGATCGAACGCGGCTCGTCGGGGCGCTGTGCGGGATCGGCCGACCCGACGATCGCGCGCAGCTCATCGAGTCGCGGTACGGGATCGGCGGACCCGACCACAGCGCGCGGCTCGTCGGGGCGCTGGGCGGAGTCGGCCGACCCGGCGATCGCGCGCAGCTCGTCGAGGCACCCTGCGGCGTCGGCGGACCCCGCGATCGCGCGCAGCTCTTCGAGGCACCGTTCGGGGTCGGCCCGCCACCGCGGTGCGGTGTTCCGGGCGGTCTCGGCGTCCAGCCCGGCGGCGGCCGCCAGCGCCAGGGCCGGGGAGGCCGTGGGGGTCAGCAGCAGTCGCGGCCAGGTGCTCGAACCCGCGACCGGGAGCCGGCCCTCGTCCAGGGCCGGCAGCACACCGGCCGCGAGCAGGGACGACTTCCCGGCCCCGGAGGGGCCGATCAGCACCAGCGGGCCGCCCTCGCGCATCCGGGCGTCCATCCGCTCGCACACGAGGTGCACCATGCGCTCACGGCCGTGGAACCACTGCTTGTACCCCTCGTCGAACGGGGCCAGTCCCGGGTACGGGCACGGCACCCGGTCGGCGCCGGGGCCCGGCACGGTGACGCGCCCCTCGTACCCGAAGCGGATGTGCATGTCGCCGGCGGACTGGAAGGAGCTGCCCCCTCCCGTCACGGTCGCCTTCAGGTCGATCGGCTGCCAGGGTGGCGGCCCTTCGGAGGGCGCCGCACCGGTGTCGCGTTCCGTCACTGCTGTCCGCCCCTGGTGACGGTCATGTCGCGCCCGGCCAGGAACGCGTCGCCACCGGTCACGTGTGCCTCCAGCGTCATCGAGCCCGTGATCTGCCGGTCCTGGCTTCCGGCCGCGTGCGGCTCCTCGCCGAACAGCGCGCGCAGTTCGTCGACGGCGTCCGGCCGGGTGGCCAGCAGCCGGACGATGCGGGCCTGCCACTCGGCGACCAGCAGCCCCTGGAGCTCCTGGCCGTCGCCCGTCTGCCGGGCCTGGATCAACTCGCCCCGCGCGTCGTCGAGTTCCTCCTCGACGCGCTCGGGATGCGCGGACCGCCACAGCGACAGGACCGAGGCCTTGACGGCGGCCCAGCCGTCCGTCGCCAGCAGATCGATCAGGCGCGCCGCGGCCACCGATGCCAGTCCGGCGAGTTCCACGCTCGTCTCCATGTCCTCGTCCTCTCCTCGTCGCTCAGCGTGCGTGGGCCGCGATCGCGGTCATGGTCAGATGGGAGGCGACGAAGACGCGGTCGCCGCCGACCGTCCACCGGAAACCCGCGTCCGGCTGCCCGGGGTCGCGGTATCTCCACCGGGCCCTGCCGGTGTCGGCGTCGATGGCCCACAGCGTCTTGGCGCTGTCCGTGGCGAAGACGGTGTCGGCCGAGCACTGCGCGCTCCTGCCGCCGATCCTCAGGGAGACGTTGAACAGGTTGGACATGCCCGATTCGCCGGCCCCGTCGAGCCTGGCGACCCACCGGAGCGCGCCGTCCGCCGTGGACAGGGCGACCAGGTCCCTGCCGACCCCCACGTACACGGTGGCACCGTCCAGGCTGGGGAACGGGGGGCCGATCCGCGCCGGGTCCCCGCTCTTCGCCTGGAAGAGCCGGTGCCACTTCTCACGGCCCGTGGCGGGGTCGACGGCGAACAGCGTTCCGCCGCCACCGCCGGCGAACAGGAACGTCCCGGCGGCGTGGCACGTCAGCGGCCAGCCGGGGCTGAAGTAGAACCCGTTGCCCTGAACGGACTTCTTCCAGCCGCGGGCGCCCTTACGGCCGGCGTCGATCATCTGGACGCGGCCGGACTTCGCGGCCGGAAGGGCCGAGGTGGCGAGCAGGTGAGGACCGGTGGGCGGTACGAGCACGTTGTTGATGTCCGTGCCCGTCACCCGCCAGAGCCCTTTGCCGGTGGCGGCGTCGAACGCGCGGATGTAGCCGGTCGTCGGGTCCTTGGCCGAGAACTTCCCGTCCAGCACGAGCAGGGTCCCGCACACGTAGACCGTGCTCCCCGCGGCCGCCACGTAGCGGCTCGAGTACAACGCCGTGTGCTTGCCGCCGCCGGGACCCGCGTCGGCCATCTCGGTCGCCCATTTCAGCTTGCCGTCGGCGGCGTCGAACGCCGCCAGGAGACTGTTCGCCTTCGGTGTCTCACAGAGCAGGTAGAACACGCCGTCCGCGTACGCCGTCGGGTACTGGAGGCTGGTCACGCCGGAGTCGTTGGTCGTGTCGAACCCGGAGAACGCGGTCTTCCCGGTCGCCGTGTTCAGGAAGGACGTGCCGGTGTTCGTGACCACCATGACCACCTTGTCGGTGGCTTCCAGACAGGTGGGGGCGTGCTTCGCCGTGCGCGACCAGGCCGGGACGGCGTCGGGTGCGGTCAGGACGACCGGTTCCGGTCCGTCCGCCGAGGACGGCGACGCGGAAGGAGCGGAGGTCGTCGCCGGCGCGCCGGACGGGGAGGCCGGCCGCGCGGTGGCGCCGGGTCCGCCGGCCCGGCCTCCGGCCGTCGGCGACGGGTCGCCGGAGAAGGCGAGTGCCGCCGCGGATCCGCCGAGCACGGCCGCGCCTCCCGCCAGCCCGATGATCAGCTTCCGGCGGCTGACACCTCTGTCGGCGGCGATCACCGGCGGCGGAAGCAGCAGGCCGGGGGCCGGGGGCGGGTCGCAAGGGGCGCTTTGGCCGCTTTGGGCACTGGGGCTCCCGCCGTGGGCGGCTTGGGCGGCGTGGTTTCCGCCTGGGGCGGCTTGGGCGGCTTGGCTTCCGCCTGGGGCGGCTTGGGCGGCTTGGCTTCCGCCTGGGGCGGCGTGGGCGGCTTGGCTTCCGCCTTGGGCGGCTGGGGCGGCGTGGGCGGCTCCGGCGCTGTGGTTGGCTGGGGCGGCGTGGGCATGGGTCTGTACGGATGCCGATCCGGCCGCCGCGGCGGCGGCAGCCATGTCGGCGGTCATGGACGGCGGCAGCCAACTTCCCTGCAGGGTGGGCAGGTTCTGACGTGCCAGATAGTCGACGAGCTGCTGCGCGGTGGGACGGTCGGGCGGTTCCGGGTACAGGCAGCCGCCGATCACCTCGCGGAGCGACACGGGCAGGGCACCCAGGTCCGGCTCGCCTCCGGAAGCAGCGAACAGCACGGTCGAACCGAGGTCGACCATGTCGTCCGTCGCTGCGGGTGCCGGACTGCCGGTGCCTCCCGCGATCCCCAGGGCGCTGACGCGGGGCCCGTCCATGGTGAGCAGCACCGAGTCCGGGCTCACCTCTCCGTGGACCGTTCCGGTCGCGTGGAGTGCGGCGAGCGCCCGGCCGAGGCCGTCGGCGAGGACCCGCAGAGCCGGTTCGGACAGCGGGCCGTGCCGGTCCACCGCATGCCGTAGCGGCAGCCCTGCGGTGAACTCGGTCGCCAGCCACGGAAGCGGCGCGTCGGAGTCGGCATCCACCACCGGCGCGAGGAAGGGGGCAGCGGCCGGCGTCCGTGCCGCCTCGACGGCGGCGCGGAACCGGTCCCGGAAGCCCGGGTCCGCGGCGAGTTCGCTTCGGACGACCGTGACCGTGACGAGTCGCCCCGCGTCCGTACGCGCCGTGAAGACGTCGTTCCCGCCGGCCGTTCCCTGCCGTTCGAGCAGCGCGTACGGCCCGATCCGGCGGGCGTCGTCCGCTCCGGGATGCTTCATCGTCGTCCGTCCCTCACGCCGGCCTGATCGTCTGGTCACGGGCCGCCATGTACGAGCTGCCGCCGCCGGTCACATGGGCCGTCATGGTCACCGACGGCGCCGGGCCGGCGGCCGGCGCGGCATCCGGAGGCTGCGCCGTGCCCGGCCCGGATCCGGCGGCGGGCCCGGCACCGGACAGCAGAGCGGCCACCGCGTCGCACAGGTGCGCCAGCCCGGCCGGCAGATGGGTCTCCGGAACGCGGAGGAACTGCAGGCGCCCCAGCTCCGCGATCTCGGCGGGCAGCGCCGAGGCGTCGGGCAGCATCGTCGCGTCACCCAGCAGGACCGGGACGACGCGGTTTCCCGCCCGGAGAGCCGTGGCGATCTCCAGGCGGACCCAGTCGTGGTCCCGGTCCAGCAGCCGGACGCCGTCCTCGCCGCGCGCGTCGAGCCACCCCGGCCCGATCAGGACGCACATGAGCTCGCACTCGGCGGCCTGCCGCCGCAGGATCTCGGCGAAATCGGCCCCGGGCGGAATCGACCGGCCCGACTTGAAGATCTCGTCGGCACCCAGGCGGTCGGACAGCTCGCGGTGGACGCGGTCTCGCATCCAACGGGAGTCCGCTTTGCGGAAGCTGAGAAAGACGCGCGGCACAAGTGCCCCCTCTCTGGCGGGACTTGACGTCAGGGATGGTGCTCACCATAGGGGCGGAACAGTCGCGCGGCTGCTATTCAGCGAGGATTGAATAGCAGCCGCAAGGCTCCGTACGCTGGCGGGTATGGACGCGGCGGACAGCACGGGAGGAAGGGTTCCGGCTCGGGCGGTCCGGGCGGGGGCCGGTCAAGCGCGGGAGGTTGCGGCGGGGGCCGGTCCGGCTCGGCCGGTTCCGGCAGCGGCGGATTCGCCGTGGAGATCGGCCGGTACCCGTCTGCCGCCGGGCGACTTCGGCGTCGTCCTGGCCACGCTGCGGGCGCGTCGGGGGTGGAGCGTGCGCGAGCTCGCCCGGCGGGCGAACGTCTCCGACGGGCAGATCTGCAACCTGGAGAGCGGACTGCGCAACCCCACGCCCGCCGTGGCGGCGGCCTGCGACGCGGCGTTCGGCGCGGGCGGGGAACTCGCCGAGCTGGCGGCGCCTCGGCGCAGGGGCGTCCCGGCCGAGGAGGTCGTCGAGGCCGGCCCGGTGGTCGCCGGATACGAGCGGGTCCTGCGCGAACTGAAGGACATCGGCAGGTCCACCGGGCCGAGGTTCGTCACCGCGTCACTGAAGTCGATCCTCCGGATCCTGACGGACGCCGGTCCGCTCGCCGTCGGCGAGGAGCGTGCCGAGATCTGGCGGCTGGCCTCGACGTTCGCCGAGTACACGGGCTGGATGGCACAGGAGGCGGGCAACCCCGCGGAGGCGTTGCGCTGGACGAACACCGCGGTCCGCTGGGGTGCGCGCGGCGGCGACGAGACGGTGGCCGCGTACGCCCTGGTCCGCAGGGCGTTCATCGCCCAGCACCGCGGTGACAGCGGTGCGGCGATCGGATTCGCCGACCAGGCGGCCGCGCACCCGGCGGCCGACCCGGTGATCCGCGCGCAGGCCGCGCGGCGCGCGGCGCAGGCGCATGCGCGGCGCGGCGACGCGGAGGCCTGCCGGGAGGCGCTGGCGCGGTTCGGAAGCCACACCGCCGAGGCCGTCGGCGGCCGGAGCCCTCACTGGGGTCCGCGGGCCGAGAACGGCAACCCTCGGCTCATCGCAGCGTCCTGCATGCTCAGCCTGGGTCGCTTCGAGCTCGCCGCCGACCTTTTCGACGCGGAGCTGAGCGCCGCCGGCCTTTCCACCACAGGCCTTTCCGCGGCCGAGCTCAGCGCCCCCAGCCTTTCCGCCGCCGACCTCTCCGCCCCGGGCCGTTCCGCCGCCGACCTCTCCGCCCCCGGCCGTTCCGCCGCCGGACTCGGCCTCGGGCCGGCCGTCCCGGCGGACAGCAACTCCCGGGCCCGCTTCGCGGTCCGGCAGGCGACGGCGCTCGCCGGTGTCGGCCGACTCGACGACGCCTGTCGGATCGTCGAGGCCACGCTGCCCGTGATCAGGCGCATCGACTCGGCCACCGTACGCGCCGAGCTGGGAGGTTTCGTGGCACAGGCGCGGACCCGAGGAGCCGACCGGGGCCGTCTCGCCCTCATCGACGCGTCGGCGGCCCTCGCGTTCGGCTGAGCCAGGCCGCGTGAGGTCCCACGGCGAGAGCCACCGACAAGCACCCCACGGAACGCGCTGCCGGGATGACCGTCACCGAGAGGCGCCGTCCAGAAACGCCGTCACCGACGCGACGAAGGCGGCCGGGTCGTCCAGCCAGGGGTAGTGCCCCGCCCCGGGCTGGACGCGGAGTACGGCGTGGGACACGAGACCCGCGAGTTCCGCCACGGCGCCCGGCGGACTGTTGAGGTCGAACTCCCCCGCGAGCAGCAGCACGGGGGCGGGCAGGGTGGCGAGCGCGGCACGGGTGGCGTGGATCCGGTCGGGCCCGAAGGCGCCGCCGGCGCCGAAGCCGGCGACGGCCTCGGGGTTGTCGGGGCGGCTCGCGACCTCGTGACGGCGGGCCGCCTCGTCCCAGCGGCCGTACCGGAAGGGTGCGACGGCCTCCCAGTCGGCGTCCGTGCCGCCGTTTCCGCTGTTGATCGCCCGCAGGGCGGCGAAGGCCGCCGGGAACCAGGGTTCGTGGGCGCGTCGGCGCGCGAGGCCGAGCCGGGCGTCGCCGGTGATGTCGACGCCGACGGCACGCAGGCCGGGCGTGACGAGGGCCAGGCGCGCCACGCGATGCGGATACCGGGCCGCGTACTGGGCGGCGATGTTCGCTCCGGCGGAGTGGCCGAGCAGGTCGACGCGTTCGAGACCGAGGTGGGCCCGCAGGGCCTCGATGTCGTCGACGAGGCGGTCGCAGCGGTAGCCGGCGGGGTCGGCGGGCCGCGGGGACCGGCCGGTGCCGCGCAGGTCGGGAAGGACCAGGGTGCGGTGGGTGGCGAGCCCGCCGAGGTCGCCGAGGTAGGCGGAGTCGGCGGGCCCGCCGGGGACGCAGAGGAGGGGGTCGCCGGAGCCGGCGAGGCGGTGGGCGAGGCGGGTGCCGTCGGGGGCGGTGAAGGTGGCGGAGGTGTGCGGAGCGGAGGCCATAACCCAGTCATACAACCTGGTTATAAGTCGTGTCGAGCCCCTGCCGGGAAGCCGGCGGGTCCGGGTATAACTGGGTTGTGACAACCGAGCGGGAGACAACGGGCAGCGGCGCCGGACGCACGTCCGCGGCGACGGCGGATGCGTGGGCCGCCGGGCGGACGCCCGAGGAGATGACCGAGGAGCAGGCCGCGCGGATGTTCGCGGGGATGAACGAGATCATCCGCGCGGGCGAGGAGATGCGGCACCTGCGCGCCGAGATGATCCGACTCCTCGCCGGCGCCGGCTGGACCCAGGAGCGGCTGGCCCGGCTGGCCGGGATGAGCCAGCCGGCGGTGTCCAAGCAGGTGACCAGGGCGTCGGCCGGGGAGGACGCGCCGCCGGCGGCGGACGCGTCACTGGACCAGTGGGACACACCCTGGCTGGAAGGGCGGTTGTGGGGCCTGGCCGAGGAACTCTCGGCGGCGCTCGACGACGGCGCCCATTGCTCGCGCCTGGTGCACGCGCTGGCCCGGGGCCGGAAGCGGTTCACGCCGCAGAACGTGGACGCGCTGCGACGCCTGATGGAGGAGGACCTGCGGGAGTACGGGGCGGAGCCGCCGTTCGCGGCGTACCGGAACACGTACGACCGGATCGCACGCGGCCTCGACGTCCTGGCGACGGCGGGCCGGGGCGCGGAGGCGGTCCCGGCATCGCGACGCCGGGCACTGGCCTGCCAGATCCAGCGCGTACGCCTGCACGAAGCACCGACAGCAAGCTGACCCCCATACGCCCCACCGAGCACCGGTGGACACCGACAGCCGCCGACGGGCGCCGACGGGCGCCGACGGGCAGGCACCGACAGGCACCGACGGGCGCCGACGGGCGGGCAGGCACCGACAGGCAAGCACCGATAAGCACCAACAGGCACCAACAGGCACCGCAATACACCAATAAACCCCCGTACGGGCGTGGCGCGATTGCCGCAAAGCGGACGACGAAGGACGATTGAGGCATGTTCAGCGGCGCGCACGTGATCCTTTACAGCCGGGACGCCGAGGCGGACCGCACCTTCCTCAAGGACGTCCTGGGCTTCGCGCACGTCGACGCGGGGCGGGGGTGGCTCATCTTCGAGCTGCCGCCGGCCGAGATCGCCATGCACCCCACGGACGGCGAACCCCGCAGCGAGGTCTACCTGATGTGCGACGACATCGCGGAGACCCTGAAGGCGCTGGAGGACCGCGGGGCCGAGGTCTCACGGCCCGTCAGCGACCAGGGCTGGGGACTGGTCGGGGCCGTACGGCTGCCGAGCGGAACCGAACTTCCGCTCTACCAGCCGCACCACCCGGTGGCGCACAGCCTGTCACCGTGAGCCCGTCACTCTGATGGCCTACCCCACCGCAAGGCGCATCTCATATCTGAGATAACGTGACGGCATGGCAGACGACTACCTCGTACGCATCGGCAAGCTCATCCGTGACGCCCGCCAGCACCGTGGCTGGACCCAGACGCAGCTGGCCGACGCCCTCGGCACCAGCCAGAGCGCCGTCAACCGGATCGAGCGCGGCAACCAGAACATCAGCCTTGAGATGATCGCCCGCATCGGCGAGGCGCTCGACAGCGAGATCGTGTCTCTCGGTTACGCCGGCCCGATGCACCTGCGCGTCGTCGGCCGCCGCCGCCTGTCCGGTGCCATCGACGTCAAGACCAGCAAGAACGCCTGCGTGGCCCTCCTGTGCGCGTCCCTCCTCAACAAGGGCCGTACGGTGCTGCGCCGGGTGGCCCGCATCGAAGAGGTCTTCCGCCTGCTGGAGGTCCTCAACTCCATCGGCGTCCGGACCCGTTGGATCAACGAGGGCGTGGACCTGGAGATCGTGCCGCCGGCGGAGCTGGACATGGAGTCCATCGACGCCGAGGCCGCGATCCGCACCCGCTCCATCATCATGTTCCTGGGCCCGCTGCTGCACCGCCTGGACCGCTTCAAGCTGCCGTACGCCGGCGGCTGCGACCTCGGCACCCGCACCATCGAGCCGCACATGATCGCGCTGCGCCGCTTCGGCCTGGACATCACCGCCACCGAGGGTCTCTACCACGCCCAGGTCGAGCAGTCCGTGGCCCCCGACCGCCCGATCGTCCTGACCGAGCGCGGCGACACGGTGACCGAGAACGCCCTACTGGCCGCCGCCCGCCACGACGGCGTGACGGTCATCCGCAACGCCTCGTCCAACTACATGGTCCAGGACCTGTGCTTCTTCCTGGAGGCGCTGGGCGTACGGGTCGAGGGCATCGGCACGACCACGCTCACCGTGCACGGCGTCCCGGACATCGACGCGGACGTCGACTACTCGCCCTCCGAGGACCCGGTCGAGGCGATGAGCCTGCTGGCGGCCGCGGTGGTCACGGAGTCCGAGCTGACCATCCGCCGGGTCCCGATCGAGTTCATGGAGATCGAGCTCGCGGTCCTGGAGGAGATGGGCCTGGACCACGACCGCTCCCCCGAGTACCCGGCGGACAACGGCCGCACCCGCCTGGTCGACCTGACGGTCCGCCCCTCCAAGCTGGAGGCGCCGATCGACAAGATCCACCCGATGCCCTTCCCGGGCCTCAACATCGACAACGTCCCCTTCTTCGCGGCCATCGCGGCCACGGCGCAGGGCAAGACCCTGATCCACGACTGGGTCTACGACAACCGCGCCATCTACCTCACCGACCTCAACCGCCTCGGCGGCCGCCTCCAGCTCCTGGACCCCCACCGCGTCCTGGTGGAGGGCCCCACCCGCTGGCGCGCCGCCGAAATGATGTGCCCCCCGGCCCTGCGCCCGGCGGTGGTCGTCCTGCTGGCGATGATGGCGGCGGAGGGCACGTCGGTCCTGCGCAACGTGTACGTCATCAACCGCGGCTACGAGGACCTGGCGGAACGCCTGAACTCGGTGGGCGCGCAGATCGAGATCTTCAGGGACATCTGACCCGCGAAAGCAACACTGCCGCATCCCTCCGACCTGTGCGAGACCGGGCAGAGGGGTGCGGCAGTGAGCCTTTTCCAACCTGGGGTAAGGCGCGGCGAGGTGGCCTCAATGGCCGTACTTCGCATGCCTTATGCACCTTCGGTATCCAGGCGCTCCGCGGACTGGAGCAGGTACTCAGGCAGTTTTGAACTCGCCGCCAACACCTCGACACCGATGAGGCGGCCGTGTTCGTCGAAGTCGAGGTTGATCATGCCGTCGACGTCCACCGGATCGCAGGGGTACGTGTGCGTGGACTTCACGCGCGTCTGCGGTTCGGTGAAGTACACGTACGCCGCATTCGCAGTCTTGTCGTAGGTGACCCTGAGGTCTGCCACAGTGCGCTGGCTCCCTTGGTGTAATCGACGTCGGTACTGCCCTGGTCCGTACTGCGGGCTTCGCCGACGTCATGCTGACATGGCGAACTGCAAGATCAGGACGGCCTTGACGATGTCGGTGACGCGGGTAGTGCTGCAACGGAGTTTCCGCAGGAGCCGCCAGCTCTTGAGGGTGGCGTTGGCCTGCTCGCGACACGGCTCGGATCCTGGCGTGGGAGGTGTTCACGGCCTGCTTCCCGGCCGGGATCGCGCTCCAGCCGCCCCGGTAGGGCACGCGGATCGTGCCCCGGGCTCCTTAGCCTCGCGCTTTCAGGGCCGTCTCCAAGGTCCCGCCCGCCGCGTGGACGACGGCCGTCGAGCCGGACGGAGAGATCCGCGACGGCGTTTGGGTCGCCGAACCCCGACGGCGACGGGCTCAAGGGCTGGCCGGAGGGACTGCGTCTGATCGTCCGCAAGGAACGGCCCCATTCCGGCGGGGTGGTACCGGTGACGGTGGAACACGTACACCATCAGCTACGGCAGCGTTGGAGACCGCCCTGTCGTCGGCGACTGGGACGGCGACGGCACCACCGGGGTCCGGAGTCCCTCGGCCACGATGTTCCACCTGAACGACTCCCACGGCGACAACGTCGCCGACCGCTCCTTCGTCTTCGGCACGACAGACGCCAAGCCCGTCTCGGGCAACTGGGACAACTTCTGACGCAGGACGCGGAATCCGGCGGGCGGTGGTGGGTTCACCGCCCCCGCCGGGCGTTTCGCCAAGGTGGTGGGGAAGCATGCGCCGCGCCAGCGCGGCGATCTCGGCCAGTAGTTCCGTGGGCTGCTGGTTCAGGTCGACGGCGTGCTGGTGGAGGACGGTTCCGGCGTGGCGGACGTGGTGGCTGGTGTGCGGGGCGTTGCCCTTCGCGTAGACCAGGTGTCCTTCGGGCAGACCCAGGGCCGTGCAGTAGGCGAGGAGTTGGTACAGGTCCGCGTTCGGGAATCCCTGTTTTCGGCGGGCCTTGTACTTGGCGTCCGCGACGATCTCCGGTGCGCCGGCTTCTCCGTACCAGACGAAGTCGGGGCGCAGGCGAATGGATGCGCCTTCGTCCATGTGGAGGTTCCGTGCCTGGAGGACGCTGCGGCCGCCGAAGGCGCGCATCGCTTCCCGCAGGGCCGTGCAGACGAAGTCCTCGTAGACGCCGTTCATGTCGAAGAGGAATCCGTCCATGCGCAGCCCACCGGGCAGGTGCTCCGACGACGAGCCCCGCAGCACCGTCTCGGCGAGGTGGAGTGCCGGGTGGTAGCGGGCGTTGAGGCGGGTCGGGCGCCAGGCCGGGAGTGTCCGGCCTGGCGGGAGCGGGGTGACGTCCGCCAGCCGGGATCGCTGGTGCGTCAGGCGTGTCCGGACGGTCCGGGGGACGGCAGGAAGGCGCAGGAGGCGGTCGACGGCTGTGCGGAGGATGCGGTTCTCGGTGGTGTCCGTCGTGAATTCGTCGTACGTCACCTCCGCGGGCACGGGCATGCCGAACCGGCGGCGGATCTGTTCGGACTCACGGAGCCGACCGCGTACGACAGGGGACGACTCCTCGGCCGTCCGGTAGCCCTGGAGCAGGCCCTGCCGCAGTGCGCGGTCGATCCGGCGCTCGACGGCGTGGGCGAACGCCGGGAGGAGGTCGTCGTGCGCGGCCAGCTCCACGGTGCCGTCCCACCAGCCCCGGGGGTCGCTGCTGTAGCCGAGCAGGAAGAGGAGGCGGGCGATCGGCACCTTGGGGGTGATCCGCACCGTGACGCCTTCGCCGCCGGGGACGGTGAGTGTGACGGCGCCCACCCTGCTGCCGGCGCGCAGTCGCCAGGTGCCCGGCTCGTAGGGGTCGGGCCCGGCCTCTTCCAGGATTCTGGAGGCGGCCAGTGCGCGGCCCACGGCGTCGTGGAGCCGGACCGAGCGCGCGGGTCCGTGTTCGACGAGCGGGATGTCGGGGGTCACTGCGCGTCGGTCCCGTCGCCGGGTTCGGGCGAGGTGGTGCGTGCCGCGAGCGCCCTGCGGAGTGCCGGCAGGCCGTAGCGGCCTTCGATGTCCATGCCTTCGCCGTAGTGGTGCTCCTCCAGGAGCGGGAGGATCTTGGTCCGCCAGGTCCGTTCCAGTCCGCCCTCGCGGTAGACGCCGGGCTTCATCAGGTACGACGGTCCGATCTTGAAGTCGGGGTCGTCGATGCGGGCGTTGAGGGCGTCGAGCAGGTCCGCGGGTTCGGGGTCCTTCTCCTCGGCCTCCAGCCAGGAACGCAGCAGCGCTCGGGTCGGATCGATGCGCGGGGACAGCTCGACGAACGCGAAGCGCCGGCGCATCGCCGCGTCGACGAGGGCGATCGAGCGGTCGGCCGTGTTCATGGTGCCGATGACGAAGAGGTTGCGGGGCAGGGAGAAGTCCTCGTCCGAGTAGGTCAGCCGCACCGACCGGTCGCGGTATTCGAGGAGGAAGTACAGCTCTCCGAAGACCTTGGCGAGGTTGGCCCGGTTGATCTCGTCGATGACGAGGAAGTGCGGGATGTGCCGGTTGCCTTGCCTGCGGGCCAGTTCGGCGAACTCCCGCAGGGGGCCGGCCGTGAGCCGGAAGGCGACCTCGTGCGTATCGGGGTCCTCGCGGGGGCGGAAGCCCTCGAAGAAGTCCTCGTAGGAGTACGACGGGTGGAACTGGACCAGTTCGACTTGCTCCGGCCCGCCGCCGAAGAACGCGGCGAGCTCCTGGGCGAGGAAGGTCTTGCCCGTCCCGGGAGGGCCGTAGAAGATCAGCTGCTTCTCGTCGTGGAGCAGTTGCCTGATCTCCTGCAGCCATGCGAGGTGGTGCACGTGGAGCTCCTTCCGCAGCTCCTCGGTGGGCTCGGGCAGCTCGACGTCGCGGCGGGCGGTGACCGCCAGGGGTTCGGCGCTGATCACGGAGCCGTCGGCCAGGGCTTCCTCCACCAGCTCCTCGTCGCTGACCCCGAGGCCGTCGACGATGGCCTTGACGGTGGTGAGGTCGACCACGTCGTGGCGCAGCGCAAGCTTCTGACGCAGTTCCTGCGGAAGCTCGTTCAGCGGAAAGCCGTCGCGCCCCCACTCCACGGGGCGCCAGAGGACGCGGCTTCCGTCGTCGGCGACGAGGTGCTCGACGTTGCCGGTGATCTTGCCGGTGTGGAGCCGGCCGTCGGAGAGCGCGCACACCGTGTCGCCCGGGCGCATCCTCGAGAGGAAGGCGTGCAGCTCCTCGACGAGCTGCGGCTTCTCGGTGTACGTCGCCGTCGACCCGTAGTCCTCGTCGACGAAGGTGCGCAGCTGTTCCTTGCTGATGCCCTGGGTGGCGAGCGGGCGCAGGTGGGCGGCGGTCAGGGACACCCGGCCTTCGGGGAGCCACGCGCGCCGGAACAGGTCGGGGCCGGCCGAGTGCGGCCCCCGCACCAGCCAGGCGCGGCTGGGACCCGACCACACCTGGCCGAGGAAGTCGGCGAGCGGCCGGCCGTCCTCGGTCTTCCACTCCATCCACCCGTTGGAGCTGCGGCCCAGGAGGATCTCCCCCGCTGCGGAGGGTGAGTTGCACTCCACGTCCTCGACCACTTCGAGCCAGCCCGGCCACGTGGAGGTTTCGCGTATCACCCCGTCCGCGATGAGCCGTTCGCGCAGCCGGTGCGAGGAAGGCGTCTTCTCCGGGAACGACGGGACGACGTCGGGTCGCGCCGGGGAGCCCGCGAGCACCACCATCTTCTGGCTGCCGTTGGTCCCGCTCTCGGACAGCAGCCGGCCTCTGGCCGTGGGTCCGCCGTACGGAAGGCGCAGCTGGAACTCCGGGTACGAATCGAGCATCGGTGTCCTTGGATCGGAGGGTTCGGCCGGGTGCATTGTGGGGCGCTCGTGATCCACTTCGGCACCGCTTCGTGCATTTCCGGCCAACTCCGATGCCTCGGTCGGCACAGATCCGGCCGCGCGTTGCCGTGTGCGGCCGCCGACGTCCATGATCGGGAGCGGAGCACCGGCACGGCGAGGGGGGAACGGTGGGCACCGGAACGACGAGCGGGCCGGCCAGGCAGCGGCACACCGAAGACCTGCTGGCAGCGGTGTCCATGACGTCCTCGCAGCTCGCCCAGGCGGTCGGCCGGTTCGACGGCGACACCGCGGCCATGGTGACGGCCGCCATCCGCACGGCGGAACGCGCCTTCGAGGAACTCGACGCCTGCTACGACGTCATCGACGAGGCGTCCGCCACGGGCCAGGCGATCGCCGCCCGGCTGAGCGGCCTGCTCGCGGCGGAGGACGAGCAGGGCGTCGGCCCGGAGCTGGACGCCCTGGACGCGGTCTCCGCGCGCGTCCGCGGCACCGACCAGGCCCGAGAGCTGCTCCATCGTGTCCTCGGACGGGAGGAAGCGGCCGAGCGCACCCTGCCGGTGGTGCGCCGCCTCACCGGGGCGGATCTTCCCGGTCTCCCTTCCGCGTACGCGGACGACGCGGGGTTCGACGACCTGATGGCACTGGCCGCTCGCGAGGAGGAGCTGGCGCCACGGCTGCGCGCGGCGCACGCCGAGCGCCTGCGCGAGGTGGCCGCTCACCTCGTCCGCGTGGTGGAGCAGGTCGCGGCCGTGGGTTTCACCGACGAGGTCTTCGCCCGCGAGTCGGTGCACGAGGCACGGCGGGCCCATGAGCTGTGGGTCCGGAGTCTCGCGGAGCGCAGGCGGGACCTCGGATAGCCGACCGCCTCCGCGCCCGTACGGCACCGGTCTTCGGCCGGATACCGTGTGCGGTGCGACCGGACACGTCAGCTCCGTCCGCAGCTCCGTCCGCAGCTCCGTCCTCACGCTCACGAGCAGAAAGGCCCCTCGTGCACATCGCTCCCCTCAGCCCGCATGACCCCGTCGAGCTGGGCGGCTACGAGCTGCTCGGCCGTATCGGGCACGGTGGCATGGGGCAGGTGTACCTGGGCGAGTCACCCGGCGGGGAGCCCGCAGCCGTCAAGGTGATCAAGCCGTCCGTCGTGGACTCCGAGACCCGGCAGCGCTTCGCCCAGGAAGTGGAGATCCTCAAGACGATCTGGGGCGCGCGGATCGCGGCGCTCCTGGATGCCGACGCGGAGGCCGATCCTCCGTGGCTGGCCACCGAGTACATCGAGGGCCCCGACCTGAGCCGGCACGTGGCCCTGCACGGCCCGCTGCCCTCGCTGCTCGCCGCCTCCCTCGGGGCGACGCTCGCCGAGGCGCTCGCCACGGTGCACAAGCAGGGTCTGCTGCACCGTGACCTCAAGCCCGCGAACGTGCTGCTCGGCCCCAACGGGCCGAAGGTCATCGACTTCGGGCTCGCGGTGTTCGCCGAGTCGAGCGTGTCCCTGACCGCGCCCAACACGGTGGTCGGCACCCCGGCCTGCATGGCGCCCGAACAGGCGCGGGGCGACCGGCCGCTGACCTCCGCGGTCGACGTGCACGCGCTCGGCGCCGTGATGCTGTTCGCCGTCTCCGGGCACCTGCCGTACCAGGCCGCGAACATCCACGTCCTCTTCCATCAGGTCACCGACCCGGAGACGGCTCCCGACCTGTCGGGGGTCCCCGACGAGCTGGTGCCCCTGCTGACGGCGATGCTCGCGCACCGGGCCGAGGACCGGCCGGCGCTGAGCGACGTCGTCCAGCGGTGCCGGGCGGTCATCGAGGCGCAGGGCTTCAAGGTCGCCCAGGCACGGCGTCGGCTCACGACGCACACGGCGGCTCCCTCACATGCGCTGGACAGCCTGCCGCCGACGGTCGCCCTCCCGCTGCCGCCCACCGTCCCGGCGGCCCCGGCGCTTCCCGGGCCCCCCACCTCGCCGACGACAGCGCCGACCGTGGCGCTCTCCCCGGACGCGGTGGTGCTCTCCCCGGACGTGACCCCGCCGGCCGCCCCCGCGCCTGACGCCGACGAGCAGGCCGCCACCGAGCCGCCCCCGACGCTCGTCGACGGTCCCGCGCCGCCGTCCGGAGCCGGCGTGCCCTCGTCCGCACCCGCCGCCCCGGAACCCGCCCCGGACACGGACAGCCCGTCGTCCACCCCGCCGGCCCCTCCGCGCGCTCCCCGCGGCCGCTCCGGGCAGCGGCTGCATTCCGCCCAGGCCCGGATCACCGCACAGCGGCTCCGCGAGGTGTACGCGGCCCAGGCCGCGTTCTGACACCGGCGGGCTCCCGATGCCGATGGACCTGCGCTGCCGATGGCCCCGCGATACTGAGGGGCCTGCCACCACCGTCACGAATCACCACAGGAGGACACGGGTGACCGCCGTCCAGACCAGCCCCGAGCAGCACGGCGACGCGTCGGACGCGGCGGGGCGGGAGCAGTTCCCGGCAGGCGCGCAGGTGCTCGTACGCGACGAGGTGTGGCTGGTCAGGAACGCGGTGCCGACCGCCGACGACGGCACCCGGGTCGAGGTGGTCGGGGTGTCCGACTTCGTACGGGACCAGGAGGCCGTGTTCTTCACCGGCCTGGACACCGTCGAGCTCATCGACCCGCGTGACACCCGTCTGATCGCGGACGACTCCCCCACCTACCGGCGCTCCCGGCTCTTCCTGGAGGCCGTGCTGCGCCGCACGGCGCTGCCCCAGTCCGAGCGGCGGCTCGCGCTCGCGGAGTCCTTCCTCCTGGACCCGCTCCCCTACCAGCGCCGCCCCGCCGAACTCGCGCTCTCCGGCGCCAATCTGCGTCCCCGGCTGCTGATCGCGGACGTGGTGGGCCTGGGCAAGACGCTGGAGATCGGTCTGACGCTCGCGGAGCTCATCCGGCGCGGCCGGGGCGAGCGCATCCTCGTCGTCACGCCGCAGCACGTCCTGGAGCAGTTCCAGCACGAGCTGTGGACACGGTTCGCCATTCCGCTGGTCCGGCTCGACTCGGTGGGCATCGAGCGCATCCAGCGAGAGATCCCCGCCGGGCGGAATCCGTTCACGTTCTTCAAGCGCGTGATCGTCTCGATCGACACGTTGAAGAACACCGACCAGTACCGCCACCACTTGGAGCAGATCCGCTGGGACGCGGTCGTCATCGACGAGTCGCACAACCTGATCAACCGCGGCTCCCTGCGCAACCAGCTCGCCCAGACCCTGGCGCCGCGCACCGACGCCCTGATCCTCGCGTCCGCCACGCCGCACAACGGCGACGCGAGGTCGTTCGCCGAGCTGATCGCCCTGCTGGACCCGGCGGCGATCCGCGACCCGGAGAACTACCGGGCCGAGGACATCGAGCACCTCTTCATCCGCCGTACGAAGGTCAGCACCGAGGTCCGCGAGCAGATGAAGGGCCAGTGGGCGGACCGCGGACCGTCCCAGGCCGTACACTGCCCCGCCACTCCGGCCGAGGAGCGGATCTTCGAGGAGCTGGCGGCCGTCTGGCTGCCGCGCGACGGCAGCCCGTCCGTGAGCTCCGTCCCCCTCTTCCCGTACACGCTCCTCAAGTCCTTCCTCTCCTCGCACGCGGCGCTCAAGGCCACCGTGAACGCCCGCATCAAGACCCTGGAGAAGAAGGACGACCCCCGGGCCACGACGGCGGAGCTCGCCGCCCTGCGCCGGCTCGCGGAACTGACCGCGGACCTGACGGAGGCGGACTCGGCGAAGTTCGCCGCGCTGGTCGAGCAGCTGAAGGGCATCGGCGTCGGCCCGTCCTCCGACACCCGTGTCGTGGTCTTCTCTGAGCGCGTCCATACCCTGGAGTGGCTGGCGACCGTCCTGCCCGCCGCCCTCGGCTTCCGGGGCCGGACCGCGAAGGACTGCCTGCGCGTCATGCACGGCGGTCTGTCCGACGAGCAGCAGATGCGGGTCGTGGAGGAGTTCGGGCTGGCCGGCGCTCCGGTACGGATCCTGCTGACGGGCGACGTGGCCTCCGAGGGCGTCAACCTGCACCGCCAGTGCCACCAGCTGGTCCACTACGACGTGCCGTGGTCGCTGATCCGCATCGAGCAGCGCAACGGCCGCATCGACCGCTACGGGCAGGCCCAGCCGCCGCAGTTCCGCGCCCTGATCCTCACCAGCGGCACGGAGGGCGCGAAGGACGACACCCTGGTCTCCGAGCGGCTTCTGGAGCGCGAGGACCAGGCGCACCGCTCGCTCGGGACGGCGGAGGCCGTCACCGGCCTCTACCGCGCGGAGGCCGAGGAGAAGTCCCTCATCCAGGATCTGCTGCGCGGCAGGACCGTGGACGAGTCCCTCGACGGTCGCCGGTCCGGCGAGGACGCCGGCACGGATGCCATGGACGACTTCCTGGCGGACTTCTTCGGAGCGGTCGGTGACGAGCCGCAGGCGGAGGCCGCGGAGGCCGGCGGGGCGTCCGCCCCCGAGACGGCCGGCGGCGCTACCGGCGCGGGTACGGGTGAGGCCACGGGCTCCGTCCTCCCCCGTCTCTTCGACTCGACCGCCCACTTCCTGGACGAGGCGCTGCGCGAGGTGTACCCGGACGCCCGGGACCGTCTGGAGCTCGACCGCGACGAGCAGTCGGGCCTGCTGTCCTTCCGTCCCCCGGCCGACCTCCTCCACCGCCTCAAGGCGCTGCCCGTGGACTACCTGCGCGAACAGCGGCTGCGCGAACGCCTGTTGGTCACCTTCAACCGGCGTCTCGCCCAGCAGTCGCTCCAGCGGGCCCGCGAGGCGGGTTCCACCTCCAGCTGGCCGGAGATCTCGCTGCTGACCGACCTGCACCCGGTCGTCGAGTGGCTGACGGACAAGGTCCTCGTCCGGCTCGGACGCCAGGAGGCGCCGATGATCACGGCCGAGGTGGCGGAGCCCACCTATCTCGTCCAGGGCGTGTACTCGAACGCCCTGGGCCGGCCGACGGTCGTCAAGTGGATGGGCGTGACCGGCAGCGGGGCCGTGGACGACGACATGGTGTCGCTGCTGCGCCGCTCCGGGGTCGGCCCGACGATGGCGAACAAGCTCCGCCACCGGGACCCCGCCCCGCCGGCCGCCGCCATCCCCGCCGTACTGGAGGCCGCCGAGGCCTTCATGGAGCGGCACCGGGACGCCTGGGACCGGCCGCTGCGCGAGTCGATCGAGCGCCACAAGCTGCGGCTCGGCGACTGGGAGCAGCCCACGCTGGCGGGCGAGCACACCAAGCGGCGGCTCACCGACCTCGCCGACGACCTGCTGACCACCGGGCAGCGCCCGATGCTCCGCGTCCTCGCGGTGCTGCTGCCCGACCCCGACGCACCGCCGGCCGCGTCCTCCGCCCCGTCCGCCGCGCCCGCCGCCCTCTGAGAGAGCCACTGTCATGACGTACGACTCCCTGGTCAACCGCGGCGACTACTTCTCGGCCCACTACCTCGCCGAGGTGCTGCCCAAGGACCTCAAGACGGGCCTGCTCCAGACCTGGAAGGAGCGGGAGGAGGCCGCCAAGCCCCCGGCCGGGACGGGCGAGGCGGCGTCCGCCGAAAGCCTCGACCCTCTGCGCGAGGACACCAAGCAGGCCCTGCCGGTCACTCCGCGGGCCGGTCTCCGGGCACTGCGCCGCGACTACTTCCGGGCCCGCTCGTTCTTCGCCCTCCCCGAGGACGCCGAGGGCACCGCCTCCACGCCCGACACCGGCGACGACGCGCTGACGTACGACGCCCCCGCCTGGCGGGAGCGGGTACACGCGCTGAACGCCGAGGTCCTGCGCGCACTGGGCTACGACGCGAAGCCCGGCAACCTCACCGTCTGGCGGGCGGGCCAGAGCCATGAGATCACGGTCGCGCACGCCGAGAAGGGCCTCGTCGCCCTCGACTGCGGCTGGGCCGCCGAGGCGGACGCCGCCCTGGACCCCGACGGCCCGGGCCGCCTTCTCGACCCCGTCGTCCTCGACGGCTCGAACAGCCTCGTCACCGGCTCCAAGCTGGCCTCGTTCCTGTTCGCCTGCGACGAGGCCCCGCGCTATGTCCTGCTGCTCGTCGGCGGCGTCGTCGTCCTCGCCGACCGGATGGCGTGGGGCGAGGGCCGCTACCTCGCCGTCTCCCTCGACATCGCGCTCCAGCGCAACGACACCCGACCGGGCGGCGAACTCGACACCGTCGCCGCGCTGTTCGGCGCCGACTCGCTCCGCACCCCCGAGGAAGGCGGCGAGAACCCGCTCGCCGAACTCGTCGGCAAGTCCACCAAACACGCGGTGGGCGTCTCCAGCGAGCTGCGCGACGGCCTGCGGCTGAGCGTCGAACTGATCGCCAACGAGGTCCTGGAACGCCTCCGCGAGCAGGGCGTACGCCCCCAGGACATCGGCGAACTCCCCGAACTCGGCCGCCAGCTGACCCGCGAGTCGCTGCGCTACCTCTACCGCATCCTGTTCCTGCTGTACGCCGAGGCCCGCCCCGAGCTGGGCATCCTGCCGTCCGACTATCCCGAGTACCAGCTCGGCTACGGCCTCGGCCGGCTCGGCGAACTCGTCGCGGAGCGCGACCTCGTCGACGAGAAGTCCCGCCGGGGCTTCTACCTGTACGAGTCCCTCGACCTGCTGTTCCGCAAGGTCCAGGACGGCTACCGGCCGCGCCGCACCCACGGCGAGGCGGCCAAGACGGCGGAGACCGCCGGCACTGTCGGTGGCGTCGGCGCCGTCGGCGCGAAGACCAGCGAGGACCTGGGCCTGCGCTTCGAGCCCCTGCACTCCACGCTCTTCGAGCGGGACTCGATCAAGCTGATCGGCGCGGACGCCGTCGTCGACCCCCGTCACGACGCCGACGAGGCCCTCGCGCGCGGCGAGCGCGTCCGCTACCTCGACACCCGGCTCCGCAACGCCACCCTGTACGAGGTCCTGCACAAGCTCATGCTCACCAAGGGCAAGAAGGGCGAGCGCGGCGGCTTCATCTCGTACGCCCAGCTGGGCATCAACCAGCTCGGCGCCGTGTACGAGGGCCTGATGTCGTACTCCGGCTTCATCGCGGGCGAGGAGCTGTACGAGGTCGCCAAGGGCGGCGACCCGAAGGACGGCTCCTGGCTGGTGCCCAAGTCCAAGGCCGACGAGTACCCGGACACGGTCTTCGTCCGGCGCCCGGACCGGGACACGGGCGAGGAGCTGCGCGTCCGGTACTCCCCCGGCTCGTTCGTCTACCGGCTCTCCGGCCGCGACCGCCAGACCTCGGCCTCCTACTACACCCCGGAGTCCCTCACCAAGGTCACCGTGCAGCTGGCCCTCCAGCACCGCCTGGACCAGGACGGCACGGTCACCGAGGCGCGCGAGCTGCTCGACTGGAAGATCTGCGAACCGGCCCTCGGCTCGGGCGCGTTCCTCAACGAGGCCATCAATCAGGTCGCCGCAGAGTACCTGCGGCGCCGGCAGAAGGAGCTCGGCCGCTCCATCGACACCGAGCAGTACGCCGTCGAACTCCAGAGGGTCAAGGCCTACATCGCCCTGCACAACTCGTACGGCGTCGACCTCAACGAGACGGCCGTCGAGCTGGCCGAGGTGTCGTTGTGGCTCAACACCATGCACCCCGGCATGGAGGCCCCCTGGTTCGGCCTCCACCTGCGGCGCGGCAACTCCCTGATCGGCGGCCGGCGCGAGGTGTACGGCCCCGAACGCCTGAAGAAGGGCGGCTGGCTCGGCACGCCCCCGGAGCGCTACCCGCTCGCCGACGCGCAGGCGGGCGTCCCGCTGCCGGAGGGCGCGGTGCACCACTTCCTCCTCCCGGCGAAGGAGTGGGGCGCGGTCGCCGCCGAGAAGGAGGCGAAGGCGCTGGCGCCGGAGGCGGCGAAGGCGCTCGGTGCGTGGCGCAAGGCGGTCACGAAGTCCCCGACGGCCAAGCAGACAGCCCGGTTGCAGGGCCTGGCGCGGCGGGCCGAGTACCTGTGGGACCTGGTCGTGCAGCGGCTGACGATCTCCGAGCGTGAGATCTCGCGGCGCGTGGACGTGTGGGAGGCGGAGCCGGAGTGGCTGCGCCGGCCGAAGGAGGCCGTGCCCCGGGAGAAGGTGCTGGCCGATCTCACGGCGGTGGACACCCCGTACTGGCGGCTGAAGAAGCTCATGGACACGTGGTGCGCGCTCTGGTTCTGGCCGGTGCAGGAGGCTGCGCTGCTGGACGGGACGGACGCGCGGTACCAGCGGGCGGAGGTCGTGCCAGCGTCGCAGGGCGGGGCTGCTGCGGAATCCGGGGCGTCGGACGTGATCCGTACGTACGAGGAGGTCGACCTCCTCGGGAACGTCACCGTGAAGGAGGTAAGGCGCGGCGACATCGACAAGCGGCGCAAGGGCACGCGCAAGGGCGAGCAGTCCTTCGCGGGCCAGCGCCGCGAGGTCATCCCGCTGGCGAACCTGGACGACTGGCTGGACTTCGCGGAGGCGCTGCTTGGCACGCACGACGTGCCGGCGGAGTCGCTGGTGGCGTCGTTCGACTCGCTCGGTGACCTGGAGCGGTACGAGGACGAGCTGCCGGACTGGATGGGCATGGACCGGTCGTACTGGCTGGAGGGGCGGTTCCCGTGGGTGGGGGTCGCGGGGGATGTGGCCAAGCGGCAGGGGTTCTTCCACTGGGAGTTGGAGTACGCCCAGGTGTTCGGGGGGCGGGGTGGGTTTGATCTGCAGGTGGGGAATCCGCCGTGGGTGAGGCCGGATTGGAAGGAGGATGCGGCTCTGGCCGAGTTGGAGGCATGGTTCAAACTGTCCGAGAAGCCCGGAGCGGAGGAGTGGCGCCTACGCAAGGCCGAAACGCTCAAGGACGGGAAGAACACTGCTTTCATCCTTGATGATCTAGTAGGCACCTCCGCTACAGCCGCGCTCCTCACCTCCCAGCCGATGTACCCCCTGCTCACCAAGACCCGCCCAGACCTCTACCGCGCGTTCATGACGCAGGTGTGGCGTCATGCAAGTCATGCGGGCACCACGGGGCTAATCCATCCCGATAGCCACTTCAGCGGCGTAAAGGAAGGACCCCTACGAAAGGCGGCCTATAAGCATTTGCGAATGCACGCACACTTCTCTAACCGCCTCCAGCTGTTCGAAGATG
The DNA here is from genome assembly GCF_004117935.1 of Streptomyces roseicoloratus. Classification (GTDB taxonomy): domain Bacteria; phylum Actinomycetota; class Actinomycetes; order Streptomycetales; family Streptomycetaceae; genus Streptomyces; species Streptomyces roseicoloratus. Next base: position 87,975 of record NZ_SDOY01000131.1, on the reverse strand, counting down.
TCGGGCCGACACGCAAATTCAGCGTCAACGTCTACGGTTCCTCCAATTCTGTCGGATTCACTCACGTCAGTTGGCTCTACTCGCCCGAGACGCTTACGTCATCAATCACCCACGATGGCCGCGGTCCACTGCCCGGGATTAAGCATGACGGCAAATGGGACTGCCGCCCCCACCGCGACCGCCTCATCCACGTAGATGCAATCCGCCTAGCCGAATGGAATCGCCTTTCCGGCGAGAATATGATCCCCGACAGCGAAGCTCCGCTGCTTTACCCCGTCACCATCAGGGAACAAGGGGCCGTCTCCACGCTTTCGCTCGTCACCAATCGCCTTGCAGCACATGCAACTTCCATCACTCAAGGGTACAACGAGACAAACGCCAAGAAGGACGGCCTAATTCGCTGGTCCACAACGGACATTGACAGCATCGACGAAGTCGTACTCCAAGGGCCCCACTTCCTGGTCGGAACTCCATTCGCCCAGAATCCAAAGATCCCATGCAAGTCACCTCGCGACTGGTTCGAGACTCCTGCTCACACGTTGGGCGCCGATCATGTCCCACGGACGAACTACGTGCGTTCATGCACCCTCGATCGATACCAGGCATCGCAAGAGGTTTGGGGCGGCAAGCGCTACACCCAGCATTTTCGCCTCGCCTGGCGCCGCATGATCGACTTTGACGGCAACCGCAGCTTGTTCGCCGCCATAATCCCACCAGGCACTGCCCACATTGACGCCGTCAACTCAATGGCATTGGCGGACAATCGCCGTACCGCCCTTACTGCCGGGTTCTGGGCCGCCCTACCACTGGACTATCTCCTGCGGATCACAGACCGTTCAGACCTTCGAGTCGCAGAAGCGCACAAAATGCCCGCCGTAGACCCTGCCCACCCTCTTGCGCCAGCGCTCCTCCTCCGCACCCTCCGCCTAAACACCCTCACAAGCCACTACTCCCCCCTCTGGAAGGAGCTCTTCGACCCGCGCTGGGCTGGTTACGAGGAGTGGGCAAACCACCACTGGCCGAATCTCAAGCCGCTCGGCGCCGACCTCGATTCCACTTGGGAATACCGCACTCCCCTGCGTAGCGAGTACGAACGCCGCGCGGCCCTAGTCGAACTCGACTCCCTCGTTTCTGTCTGGCTCGGTATTACTGCTGACCAGCTCGTCGCAATCTACAAATCCCGCTATCCGGTCCTAGCCGACTACGAATCAGCGATGTACTTTGACGCCGACGGCAGAAAGATTGCCGCGAACCACAACACCTACGGTCACGGCCAGACCAAGCAAGACTGGCTCGATCTCCAAGCCCACCTCGCCGACCCCGCCAACACCCCGCCCCCCGCCGGCTACGTCGGGCCCTTCTACAAGGCCGACCGTGAAGCCGAGATGCGGGCGGCGCACGCGCACTTCCAGGCGCGGCTGGACAAGGAGATCGAGCTCGGGCGTTGGACGCCTCCGGCGCGGAAGGCGGCCGGGACGAGCGCGGCGTGACATGCGGCTGCCCCGGACCCTTCGAGGTCCGGGGCAGCCACGTTGTCGTTCTACCGCCGTGCGAAGCCGACGAACGCCGTCCAGGCGGACGTGCCGACCACGAGCCCAGGGCGGCCCGCGTCCTTGGAGTCGCGGACGTGGACACAGCTCCGGCACCCGGCCACCTCGACGCATTGGCCACCGTCACCGGCGCTGTAGCTGCTCTTGAACCAGGCAAGCGTGTTGTTCTCGCGCCTGGGCTTCTTCGCGTTCATTGGTCTCCCAGCAACTTCTCGATCAGGGCCTGCGAATCCCACGGTGTAAGGGCCTGAGCACGCAGGCTGCCATACGTAGCCTCCAGCTCACGGACCTTGCCCCGCTCGGTGTGCAGACGACTGTCGCTCTGCACCTCTGCGTAGGCAATCCTGCGTCCGTCTTTCATCTCCATCAAGGTGAAAGGCCCTGCGAGGCCCGCATGTTCCTCGCGATCGAGCGGCATCACTTGGACCTCGACGTTGCGCGACTGGCTGACCAGCAGGATGTGCTCCAGCTGGCCTCGCCAGACGTCCCGTCCGCCGAGCCGCTTGTGAAGTACAGCCTCCTCGATCACGAAGCTCACGTGCGGGTGTGGGCGCCTGGAGAAGATCTGCTGCCTGGCCAATCGGGCTGCGATCCGCTCCGTGATGACCGACTCATCGAGGAGCGGCCGCCACATGCCGAACACCGCCCTGGCGCACTCCTCGGTCTGCAAGAGGCCGTTGACGACATGCGTGTCGTACACGTGCAGCTCAACCGCCTCCGCCTCCAGCTTCGCCGCGTCCCGGAAGAATGCCGGGTACTGCGCCCGCGCAACCTCCTCCTTCATCTCCTTCAGGACCTCGCCCGCGTCGAGCAACTCGTCCGCCTGGTCGATGAAGCGCGGCGGCGGGACCCTCCGCCCCTGTTCGTACGCCGCGATCGTCGACGCCGAGTACCCCAGCCGCGCCCCGAACTCCGCCCGCTCCACCCCGGCCCGTACCCGGAACCGTTTCAGCTGGCGGCCGAAGACGCGCAGGATGCCCGAGCCTGGATCCGGTGCGGCGGCGTCGCCGGCCGGGTCGTCGTCCTCTGCCCGCTGGGTGGATTCGTTCATGCCCACCATCACCTCCACCGGCCAACGCCGCTCCGCGTCGGCCGTCACGCTCCGCGCCGCCTACAGGCACCGACACCGCGCCTACCGCTACCCCCTGTACGCACGTCGGGCCTTACTCAGCGTAAGCGGCACGCGCCAGCCTGTGTCTCATGAACAGCGAAACTTCCCCCGTATCCACCGCCCTTGAGTTCGCGATGCGCTTCACGTCCTCCCCGCGCGGCGCCCGTCTCGCCCGGCGGCTCGTCTCCCACCGTCTGGACAGCTGGGGGCACCCGTACACCTCGACCGCCAACGAGACGATGACGCTGATCGCCGCCGAGCTGACCGGCAACGCCGTGCGTCACGGGCATGTGTCCGGGCGGGACTTCCAGCTCCGGCTCACCGACTCGGCGGACACCCTGCGTGTCGAGGTCACCGACACCCGTACCGAGCGCGTACCGCTGCTCTCCTCCCACGAGCCGCCTGCGGACGCCGAGTCGGGGCGCGGGCTGCTGGTCGTGGCGCGGCTGGCGAGTCGGTGGGCGGTGGCGCCGCGCGTGGGCGCTCCGGGAAAGACCGTGTGGGCCGAGGTGTGCCTTTCGCGCCAATGACCAGCGGGTTTTCGGAAATTGGCCGACGGTCTGTCCGCGCATGTCGCTAGGGTCGTGCGTCCGTGTGTGCACTGCACGGGGGAGCCCAAGGGGGAACAGCGCACGTGAGCAGCACCCATCACACCGACCCGGCCGCCGGTTACCGCATCTCCATCGTCGACGAAGATCCGCTGCGCGCGCGGCGCGAAGCCCGCGAGTTGCTCGCCGCCCTCGCCGAGACCGACCCGCAGGCCGCGCTCGACGTTCCGGCCGGGCCCGCGACCACCGGCGCCACCACCGACAAGGGCGGGCCGGTCGCCGATCTCCTCGGTCTGGTGTTCGGCGGCGGCTCCCTGGTCGCCGCCGCGCTTCAGCTGTGGCTGGCGCGCGTGCCGCAGCGGACGATCGTCGTCACGCGGCCCGACGGGGCGACGCTGACCATCTCCGGGAAGCAGGCCCGTGCGGACGACGCGCAGATCGAGCGGTTCCTCAACGGAGACTCCGGCCCCACGGAGGGGGACGGCGCGCAGGGCGGGCCCGGCACGACGTGAGTGACAACGACCGGTACGCCATGCTGATCGGCGTATCCACGTACGACGACGGGCGATACCACGAGCTGCCGGCGGTGCGGGCGGACCTGCACTACATGCAGGCGGTGCTGGAGAGCACCGAGATCGGCATGTACAACGACTGCGCGATGGTCGCGGAGCCGACGCGGGCCGAGATGCTGCACGCCGTGGAGACGTTCCTTGAGGAGCGGCAGGCCAGCGAGACGGCGCTGCTCTACTTCAGCGGGCACGGGGAGTTCTGCGAGGCGGACGGGCAGCTGTACTTCCTGACCCGGGACGCCGATCCGGACGACCTGCCGGGTACGGCCGTGCCGGCCGAGTTCCTGGAGCGGATGCTCACGTCGTGCCGGGCCTCGTCGAAGGTCGTGCTGCTCGACTGCTGCTCCAGTGGCTCCGTCGTCCAGGGCTGGACGGCCAAGGGAGCGGCCGACGGGGGCGTACGTCCCGCACCCAGCACGCTGCTGCGGCCGACCGGCGTGTACTTCATCACCGCCTCGGACGCCCTCCAGGCGGCCTCGGCGCTGGCTCCGGCCGGTTCCTCGCTCGGCACGTCGCGGTTCACCGGGGAGATCGTCGAGGGGCTGCGCAGCGGGCGGATCAAGGACAGCGGCTGGATCACGCCGGACGACCTGTTCGAGTACCTGACCGCGCAGATGGTGCGCATCGGCGTGCCCGAGGAGCAGCGGCCCACCAAGTCCACCATCCGCGCCACGCATTCCCTGCCGTTGGCCCGCTCGGTGGCGCGGACCGTCCAGCTCCCCGAGCCGCCGCCGGAGGCCGGTGGCGCTCCCCCGGTCTCCCCGGCGTTGTCGAAGGCCCGCGGCCTCGTCGCGCAGGACGCGCACGACGGCGTGGACCGGGAGCGTCTGCTGCGCTACTACGCACACTGCCTGCGGGCGCAGGCCGAGTCGAAGATGCTGCCGGACCGGGACAGTGGCCGGAACTCCGACTACTTCCTGCTGGGGCAGGGGCCGGAGACGATCCAGTCGGGACTGGGGTCCGGTCTTCCCGCGCCCGGTGGACTGCCCAAGGCGAAGAGCACCGGCGCGAAGGTCGACGAGGCCGGGCTACAGGAGTACTGGTACGGGTATCCGGCCGTCACGCTGCCCGAGCGCGGCGGGAACGGCGGTCGGCGGGCCGCCGTGCGCATCGCGCCGCTGCTGGTCCAGCCGATGGAGCTGGCGCCCGACGAGGACGGGCGGGACCGGCTGCGGCCGAGCGGGGTGCCGTCGCTGCACAGCGGTGTGCTCACGGAGCTGCTGGAGGACGAGGAGGCGGCCGAGTTGCTCGGCCGCTGGCAGCCGACCTGGCAGGAGGGCAACGCCGCCCAGATGGTGAAGGCGGTGCGGGAACTCCTGACGCGGCTCGAACTCCCGGAGCTGGAGCCGCTCGACCTGTCCGCGCTCAGCGAGCGTTCCGTCATGGACTCGCTGCGTCCGGGGGCCCACAACGCCGCCGTCCTCCTCGCGCCCTCGGGTGTGGAACGGACCGCGTCGGAAGGGCTCGTGGAGAACCTGCTCCAGATGTCCACGCGCGCCGGCCAAATCCCCGGCACCGCCCTGGACGCGCTGCTCACCGGTGGGAGCGACGGCGAACCGGCCGGGCTCGACGCGCCGCCGGTCCTGGTCTCCCCCGGGCCGTGCAACGAGAGCCAGGCGCGGGTGATCACGTCGGCGATGACCCGGCCGCTCACGGTGTCCACCGGGCCGCCCGGGACCGGGAAGAGCGAGGTGGTGGCGGCGGTGGTCGCCACCGCGGTGGCCGCCGGGCAGTCCGTCCTTGTCGCGTCCACGAACAACGAGGCCGTGAACGTGGTGGCCGAGCGTTGCGACGCCATCTCGCCTGGGCTGCTCATGCGGACGGGGAACTCCGAGGCCCTGGAGGCCGAGGCCGCGAAGCTGGAGCGGCTGCTCGCCGAGCCCGTCGAGGCCCCGGCACGGGGTGCGGCGACCGTGGCGGGCGACCTCAGGAACCGGCACGTCCGGGCCGCTGTGCACGAGGCCGAGGCGGCGCGGCTGGTCGGCGAGGAGGCGCGGCTGCTGGAGCTGCTGCGGGAGCGGGCGCGCCGCTCGGACGAGCTCGGGCTGCCGGTGGCGCTGTTGGAGCGGGTGTGGTCCGAAGGCGGGGGCGCTGCGCTCGCCGGCTGGGAGGAGCGGGCGCGCAGGGCCGCCGTCGCGCGCTGGTACTCCTTCGGGCGGTGGCGCAGGGGGCGGGCGCTGTCCGCGTTCGTCGCCTCCGCCGGGGAGGGCGGTACGGGCGCGTGGCCGGACTGGGCCGCGGAACGGCCCGTACCGCCCGAGCTGCTGCTCGCCCTGGCCGAGGCCGCCGGGGTGGAGGGCGCGCTGAGGAGCCTCGTACCGGGGCATCTCGCCCTGGACGAGGAGGCGTTGAAGCAGGCGCGGCTGGAGAGCCGGGCGGGTCTGTCGGAGGTGTCGGGCGAGCTGGCCCGGGCCGTGTCCGCCGAGGCGATGACGCGGGGGCGGTCGCTGATGGCCCAGCGGCTTCAGGCCCTGCGCCGGCGCTCCGGCTTCTGGAAGAGCCAGCGCAGTCTGATGGCGCACCTGAAGGGCTGGGCCATCAGCACGCACTCGGTGCGTCAGCTCGAACTGGTCCCGGAGCTGTTCGACCTCGTCGTGATCGACGAGGCCAGCCAGTGCTCGATCCCGGCGGTGCTGCCGCTGCTGTTCCGGGCCAAGCGGGCGCTGATCATCGGGGACCCGATGCAGCTCGGACACATTCCCGGGATCACGGCGCAGCAGGAGCGGCAGGCCCGCGTGCGGGCGGGGCTGAGCGCGGCGCAGCTGGAGGATCACCGGCTCGCCTACCACGTGTACTCCGCGTACCACGCCGCGGCACAGCACGGCGAGGAGACGCTGCTGCTCGACGAGCACTACCGGTGCCATCCGGCGATCGCCGATGTCGTCAACGGTCACTGCTACGCCGGGCAGTTGCAGGTCCTCACCGACGTCAGGAAGCAGGTTCCGGCGCTCGATCCGGTCGGGTCGGGCGGTCCGGCCCCCGCCCTCGGCTGGGTGGACGTGCCGGACGGCGCGTCCGCGCTGGGCGCGGGCGGCCGGTCCTCGCGGAACGCGGCGGAGGCCGCCCGGGTGCGGGAGACGGTGGACGAGCTGCTCGCGCGGCTTCCCGAGGACGCGACGGTGGGCGTCGTGACGCCGTTCCGTGCCCAGAAGGACGCCCTGGCGCGGGTGTGGGCGGACGACGACCGCGTGCGGGTCGGCACGGTGCACGCCTTCCAGGGCGGGCAGCGGGACGTCATGGTCCTCAGCCCGGTGGCCACCGACAACACCCCGCCCCGTACGACACACTGGGTGTCGAGCCAGGTCAACCTGTGGAACGTGGCCGTCACTCGGGCGAAGTCGCAGCTGATCACGGTGGGCAGCCATGCCTTCTGGCAGGGGCAGTCGGGGCTTCCGGCGCTCCTCGCGGAGCGGTCGCAGGTACTGGGGCCGGGGGCTTCGGCGGACCGGCCCGGTGCGGGCTTCGGTGCGAGGCCCCGGAGCGCCTTCCGTGAGGAGCTCACGGACCGGCTCCAGGACTTCCTCGGGCGCCGTGGTGTGACCGATCTGGAGCGCGAGGCGGTGGTCGGCGGGCACGTCGTCGACCTGCTGTTCACGGTGGACGGCGCCAACACCGCCGTCCTCGTCGACACCGGGCCCGAGCACGGGCAGGACCCGGCCCGCCATCTGCGTCTGACGCACGCACGCGGCGACCTGCTGCCCGGGCTGTCGTCCGGCGGCTCCGGCGCGAAGCCCGGACCCGTGGCGCGGACGGTCCGGGTGCCGGCGTGGCGGATCCTGGCGGGTGACGTGACGCTGGAGCCGCTCTTCGCCTGAGCCCGCTCCCCGGCGGGGTCAGGTCCGCAGGCTCCGGACGACGTGCGTGATGTGCTGGATGTTGCCGACGCGCAGCCAGACTCCGGCGTTTCCGGTGCCTTTGGGGCCGTGCCCGCGTGCGCAGTCGCGCAGCCAGGTCTCGCCCGCGCTCGCCGCCGGACCCCGGAAGTCCGGCAGGGCGAGGATGTCCCGCGCGGCGGCCCGGACGGAGGCGGACCGGTCGGGGCCTCGCGTCGGCACCTTCACAAGAACGTACGACTCGTCGGTGGTGTACCGCAGCACGCCCCAGGGCGGGCCGCCGCCGTTGTCGGTGGAGGGGCCGCGGGCGATCGCCGTGGTGGAGTCGATGCCGTAGTCGCCGTACGCGAGGGCGCGGACGAACTCCCGTCCGGCGCGGTGCAGATCGCGCCGCACCAGCCAGTCCCATCGGGGCTCCACGGCCATGCCGTGTTCCGGAAGCCCGGCGGGGAAGGCACCGCCCAGGACTGCGGCCGTTCGCCAGGGAGTCAGTGGCATCAGGGCTTCGAGCGCGCGCAGCGACTCCTTCGCCGTGTCGGTCCGGTCGGCCCGGACGGCGTCCAGGTCCAGCAGGAGGTCCGTCTCCACGGCGGGACCGGCGCGGGCGACCAGTTCGCGGACGCCCTGGCCGACGGCGTCGTCCCACTCGCCGGGCAGCATGACGCGTATGCCGAGTCCGCTCCCCGTGGACCGGGCGTGCTCCAGCATCGCGGCCTGGTGGGCCTCCGAGCGGTCGGGACCCGTCACCGGGCGCAACGGACTCACGTCGGCGTCCGCGGACAGCGCCTCGGCCAGCGCCGACTGCTGCGTCTCGTCGGCAAACGGGCAGTCGACCCAGGCCGGATGATGGCGATGGGCCTTCCGCACGCGCCACAGATCGTCCCGTACGCCTACGGCGAGTGCGTCGGGATGGGCGCCCGCGCGGGGCGGAAGGTTCCACAGCGGCACGACGGCCGCCTGCACGGACGGGATCAGCTGCCGGTACGCCTGGCAGGCGTGCTGCTTGGCCGGCAGGACGGGAACGTACAGCGGTCCGGACATGGCGGCTCCCCCTCGGCTCTGCCCGCGTCCTCTTCGCCGCGCCTGTCCTCGCCCGTCCCGTTGTCCGTTCCGGGATCCACCGTGTCACCGCCGCACGAAATGGCGTCTTTTCAGCCTTCATGACTGAAACTTCGATGAATCTGGAAGCGCTGTGATCACCGAGGTACTGTTCGTGAGGCTCGGCAGCGGTATCGGCAAGGCGAAAGGGACCGTCGTGAAGCCCACCATGGCCGCTGCCCAGTTGCGCGGCAGTCTGACGCAGTACCTCACGACGACGTACGCCCTCGCCGACGAGGGCACCCGGCGTGCCCTGGAACGCTTCCTCGAGCATCCCGAGACGGGGATCTTCCGGGGGCCGTACCTCCGTATCCGGACACCGTTCCACGTGGCCGACGACAGCTGGCAGCGGGAGCTGGAGTGGACGGCCGGCTTCCCCGGCTTCGCCCCGTACCGGCACCAGGCCCGGGCATGGGCGCGGCTGTCCACGCTGCACGGCCCGGCCCGGCCGACGCTGGTGACCACCGGGACGGGCTCCGGCAAGACGGAGTCGTTCCTGATCCCGGTGCTCGACCACTGCCGCCGCGAGCGGGCTCGCGGCAACCGCGGTGTCAAGGCCGTCCTGCTGTACCCGATGAACGCGCTCGCCACCGACCAGGCCGGCCGCATCGGCGACTACCTGGCGCGGCCCGAACTGGCGCAGGTGACGGCCGGTCTGTACATCGGCGACCGGCCCGACACGGACTTCCGCCGGGTGATGACCCGGCGCGAGGAGATGCGCGTGTCGCCGCCGGACGTGCTGATCACCAACTACAAGATGCTCGACCTGCTGCTCCAGCGCGGCGAGGACCGCTCCCTGTGGGAGGACGCCGACCTCACGTACGTCGTGCTGGACGAGTTCCACACGTACGACGGGGCGCAGGGCACCGACGTGGCCATGCTGCTGCGGCGGCTGGCAGCGGCGACCGGTGCGTCACGGCCGGGCCGGCCGCTCGGGTCGATCTGCCCGGTGGCGACCTCGGCGACCCTGGGCGAGGGCCCGGCGGACTCCGCGGGCAAGGAGACGGGCGGCATCCTCGACGTGGCGTCGCGGGTGTTCGGGATGCCGTTCCCGGCCGACGCGGTGGTCGGCGAGGAGCGGATGACGGCCGAGGAGTTCACGGGCGCCGTGGACTACGAGCTGCCCGAGCCACCCACGCCGCAGGAGGTCATCGCCTGTTCCGGCGGTCCGGGGGTGGAGGCCCAGCCCGGTCTGCTGGACCTGGACGGGCTGGCGCAGCGGCTGCTCGGCCGCGCCGGCCTCGACGCCTTCCGCATCGGACGGCTGCTCAAACGCCACGACTTCACCCACGGCGTGCTGTCGCTGCTCGGCGGAGAGCCGCTGGACGAGTGGGGGCTGCGGGACCGGCTGGCCCGCTTCGGGTACGCGTGGGGGCGCACCGCGCGGGAGAACCCGCAGCTGGTGCTCCAGGCACTGTCCCGGTTCGTCGCCCTGCTGTCGGCGGCGCGCGATCCCGAGTCCGACGAGCGCCGGCCGCGGCCGCTGCTGCACATCGAGGCCCACCTGTGGATCCGGCCCGTCACCCGCGTGCTGCGCGGTGTGGGAGCGGCGCCGGAGTTCCGCTGGTACGAGGACGACCGCACCGCGGCGCGCCGGGCCGCAGTGCACGCCGCACCGGTCGGCGACGAGGAACCCGACGGCTCGTCCGGCGGCTGGCCGTCGCCCTCCGCACGGCCGCAGCCGCTGCCCGGGGCCGACACCGCCGTCCGGCCCGCCGAGGTGCATCTGCCCGCGGTGTACTGCCGCAACTGCGGCCGTTCCGGCTGGGCAGCGCTGTCCCCCGAGGCGGACCCGCAGCGGCTGGTCATGGCGCAGGACCGGATCTGGCGGGCGTCCGTGGGCCGGGACAAGCGGCGCCTGCGCTACTTCATCGCCGCCACGCAGGGCGAACGGCAGCAGACGCTGGACGCGCTGACCGGTGCGCGGCCGTCGGATGGCGGCGGAGTCGACCCGCTGTCGGTGGTGGTCCTCGACGGCGGGCAGGGCACCTACCGGCTGCCGACGCCGTCGGACGCGGGCGACCTGATCGACGCCTGGTTCGCGCTGGCCGTGCTCGACAAGAAGTCGGCCGACCGGGCCGCCAAGGACGACCGCTGCCCGGCCTGCCACACCGACAACAGCATCCGCTTCCTCGGCACCGCGCAGGCGGCGCTCGCATCGGCGACCGTCACCCAGCTGTTCACGGGCGGCGACATCGCGCTCGTACCGGAGGAGCGCAAGACGCTGCTCTTCAACGACTCCACGCAGGACGCGGCCCACCGGGCCGGATACGTCGCCAACGCCTCGTACAAGTTCTCGCTGCGCTCGCTGCTCGCCCACAACCTGGACGAGTCGGGCGCGCCGACCGCGCTCAACGACCTGATCGGGCACGTCCTGGAGTCGGTGGACGACCCCGAGGCGCTGGCCGCCGTCGTGCCGCCCGACCTGCACGACGAACCCGGAGTCGACCGGCTCCTCTCCGGACGCGGCACCGGCGACGCGCGGACGTGGAAGCTGATCGGCGAGCGTCTCGCCTTCGCCACCGTCATGGAGTTCGGGCTGCGCAGCCGCATGGGCCGCACCCTGGAGCTCACGCGGACCGCCGCGGCCGAGGTGGTCGTCGCCGAGCCCGAGCGCGTCACGGCGCTCGCCCGCGACCTCCACCTGGCCCTGCCGGGCCAGCTCCTCGTCACCGGCGGGCTGCCCACGCCCGACCGCTACCTCGCCTACGTCCGCGGCCTGCTGGAACGGCTGCGGCTGCGGGGCGCGGTGCACCACCGGTGGCTCGACACCTGGATGAAGGAGGCCGGCACCAACCGGTACCTCATCTCCGGCCGCCGGCCGGAAGGCATGCCCGCGTTCCCCGAAGGCGTGGCCCCGCCCCGCTTCCTGCTGGACGGGCAGAAGGACAGGTCGGAGTTCGACGCGATCACCGGCCGGCTGGGCTGGTACCAGGACTGGACCCGCCGCTGTCTCGGCCTGGACGCCGCCGGCGCCACCGAGTACCTGCGGCGGCTGCTGCCCGCCCTCGCCGACGAGCGGGTCCTCGCGGTGCGCACCGCCCGGGACCGGCAGACACGGCTCTACGGACTGCAGCCGGGGCACATCGAGGCACGGCTGCTCGACGACGCCGTCGTCAACAAGGCGTTCGTCAGCTGCGAGGACTGCGGCTGGCAGCAGGTCGTGGCGCCGGAGCGCCGCACCCGCTGGTACGGGCACCCGTGCCCGCGCTACCGGTGCAAGGGACTGCTGACCCCGCCCCAGCCCGGCATGCCGCGCAGCGGGGCCGGCACCTCCGGGTCCGGCTCGGCGGTCCGCGAGCGGGACTACACCGGCGACTACTACCGCCGGCTCTACCTGACCGGCGGGACGTTCCGCGTGGTCACCGCGGAGCACACGGGCATGCTCACCAGGCCCGAGCGCGAGCGCGTCGAGCGCAGCTTCAAGGCGGGCACGCACTACACCGACCCCAACGTGCTGTCGTGCACGCCCACCCTGGAACTCGGCATCGACATCGGCGAGTTGTCCGCCGTGCTGCTCGGTTCGCTGCCCAAGGGCCCCGCCAACTACGTGCAGCGGGCCGGCCGTGCGGGACGCCGTACGGGCAACGCGCTGGTGGTCGCCTTCGGCGGGCGCCGCGCCCGCGACCTGTACTACCTGGACGAGCCGTCGGAGATGATCGCGGGGACGATCCTTCCTCCCGGCTGCTACCTGTCGGCCGTGGAGATCCTGCGCCGCCAGTACACGGCCCGGCTCCTCGACCTCGCGGCGAGCGGCGGGCTGCGGACCTCCGACGGCGAACTCCTGCCGCCGGTGCCCCGGTTGTCCTCCGCGCTGTTCGGCACCACGGGCTGGTGCCAGGATCTGGCGGACGCCGCGCAGACCCACGGCGCCACGCTGGTCGAGGAGTTCCTCGCCCTGTTCCCGGGGGGCGGCGACGATGCCGACGGCGGCGTGTCGCCGTACGCGGCGGACGAGCTCAGGGCGTACGCCACCGGCGGCATCGTCCGGGCGCTGCAGGAGGCGGAGGAGGACTGGACCGGCCGGCGCGAGGAACTCCGGCGCAGGATCGCCGCGATCGACGAGGCCGCCGAGCACCTGGTCCGCACGGACGTCGTCCAGGACCGCGAACGCCGGGAACTGCTCGCCGAACGGCGCGGCGCCGGGGACCTGCTGCGGGAACTGAGCCAGTCGAGCGCGCACGGCACCCTGGTGGAGCTCGGGCTGCTGCCGAACTACAGCCTCACCGACACCACCACGCAGCTGGAAGCGACGCTGTACTGGACGGAGACACCGGACGACGAGGAGGACACCCGGCCGGAGAACCCCGCGGGCGACCCGGCCAAGCGGGTGTACCGCAGCGAGACGCGGGACTACGAACGCTCCCGCAAGCTCGCCCTGACCGAACTGGCGCCAGGGAACAGCTTCTACGTCAACGGCTACCGGCACGTGGTGCGCGCGCTCGACGTCGGCACCCCGGACCGCCGTGCCTGGGCCGAGTGGCGGCTCTGCCCGGCGTGCGGGTACGTCCGCACGCACGACGCCAGGAAGGACACCAGCCCGTGTCCCCGCTGCGGAGGGCGGGAGATCGCCGACGCGGGCTGCGTGCAGTACGTGCTCCAGCCGCGGCGCGTCGTCTCCCGTGACAAGCGGGACGACGCCCGGGTGCGGGACGACCGCGACGAGCGGGACCGCCGCCACTACGCGGTGCTCACGACGGTCGACGTCGACCCGGAGCGGATCACCCCCGGGTCGTGGCGGCACGAGACGGCCGTCTTCGGCGTGGACTTCACCCGGCACGCGAAGATCCGCACACTCAACCTGGGTCTCGACCGGGAGGAGGGCAGCAGCACCGTGCCGCTCGCCGGTGCGGACGTGCGGCTCAACCCCTTCTATGTGTGCACCAGTTGCGGCGGCGCGACGGCCGAGGGCCGCCCGGTCGTGGACGTGCCCCAGCACGCGCTGACGGACTCCGGCGCGGCGAGCACCGCGGCCGCCGCCCACCACCTGCTGTGGTGTCCGCGCCGCCGGACCAGGGAGACCCCGGCGGCCGGGCCGGCCGAGCAGCAGGGCAAGGGGGAGGACGTGCCGCTGCTGCTCGCGCACGAGCTCACCACGGAGGCGGTGCGCATTCTGCTGCCCGCCTCCGTGGCCCGCGCCAAGGAGCGCCTCGCGTCGTTCACCGCGGCGCTGTTCGCAGGCATCGCGGCGCAGTACGGCGGCGATCCCGACCACATCGACATCGCCGAGGCGACGATGCCCGACCACCTGGGCGCCGACGGCTCCGACTGGCCGCGGCGCTTCCTCGTGGTCTACGACCGCCTCCCGGGAGGCACCGGTTATCTGCACCGGCTCGCGTCCGCGGACGGCTTCCGGGACGTGCTGCTCAAGGCGCGGGACGTCATCGAGGACTGCGGATGCCGCGAGAAGGGTCTCGACGGCTGCCACCAGTGCCTGCTGCGACGCGTGCCGGCGGCCGACTACGACAAGGTCAGCCGCAACGAGGTGCGGCAGATGCTGGAGGACCTCCTCGGCGAGGACGGTTCGCGCTGGCGGACCTCACCCGTCGCGACGACCCGGCACATCCCGCTGGAGCGGCAGGCCGAGAGCGATCTGGAGATCCTCTTCATCGAGACGCTCCAGGAGTGGGCGAGGCTCGCCGATTCAGGAGCCACCGCCGACGCGTACACCACGTCGGCCGGCACCTACGCGCTCGACCTGCGGCTGACGGGCGAAGACGGGGCGACCGTGAGCTGGCGGGTCTCGCAGCAGCGCGCGCTGGACGGCACCCGGCCCGACATACTCCTCGAACGGCTCGACGCGCCCGGCCCCCGCGTCGCGGTGTACCTCGACGGCTTCGCCTACCACGCGACCCCCGAGCACAACCGGCTGGCCGACGACGCTTCGAAGCGCACCGGTCTGCGCAGCGAGGGACTGCGGGTGTTCCAGCTGTCGTACGACGACGTCAAGGAATGGCGCGAGCGCGTACGGGACACCGGATACGCGGCGGCGGGCCCGGCCGACCCGGTCTGGCAGCCCTACCCGGCGGACGCGCAGAACCGGGCCCGCGACTACTACAGCCGCATCGGCGGAGGGCTGCCCGGCGAGCTGTCCGACGCCGTCTGGGTCAACCCCGCCCGGCTCCTGCTCGCCTATCTGCGGACGCCCGACGCCGCGCGCTGGCAGCGGCGGGCCGAGGCCGCCGCCGCGGGGCTCGTCGGCGCGGCCGGCGTCCGCGCCGCCGCCCTCGGGACGGACGGCCTCGGGCCGGCCCTGCTGTCGGCGCTGGGCGGCGGGACGGTCACGGGTCCGGCGGGACCGGTCCGGCTCGTGTACGGGCCCGACGCCTCCGGCTGCCGGCTCGTCCTGGCCGCGGACGGCCGGCGCACCCCGCCGGTGTGGACGGGTCTGACCGTGCTCGACGACAGCGCCGAGGCCTTGGCCGACGCGCGGGCCCACCGGCGGCGCTGGCGGGCCTGGTTGTACTGGAGCAACGTGCTGCAGTTCCTGGACCACGGGGGCGGCGACAGCGCCCAGCTCACCACGAGCCTCGTCGAGGGCTTCGCCACCGAAGCGCTGACCGTGACCGGCGGCGAGGGATGGCTGCAGTCCGCCCGGACCGAGCTGCCCCGGGAGGAGTCGGCACCGGTCGCGGCCGAGGCGGCGGCGGTCGAGGTCGGCGCCGTCCGGGACGGCACACCGGCGGCCGCGGTCACCGCGGCCTCCGCCGGAGTGGCGGCGGCCGCCGCCGAGCCGGTCGGCTCTCCGGCGGCCGGCCGGGACCCGGGCTGGGACCCGGTGCTCGAACTCCTCGACCCCGACGAGGCGGGCCTGGCCGAACTGGCCCTGGCCCTGGCCCTGGCCGGAGTGCCGGCGCCCGAGGACGGTTACGAGCTCGACGAGCGGGGCTGGCAGGCCGAACTGGCCTGGCCCGCGGCCCGCGTCGGCGTGGTCCTCGCCGCCCGCGACGACGGCCCGGAACCCGACCACGAGGCCGCGGACCGCGACAAGGCCTTCGCCGCGGCCGGCTGGGACGCCCGTACGGCGCCGGCCTGGGACGCCGCCGAACTGGCCGCCCGGCTGCTCGGCCGGGACCGGGACACCAACCACGACCGCACCAGTGACGGGGAGCACACACGATGACCGCCTCGGGCGTGACGCTGCGCCTGCTCGACAAGGCCGACAAGGAGATCCTCAAGCTCCCCCGCACGGTCAAGGGCGCCTTCTTCGACTTCCAGCACAAGTTCAAGACCAACCCGCACACCACCGGCCTCAAGCTCCAGCAGCTCAAGGGAGACAGCCGGCTGTGGTCGGCGCGCGTCAGCGACGACTACCGGGCGCTGCTGATCCGGCTCGCCGAGGACGACTGGCTGATCGTCTCCGTCAAGCACCGCAAGGACGTCTACGACCGGCTGTCCGCACAGGTCAACCAGGTCACCGGCGGCATCGAGTACGTCGACCTGGAGGTCGTGGAGGAGAGCGTCCTCCGCCGGCTTCCCGCCCCGCCCGCCCCGGCGCCGGCCGCACCCGAGGCCCCCACGCCCGAGGCGGCCAAGCCGCGGGAGCTCTTCGCGGCCTGGACCGACGCCCAGCTGTCCGGGCTCGGCGTCGCCGAACCGCTGCTCCCGGTCATCCGGACGCTCACCACAGAGGACCAGCTCCTCGGCCTGGTCGAGTACGCGCCCCAGCTCACCGGCGAAGTGCTGCTCGCACTCTTCGACGGCAAGGCGTACGACGAGGTCCTCGACCAGGTGACCGCGCCCGTCGCCGTCGCCGAACCGGTCGACCCCGACGACTTCCAGGCGGCGGCACAGCGCCCGGCCACGGTGGTCACCACCTCCGACGAGGCACTACGGGAAGCCCTGGAGGGCGGCGACTTCAGCCGCTGGAAGGTCTTCCTCCACCCCACCCAGGCCAAGCTCGTGGAACGGCGCTACTCGGGCCCCACCCGGGTCGGCGGCGGACCCGGCACGGGCAAGACCATCGTGGCCCTGCACCGGGTGCGCCATCTGGTGGGGCAGCTGCGGCCCGGCCGTGACAAGCCGGTTCTGCTGACCACCTACAACAAGAACCTCGCCGCGGACCTCCGGTCCCGGCTCCTGGAACTGGGCGGCGAGGAGCTGCTGGCCCGGGTCGAGGTCAGCCACGTCGACCAGCTGGCGCTGCGCATCGTGCGCGAGGCCGAACCCGGCAGCGGCAAGCAGGTGATGGACGACAGCCAGGCCGTACGGGAATGGCGGGCGCTGCTCGACGAGCTGGGCGAGGAGAGCTGGGACCCCGAGTTCCTGCACGACGAATGGACCCAGGTGATCCTGGGGCAGGCCGTCGCCACGCGCACCGACTACTTCCGCGCCCGTCGCGCCGGACGCGGACGGAACGTCACCCGGGGCGAGCGCGCCGAGATCTGGCAGCTCGCGGAACGCTTCACCCAGCGTCTCGACCGGCTCGGGCGCCAGACCTGGGACCAGGTCGCCGAGCGCGCCGCCCGTCTGGAGATGGGCCGCGAACAGCGGATCCTCTCCCTCACACGTCAGCGGGAGGAGGCCGGCGGCCTCGACAACATCCACGTCGCGGACGGCTCGGGCGGCTGGCTGCGCTTCCGGTACCGGCACATCGTGGTGGACGAGGCCCAGGACCTGCGCCCCGCGCACTGGAAGATGCTGCGCGCGATGGCGCCCCGGGAGGCGGACGACCTGTTCCTGGTCGGCGACACCCATCAGCGCATCTACAAGAACCAGGTGACGCTCGGCAGCCTGGGCGTCAACATCCGGGGCCGGTCGTCGAAGCTGAGCCTGAGCTACCGCACGACACGGCAGATCCTCCGCTCCGCCCTCGACGTCCTGGGCGAGACGGACTACGACGACCTCGACGGCGACAAGGAAACCCTGGCGGGCTACCGGTCCGTGCTCAGCGGACGGCAGCCGTCCGGGCACGCGTTCGTGGACTGGGCCGCCGAGCGGGAAGGGATCGCGGCCCTCATCGAGAGCTGGGACGCCGACCCCGACATGCGCATTCCGCACGAGCAGATCGCCATCTGCGTGCCGACGAACCAGATGGCCTCCGAGATCGGTTACACGCTCGGCACGCACGGCATCCGGCCGGTGGAGATCCGTGCCGACGGACCCCAGGGCGACGGTGGGGTGCACGTCGGCACGATGTTCCGCTTCAAGGGGCTCGAGTACCAGCGGATGATCATCGCGGGTGTCTCGGACGGCCTGGTGCCGCGCGAGGCGGTCAGCCGGCTGCGCACGAGCGATCCGGTGCGGTACCGCCACGAGATGCAGCGAGCCCGCTCGCTGCTGTTCGTGGCGGCCACCCGGGCCCGGGACAGCGTGGACGTCTTCTGGCACGGCCGGCCCAGTCCGTTCCTGGGCTCCGCGCTGACGCGGCAGGCGTAGCCCGGTAGCGGGATCGCGAGGGGGCGTCAGGCGCCCTCCTCCGCCGTCTTCGTGAGGGTCAGGTCCGCCTTGCCCTCGGTCACTCCGCCCGGTGGACCAGCCGCCGTGCTCGTGTTGTTCGCCGGGGCCGGGTCCGTCTGGCGGGCCGTGGCCGTGGCCGTGTTGCGGATGTCGGTGCCGTCGCCCTCGTACGCGGGGTCCAGGCGGACCTCGATGGTCCAGCTCGCCGACTCGCCGACCCGGAGCGAGCCGCGCTGCGGGCAGGTGACCTGCCGGCCGGTGTGGGTGCAGCCGTCGGGTGAGGCCAGGAAGGCGAGGGGGGTCGGGAGGGTGTCCGTGACCGTGATGTCGGTGGCGTCGGCCGGGCCCCTGTTGACGGCCGTCAGGGTGTAGCGGAAGGTTTCGCCCGGGGTCACCGGCCCCTCCCCCACCGCCGTCTTCTCCGCCGCGATGTCGGCCGGGCCGTCCGTCACCGTGGTCGTGGCGGAGGCGGCGTTGTCGGTGGTGTCCATCTCGGTGCGGTCGGCCGGGGCGGTGACCGCCGCCGTGTTGGTCAGGGTGGTCGGCGAGGTCGGGGCGGTGCCCGTGATCGTGTAGGTGACGGTGCCGCCGCGGGCCAGGTCCGCCGTGGTGTCCAGCGGGCCCGAGCCGGAGGCCGCGCCGCAGCCGCTGCCGCTGGTGGCCGTGCAGGTCCAGGTCACGTCCCTCAGGCCGGGGACGGCGTCGCGGACGCGGGCGCCGGGGACCGGGTTGGTGGCGTCGTTGGCCACCTTGACCGTGTAGGTGACCTTGCCGGAACCGGCCGGGACCGAGGCGGGTGTGGCGGTCTTGGTGATCGACAGGTTCGCCGGCACGTTGACCTTGAGGTCGCCGATGTCGTGGTTGTTGGTGGCGCCGCCCGTGGACGCCGAGAAGCCGATCTTGAGGGTGGACGGCAGGCTCGGCTGGCTGGTGATCTTCGTGATGTCGTAGTCGCTGATCACCTTCTGCATCGTGGTGCCGGGTCCGGAGTCGGACCAGACGCTGAGCAGCACCTTGCCGTCCGAGGGGAGGACGAGCACCCGGACGGTGCGGTAGTCGCCCTGGCCGGTGGTCTCGACGGTGCCGCCCGGGCCCGCGGCGGCGGTGGCGTAGCGGTAGCCCGTGGTGCCGTTGCCGCCGCCGCGCACCACGATCCTGTTGGGCGCCGGGCCGGGACCTCCGTTGCCGACGAGGCGGTCCGAGAAGTTGCCGAACTCGTCGAACCCGATGCCGAGATAGGCGCCCGGCAGGCCGTTGTTCACACAGGGGTTGGTGGAGCTGGACGTGGTCCGGGAGCAGGCGTAGCCGAGCGCTCCGCCGAACTGGCCGACGCCGTTGGCCGCCGCGCCGTTCACGAGGAAGAAGGCGAGGCCGTCGCCCCGCCGGCTCTCGAACGCCTTGCCGCCCCAGGAGGCGTAGCTGAACTCGGCCAGGAAACCGAGGCTGGAGGAGAAGGCGTCGTTCATCCGCCAGGTACCGGCCTGGCTGTTGTTCGCGTTCGTCAGTCGCAACCAGCCGTCCTTGACGTAGGTGGCGCTGCCGGAGGTGCTGCCGATGCCGTCGGCGCCGTCGAACGGCTCGTGCACGGGGAAGGTGGCGTCCGCCAGCCGGGCCGCCGTGTCGCGGGCACCGGGAGCGGAAGCGGCGGCGGGCGGGCCCGGTGGCTGCCGGCCATCGTGCGGTGCGGGTGCGGCGGCGGTGAGGGCGGCGGCCGTGAGGGCCGCGGTGCACAACGCCGCCAGGAGGCGGGGCCGCCGCGTGGTGCGTCGCCCGTACGGGCGGGTTCCTGATGAGGTGTTCTTCACGTTGAAAAACCGTTTCCCTCGCCGGGAGCCCCGGCCGGTTCCCCGGCCGGGGCTGTCGCTGAGCGGTGGGTGTGACCCGCCGCCGTGCGTGTGCGTCAGTCGGTGCCGGAGGTGTCCCTGGCGGACGTGTCCGTGGAGGACGTGCCCGTGGAGGACGTGCCCGTGAGGGACGTGTCCTTACGGGACTTGGCCGCGTCGGACGGATCCTTCCGGGACGGGTCCTTACGGGACGGGTCCGCGGAGGACGCGTCCTTGCCGGACTGCGCCGGGCCCGGCGACTTCGTGCCCTCCTTCGTTTCGGTGGCCTCCTTGTCCACCTCGAGGTCGGCCTTCGCCTCGTCGACCTTGCTGCCGGGCACGCCCGTGACCGTGCTGGAGTCGTTGCCGCTGTCCGGGTCCGCGGTCGTGGACGAGACGGTGGCGGTGTTGGTGATGTCGGAGCCGTCGCCCGTGTAGTCGGGTGCGAGCCTCACCGTGATGGTCCAGGTCCTCGACTCGTTCGGGCCGAGCTTCGCCTCCGGGCCGCAGGTGACGGTCTTGCCGGCGGCGGTGCAGCCGCTCGCGGAGCTCACGAAGGAGAGCTGGGCGGGCAGCGTGTCGGTCGCCTTGACGTCCTTCGCCTCGGACGGACCGTGGTTGGTGACCGTGATCTCGTACGGGAAGGTCTCGCCGGGCGAGATCGGCGTGCTGCTGCCGAGCTTCTTCTGCGCCTTCAGGTCCGCGCTCGGGGTGCCGGTCCTACCCCCGGGCAGCTTGGTGGTGCTGGTGTCGTTCTTGCTGTTG
This sequence comes from Streptomyces roseicoloratus, assembly GCF_004117935.1. Lineage (GTDB taxonomy): Bacteria > Actinomycetota > Actinomycetes > Streptomycetales > Streptomycetaceae > Streptomyces > Streptomyces roseicoloratus. The sequence goes on along the minus strand of NZ_SDOY01000131.1, from coordinate 67,279 downwards.
GGGTCGATGTTCGCGGCGGTGACCGTGGCGCCGTTGAGGATGTCGGTGCCGTCCCCGGTGTACGAGGGGTCGAGCCTGACCGTCAGCAGGTACTCCACCTTCTCGCCCACCTTCAGCGGCGTGGTCCTGGCGCAGCGCACGACGTCGCCGTCGTACGTGCAGCCGGACGGGGTCGTGGAGACGTACGTCAGCTCTTCGGGGAGCTTGTCGGTGAGGGTCACGCTGTGCGCGTCCGAGGACGGGCCGTCGTTGGCCACGGTGATCCGGTACTGGAACTCCGTGCCGGGAACGGGCGGCGTGTCGCCCACCGGCTCCTTGACCACGCTGAGGTCCGCCGTCGGCGGGTTGACCTTGTTGCCGGGCACGCCCGCGGGCCTGCTCGTGTTGTTGCTCGTGTCGGGGTCGCTCGTCTCGGAGGTGACGGTGGCGATGTTCTGGATGTCCGAGCCGTCACCGGTGTAGCCGGAGTCGAGCTTGACGGTGAAGATCCAGGTCCTGGACGCGCCGGCGTCGAGCGTGGCCAGCGTGCCGCAGCTCACCCGCTGTCCGAGGGCGGTGCAGCCGTCCGGGGACTCCACGAAGGTCAGCCGGCTCGGCAGGGTGTCCTCGATGCTGACGCCCTCGGCGCGCGACGGGCCGTCGTTGGTGACCCGTACCGCGTACTGGAACGTCTCACCGGGCGCCACCGGGATGTCGGTGACGGTGGTCTTGTCGATCCGTACGTCCGCCTTCGGGGTGTCCACCTGCGGGTAGACCTGGTCGGAGGTGTTGTTGCGGGTGTCCGGGTCGGGCGTGTCGGAGCGCGCCGTGGCCGTGTTGGGCAGGTCCTTGCCGTCGCCGGTGTACGCCTGGTCGAGCTGGACCTCGAACGTCCAGCTGACGGACGCGCCGGGCGCCAGCACCGGCACGGGGCCGCAGGTGACGTTCTGCTGCGTCTCGGTGCACTCGTCGTCGGAGGACACGTAGTTGAGCTGCCGGGGCAGGGTGTCCGTGGCCTTGACGTTACGGGCGTCGGACAGGCCCCTGTTGGTGACGGTGAGCGTGTACGAGAACGACTCGCCGGGTGCCACGGCCTTCGTCTGCACCACCGACTTGGTGGCCACCAGGTCGGCCTTCGGGTCGAACGGACCCGGCGGGACGACCGGCGGGTTGGTGTTGTTCTCCTTGTCGGGGTCGGTGGTCCCGGAGTCGGTGACGGCCGCGTTGCCGAGGTCGTCACCGGTGCCCTCGTACGAGGGCTTGAGGCGCGCGACGAAGGTCCAGGTCTTCGACTTGCCGACCGCGAGTTCGGCCTCGGGGCCGCAGCTGACCTTCTGGCCGACGGCCGTGCACCCGTCCTTCGAGGACTCGAAGACGATGTTCTCGGGCAGCGTGTCGGTCGCGGTGACGTTCCGCGCGACCGACGGACCCTTGTTGGTCACCGTCAGCGTGTACGTGATGAGGCCGCCCGGCGGGACCAGCCGGCCCGCGGCGCCGGGGCCGGCCGCGCGCGTCACGCTCGTCTCGAGCTGCGGCGCCGCCGCCGTCGCGGCCGTCCCGACCGCCACGGCCGGAGTCGCGCCCCACAGCGGCAGCACGCACGCGATCACACCCGCCAGCCACGGCAGGGGCCGCCCGGTTCTCCTTCTTGCCATCGGCATCGTTTCCTGTTCTCTCCGCCCCGGCGGGGATGCCGGGGCATGCGGGGAAGGGTGGCGTGGGGGTCGCACGGCCGCGACGACGGCGACGGCGACGGCGACGGCGGCAGCGCGACGGGTGGGCCCGCTGGTCCGGGCGCGGTGGCTCGGCTCCGCCGGCCCGGGCCGGGTGGCTCGGACCGCGGGGGCCCTGGCGCGGTGGTTCGCACCGCGGCGGCCCGGGCCGGGTGGCTCGGCCCCGCCTGCCCGGGCCGGGCCGCCCGGGTCGTGGGTCGGAGCGGGCGGCCCGGGGCGACTCAGGGCTTACGGCGCCGGCGGGCGCGGAGCACCAGGCCGGTGCCGGCGAGGAGCGCCAGGCCCGACGTCATCGGCAGCCACACGGGAACGCCGTTCCCGGTGTCCGGGAGCGTGTGGTCGTGGTCGTGATGGTGGTGGTGGTCGTCGTGCGTGGGGGTCGGCGAGGGCTTGGGGCGCGGCCGGATGGGCACGCCGCAGTCGCCGACGACCGTGCGCGTCTTCTTCCCCACGGTGGCGGTGTTGTTCCCGGTGTCGGGGTCGTGCACCGCCGAGGCGACCCGGGCGGTGTTGTCGACCGTGGCGCAGTCGCCGTCGAAGTCACGGGCGAGCCGTACCGTGATGCGGTACTCGGCCGTCTCGCCGGGCGCGAGGGCGGCCGAGCCGCCGCAGGTGACCGTGGCGCCGTCGGCCCGGCAGCCGTCCGGGGAGCCGGCGAAGGACAGCGCGCGGGGCAGCGGGTCGGTGACCGTGACGTTCCGCGCCGTGGACGGACCCTGGTTGCGGACCGTCATGACGTAGGCGTAGGTGTCGCCGGGGGTGACCGCGTCGACGCCGCGCGGCAGTTCGTACCGCTTGCCGAGGACGAGGTCCGCCGATGCCGGGGCGGGCTTTCCGCCCTCGCCCGGGAGTCCGGTGAGCTCGGCGGTGTTGTTGGAGTGGTTCGGATCGTCGGTCTTCGCCCCGGCGCGTACCCGGTTGACCAGGTCGGAGCCGTCGCCGGTGTATCCGGGTGCCAGCCTGACCCGGACGGTGTACGTCACGCGGCCGTCCGGGGCGAGGGCCGCGTGCTCGGGGCATGCGACGGTCCCGCCGTAGGCACCGGCCTCGCCCGTGCAGCCGTCCGGGGAGTCCGCGAAGGCCAGTCCCTTCGGCAGCCGGTCGGTCAGCCGCACGCCGGTCGCCTGCGAGGGGCCGTGGTTGCGGACGGTGAGGGTGTAGGCGAAGACCGTGCCCGGCACCACCGGTTCCTTGCCGGCGAACTCCTTGGTGACGGCGACGTCCGCGCGCGGACGCTCCACCTTGCCGTCCGGCGGACCGGCGCCCGGGTGCGGGCCGGTGTTGTTGTTGAGGTCCGGGTCGGAGGTCTCCGACGTCGCCGTGGCCTGGTTGAGGATGTCCGAGCCGTCGCCGGTGTACGCGGGGTCCAGGCGTACGGTGACGACCCACGAGACGGTCTGCCCCGGGTCCAGCGTCGCCACAGGACCGCAGGTCACCTTCCGGCCCTTGGCCGTGCACCCGTCCTTCGAGGACACGAAGGAGAGGACGGCGGGAAGCGTGTCGGTGGCCATGGCGTTCCTCGCCTGCGCGGGACCGTGGTTGACCACCGAGATCCGGTAGTCGAAGGTCTCGCCGGGCGCCACGGCACGCGGCCGCACGGGAGGAAGGACCACGAGGTCGGCCCGCCCGGGCGCACGCCCCCGACCGCCGGTGCCTGTGGTGCCGCCGGGGGCCGGCTCTGTGGCCGCGGGCCCGGCGCCCGGCGGGGCAGCAGCCGGCGTGTCGGCGCCCGGCCTTCCCGAAGGCGTCGCCACCGCCCCCGGCTTCCCCGATGTCGCCGTCCCCGCGGCCGTCGCTCCCGCCCCCGGCTTCCCCGCGGCCGTCGCTTCCGCCCCCGGCTTCTCTGCAGCCGTCGCTCCCGCCGCTGTCGTCCCCGCGCCCGGCTTCGTCTGGCGACCCGTCACCGGGCCGTCCTCCTCCCGGTCGCCGTTCGGGGTGCGGGGCCCGGTCGTCGCTTCCGGTGAGCGGGAGGGCCCGGCCCCGGAGCCGCCGGTTCGCGACGAGCCGCCTTCCTCCGTCGCGCAGTCCCGCCGACCGTCCGGGGCAGCCTGAGGGCCGGTCTCGCCCAGCGTCTGACGGGCCGTCTCACCGGGCGCCCGACGACCCGCCTCGCCGAGCGCCGCCTGACGGTCCGTAGGGTGCGACGTCCCGTGGACGCATCCGCTGCCCAGCCCGTCCGGGAGCGCGGGAAGCGCCGCCGTCGCGGGCAGCGCCGACGCTCCGGAGAGCACCGCCCCCACCAGCACGCCGGGGATCGCGTACGCGGCCGTACGCCGCCGCAGCACCGCCGCCCCCGCACCCGCCCCAGACCCCGACCCGGCTCCCGCCCTGGTCCTGGACCTCGCCCTCGCCACCGTGCGACCGCTCGCCATGCAGGCCCTCGCCTTCCCGCACGGGGGCAGTCCGACCCCACGTGCCCGTGCACTGACAGTCCGTTATGTGAATTTTGTGCACGCATGGCGTGGTCGTGACGTGTCGTCATACGCCGAACGGTGCGGCACCCGTGTCCGGGCTGCTGTCGGAGAGGGACGGGAAGCACCGCGGCGCCCCGTCGGAGCCGGCGGGGCGCCGTCGGTCCGTGCCGGACCGGGCCTCAGTTCTGCAGGTACCAGGCCAAGCTCAGGATCGCGCCCACCTGGACCGCGAACAGGCCCAGCAGGACGCGGTGGCGGCGGGTGTTGGAGAGGCCCGCCAGGGCCGGGTAGGCGAGGAGGGCGGCGGCGGCGACCACGTTCACGATGAAGACGATCGCCGGCGGCCTGGTGGGCTCGTCCGCCGTGCGGTTCGCCCAGCCGGTGACGACCTCGAAGCTCGACAGGAGGATGAAGACGGCGGACAGGACGTTGGGGACCGCGGTGAGGGCCGCGTGCGGTGACGAGTCGTCATCGGGGCGCCGGCCGATCGCGAGGAGGAGGCCGACGCTGTAGAGGACGGTGACGGCGGGGATGAGGGTGAAGGTGAGGATCAACGTTTCTTCGCTCCTCCCGCAACGCCCGGGCGGTGCGGGTCGGCTCCGTGGCCGGGGTCAGGGGGCATCGGTGACCTGGAGTGCCGCTTCCGTACCGGAGGCGATGGCTCCGGCGATCCAGGCGTGGTAGCGGGGCTGGCAGTGGTCGCCCGCGAAGTACAGGACGTCGTCGACCGGTGCGGCGACGTGCGGACCGAGGCTGAGGAGCTGCCCCGGCGTCTCGATGACGGCCTCGCCGAGGGCCCAGCGGTTCCGCAGCCAGGACTGGGAGACGCAGCGGTCGGTGGCGTACCGGCGGATGCGGTCGCCGTAGAGCGAGGCGAGGTGGTCGAGGGCCTCGGTGCGCCGGTCCTGCGGGGTCAGGGCGTCGAATCGCAGCGCGTCGCCCGCCCAGTTGTACGCCGCCAGCACCACGCCGCCCGGTGCGCCGTCGTCGGACGGGTGGGACGGGAAGTACACGAACCGGCAGGCCTCGTCCGAGACGCAGCCGCCGCCGACGGCCGGCACGGCCGGGCCGTGCGGCGCGGGCCGGTAGGCGCTGCCCAGCTCCGCCTTCCAGGTGTCCTCGTCCCACTCCCACCACCGGCGGGTGAACTCGACCAGGACCTTGTGCGCGGTGTCGTGGTGGAGTTCGATGACGGCGCGCCTCTTGCCGTACGGCAGGATCGGATCGAACGTGACGTGCCGGAGCGCGGCGAAGGGCACCGCCAGCACGACGGCGTCGGCCTCGTACGTGTACCGCGACGGTCCCGTGCCGCCCTGGTACGCCTCGTCCTCGGGGCCCGTCTCGGGCGCGGCGTGGAGGGTGACGCCGCTGCCGTGCCGGCTCACGCCGGTCAGGACGCGGCCGGTCTCGATCCGCAGGCCGCGGGACAGGGCCCGGGTGAAGGTGTCGGTGCCGCCGGTGAACTCGAAGTACGTCATGGAGGGGTTGAGGTCCAGGGCGCCGAAGGCGGAGTGCAGCAGCCCGTAGGACAGTCGGCTGGTCAGGTTCTCCAGGGTGCCCACGGCCTGGATCTGGGCGGTGTCCCATCCCGCGACGCCGGTGAGGTACTGGTGCAGCGACATGTCGCCCAGGTCGTCCAGGAGCCGGGCCATGCCCTCCACCCGCTCCACGATGGGCTTCTCCCCCCACGACCCGTCCGCCTTCCGCGTCCGGGTGTAGGCGCGGGTCTTCTCCAGGGCTTCGGCCCAGGCCTGGGAGGCGGGTGTCGCGCTGTCCCAGCCGAAGCTCTTGTTGATCGGCCGCGGGTCACGCAGGTACTCGGCCTTGGTCACGGTCTGCCCGTTGACGTGCAGGAACCGGCTGCCCTGGGACGCCGTCGCCCGGTACGGCGCCCGGGTGCCGGTGGCGAACGTCTCCCCGGTCCACGAGCGGTACGTGATCCGGCTGTCGCCCGAGACCAGGTCCGGAGAGGGCGGTACGTCGAGCAGGTGGAAGGGCCTGCGGGCCACGCGGAGCGAGTCCGCGAGCGCCAGGGTGAGCACATGGGTCGAGGGGATGCGCATGGCCCCGGCCTCGGCGCGCAGCCGCGGGTCCTGCCAGACGTCGCCGCGGAAGGTCTTGATCCGCCCGCCGATCCGGTTGCTGTTGGCCTCGATCACCCGCACGTCGTGTCCGGCCGCCGTCAGCAGCCGGGCACACGTCAGCCCGGCGACACCGGCGCCCACGACGACCACCCGCCGCCTGGCCTTGCGGGGCAGGCGGGCGTCGCCGGTGAGGAGCCGCAGATAGCGCAGGGTCAGATCGGTGTGCTTGTCGTCCGTCAGCAGCACCCGGCGCGCCATCGTGAGGGCGGCCTCGGCGCGGGCGGAGCCGGACGGCGCGCGGCCGGGTGCGGCCCCGGGGGCCGGGCGGGCCGGTGCCGCCTGGGCGGCTCCGGGAAGGCTGGTCGCGGCTGCCGTTCCGGCCGCTGTCGCGCCGGAGATATGGATGAACGTACGACGGTTGATCATGGCGGTCAGACTGGCACCGGCCGCCACTCCTTCGGATCAGCGCGGCGCGGCAGTCGGGCGAATTCACCCGATCGCGCTCACCCGATCGCCCGCCCGTCGACGCTCGACGTCTGACGACGTCTGGCGACGCCTGTCGACGCCTGGCGACGCCTGTCGACCGGGCGACGTCCGGCGTCGACTCGCGATGTCTGGCGACGCCGGCGCCATCCGGCGCTCTCCTCGGCGCCACCCGGTCCCTCGCCCCGGCGCCACCTGGTCCCTCGACGCCACCCCGTGCCCCCGACGCCACCCCGTGACGTCGACCGAGCCGCCGTCGTCGCGACCGGGGCCGCTCAGCCGCCCGGCATCATGCCCGCGCCGCCCTTGAGGCGCTCGATGTCCGAGGGGCGGACCTTGATCACGAAGAGGGCGATGAGCGCTCCGACGACGGCGAAGATCGCGGCCGTGACGAAGCCCGCCGAGACGCCGGCGGTCAGCACCTCGTTGCCCCACGGCGGCGGAAGCTCGCCGGTGCGGGCGAACGCCGCCTTCTGCAGCGGGGTCGCCTGGGAGAGGAAGGCGGGGACCTGGGTCTGCGCCTCGTCACGGCTGTACGTGCCGAAGACCGTGACCAGAATGGACAGGCCGAGCGAACCACCCACCTGCTGGGTCGCGTTGAGCAGTCCGGAGGCGGCGCCGGACTCGCGCTGCTCGACGTTCGACAGCGCCATGATCGTCAGCGAGACGAACATCAGGCCCATGCCGAAGCCGAAGACGAGGATCGGCCCGAGGATGCTGCCCGCGTACGTGGAGTGCACGTCGGTCAGGGTCAGCCACGACAGGCCCACCGCCGCGAACACGGAGCCCGTCACCATGAAGGGTTTCGGCCCGTATCGGGGCAGCAGGTTGGAGGTGAGACCCGCGCCCACCGCGATGATCGCGCTGACCGGCAGGAACGCGAAGCCCGTGGCCAGCGGGCTGAAGCCGAGGACCTGCTGGACGAAGAGGGTCAGGAAGAAGAACATGCCGAAGATCGCCGCCGCCAGGCACAGCATGATGGCGTACGTGCCCGAGCGGTTGCGGTCGGCGAACATGTGCAGCGGTGTGATGGGCTGCTGGGAGCGCCGCTCGATCAGGATGAACCCGGTCAGGAGCACGATCGCCGCGACGAACGAGCCGATCGTGTACGGGTCGCGCCAGCCCTCCTGGGCGGCCCGGATGAAGCCGTACACCAGCGCCACCATGCCGAGCGTGGAGGTGAGCGCGCCGGCGAGGTCGAAGTGGCCGGGGTGCCGCTCCGACTCCTTGACGTGGCGCGGAGTGAGGAAGGCGATCAGCAGGGCGATCGGCACGTTGACGAAGAAGATCCAGCGCCAGTCGAGCCATTCGACGAGCATGCCGCCGGCCACCAGGCCGATCGCGCCGCCGCCCGCCGACACACCGGCGAACACGCCGAAGGCACGGTTGCGTTCGGGACCCTCTTCGAAGGTGGTGGTGATGAGGGACAGCGCGGTCGGCGAGGCGATGGCGCCGCCGACGCCCTGGAGGGCGCGGGCGGCGAGGAGTTGCCACTCCTCCTGCGCCAGTCCGCAGAACAGCGAGGCGAGTCCGAAGAGCAGGACGCCGAAGACGAAGACCCGGCGCCGCCCCAGGATGTCGCCGGTGCGCCCGCCGAGGAGCAGCAGACCGCCGAAGGTCAGCGTGTAGGCGTTGACCACCCACGACAGGCTGGTCGTCGAGAAGTCGAGCGCGCTCTGGATGTGCGGGAGCGCGATGTTCACGATGGTGATGTCGAGGACGACCATCAGCTGGCAGGAAGCGATCACGAAGAGCGCGATGCCCTTGCCGTCGCCATCCGCCTTGCGGGCGACGGTCTTCTGCGGGGTGGTCGGCTTGGGATTGCTCATGGCACATCGCTCACCTGGGGGAGCCGTGGGCCGGTCAGTCCACCTTTCGACACTAAGCCCCGCCCCCAGAGGTGACCAGTTGATCTCTTCGGGGGCGGGACGGAGGCGGCTCGGGGGCGGGAGGGAGGCGGCTCGGGGGCGGTACGGAGGCGGTACGGAGGCGCGTCGGCGCGGCCTACGGGCCGTCCGGGGCCGTCAGTCGACGACCGCGAAGCCGTCCACTTCGACCAGCGCCTGCTCGTCCCACAGGCGTACGACCCCGATCACGGCCATGGCCGGATAGTCCCGGCCGGCCAACCGGTGCCAGATGCGGCCGAGTTCGTGCGCGTGGCGGCGGTACGCGGCGACGTCCGTGGTGTAGACGGTGACCCGCGCGAGGTCGGCGGGCGAGCCGCCGGCGTGGCGGAGGGCGGCCATCAGGTTGCCGAGCGCGGTCTCGAACTGCTCGGGCAGGGTCTCGCCGGTCACCTTGCCGTCGCGGTCCAGGCTGGTCTGTCCGGCGAGGAAGACCAGCCGGGTGCCCGTGGCGGTGACGGCGTGGGAGAACCCGGTGGGCGGGGACAGGTCGGCCGGGTTGTGCCGGTGCAGGCTCATGACACGGCTCCGAGGGAGGGAGTGGCGGGGGACTGTGGAGATGCCGGGGGCTGTGGCTGCGCGGCGGACTGCGGCGGCGCTGGGGTCTCCGGAGGCTGCGGAGGTGCCGGGTACCGCGGTGGCGCGGGGGGCTGGGAAGGTGCGGAGGGCGGCTCCGGCGTGGGTGCGGGCGTGGCGGGCCGACGCCGTTGGTAGAGCTCCTTCGCGATGATGGTGCGCTGCACCTCCGTGGCGCCCTCGTAGATCCTCGGCGCCCGGACCTCGCGGTAGAGGTGTTCCAGGAGGTGGCCGCGCTGCAGGGCGCGGGCGCCGTGCAGTTGCACCGCCGCGTCCACGACGTACTGCGCGGTCTCGGTGGCGAGCAGCTTCGCCATGGCCGCGCGGCGCGGTACGTCCGGGTCGCCCCGGTCGTACGCCTCGGCCGCCGCGTACACCAGGAGCCGCGCGGCCTCGGTGCGGGTGGCCATCTCGGCGACCTGGTGGGCGACGGCCTGGAGGTCCGCGAGGACGCCGCCGAAGGCGGGGCGCGCGGCGGTGTGGGCGAGGGCGGCGTCGAGCGCGGCCTGCGCCATCCCGACGGCGAAGGCGCCGACGCTGGGCCGGAAGAGGTTGAGCGTGTGCATCGCGACCCGGAAGCCCTGGCCGGGCTCCCCCAGCACGTCCTCGGGCCCGACCGGCACCCCGTCGAAGACGAGGGAGCCGAGCGCGTGCGGGGCGAGCATGTCGAGGGCCTCACCGGAGAGGCCGGGACGGTCGGCGGGCACGAGGAAGGCGGTCACGCCCGCGGAGCCGGGGCGCGAGCCGTCAGGGCCGGAGCCGGAACCGGGGCGCGAGCCGTCAGGGCCGGAGCCGGAACCGGGGCGCGAGCCGTCAGGGCCGGAGCCGGAACCGGGGCGCGAGCCGTCGGGGCCGGAGCCCGTTCCGGGGCGGGGGGAGCCGTTCGCGCTCCCGCCCGTACGGCGTCCCCCGCCCCCGCCCGTACGGCTCCCCCCGCTCCCGCCCGTACCTCCACCCGCGCTCCCGCCCGTCCCGTCGCCCGTGCGCGCGAAGACCGTGATCAGGTCCGCCTCCGGTGCGTTCGAGATCCAGCGCTTCTCGCCGTACAGCCGCCAGCGCGGCGGGCCGCCGGGGTCCGTGTCCGGGTCCGGTACGGCCTCCAGGGCCAGCGCCGCCGCGTCCGAGCCCGCGCCCGGTTCGGAGAGGGCGAAGGCGGCGACGGCGCGGCCCGCGACGACCTCGGGCAGCCAGCGGGCGCGCTGGTCCGGGGTGCCGAAGGCGGCGACCGGGTGGGCGCCGAGGCCCTGGAGGGCCAGGGCGGTCTCGGCCTCCGTGCAGGCGTGGGCGAGGGACTCGCGCATCAGGCACAGGTCGAGGGCGCCCGAGTCGAAGAGGCGGCCGATCAGGCCGTGGGCGCCGAGCGCGGCGACCAGGGGACGGTTGACGCGGCCCGGTGCGCCCTTGTCGGCGAGGGGCCGCAGCTGCTCGGCGGCGAGCGCGCGCAGCTCGGCACACCAGGCGGTCTGTTCCGGATCGAGCGAGAATGCGGCCATCGGGGCCCTCTCCGGCGCGTCCGCCGGGCGCCGGGCGGACGCCTGCGGACGAGCACCTGTATCGCGAACCGTTGACTGTCGTCACCATCACGATACGCTCGTGGAGCCACGGTCGACCCCGTCACGACGATTTCGACGGACATCCGAAGATCCACGACGACCCCACCGACAGGGGGACGGACGCATGGAGCTGACGCCCTCGGCGCACCTGGACACCTTCGCCCGCGACCATCTACCACCCGCGGAGCAATGGCCGCACCTCCTCTTCGAGCTGCCCTCCCTCACGTATCCCGAACGGCTCAACTGCGGCACCGAGCTGCTCGACCGTACGGTGGAACGATTCGGCCCGGACCGCGAGGTGTTCCGGGACGGGGAGGGCCACGTCTGGTCGTACGGGCAGCTGCGCGAGCGCGTCGACCGCCTCGCGCACGTGCTCGTCGACGACCTCGGCGTCCGCCCCGGCAACCGGGTGCTGCTGCGCGGCCCCACCACTCCCTGGCTCGCCGCCTGCTGGCTCGCCGTGATGAAGGCGGGCGCGATCGCCGTCACCGTCCTCGCCCAGCAGCGCGCCGGGGAGCTGGCCGTGATGTGCGAGATGGCGCGCTGCAGCCACGCCCTGTGCGACGTGCGCGCCCTCGACGAGCTGCTCGAGGCCGAGGTGCCCGGGCTGCGCGTCACGCCGTTCGGCGGGGACGGGGCCGACGACCTGCTCAGCCTGGCCAGGGGCAGGCCGACCCGGTTCGAGGCGGTGCCGACCGCCGCCGACGACGTGGCGCTCATCGCCTTCACCTCGGGCACCACCGGGCGGCCCAAGGGCTGCATGCACTTCCACCGCGACGTGCTGGCCGCCGCCGACACCTTCTCCGCGCACGTCCTGCGCCCGCGGCCGGACGACGTCTTCGCCGGCTCGCCCCCGCTCGGCTTCACCTTCGGTCTCGGCGGGCTCGTCGTCTTCCCGCTGCGCGCCGGGGCCCGCGCGGTGCTGCTCGAACAGGCCGGGCCGCAGCAGCTGCTCGCCGCGATCGACCGGCACCGGGTGTCGGTGCTGTTCACGGCGCCGACCGCGTACCGGGTGATGCTCGACGAGCTCGACAAGCCCGGCCACGACCACGACCTCGGCTCGCTGCGCCGCTGCGTGTCGGCCGGCGAGAACCTGCCGGCGGCCACCTGGGAGGCCTGGCGGGAGCGGACCGGCCTGAAACTGATCAACGGCATCGGCGCGACCGAGCTGCTGCACATCTTCATCTCCGCCGCGGACGGCGAGATCCGCCCCGGGACCACCGGCCGGCCCGTGCCCGGCTGGCAGGCCCGGGTGGTCGGCCGCGACGGGACGGGCCTGAAGGACCTGCCGGACGGCGAGGAGGGCCTGCTCGCGGTGCGCGGACCGGTCGGCTGCCGCTATCTCGCCGACCCGCGCCAGGCGGACTACGTGCACGACGGCTGGAACGTCACGGGCGACACGTACGTCCGCGACCCCGACGGCTACTTCCGCTACGTCTCGCGCGCCGACGACATGATCATCTCGGCCGGCTACAACATCGCGGGTCCCCAGGTGGAGGAGGCGCTGCTCGCCCACCCGGACGTCGTCGAGACGGCCGTGATCGGCCGGCCCGACGAGCTGCGCGGGCAGGTGGTGGTGGCGTACACGGTGGTACGGGACGGGGTGCCGCGCGACGGGAGCACGGCGACCGCGCTGCGGACCTTCGTACGGGCCCGGCTCGCGCCGTACAAGGCGCCGCGCGAGATCGTGTTCCTGGACGAGCTGCCGCGCACGGCGACCGGCAAGATCCAGCGCTACCGGCTGCGGGACGACGGGGGAACGGGCCGGCGGCCGGGGACGGACGCGCAGACGGCGGAGGGCGAGCCCGCGGGGCGGGCCGAGCGGTTCGAGAAGGACGAGCGGACCGGGAAGGACAAGCCGGCCGGGCGGGCCGAGCCGGCCAGGCGGGCCGAGCGGACCGGGAAGGACGAGCGGACCGGGAAGGACGAGCGGGACGACGGGGTGGGATCCGTGGTCCTAAAGTGATCACCGTGGCCGAGCAGCACACTCCCCGATCCCTGATCGTCTCCCTGTACGGCGCCTACGGGCGGTTGCCCGACGGCGCGCCGTTCCCGGTGGCGGAGCTGATCCGGCTCCTCGCCGTGCTCGGCGTCGACGCGCCCTCGGTGCGCTCCTCGGTGTCGCGGCTGAAGCGGCGCGGGCTGCTGCTGCCCCGGCGGACGGCGGAGGGCGCCGCCGGGTACGCGCTGTCGGAGGACGCGCGGATGCTCCTGGACGACGGCGACCGGCGGATCTACGCCCGTACCGAGCCCGCCCTGGCGGACGGCTGGGTGCTCGCCGTCTTCTCCGTCCCCGAGGCGGAGCGGCACAAGCGGCACCTGCTGCGCTCGCGGCTCGCCCGGCTCGGTTTCGGCACGGCGGCTCCGGGCGTCTGGATCGCCCCGGCGCGGCTGTTCGAGGAGACCCGGCACACCCTGGAGCGGCTCGAGCTCTCCTCGTACGTGGACCTGTTCCGCGGCGAGCACCTCGGTTTCGCGGCGACGGCGGAGGCGGTGTCCCGCTGGTGGGACCTGCCGTCCATCGCCAAGCTCCACGAGGAGTTCCTCGACGTCCACGAGCCGGTGCTGCGCGCCTGGTCGGCGGGGCGGCGGCCGACTCCCGAGGAGGCCTACCGGGCCTATCTGCCCGCCCTGGACTCGTGGCGCCGCCTCCCCTACGCGGACCCGGTGCTGCCGCTCGAACTCCTGCCGGAGAACTGGCCGGGCGCCCGCTCGGCGGAGGTCTTCCTGGCCCTGCACGAACTCCTGCACGCGCGGGGCGGGGAGTTCGTGCGGGCGTAGGGCGTCCCGTGCGGGCGTGACCGCCGGCCGTCAGTCCTTGTACTCGGCGATCTGGATGAGGTTGCCGCAGGTGTCGTCGAGGATCGCGGTGATCACCGGGCCCATGTCGGCCGGCGGCTGGGTGAAGCGGACGCCGAGGGCGCTCAGGCGGGCGAACTCGGCGTGGACGTCGTCGACGGCGAAGGAGTTCACCGGGATGCCGTCGGCGGCCAGCGCGTCCTGGTACGCCTTGGCGGCGGGGTGCTGGTTGGGCTCCAGGACCAGTTCGACGCCGTCGGGCTCGTCCGGCGACACCACGGTCAGCCAGCTGTGGCCTCCCAGGGGCACCTCGGTCTTCTTCTGGAAGCCGAGCACATCGGTGTAGAAGCGCAGCGCCTTGTCCTGTTCGTCGACGAAGACGCTGGTCAGGTTGATCCTCATGGGGTGCTCTCCGGGGTGTCGGTCCTGAGCCACCGGCTCATGACGCGTTCGAGCGGCTCGGTGTTCAGGTCGTGGAACTTGTAGCGGCCCTCGCGCCGGGTCCTGACCAGGCCGGCGGCCTCGAGCACCGCGAGGTGCTGGCTCACTCCCTGCCGGGAGATCGCCACGCCGTGCCGGGCCGCCAGGCGGGCGCAGATCTCGAACAGGGACTGTCCGTCCCGCTCCGCCAGCCCGTCGAGGATGAGCCGGCGGGTGGGATCGGCCAGGGCCTTGAACACATCGTCCGCCATGGCGCCACCATAGGCAAGCACCGACTTGCCTATCAAGTGGATCGACGAGGCCGCGAGCTCACTCACCGCCCGCTTCCGTCACGGGCCCCCGGTCCGCTCAGGGCCTGGGTTCGGGGACCCTCGCTCAGGGGTCCTCGCCCACGCGCCCTCACGCAGGGACCCTCGCTCAGGGGTCCTTGCGGCCCGTCGGCGGGCGGCGGCTGCCCGCGCGGTACGGGGCCGGCCAGGGGGCCGCGGGGCCCTCGTAGCCCTGTTCGGCGGCGGCGTGCAGGGTCCAGTGCGGGTCGTAGAGGTGGGGGCGGGCGAGGGCGCACAGGTCGGCGCGGCCGGCGAGGAGCAGGGAGTTCACGTCGTCCCAGGAGGAGATGGCACCCACCGCGATGACCGGGACGCCGAGCTCGGAGCGGATCCGGTCGGCGTACGGCGTCTGGTAGGAGCGGCCGTACTCGGGGCGCTCGTCGGGCACGACCTGGCCGGTGGAGACGTCGAGGGCGTCGGCGCCGTGGGCGGCGAAGGCGCGGGCGATCTCGACGGCGTCGTCGGCGGTGGTGCCGCCCTCGGCCCAGTCGGTGGCGGAGATCCGGACGGTCATGGGCCGGTCGGCCGGCCACGCCTCCCGTACCGCGTCGAAGACTTCGAGCGGAAAGCGCAGCCGGCCGGCGAGGTCGCCGCCGTAGGCGTCGGTGCGGTGGTTGGTGAGCGGCGAGAGGAAGCCGGAGAGCAGATAGCCGTGGGCGCAGTGGAGTTCGAGCAGGTCGAAGCCCGCCCGCGCGGCACGGCGGGCGGCGGCGGTGAACTCCTCGCGTACGGCGGCGAGTCCGGACCGGTCGAGGGCGTGCGGGGTCTGGTTGACGCCGGGCCGGTACGGGAGCGGGGAAGCGGCGACGAGGGGCCAGTTGCCGTCGGGCAGCGGCTGGTCGATGCCCTCCCACATGCGCCGGGTGGAACCCTTGCGGCCGGAGTGGCCGAGCTGGACGCCGATCGCGGTGCCGGGGGCCTGGGCGTGGACGAAGGCGGTGATCCGGGACCAGGCCTCGGCCTGCGCGTCGGTCCACAGGCCGGCGCAGCCGGGCGTGATCCGGCCGCGTTCGCTGACGCAGACCATCTCGGTCATGACCAGCCCGGCGCCGCCGAGGGCGCGGGCGCCGAGGTGGACGAGGTGGAAGTCGCCGGGAACGCCGTCCTCCGCCACGTACATGTCCATGGGCGAGACCACGACCCGGTTGCGCAGGGTCAGGGGGCCGAGCCGGAAGGGCGTGAACATGGGCGGCGTGCCGGGCGGGCAGCCGAACTCGGTCTCGACGGCGGAGGTGAAGGCGGGATCGCGCAGGCGCAGGTTGTCGTGGGTGACCCGACGGCTGCGGGTGAGCAGGTTGAACGCGAACTGGCGTGGCGGTCGGTCGAGTTGACCGCCAAGCTCCTCGAACCAGCGGAGGCTCGCGGCGGCGGCGCGCTGGGTGGACTCGACGACCGGGCGGCGCTCGGCCTCGTAGCCGGCGAGCGCGTCGGGGAGGCTGCCGGGGTGGGCGGCGACGTGGGCGGCGAGGGCGACGGCGTCCTCGACGGCGAGTTTGGTGCCGGAGCCGATGGAGAAGTGCGCGGTGTGGGCGGCGTCGCCGAGGAGCACCGTGTTGCCGTGCGACCAGCGGGCGTTGACGACGGTGCGGAAGGCGGTCCAGGCGGACTTGTTGGAGCGCAGGGCGCGGCCGTACAGGGCGTCGGCGAAGATCTTGGCGCAGCGGGCGGCGGACTCGCTCTCGTCGAGTTCGTCGAAGCCGGCGGCGTGCCAGACCTCTTCGCGCATCTCGACGATGACGGTGGAGGAGTCGGCGGAGTACGGGTAGGCGTGGAGCTGCATCACGCCGTGTTCGGTCTCGGCGATGTCGAAGCGGAAGGCGTCGAGGGCGAAGTCGGCGGCGAGCCAGATGTAGCGGCAGCGGTGGGTGGTGAGGGTGGGCCGGAAGGTGTCGGCGTGTGCCTCGCGGGTGCGGCTGTGGACGCCGTCGGCGGCGACGACGAGGTCGTGGGAGGCGGCGAGTTCGGCGGCGGGCGGGGCTTCGGTGCGGAAGCGGAGTCGTACGCCGAGGGCGGTGCAGCGGGCGTGCAGGAGCTCCAGGAGCCGGCGTCGGCCGAGGGCGGCGAAGCCGTGGCCGGTGGAGGTGAGGAGCCGGCCGCGGTGGGCGATGTGGATGTCGTCCCAGCGCACGAGTTCGCGGCGCAGGGCCGCGTACACGTCGGGGTCGGCGTCGGCGATGCCGCCGAGGGTCTCGTCGGAGAGGACGACGCCGAAGCCGAAGGTGTCGTCAGGCGCGTTGCGCTCCCAGACGGTGATCTCGCGGTCGGGGTCGCCGCGTTTGAGCAGCGCGGCGGCGTAGAGGCCGCCGGGTCCGCCGCCGATGACGGCGACGCGCAGCGGCCGTCCGGCCGGCGCGTCCGGCGCGTTCCGTCTGTTCGGCGCGTCCTTCGGCACGTCCGGCACGTCCCGCCCGTCCGGCCTGATCCGCCCGTCCCCCACGTCCCGCACGTCCCGCCCGTCCCGCCCGTCCGGCGCGTTCCGCCCCTCCCGCCCGTCCCGCACGGCGGTCACCGTCCCCGCCACTTCGCCGGGCGCTTCTCGGTGAAGGCGGCGTGGAACTCGGCGTAGTCCTCGCCGTGCATCAGGAGGGCCTGGGTGGCGGCGTCCATCTCGACGGAGGCGGCGAGCGGCATGTCGAGCTCGGCGGTGAGCAGGGCCTTGGTCTGGGCGTGGGCCAGGGCGGGGCCCTCGGCGAGGCGGCGGGCCAGGACGGCGGCGCGGGCGCCGGCGGCTCCTTCCTCGGTCAGCTCGCTGATCAGGCCGATCCGCTCGGCCTCGGCGGCGCCGACGGGGTCGCCGAGCATCAGCAGCCGGGTGGCGTGGCCGAGGCCGACGACGCGGGGCAGGAGGTAGGCGGCGCCCATGTCGCCGCCGGAGAGCCCGACGCGGGTGAAGAGGAAGGCGAAGCGGGCGGTGGGGTCGGCGACGCGGAAGTCGGCGGCGAGGGCGAGGACGGCCCCGGCGCCCGCGGCGACGCCGTGGACGGCGGCGATCACCGGGAAGGGGCACTCGCGCAGGGCCCGGACGGTCTGGCCGGTCATCCGGTTGAAGTCGAGGAGCTGGGCGGTGTCCATGGAGAGGGTGGCACCGATGATCTCGTCGACGTCCCCGCCGGAGCAGAAGCCGCGGCCTTCGCCGCCGAGCACCAGGGCGCGGACGGCCCGCTCGCGCGACAGCTCGGCGAGCAGGTCGCGCAGGTCCGCGTAGGCGCCGAAGGTGAGGGCGTTGAGCTTCTCGGGGCGGGCGAGCGTGATCGTCGCGACGCCGTCGTCGATGGTGAGGCGCAGATGGCGCCAGCGTTCGGTCCGGGTCGCGGAGCCGGTGAAGGGGCTCATTCGGGAGGACCTCCCTGTTGTGTGCACGTACCGGTACGGCAGCACCTCCTGGAGGGTATCACTCATACGTGACTGTCGTCACGAGTACGCAATACGACGAGGGGGCGGGACGCGCCGACGAAGGTCCCGCCAGGGACCGGACGCACGTCCCCGCACCTGCGGGCGACCGCCTCTGTGTCCGGATTTCCGGCTCCGTAGGCTGGAAAGCGACCCCGCCCCTCCGGTGTCGCCCCCCGCCCCACCCCGCCCCACCCCGCTCCCGGTGCACTCCACCCGCTCCCCCACCCCCGATGCACTCCACCCGCTCCCCCACTCCGCCCACTCCGCCCGCTCCATCCGCTCTCCCGCCCCCCCTACTCCCCCACCCGCCGAGCACGAACGGAACCCCGCCGTGTCCCCTGCCCCCGGTCCCCCGGTCCCCCGGCCCGCGGCCTGGCCCGTCGAGCTGCCGCACACCACGGCCGCCGTGCCGATCGCCCGCGCCCTCGTCCGCTCCGCCCTCACCGAGATCGAGGGCGCCGAGCGGGCCGCCGCCGACAGCGACACGGCCGAGCTGCTCACCGCCGAACTGGTCGCCAACGCCGTGGAGCACACCCCGGGCGACGGGCCGATCGAGCTGGTCGTCGAGTTGTTCCCGGCGACCGGCGGCTGCCAGATAGAGGTCCACGACCGCCGCCCCGCGGGCCCCGGCGAACTGATCGGGCCCGGGCCCGTCGCCCCGGTCGACCCCTGGCAGGAACACGGCCGGGGGCTGCTCCTGATCCGGGCGCTCAGCAGCGACTGCGGCCACCGCCCCACCGCGCACGGCAAGGCGGTGTGGTTCACGCTGCCGGCACTGCCCGCGGTCCCGACGCAGCGCCGCCGCGGTGCCGGCCGGGACAGCTGAGGCAGGTCATCGGGGTCGCGTCGTCGCGCCGGACCGCAGCCGGCTCCTCCCCGCGCCTACGCCCCGGCGGCCGCGCGGAGGCGCGCGAACTCCCAGGGATCGTGGGCGGAGAAGACCTCGACCTCGTCGCCGTGGTCGCGGACCAGCTCGCGCAGCCGGGCCTGGGTGCCGAGCCGCAGCTCGCGGTGGACCTCGGAGCCGGTCTGGACGAGGTCCATCACCGGGTGCGGCTCCTTCGCCGCCGTCATCTCGCGGTGGTAGTAGTACGCGTCGCCGCAGTGCAGCAGCCAGCGGTCGCCGTCCCGTACGGCGACGCCGGCGTGGCCCGCGGTGTGGCCGCCGAGCGGGACGAGCCGGAACTCGGACGGCAGGCCGTCGAGCCGTACGGAGGCGAAGCCGAACCAGTCCTCGGTGACCGCGGCGTCCTCGGGGTCGTACGTGACCCAGCGGGGTTCGTGGGCCCAGTGGGCCGATCGGTAGCGGTGCCCGGAGGCGTCGGCGCGCGCGGCCGCCAGTTCGCCGGCGAGCAGGTGCACGCGGGCGCCGGGGAAGTCGGGCAGCCCGCCGCAGTGGTCCACGTCGAGGTGGGTGAGGAGGATGTGGCGGACGGCGGCGGGATCGTGACCGAGACGGGCCACCTGCCGGACCGCCGTCTCCTCCTCGTCGAGCACGGGCGCGGCCATGGCGATCCAGTCGGCGCCGAGGCTCGCCCCGGGATCGCGGACGTCGCCGAGGCCGAGGCCGGTCTCGACCAGGACCAGACCGTCGGCCTCGGTCTCCACGAGGAGACAGTGGTTGACGGCGGGCGCGGCCGCGGGGCCTTCGTAGGTGGGGTCGACGGTGCGGACCGATCCGCAGTTGAGGTGATGGACCTTCAGGATCTTCATGGCGACTAGGCTGCGACTTCAACCGCGCTTCAAGTCAAGGAGACCGGAATGGACGCACCCCTGCTGGACATCGCCGAGGTCGCCCGCCGTTCCGGGCTCGCGCCCTCGGCGCTGCGCTACTACGAGAAGCGGGGACTGATCACCGCCGACGGCCGCAACGGCCTGCGGCGCACCTACCGCCCCGGGGTCCTGGAGCGCCTGACGATGATCACCTGCGCGCGGAGCGCGGGACTGTCGATCGCCGAGATCCACCGCTTCGTCGTGGCGCGCCCGTCGGACGCGGACCTCCGGGCCCGGATGACGGCGAGGGCGGACGACCTCGACGAGCAGATCGGCCGCCTGACCCGGCTGCGCGACAGCCTGCGCCACGCGTCCGTGTGCGCGCACGAACCGATCGTCGACTGCCCGGACTTCAGACGCGCGGTCGGCAACGTCCCCCGCGAGCACGGGACGGCGGACGCGGACACACCGCCCGCGCCCGCGCCGCCCGTCTGAGCGCGCGGACCCGGACACACGGCCCCGGAGACGCGACCCCGGGCGCGCGGACCCGGGCGCGCGGGTTCGAGCGCGGCCCCGGACACGCGGCCCCGGAGACGCGGCTCCGGACACGTGACTCCGGGCTCGCGGCCCCGGACACGCGGGTGCCGGCGCACCGCCCGGCTTCGGTCAGGCGCCGGCCGGGGCGCCGAGGGTGGCGACCATGACCGCCTTGATGGTGTGCATGCGGTTCTCGGCCTCGTCGAAGACGACCGAGTGGGCGGACTCGAAGACCTCGTCGGTGACCTCGAGTTCGGTGAGGCCGTGCCGCTCGTGGATGTCGCGGCCGACCGCGGTGCCGAGGTCGTGGAAGGCCGGCAGGCAGTGTAGGAACTTCACGTCCGGGTTGCCGGTGGCGCGCAGGACGTCCATGGTCACGGAGTACGGCGCGAGGGCGGTGATCCGCTCGTCCCAGACCTCCTTGGGCTCGCCCATGGAGACCCACACGTCCGTGGCGACGAAGTCGGCACCGCGCACGCCCTCGGCGATGTCCTCGGTGAGCGTGACCGTGGCGCCGCTGGTCTCGGCGAGGCGGTGCGCCTCGGCGACGAAGGCCTCGGCCGGCCAGTACGCCTTCGGGGCGACGATCCGGACGTCCATGCCGAGCAGCGCGCCGGTGATCAGGTAGGAGTTGCCCATGTTGAAGCGGGCGTCGCCGAGGTAGGCGAAGGCGATGCCGTCGAGCGGCTTGTCGCTGTGCTCGGTCATGGTGAGGACGTCGGCGAGCATCTGCGTCGGGTGCCAGTCGTCGGTCAGCCCGTTGTAGACCGGCACGCCGGCGAACTCGGCCAGCTCCTCCACGGCGGCCTGGCTGTCGCCCCGGTACTCGATGGCGTCGAACATCCGGCCGAGGACCCGCGCGGTGTCCTTGACCGACTCCTTGTGGCCCATCTGCGAGCCGGACGGGTCGAGGTAGGTCGTCGAGGCGCCCTGGTCGGCGGCGGCGACCTCGAAGGCGCAGCGGGTGCGGGTCGAGGTCTTCTCGAAGATCAGCGCGATGTTCCGGCCGCGCAGCCGCTGCACCTCCGTGCCCGCCTTCTTGGCCGCCTTGAGCTCGGCGGCGAGGTCCAGCAGGCCGCGGAACTCCTCGGCGGTGAAGTCCAGCTCCTTGAGGAAGTGGCGGCCGGTGAGGTCGGTGGCCATGAGGCCCTCCTGAGGGGGGTGGGTACGGTCGGGGACGCCCCGGGGACGAGACCCTAGGAAGTATACGTACTTTCGCATTCTTATACAGCCCCCGGGTCGTCGCCCTTCCCCACGGCACGCGCCCGACCCGCGCCGCCGGGCCGGACGCCGTTCCTGCCCCGTTCCTGCCCCGTTCCTGCCCGCTCCTACGCCGCGTCGCGCTCCACCGGGCAGCTCATGCAGCGTGGGCCGCCCCTCCCTCGGCCCAGCTCGCTCCCCGGGATCTCGATCACCTCGATGCCCTGCTTGCGCAGATGCGTGTTCGTGGTGACGTTGCGCTCGTACGCCACGACGACGCCCGGCTCCACGGACAGGACGTTGCAGCCGTCGTCCCACTGCTCGCGCTCCGCCGCGTGGACGTCCTGCGTGGCGGTGAGCACCCGGATGTCCTGGAGCCCGAGCGCCGCCGCGATGGCGCTGTGCATCTGCTCCGGCGGATGGTCGGTGACCCGCAGGGACTGGCCCTCGTCGCCCGGCTCGATGGTGTACGAGCGGAGCATGCCGAGCCCGGCGTACTGGGTGAAGGTGTCCACGTCCACCATCGTCATCACCGTGTCCAGGTGCATGAAGGCGCGGCGCTTCGGCATGTCGAGGGCGATGATGGTGCGCGCCGAGCCCGCCGCGAACAGGCCGCGCGCCAGCATCTCCACGGCCTGCGGGGTGGTGCGTTCGCTCATGCCGATGAGGACGGCACCGTTGCCGATCACCAGGACGTCGCCGCCCTCGATCGTCGACGGGTAGTCGGACTGTCCCTCCGACCAGTGGTGGAAGTCGCCCGCCGTCGGGCCGGTGAACAGCGGGTGGTGCCGGTAGATCGCCTCGAAGTGGACGGTCTCGCGCTGCCGGGCGGGCCAGCGCATCGCGTTGATCGACACGCCGTCGTAGATCCAGGCGGAGGTGTCGCGGGTGAAGAGGTGGTTCGGCAGCGGGCCGAGCACGAAGTCGTCGAGGTCGAGGGCGTGGAAGCGCACCGAGGTCGGCTCGCGGTGCGCCGCCAGGAACTCCCGCTTCGTCATTCCGCCGACCAGCGCCTCGGCCAGGGCACCGGCGTCCAGCGAGTCGAAGGCCGCGCGGAGGTGGTCGGCGGCGAGCGGGCCGTACTCCTTCTCGTGGAAGACCCGTTCCAGCACGAGTTCGCGGGCCGCGGGCAGTTCCAGCGTCTCGCGCAGGAGGTCGCCGAAGAGGTGCACCGCCACCCCGCGGTCCCGGAGCACGTCGGCGAAGCCGTCGTGTTCCTGCCGCGCGCGGCGCACCCACAGCACGTCGTCGAAGAGGAGGGCGTCCTTGTTGCTCGGGGTGAGCCGCTTCAGCTCCAGATCGGGGCGGTGCAGGATGACGCGGCGCAGCCGCCCGGTCTCGGAATCGACATGGAATCCCATGCACCCATCCTGACGGAGCGGCGCGGCGCGCGTGTGGTTCTCGGCGTGTCAGATCCCGCTGACGCGCTTCGCCGACGCGGCTCAGGCCGACGCGACGATGACGACGATGACGACGACCAGGGTCACGGGCAGCACCGGGACGCTGCCGAGGAGGGCGAAGGTCAGCCACCCGTCCTTGGCAGGCCCGAGCCCGGCGCACCCGGGGGTGACGCGGGCAGGGTCGTCCGGGTCGGCGGCCCGTCGTCCGGACGGGCGGGCCGGGGTCCGGACGACGCGGGCCGGGGTCCGTCGCTCCGTAGGGTGAAGAACGCCAGAGGCACCGGAAGAATCGCGTCGACGCGGCCGGGAGCGAGCACGAGGGGCGCGAGGGAGCGCTGCTTTCAGCCCCCTTGCGCCCCCTGTGCGAAGGTCAACCGCATGCGCCCACGGACGGGCCCGGACGGCGCCCGCCCGCGCGCAAGCCCCGCCCCCACCGCCGGGCAGCCCGTCCGCGCCCGCGTCACCCCGTCGTCACAGCCGCGGGTCGACCGGCTCCGATTCCAGGGCCAGGACCGCGAACACCGCCTCGTGGACCCGCCACAGCGGCTCGCCGGCCGCCAGCCGGTCCAGCGCCTCCAGGCCGAGCGCGTACTCGCGCAGGGCCAGCGAGCGCTTGTGGCCGAGGTGCCGCTCGCGCAGCCGCGCCAGGTTGTCCGGACGGGTGTACTCCGGGCCGTAGATGATCCGCAGGTACTCCCGGCCGCGGACCTTCACGCCCGGCTGCACCGGGCGTCCGTCGGAACCCGTGACCACGGCCGCGAGCGGCTTGACGACCATGCCCTCGCCGCCGGCCGCGGTCAGCTCGAGCCACCAGTCGGTCCCGGCCCGTACGGACGTCTCGTCGGCCGGGTCGACCACGAGCCTCCGCGTGACCTGGAGCAGTCCGGTGGGGTCGTGCTCGACGAGCCGGTCGAGCCAGGCCAGCTGCTCGTCGTGCGGCACGGCGGCCAGCGAACGCCCGCGCACGGCGAGCACCTGGAACGGTGCGAAGCGCACGCCTTCCAGACCGTCCGTCGGCCAGCAGTAGCGCCGGTACGCCTCCGTGAACGCCGCCGCGTCCACGGCCCGTTCGCGCTGCCGGCCGAGCAGCCCGTCGAGCCCGGGCACGCCGCGTGCGGCCGCCTGTTCGAGCGCCCCCAGCGCGCCGGGGAACACGGCCCGCGACGCCGCGCCGACCGCCGCGTACTGCGAGCGCAGCAGTCCGGCCGACTTCAGCGACCACGGCATCAGCTCGCCGTCGAGCAGCAGCCAGTCGGTGTCCAGCTCGTCCCAGAGCCCGGCGGCACCGATCGCCGCCCGCAGCCGCCCGAGGACCAGCTCGGTGGTCTCCGGGTCGTCGAAGAACGGCCGTCCGGTACGGGTGTGCAGCGCGCCGGTCGGGCCGTCTGCACCGAAGCGCTCGCGCGCCGCCCCGGCGTCCCTGCACACCAGCGCCACCGCCCGCGACCCCATGTGCTTCTCCTCGCACACGACCCGCCCGACGCCGTCGGCCGCGTACTGCGCGAACGCCTCGGCCGGGTGCTCCAGGTAGCCCTCCGCCTTCGACGTGGCGGTCGGCGCCATCGTCGGCGGCAGGTAGGCGAGCAGCCGCGGGTCGACGGCGAACCGGCTCATGACCTCCAGCGCGGCCGCCGCGTTCTCCTCCCGTACCGCCACGTTGCCCATCAGCCGCGTCTCCACGATCCGCCGGCCGTGCACGTCGGCCAGGTCGAGCGGCCGGCCCTGGTGACCGCCTGGCGCCTCGGTCGCGAGCGGCCTGGCCGGCTCGTACCAGACCTTCTCCGCCGGTACGTCGACGAGCTCGCGCTCCGGCCAGCGCAGCGCGGTCATCCTGCCGCCGAACACGGCACCCGTGTCGAGACAGATGGTGTTGTTGATCCACGAGGTGTTCGGGACGGGCGTGTGCCCGTAGACGACGGTCGCCCGTCCCCGGTAGTCCTCGGCCCACGGGTAGCGCACCGGCAGCCCGAACTCGTCCGTCTCGCCGGTCGTGTCCCCGTAGAGGGCGTGCGAGCGCACCCGGCCGGAGGTGCGGCCGTGGTACTTCTCCGGCAGACCGGCGTGGCAGACCACGAGCCTGCCCTCGTCGAGGACGTAGTGGCTGACCAGTCCGTCGACGAAGGCCGCGACCTCGGCGCGGAACGCCTCCGGTTCGCGCCCCAGCTGCTCGATCGTCTCGGCGAGGCCGTGGGTCTCCTGCACCTTGCGACCGCGCAGCCAGCGGCCCAGCTTGTTCTCGTGGTTTCCGGGCACGCACAGCGCGTCCCCGGCGGCCACCATGTCCATGACGCGGCGCAGCACGCCCGGGCTGTCCGGTCCGCGGTCGACCAGGTCGCCGACGAAGACGGCGGTCCGCCCCTCCGGGTGGCGGCCGTCGACGTAGCCCAGCTTCGCGAGCAGGGTCTCCAGTTCGGAGCGGCACCCGTGGACGTCGCCGATGATGTCGAACGGCCCGGTGAGGTGCCGCAGGTCGTTGAACCGCTTCTCCAGGACGACCTCGGCCGCCTCCACCTCGGCGACGCCGCGCAGCACGTGCACCTTGCGGAAGCCCTCGCGTTCCAGGCCCTTCAGGGAGCGGCGCAGTTCGCGGCGGTGCCGCTGGATGACGTGCCGGGGCAGGTGCGCGCGGTCCGGTCGGGCCGCGTTGCGCTCGGCGCACACCGACTCGGGCAGGTCGAGGACGATCGCGATCGGCAGCACGTCGTGCTCGCGGGCGAGCCCCACCAGCTGCCGGCGCGCCTCGCGCTGCACGTTGGTGGCGTCGACGACGGTGAGCCGCCCGGCGGCGAGCCGCTTGCCGGCGATGTAGTGGAGGACGTCGAAG
Source organism: Streptomyces roseicoloratus (assembly GCF_004117935.1). Taxonomy (GTDB): domain Bacteria; phylum Actinomycetota; class Actinomycetes; order Streptomycetales; family Streptomycetaceae; genus Streptomyces; species Streptomyces roseicoloratus. The sequence goes on along the minus strand of NZ_SDOY01000131.1, from coordinate 41,917 downwards.
GCGTCCTTGCTGGCGCTCTGGTCGTTCTCGTCGTCGGCGACCAGTCCTCGGCAGAAGTCCGAGGAGACGATCTCGGTCGGCTTGAAGTGGCGCCGGGCGAAGGACGACTTGCCGGAACCGGTCGCGCCGATCAGGACCACGAGGGAGAGATCGGTGACGGGCAGCCTACGGCTCGGGGTCTCGATGGTGTCGGTCATGCCGCGTCCTGCTTCTCGCTCGGTTCGGTGTCGGTTTCGGTGGCGGTGTCGGTGGCGGTTCCGGCGGCGTTGCCGGTTTCTGCGGCTGTGTCGGTGTGGGTGGCGGTGGCGGTGTCGCGGGCGGGTCTCCGGCCGTTGGCCTGGTCGTTGCCCTGTCCGCTGCCCTGGCCGTCGGCCTCGCCGTTGACCCGGCCGCCGCCCTGGCTGTTGGCCTCGCCGCTGTTCTCCTCGGCGCGGGTGAAGGTCGCCATCTGCGTCGGCGGGCCGACCTCCGGGTCGTCGGGTCCGACGGGCGTGAACCCGACCTCGTACCCGTACGTCTCCGCGACGCGGGCCGCCCAGGCCCGGAACTCCTCCCGGGTCCACTCGAAGCGGTGGTCGTGGTGCCGGACGTGTCCGGCCGGCAGCGACTCCCAGCGCACGTTGTACTCGACGTTCGGCGTCGTCACGAGCACCGTCCGCGGCCGGGCCGAGCCGAACACCGCGTACTCGAGCGCGGGCAGTCGCGGCAGGTCGAGGTGCTCGACGACCTCGCTGAGCACGGCCGCGTCGTAGCCGGTCAGCCGCTTGTCGGTGTACGCGAGCGAGCCCTGGAGCAGCTTGACGCGGGCGGCCTGCCGCTCGCCCATCCGCTCCAGGCGCAGCCTGCGCGCGGCGATCGCCAGGGCGCGCGCCGACACGTCGACGCCGACGACCTCGGTGAACCGCACGTCCTTGAGCAGCGCCTGCACCAACTGGCCCTGTCCGCAGCCGAGATCGAGGACGCGGGTGGCGTCGGCGGCGCGCAGGGCGGCGAGGATCGCCTCGCGGCGCTGCTCGGCGAGCGGCACCGGCCGCTCCTCGGTGTCCCTGGTCTCGTCGACCGCGTTGTCGACGTCCTCGACGGCGAGGCCGTCCGCCTCGGCGAGCCGTACGAGCTCCAGCCGCTCGGTCGCCTCGCGGGTCAGGCCCCAACGGCGGGACAGATAGCGGCTGGTGATCAGCCTCTGCTCCGGGTGGTCCGCGAGCCAGCCGTCACCGGCGCGCAGCAGCTTGTCCACCTCGTCCGGCGCGACCCAGTAGTGCTTGGCGTCGTCGAGCACGGGCAGCAGCACGTAGAGCTGGTTGAGCGCGTCGGCGAGCCGCAACTCGCCCTCGAGGACGAGCCGTACGTAGCGGGAGTCGCCCCACTCGGGGAACTCCGGGTCGAGCGGCACCGGTTCGGCGGTCACCGTCTCCCACCCGAGCGGGCCGAACAGCCGCGTGACCAGCTCCGCGCCGCCGCGCGCGGGCAGCGCGGGGACCTCGATCCGCAGCGGCAGCGGGGCGGCGGCCCGCTCCGGCAGCGCGGCACAACTGCCGTGCAGGGCGCTCTTGAACACCTTCGCGAGGGCGACGGCGAGCAGCGAGGAGGCGGCGTACGGGCGGTCGTTCACGTACTGGGCGAGCGCCGCGTCCGGGGCGCCGCCCCGGCCCTTGCCCCTGCTGCGGCGCACGAGCGCCACGGGGTCCACTTCGAGCAGCAGGGCGGCGGTGCACCGCTCGGGGCCGGCGTCGGGGTAGAGGACGTGCGCCGTGCCGTGCGAGGTCGAGAAGGACTGCGCCTTCCCGGGATGCTTGTGCAGGAGAAAGCCCAGGTCAGTGGCAGGTTTCTCGGGGGTGCCGGTGGTGCTGATCGTCAGGAGCATGCGTTCCAGCATGACCTTTGGCGCGCGTCGGCCACAACGCATTTCACGAGGGGACGGGGTCGGGAGCCTGCTTCCCCCGGGCCAGGGGGACGGGCGCCGTCCTCGGCTTACGGGTGGCCGGACACGCTCGCGGCCAGGGCGGCCACGGTGTCCGGGCCCACGCGGCAGCAGCCGCCGATCAGGCGGGCCCCGGAGGCGCGCCACCCGGCGGTGGTGGCGGGCGCGAAGGTCGTGCCGCCGTGCCAGCGCCGGGTGCCCGCGTCCCAGCGCTCCCCGCTGTTGGGGTAGACGACGACCGGCTTGCCGGACACCGCGGCCGCGACCTCCGCGGCGTGCCCGGCGTCGGCCGGGTCGCAGCAGTTGACGCCCACCGCGACCACCTGGTCGAGCCCCGCGACGAGCCCGAAGGCGTCCTCGAGCCGCTGGCCGGCCCGGGTGTGCGCGCCGTCCACGGTGTACGAGAGCCAGACCGGCACCGCCCCGGACCGGCCGGCGGCCCGCAGCAGCGCCTCGGCCTCGTAGGCGTCCGGAACCGTCTCCAGGGCGAGGACGTCGGCCCCGGACTCGGCCAGGACCTCGATGCGGGGCCGGTGGAAGCGTTCGAGCTCGGCGACCGACATCCCGTAGCGACCGCGGTACTCGCTGCCGTCGGCGAGCATCGCCCCGTACGGCCCGACGGAGGCAGCGACCCAGATCTCCCGCTCCGTCCGCTCCCCCGCCGCCCGCGCGAGCTCCACGCTGCGGAGCAGGAGCCGTGCCGTCTCCGCGCGCGCGACGCCGCGCCGGGCGAAGCCTTCGAAGGTGGCCTGGTAGCTGGACGTGATGAGGACCTGGGCCCCGGCGCGTACGTAAGCGGCGTGCGCCGCCTCGATCTGCTCGGGCGCGTCGGCGAGCAGCCGCGCGGACCACAGCGCGTCGGACAGGTCGCAGCCCTGGGCCTCCAGCTGGTTGGAGAGGCCTCCGTCGAGGACGAGCGCCCCTTCGCGGAGGGCGGCGGCGAGCGAACGGTCCGGTTTCATCGGTCACCCCTGCTGCGAACGGTCGAACGGTCGAACGGTCCTGCGCTGCGCGATCCCGGCGGCTGCGGGCCCGCGGTCCCCCAGTCCTTCGGTCCTACAGTCCTCGGTCTCTCGTTCCTGCGGTCCTGCGGTCCTGCGGTCCGCGGCCCCTCGGTCCCTCGGCCTGCGGTCTTTCGGGTCCGCGCGGAGATCGTCTCTCCTCTCTGCACGGTACCTCCCCGCCTTGTCCCTACCCCGGGCGACGGCTCAGACCACCGTGATCGCGGTGAGCAGGAGTCCTTCCTGGGCGAGCCAGCGTCCTTCGAGCCGGTCGGGCAGGGCGGCGGACGGCGACGGGGCGGGGCGCAGGATGCGGGCGGTGAAGCCGCCCCCGAGGCCGCGGCGGCCGCCGCCGCCGTCCCCACGGCGGTCCAGGGTGAAGGTGAGGGCCGCGTCCTCGAAGGCGAGGCGCTGACCGGTCCAGGGGTACCAGGACTTGTACACGGACTCCTTCGCGCTGAACAGCAGCCGGTCCCAGCGCACTTCGGGTTCCGTCCGCGCCCGCTCGCGGAGGTGGCGGTGCTCGCCGGGCAGGGCGATGACCTCGAGGACGCCGTCGGGCACGGGCGCGTTCGGTTCGGCGTCGATGCCCAGGGCGGTGACGGCGGCCGAGCGGGCGGCGACGGCCGCGCGGAAGCCCGCGCAATGGGTGATGCTGCCGAGGGTGCCCTCGGGCCAGATCGGCGCGCCGTGCGGGCCGGGCAGCAGCGCGGCGGCGGGCGCGCCCAGGCCCGCCAGGGCCTGCCGGGCGCACCATCGGGCGGTGGTGAACTCGCGGCGCCGGGCGTCCACGGCCCTCGCGATCAGCGCGGCCTCCTCGGGGTGGAGGTCGCCCGGCTCGGCGACGTCCTCGAAGGCGTGCACGGCGACGACGCCGTCCGGCACCAGGCGTCCGATCACGCGCCCTCCCCCGGCGCGCCCCGCTCCCCCGGCGCGCCCCGCTCCTCGGGCTCGAGGCGCTCGTCGGGCTTCGGCTCGTCGGTCCCGGCCTCCTCGGGCAGGATGCGGCGGAGGCCGACCGCCGGGTGGCGGGGCCGGCTCCACTCGCGCGGGTAGCCGACCGACACCTCCTCGAAGCGCACCCCGTCGTGCCAGGTCGTCCGGGGAATGTGCAGGTGGCCGTAGACGACCGTGCGGGCGCGGAAGCGCAGGTGCCAGTCCGCGGTCCGCTCCGTGCCGCACCACTGCGCGAAGTCCGGGTAGCGCAGGATCCGGGTGGGCTCGCGGACGAGCGGGTAGTGGTTGACGAGCACCGTCGGCAGCTCCGGGTCGCATTCTTCGAGGCGCTTCTCGGTGAGCGCGACGCGGGCCTCGCACCAGGCCTCGCGGCTGGGGTACGGGTCGGGGTGGAGGAAGAACTCGTCGGTGCAGACGATGCCGTTCTCCTCGGCGCGGGCGAGGGACTCCTCCTTGGTGGTGACGCCGGGCACGCGGAACGAGTAGTCGTACAGCACGAAGAGCGGCGCCACCGTGACCGGACCGCCCGCGCCGTGCCACACGGGGTACGGGTCCTCCGGCGTCAGGACGCCGAGGCGGCGGCACAGGGCGACCAGGTGCTCGTACCGCGCCTGGCCGCGCAGCTGGACCGGGTCCTCCTTCGGCGTCCACAGCTCGTGGTTGCCGGGTGTCCACACCACCCGCGCGAAGCGCTCGCTCAGCAGCGACAGGGCCCACTCGATGTCCTCGGACATCTCGCCGACGTCGCCGGCGACGAGCAGCCAGTCGTCGTCGGTCGTGGGTCGCAGCGACTCCACGATCGCCCGGTTCTGCCGGTAGGCGACGTGCAGGTCGCTGATGGCCAGCAGGCGGCCCTTGCTCTCGGTCGTGCCGTCGGTCATGCCGCGTTTCCTGTCTTCGGGTCGGTCGGTCCCGGCGCGGCGGGAGGGCGCGCCGGACGGACGTGGCCACGGGCGCGTGGCCACGGGTGCGCGCCCGTCCCACCGGAAGCCCGCCACCGGCGGTGCCGTCGATGAGGGACGGTCCCTTCAGGTCGACCGTACCTTCCCGGAGCCCGCCCCAACTGGCGGTGCCCGGAAGCGGGTTCGCCCCGGCGGGCGGCGGCGCGGCGCAGGGCGCCGGCACGGACGTCCGCCGGTGACACGGACGCCCCGGTCACGACGTGACCGGGGCGTCGGGCTGGTCGGCGGGTCTCAGCGACGCCGCTGGTAGGCGTCGCCTGCCGTGGGCATCGAGGAGTGCACGGACAGGGAGTTGTAGGACACACGGTCCTCATGTGCCTGAATACGAGCCTGCTCCTCGATGCGCAGCCCCTCCGCCGTCTCCGTCCGCCGCCCGTTGCGGCGCATGAGCGTGACGATGAGCAGCAGGCACGCGCCACCCAGAACCCCGAAAAACCAGACGAAAGCCATGACGTCCTCCCCCGTATCACTATGACGCACAGATGTGCGACCCCATGGGTCCTGGCCGGGTCATGCCCGGCCGACCGGAGCACTAACCATGATCGCCTCGGACAGCTCCTCGGAACCATCGGCCCACCCGCGCGCCGGCCACCCGGTCGGGCAGCGAGACCGGCGGAGAGGCGGGCTGGAGGCCGGGTCCGTACCCCGCCCATGGTGCCGTTGCCGCCGCCGGGTGATCGACGGCCGCCGCGAGCCTGACCGGGCGCCCGTCGGCGCAGCCCGCGTCTCAGTCCTCCGCGAACCAGGGCCGCCCCTCGGCCCAGTGGGCCGCCCACCCCGCGAACCCGGGCGTGCCCGGCATCAGGCAGGTGCCCGGCCGGGTGCCGAAGGGGATCGCGGCGCAGTCGTCGATCAGCCAGACGTGCCCGCGCTGCGGCCCGGTGACGACGAGGTGCCAGTACATGCCGCACCCGTCGGTGCCCAGCAGCAGCGAGCCACGGTCGTACACGGCGTCCATCCGTGCTTCCAGCTCCGCCTCGCCCTCGGTCTCCCCCTCGTCCTCCTCCCAAAGCCACGCCTCCGTGAGCGGGAACGGCTCGGCGAGCGGCCGCTCGGGGCGGCCCGCACCCCAGTCGTCGGGTATGTCCCCGTGGGGCAGCAGACCGCAGAAGGGCGGACCCGCGCGCAGCCCGTCGCAGACCTCCGCGACGAACGTGCGGTACGGCTCGGGAAGCACGACGCCGTGCTCCGCCTCGAAGGCCCGCACCGTCTCCCAGCCGGCCGGCGGCAGCGCCTCGGGACGGGAGGCGAAGACCTCGCGGAGGACGGCGAGCTCCGCCGGGTCACAGGTTTCCGTGTACATGTCGCACATCATCCCGGATCCGTTCCGGCCCATGCCGTCGAGAAGGAAGCCGCCGGTCATCCTGCGGCAAGGCGTGGCCGCTCAGCGCCCGAACGGACCGAGGACTCCCGGCGACCGAGGACTCCCGGCAACCGTGCGACCGGTGATCCCGCCCTTCCTCGCCCCCCGCGTCAACCGTTTCGTCAGCGGACGATCTCCACCGGCTCGGTCGGGTGAATATCCGACCCTGTGGCGGGCCGCGGCCCCGTGGGCCAGTGACCAGGGGCGGGCGGGGGTCGTTGGCTGGGGCGGAGCCGGACCGCCCGGCCCGCGCGCCGGCGGCCGTTGCCGGTGCGTCGTTCTCTCTGACGGCCCTTCCCGCACCGAAGGGCCCGGGCCGAGGAGGCCGCCATGTCCCAGGAAGCCGCGCAGGAACAGCCCGTACAGCCGTCGGGCGGCGCCCCGAAGGGGCTGCTGCAGCAGATGGAGGAACTCATGGCAGCCCTGACCGCCGACCTGTCCCAGCTCGACGCCGAACTCCAGTCCTCCACCCCCTCCCGCCCGGCGTCCCACCACGACGACACCCCCGCCTAGGCTCCGCCCTGGCGATCCCGCGACGTCAGTACGCTCCCTGGAGAGCCGGGACCTGAGTCCGCAGGTCGGCGAGCAACGGGCAGGGCCGCTTCGCGGGTCGAGTACGACGCCTCAGCGAACATGGCGTACATCTCCCTCGTCGACGGCATCGCCCCAGGCGAGGCCGTCCGGCAGGTGTCCGCCGAGGACGGCGCGGCGGTACTCGGCTGCGACGCACACGGACGGCTTCTGGGCATCGAGCTCTTCAGCGCCGGGGCGCCGGTTGCACCCGGAGCTGCCGGCCGGCGCCCCGGCTGGGATCCGCGCCAGGAGAAGTCCCCCTATCTGTATCTGCGCGCGGCGCCGCAGACGGTGCGCGCCTGGCGCGGGACGCCCGAACTGCGCGGCCGGGTCGTCATGCGCGACGGGGCATGGGTGGCCGGCACCTCCTAACGGCCCGCGGTCGGGCCCGCTCGGCCGCGGGTCCGGTCGGGAGGGCGGTCGCGGTCGCGGACGGCGAGACGGCGGAGCATCGCGCGGACCCGGTCACCGGCCTCGTCAGCGGCGTCGATGGCCTCGATGCACTGCCAGTAGAGCCCCTCGTCGTCGGTGGCACAGGCCACGCCCACCAGGGCGATGCCCACCTCCCCGAGGAGCGCGCCCAGAGCGGTCAGTGCCACTCGCGCGTCCCCGACGCCGGTCAGCTGCGCGGCGCGTGGACCGCCCGCACGCAGTGCCGGGTGGTCGACCGCGCCCCGTCCGCCGACCGTCTCGCTCAGTCCTCGTGCCTCGCTCCGCAGCTCCAGCGGGCCGCACAGCGCGAGATGACTGCCTATCGCCTGGGCGAGGGCCTGGGCCTGCCAGGCCTCCGCCACGATGTCCCACGCCACACGACTCTCGGCCAGCGCATGCCGACCTGTCGCGATCAATCGCTCCGCTTCCATCAACGCCGCCCCCGTTCCCCGGACTTACCGTGCTTCCCGCTCACTCATTCCATTACCCAGCGTGAGGCCGACTGAGCCCAAACACCAGAGGAATTCGGAAATCTGTGGACAGGAAGCCCGATGGGGAAAACTCGATCACTCCGAAGAGTGACGATCATGGTCGCCGGCGTCCTCTGCGCGGTCTCCGCGCACCGGGAAACGGAGTTCGTTGCGGTCGATCTTGGCCGAGAGCGCCGCCAGCGGGTCGATCCCCAACACCTCGCAGAACTGCAGCAGATAGGCCAGGACGTCGGCCACCTCGTCGGTGACCCGGTGCGCCCGGTCCGGGTCCGCCATCACCGCGGCCGCTTCCTCCGGCGTCAACCACTGGAAGATCTCCAGGAGTTCGGCGGCCTCGACGCTCAGCGCCGCGGCCAGGTTCTTCGGCGTGTGATAGGGCTGCCAGTCGCGGGCGGCGGCGAAGGCCGCGAGGCGGCGCTGCAGGCCGGGTACGTCATGTTCGGTCACGCACCAGGTCTACCACCGAGATCACCGCCGGGTCCCCCGCACCTGCCGGTGACGTCGTCGGCCCCGGCGGGCCGGCCGCTTCCCCCGCCCCCGGAGCGGGCTCCGCCCGCGACGCGGCCTCCGCCTCCCCCACCCCTGCCACCGTCGCGTCCGCCGGGAGTGCGGTGCCCTCCCCCACCGTGCCCACGAGGCGCAGGTGGCCGCCGGCGCAGATCTCCGTCGCCAGGGTCAGCAGCGCTCGCGTCTGCCCGCCGTCCAGGTCGCGGTCCAGGCCGTCGGCGAGGACGGTGAGGGTCTGCATGGCCTGCGGCACCTCGGCGACCGGGTCCATCGCGAGCACCCCCGGCCCGGTGAGCAGGACGAGTCCGAAGGCGAGGGAGCGCAGTTCGCCGTCGCCGAGGCGGCTCAGCGGCGTGGCCGGGGCCGCGCCGCGCTGGGCGCGCTCGAGGACGGCCTGGACGAGCGAGCCGTCGGCCATCTCCCGTAAGCCGACGGCCGTCACCGGTCCCGCGCAGGCGGCGGCCGCGAGTGCCGTGAGGCGGGCGTGCCGGCGGGTGCATTCGTGGGCCGTGCGGTGCAGCACCTCGGCGAGGTTGCGGCAGTCGCGCCGCAGCCGGCCCGCGCCCACCGGCACGGGCGCGCGCATGCGGCGCGGCCGCGGGTCGCAGGGGAAGACCGAGCGCAGCCCGACGACGACCTGTTCGGCGGCGGCGAGGACGTCCCGTTGTCCCTGCGTCTTGCCGGCGACGCGCAACGGGAGCAGGGCGGTGCCGAGCAGGTCGTCGGGGAACGGGGCCCGGGTGACGGGCGTGCTGCCCGCGGTGTGCCATTCGGCGTGGACGGTGCCCCGGCCGGGGTCGCGCAGGGCCGTGGTGAGGAGGGTGCGGCCCTGGCCGGTGAGACGTTCGCCGACGATCCGCAGGGCGGGTTCGACCTGGACGGCGAGGTCGAGGTGGACCGGGCCCGCGGGGCCGTCGACGGTGCAGCCGATCCGGAAGCCGCGCCTGCCCTGCGCGTCGGGCCGGGCGCGTTCCGGCACCAGGTCGGCCGCGTCGGGCAGCGCTTCGGCGAGGCCCGCGCCCGCGCCGAGCGTGGCCAGGAGCTCGTACGCGCGCAGGGCGGTGGACTTGCCGCTGCCGCTCGGTCCCCGGAGCAGGGTCACGGGCCCGAGCGGGACCACGGTTCCGCGGTGCGGGCCGAAGGCGGAGAGGCGCAGTTCGGTGACGGCGGGCCGGGCCGCCGTCACCGGCACACGACCGCCCCCGCCGCGCGCGGCTGGTGCCGACGCGGCGAAGGCCGACGTGTCGGAGCCGCGCGCGCCGGAGGCCCGCGCGCCGGAGGCCGACGTGTCGGAGCCCCGCGCGCCGGAGGCCCGCGCGGCGGCCGTCGGCGCCCCGGTCACGGGCAGCGGCCCGCGCCGGGACGGTGACTCGACGGCGGGGACGGGACGCGGGCCGGGTGTGCGGGTCGCTGCGGGCAGCGGACCGGTGGTGGACGCGGGCGAGGGGCCCAGCGTCCGCCCCTGCGTGGCATCGGGGCCCGGGGGCCGGCCCTGCGCGGCATCCGGACCCACGGGCCGGCCCTGCGCGCCGTCGCGGCTCAGGGGTCGTCCGTGGACGGGCGCGGGGACCCGTGCCCGTCCCTGGGACGGGACGGTCCCGGGCGCCGCCGGGTCGGCCGCGGTGCCGGTCACGCCGCCGGCCGCGCCGCCGGCCCTTCGGCCGGGGCGGTAGGGGCCGTCGGAGCCATACGCGTCGTCAGCGCCTTCGCACGCGGCGTCAGGGCCGTACGGGCCGTCGGAAGTACGAGTACGCCCGGGACCGTACGCGGCGTCAGGGCCGTACGGGCCGTCGGAAGTACGGGTACGCCCGGGACCGTACGCGGTGTCGGGGTCGTGCGTGCGGTCGGATGCGGTGCCGCCGGTGGTGGTCATGTCCGGACGGTACGCAGCCGTCCGGACGACGAACCGTTACGGCTGAACGACCTTCCTACGAACGAGGGATCGCACCCTCGTCGGCATGCTCGCCGTCCTCGGCGTTCTCGTCAGCGGAGCCTTCGACCTCGGTGCCGGCCGGTGCGAGGAGGAAGACGTTGCGGTCGACGCGGTGCATGCCGCTGCCGAGTCCGAAGACGACGCCGCTGCTGAAGTCGAGGATGCGCTTGGCGACGTCGGCGTCCGCGCTCGTGAGGTCGAGGAGCACGGGGATCTGGGCGATGAGGTACTCGGCGACCTCGCGGGCGTCGGCGAAGACCTGGACCCGCAGCACGACCATGCGGCGCTGCGCGGCGGCCTCGTACCGGTCGGGGATGGTGGGATGGTCCACCCTGGACGGCCATTCGTCCCGGCCGCGCAGGGGCACGACCTGTGCCAGGCCCTCCCACTGCTCGTCGGTGACGTCGTACCTCTCGTACCTACTCATGCGCCCCATCCTCCCGCCCCTCACCCGTTCGGCCCAACACCGACACGAACCGTCTCCGGCCCGGACGGCGATTCTCGCGCGTCCGGGCCGGTTCGCCGAGGTCAGGGGCAGCTGAGGCGGGTGTCGCCCGGGTCGGTCGTGCAGGTGTCGGAGCCGTAGCCGCCGTTGGCGGAGTCGTTGCCGGTGACCCCGTCGGTCGTGGTGAGGCGGTCGTTGCCGTAGGAGCCGTTCAGGGTGTCGTTGCCCTGGTCTCCGTGGAGGGTGTCGTCGCCGAAGCCTCCGTCGACGTTGTCGTTGCCGAAGCCTCCGTGGACCGTGTCGTTGCCGTAGTTGGCGCGGATGGTGTCGTTGCCGCCGAGGCCGCAGATGACGTCGTTGCCGAAGCCTCCGTTCAGGGTGTCGGCGCCGCTCGTGCCGATGACGGTGCAGCCGCGCGCGTTGTTCACGGAGGTGGTCGCGGTGGCGGTGTTGTCGGAGGCGTTCGGGTCCTGCGGGCTGCCGCTCGCGGTGGCCCTGTCGGTGAGGGTGCCGGTGGCGCGGGGTTCGGCGGTCACCGTGACCGTGGCGCTCGCGCCGGCGGCGAGCGAGCCGAGGGCGCAGGTGGCGCTGGTGCCGGTGGTGGTGCAGCTGCCCTGGCTCGGGGTGGCGGACACCAGGGTGACGCCGGCGCCGGAGAGGGTGTCGGTCAGGGTGACGCCGGTGGCGGTGGCGGTGGAGCTCGCGGAGTTGGTGACGGTCACCGTGTACGTGGCGCGGTCGCCGATGCTCACGGTGGCGCTGCCGGTCTTGCGCACCGTCAGATCGGCCTGGGGCGTGGGCGGCGGGGTGCTGCCGCCGCCTTCGTAGCGGGCGAGGGCGAAGGCGAAGCCGGCGCCGTATCCGGCGGCGACGATCCTGCCGTCCGGCTGTACGAGGACGGCGCGCGCCTCGTCGAAGTCGCCGAAGCCGGTCACGGCGAAGCCGTCGCCGGCGAATCCGGTGTCCGGGGTGCCGTTCGGGGTGAAGCGGGCGACGCCGAAGTCGTTGGACTCGGTGCTGTTCGGGTCGTCGGCGAGTCCGGCGACGACGATCTTGCCGTCGGTCTGGAGCGCCAGGGCGTTGGCCGATCCGCGGTCGCCGGGGAACGCGACGGAGGTACGGCCGCCGGTGCCGAAGCCCGTGTCCGGGCTGCCGTCGGCGAGGTAGCGGAGCAGGGCGACGCCGGAGCCGCCGGCGCCGGCGGCCACGATCCGGCCGTCCGGCTGGACGGCCACGGCGTTGCCGAACTCGGTGCCGCCGAAGTCGGCGGTGACCGTGCCGTCCCCGCTGAAGGTGGTGTCGAGGGTGCCGTCGGTGGTGTAGCGGGCCAGACCGATGTCGAAGGCGGTGTTGCCGACGTAGCCGACGGAGACGACCTTGCCGTCGGGCTGGACGGCGAGGCCGCGGGCGATGCCGCCCGCGTCCTGCGGAGAGGCGGGCGTGAAGCCGGCGACCACGGCGCCGTCGCCGCCGAGGGTGGTGTCGAGGCTGCCGTCGGCGCCGTTCAGCCGGACCAGGGCGAAACCGCCGCCACCGCCCTTGCCGGCGGCGACGATCCGGCCGTCGGGCAGCAGCGCCACGTCGGCGCCGTCGGCGGAGCCGCCGAACTCCTCGATCCGGACGAGTCCTCCGTCGCCGAAGCCGGTGTCGGGGCTGCCGTCGGCGTGATACCGCGCCACGGAGAAGAAGCAGCAGCCGCCGCCCTCGTCGACGACCTCGGTGGTGCCGACGACGACGATCTTGCCGTCGGGCTGGACGGCGACCCCGTTCGCCGAGTGGCTGCCGCCGCCGAAGTCGCTGGTCGCGATGCCGTCCCCGCCGCCGAAACCGCCGTCGAGGCCGCCGTCCGCGTCGTAGCGGGCGAGGGTGAAGCCGGCCTCGCTGGTGCCGGCCACGACCAGTCTGCCGTCGGACTGCCGGGCGATGTCGCGGCCTTCCGCGAATCCGGTCACGGGCGTCGTGACCCGTCCGTCGGTCCCGAACTCCGGGTCCAGGTCCCCGGGCGCGGCCAACGCGGTGCCGGGCAGGGCGAGGGCGGCCGCCAGCCCGAGCGCGACCAGGGCCGTGGCCCTGCCGCCCGGTCCGCGGCGCCGCCACGCCGGTCTGAGGTGTGCGTGAGCGGTCATGCGAGGAGGAACCTCCGTGTCCACGGCGTACGGGAAGGGGCACAGCACCCACACCTTCCGGTCCCCCTCCGACTCCGCCCCTCGGGCCGTGCCGCCCTGCGTCCCACTGGCCGCGCCGGATCCACCCGGCAGAGGGAGCGCGCGAAGCCCGGCGCGGGCGCCCGCGCGAGGCACGCGCCCGCGTCCTCGTGAGACGCGCGCCGGCGCCCGCGCGAGGCACGCGCCCGCGCCCTCGTCCCCTACGGAAGTCGCTCCCTCTCAGAGGGCGGTTCGTGATCTGATGTCCGTTTCCCGGTGAGGTTGGGGCAGGACCGCTGGTCGCGGGGCTCGGTCGGCTATTGCTTCCTGGCGAAGCTGCCCGTGTCGATCTCGGTGAGGATGCCGAGCTTGACCAGGCGTTTCAGCTTGGCGGGTGCCCTCGATGTTCTTCGGCAGCAGTTCGTGATCGAGGGCTTCGCAGACGTCCCGGGCCCGTTGGGGTCCGGTCGCATCGGCTACATGACCAGCTCAGGCTTGACGAAAGACATGGGGGCACCCCCTTTGATCACGCCGGTGTGCCCAGGTGCATGATGTGCCTGGACATAGGGGGACGCATGACGCAGACCACGCCGCCGACATGGGGGCTGACACCGCCGGGGGCTCCTGGGAATCCGGGTGTGCCGCCGCAGGGGTTCATGCCCGTGCGGCCTCCGGACGGCGGGAACGCTGCGGTGTTCACCGTCGGGGCTGTGGCAATCGGGGCTGAGGCCGTGATCGCCGCGCTGGTCGCCGTCCTGTACAGCTTGCAGTCCGAGTCCCACGGAGGCGAAGGCGGCCTGGGATGGCTGTTCGGCGCCATATTCGCGCTCGTGCTGCTGGCAGTCATTTCGATGATCGCAGGGCTGGCCGGTTCGGCGATGGCGGTGCTTCCCCTCGTCCTCCTCGGGCGTGCGGTGGCCCGCCGTACGGGGCGGCGCGACAGCTGGCAGCTCACCCTGGCCACTGTGGCGGTCGTTGCCGCCGCCCTGGCGCTGCTCATCGGCTCCTGCATGCTCCTGGCCGGCTTCGACGGCCCCGGCGACCTGCTCGTTTATCCCGTCCTTGCCCTCAGCCTCATCGTCGGGCTGGCACCCGCGACCCTGTGCGCTCGGGCGGCGGGGAACCCCGGAAAGCCCGGGGCCCGATGGCGGGTGCTCGGGGGCGTGGCGCTGGGCGGTCTGGGGCTGCTCGCGGTGACGCTTGCGGTCGGGGTCGCGGCGTACGGCTCGGGGATCCTCAAGATCTACAAACCGCCCCGGCTCGCTGAAGCCGACATGGTCGGCACCTGGACGGACGGCGACGGCGGAAGCCTCCGCTTCGAGGCGGACGGCACGGTGACGGCGAAGGGCGTCAACGAGTACGAGGCCACGGGTGAGCAGTCCGGTGCCTCCAACTGCACCGGGAAATGGCAGTTGACCGAGAACGACGGTGTCGGTCGGCCGTACGAGCTCAGCATCGTGGACTGCGAGGGCCTGTCCTTCGGCTGGGACATCGGCGGTACGGAGGAACACCCGACGGTCTTCACCTGGATCGGCGAGCCGGATTCGGGTGAGCGGTACATCCTTACGCGGCAGCGGTAAGCCATCCGGTGCCGAGGTCTCGGGCCCGGCCGGGTGCAGGTGTGCGGTCATGCCTCCCTCGATCCGTGGCCTCCACCGCCACATGGGTCCCAGCCGACTGCCCCGAAGCTACGCCGTAAGCACCACGCAGTACGCCAGGAACATGGGAAACGATCTCCACCAACGTGGGATGGCCCTAGGCGCTGTCCGGCGGATCATGACGATGGCAGAGTGTGTCCGTGAGTTACAGCATCTTCCTGCTCCGGTTCGTAGACAGCGAGGTTGTCGCGTTGGACGCCGAACAGTTTCGGCATGTGACGGAGCCGTACGTAGTGGCGGGCGGTCCGGAGGAGGGCTTCTCCCAGCTCCGTGCAGAGGACGGGGGCGAGGCGGACCTGTATCACGAGTCCCACGGCGAAAGCGGGATGCCGTGCGTGACGGCGACGCACTTTGCCCGTGGCGCGATGCTCGGCGTTCTCGCCCGGCTGGCCGCAGCCCTCGGAGCCTCCATCGTTCCCCAGGACGGTGCAGCACTAATCTTCCACGAAACGGAGCGTCGTCACCTTCCTGCGGAGCTTCAGGGAAGCGCGGTTGTCATAGCTCCCACGGAGGACGCGTTGCAGGCGGCATTCGACGCGCGCTGAGCGTTTCCGCCCCTCCATGCCGTCCTCCGGATCACGGGCGGAGCCATAGTCGGATGGTTGCTGCGGTGACGGTTCCGTGGAAGACGTAGGCCCGTTTGTCGTAACGGGTCGCGACGGCACGGGAGTTCTTGAGCCGGTTGATAGTCCGTTCGACCTCGTTGCGACGCCGATAGTGCTCACGGTCGAAGCGTGTTGGTCTACCGCCCTGGCTGCCCCGTCGCTGGCGGTTGGCTCGCTGGTCCTTCGGCTCCGGGATGGTGTGCTTGATGCGGCGTCCTCGCAGGTAGCTGCGATTACGGCGGGAGCTGTATGCCTTGTCGCCGCTCACGTGGTCGGGCCGGGTACGCCGCCGTCCACCCAGCGGTCGTGGAACGCGGATCCGGTTCAGGACCTCGATCATCTGCGGGGCGTCACCCCACTGGCCCGGCGTGATCAACAGAGCCAGGGGGCGACAGCCGCCCTCGCCAGCGAGGTGAATCTTGCACGTCAGGCCGCCCCGGGACCGCCCAAGACCCTCATCGGGGCGGTGGTGCCGGGGCGTCGTTCTTTTTTCGGGATCCGCGGCCTGGACTTGCGGGCTCCGGCCGCGTGTTGGTGAGCACGACAGGACGTTGAGTCGACACCGACCATGCCCCAGTCGAGGCGGCCCGCCAGATCGGCGTCAGCCTGGACCGCTTGAAGTATCCGGTCCCACCTTCCGTCCGCCGACCAGCGGCGATGCCGTTCATAAACGGTCTTCCAGGAGCCGTAGCGTTCCGGCAGATCACGCCACGGGATCCCGGTCCGAACTCGGAACAGAATCCCGTTGATCACCCTGCGGTGATTGCTCCAGCGGCCGCCACGCTGCCCCGACGCCGGCAGGTGCGGCTCCAACCGGTCCCACTCGGCATTCGTCAGATCGCCCCGCCCCATACCGGGAACAACGATCCGGTAATACGACAGTCACGTGATCCGCCGGACACTGCCTAGGGCCTGTCGTTCGGATCACCGGGCAGACCAGAGAAAGATGCCCGCGACGTGGAGTCCGGCCAGGTAGATGGTCGCGGTCTTCTCACAGCGGGTCGCGAGCCCTCGCCACTGTTTCAAGCAGTTGATGCAGCGTTCGACCGTATTCCGCTGTTTGTATGCCTCGCGGTCGAATGCCGGGGGCCTGCCGCCGCGACTTCCGCGACGAAGCCGGTGACCGCGTTGATCGGCCGGGATCGGGATCACCGCGCGGATCGCGCGCCTGCGGAGATGGTCGCGGATCGCGCGTGAGGAGTACGCCTTGTCGGCGAGGACCAGGTCTGGCCTGGTGCGGGGCCGTCCTCGTCGACGCGGAACTCGCAGTCGGGCCATCACCTGAGGGAAGGCCGGCGCATCGCCGGCCTGTCCGGCCGTGAGATAGCAGGCCAGAGGCCGACAGCGGGCATCGGATGCGAGATGGATCTTCGTGGTTAGTCCGCCGCGGGACCGGCCGATGGCGTGGTCGTCGGGCTCGCCGGCCGGGGCCCCTTCTTGCGGGCCCCGGCCGCGTTCTGGTGAGCGCGCACGATGGTGGAGTCGACCGAGACGGCCCAGTTGGGGTCTTCTTCGGCATCGGCCTGCGCGATGAGCGCGGTGAAGACCCGCTCCCACGTGCCGTCGACGGCCCACATCCGCAGCCGGTTGTAGACGCCTCGCCAGTTGCCGTACTTCGCCGGCAGGTGGACCCACTGCGAGCCGGTCTGGAACTTCCAGGCGATCGCGTCGATCACTTCGCGATGGTCTCTCCGCCGGCCCCACGTTTCGGCGTCCGGTCCGGGAGCAACGGCTCGATCCTCGCCCACTGGGCATCAGTCAACTGCACACCCGCACCAACGACGCAGGCAGCACGGCCGTCATGCCTAGTCCCACCAAAACGACCAGCGAGTCCGTCCCACGAGGTCCATCGCGTACTCGGGGAACGGTGTGGGCGGGTCGTCGATGATGTTGTTCGCGGTCGAGAGCACGTGTTCCAAAGCGAGCAGGTTCGCGTGCTCCGCTTCGACGGGCGGCCTCGCGACCGACACGTGCAGCTCGCTGCCGAACACCGCCACGATCCGGGCGCCGAAGCGGTCCTCCCAGCTCCGCAGCAGTGCACACAGCAGAGGCAGCGGTGCCTCCGCAGACCAGCCGATCGACGCCAGAGCATCGCTGCCGCGACGGGCAGGGACAAGCATGAGTCGACACTCGTCCAGCCCGAACCGCCCCGTCTCGATGAACCAAGACAGCAGGCTTGCCGCCGCTTCCTCGGGCTTCGGGTCTGCGGACGCAGCCGGCATCTGCGGTGCCAGGCCCGGCCACTGCTCGAAGGGCGGCCCGGGGTCGTGTGGCCATGGTTCGACTCCCTCAGGCGCTGGGGCCGGTGTCGGGTCCGTCCAGAAGGGCAGCCTCCTGCGCCGGTACTCGGCGAAGTCCGTGGCCAGCACCTCCTCCAGGCGGACGGCATCGACGTGGTCCAGGCCGAGCGGCCTTCCCAGGGCATCGGGCCAGCACAGGAGCGGAACCAGGCGACGGGCTTTCTGCTCGCTCAGCAGGCGAGGCCACAGCTGATCGACGTCTTGAGGAAATTCGTCAGAGACCCACACGCGTGCGGGACCGGAAGACAGGAACCGGCCCGGAGGCAGACCATCGGGCAGGACAAACGACATGGTCGCACCGTAGACCGTGGTGCTGACAGCGCGGCTGCCCGCAGGGCCCAAGGGACGCCTCCGCCATCGGTGATCCAAACGAATCGCCCTAGCTGTAGCAGCTCTGTCACCGCTCGTCAGCGACTTCCGTCGGTGCCCCCCGCAGCCGGCCGTGCAGTTCTTCGATCTGGGTGCGGAGGTCGTCGGCCATGGTCCGGGCGGCGTCCTCCTGAAGGCCGAGCGCGTCGAGGAGGGGCTTGACGTTCACGCTGCCACCGCCTGCGGCTTCGCCGGGTCCCGGCCGGTCGTGGACGCGGGGACCCCGGCGGCCGCGTGGACACTCTGGGTGTCCAGCACCACCAGGGCGGGTCCTCTCATCGGCGGGCCCGTCCACGGGCCTGGCAGCGCAGGAGCTCGTGGATGACCTGGTCGGTTCCGTCGTCCCGCCAGGCGGCGAAGTAGTAGTACGTCGCGCTCTTGGGCGGCAGGTCGTGCCGGAGGCAGGCCCACTGGCGGCCGGTCCGGCCCTGGTAGAGGATCGCGTTGACGATCTCGCGCATCTCGTAGGCGCCCTGATGGCCGCTGACCGAGCGGTGCCGGTACTTCCACCCGGTGATCACCGGCTCGATCAACGCCCACTGCTCGTCCGATAAGTCGCTGGGGTACGGCTTGCGTTCACTCACATCATCACACCAGTAGACGAGCGGCTACGGACCGGCAGATTCCGCCCTGCCCCCACACCATCAGGCGACGACAGAACCTGTCAAAGGCTCACGAACCCGCCTCTCAGACGCCGAGGCGGCGGGTGAGGGGCCGGCGGAGCAGGAGGAGGACCGCGCCGGTCGCCAGGGCCGCGGCGGCGAGGCCGAGGAAGAACCCGGGGCCCGGGACGCGGTCGCCGGAGACCTTCAGGGCGTTGGCGCCGATGCCGCCGCCGAGGGCGCCGGAGAGCCAGAACAGGCCCACCATCTGGCTCACGAAGGTGGCCGGGGCGATCGCCGTGGAGGCGCTCATGCCGACCGGCCCGAAGGAGACCTCACCGGCCGCCAGCAGAAGGAAGGCGACGAGCAGCCACAGCGGCGACACCTGGGCGCCGTCCGCGGCCAGCGTGGCGGCCGAGGCCATCACCAGGTACGCGGTGGCCGTCGCGCCCATGCCGACGGCGTACTTGGCCGCGGTCGACAGCCGGTCGCCCGCCCGGGTCCACAGCCAGGCGAACACCGGCGCGATGATCAGCACGAACAGCGGGATCGCGGACTGGAACCAGCTCGCGGGCAGGGTGCGGCCGAAGACCTCGCGGTCGGTGGAGTGCTTCGCGAACAGCGAGAACGCCGAGCCGGCCTGCAGGAACAGCGCCCAGAACACCGCCGAGACCAGGAACAGCCAGATGTACGTGCGGACCCGGACCCGCTCCACGGCCGTGAGGAGCGGGTTGCGCAGCAGCCGCCAGAAGCAGATCGCCGGCGACGCCACGGCGAGCAGCCCGACGAGGATCATGACGTGCGGCATCCGGAAGGTGCCGAGGGCGATGTCGGTGCCGTACGCGACGACTACCACGGTGACGGCGGCGACCGCGACCCGCAGCACGCGGCTGCGTTCGGCGGGCGTCGCGGCGCGCTCCGGCGCGCGGCCGATCTCGCCGAAGTGCCGGATGCCGCGGGCGTACTGGAGCAGTCCGGCGCCCATGCCGAGGGCGGCGACGCCGAAGCCGAGGTGCCAGTTCACGCCCTCGCCGAGCGCGCCGACGACGAGCGGCGAGATCAGGGCGCTGACCTGGACGCTCATGTAGAAGACGGCGAAGCCGGCGTCGCGGCCGGCGCGGTCCTCGCGGTCGTAGAACGCGGCGAGGAGTCCGGCCATGTTGGGCTTGAGCAGTCCGGTGCCGCCGGCGATGAGCAGCAGACCGGGGTAGACGGAGCCGGTGACCGGCACGGCCATCGACACATGGCCGAGGGCGATCAGCACGCCGCCGTACAGGACGGCGCGCTGGGTGCCGAGGATGCGGTCGCCGATCCAGCCGCCGGGCAGCGAGGAGAGGAAGACGGCCGCCATGTACGCGCCGAACAGGATCCCGGCGTCGCCGGCGGCGAGGCCGAGGCCGCCGCTCGCCGTGTCCTCCGTCGCGTACAGCACGAGGACCGCGGTCATCCCGTAGAAGCTGAAGCGCTCCCAGACGTCGGTGAGGAAGAGCGTGGTGAACCAGCGCGGCCGGCCGAGGAGTCCGGTGCGCCGGGCGGCGTCGCGCGGCTGGGGGGCGGTGCCGGTCTGCCGGTCGCTGCCGGGCTGCTCGGGCCGCGCGTCGGCGGCGGGCGGTCGGATCGGGGCGGCCATGGGTTCCTCCCTGCGGGCGTGCGGCTGTACCGCCGTCGGACGGACGGGGGACGGTCACGGGACTGTCGTGTGACGGTCGGTCGGTCGGTCGTCCGGTGAATCTGGCCGCAGGGGTTCGGGGACGGCTCGAGGATCGCTCGGGAGGAACTGCCGGGCGGCGCGTGACGGCAGGGCGTGGCAGGGGGCGGTGGCCGTCGCGGTGGGAGGAGTGCGCGCGGCGCCCGGCCGGGGGATGTACCGGGCGCCGCGGGTCGAGGGGACGGGCCGGAGCGCGGGAGTCGTACGGCGGCGGGCGCCGGGCCGCACCCCGGTCTCCGCGAGCCGTCCTCCCGGAGGGCCCGGGACGCCCGGGAACCGCTGGGGGTTCCGCTCCGGGGATCCGCTCCAGGGGGCCGCTCCGGGAATGCGCTCCGTGAGCCGTTTCCCTCTCCCCGAAGGAAACCCGGCCGTCCTCGGAGCTCGCTCGGGTCCGGCTCGTCAGGGGCAGCGTCTCGGAGACGGGGATCGGAAGCGGGCCTCGGGATCAGGACTCGGGGCCAGGACTCGCGATCAGGACTCGGAAGCAGGCCTCGGGACCAGGACTCGGGGCCAGGGCTCGCGATCAGGAGTCAGGACCAGCCTCGGGGCCAGGACTCGGAAGCAGGCCTCGGGATCAGGCCTCGCGATCAGGAGTCAGGACCAGCCTCGGGATCAGGGCTCAGGACCAGCCTCGCGATCAGGACTCAGGACCAGGACTCAGGACCAGGACTCGGGGCCACGGCTCGGGACCGGGACTCAGAAGTACGCCGGCGAGCGGTCGTCCGTCCTGCCGCGGAAGGCCCACCACTGCATCGCCTGGAAGGCGAGCAGTACGGGCAGGACGAAAAGTACCACCGGGCCGACGACGCCCAGCGTCGACGGGTCGGCGGCGGCCTCGGCGACCGACAGGTTCTCGTGCGGGCCGGCGCCGCTGACCAGGGCCTGCGGGTAGTGGGCGGCGCCGAGGATCAGTACCGGCGCCAGGGCCGCGAAGCCGCTGGCGAGCGGCGCCAGGCCGCGGCGGCCATGGGCAGCGAGCCGCGGCGCGAGCAGCAGGGCGGCGACGGCGGCGAGCAGGAGCAGGGCCGCGGGCAGCGGACTGAGCAGGCCGTCGCGTGCGTTCCCGTCGGCCACGGCGGCCGCGGCGGTGAGGACGGCGAGGCCCGCCGCCGCGGGCGCGAGGCGGCCGGCGGCCGACACGGCGCGCTCCGCGAGGGGGCCGGCCGCACGCACCGCGAGGAACACCGTGGCGTGCAGGGCGAACACGGCGACCGCGGTGAGGGCCGACAGGACCGGTACGGGACGCAGCAACAGGCTCGGGTCGATGTCGAGGTGGCCGCCGCGCAGCGGCAGCGTGCCCAGCAGGGCGCCGCCGAGCGCGCCCCAGGTCAGGGCGAGCAGCAGACACGTGAGCAGGACCAGGCCGTCCCAGAAGCCACGCCAGCGGGCTCCGGGCACCCGGCGCCGGAACTGCGTCGCCGCCTCCCGGACCAGCAGCGCCCCGACGGCGAGGACGACGAGCGGGTACAGCCCGCTGATGACGCTGGACTCCAGGCCGGGGAAGCCGCCCAGGACGATGCCGCCCGCGGCGATCAGCCAGACCTCGTTGCCGAGGAAGAACGGGCCGGTGGCGGCGGCGACGGTGCGCCGCTCGGCCTCGTCACGGGCCAGTGCACGGCCGACGATCCCGGTGCCGAGGGTGATGCCGTCGAGGGCGAGGTAGCCGGCCAGGAGCAGTCCCAGCAACGTGTACCAGACGATGTGCCACACGGTGAACTCCAGTGCGCTCGGCGCGATCAGAAGGTGCGGATGGTCGGCGAGGAGGGGGACGTGGGCGACGAGGACACGCCCGGTGCGGTGGTCTGACCCGGGACGCCCGAGCCTCCCCCCGCTTCCCCGGCTCCCCCCGTGCCCCCGGCTCCCCCGGCTCTCCCGGCTCCCCCGCCCGGCCCGTCCCGGTCCTCGCCGTCCTCCTCCGGCGCCCGGCCCAGCTGGGTGGCGTCCGGGCCGCGGCGCGCGAAGCGGAGCAGCAGCGCCCAGTCGACGAGGACCAGGAGGGCGACCAGGCCGCCGAAGACGAGCAGGGAGGTCAGGACGGTGCCGGAGGTGAGGCCCGGGGTGATCGCGTCCTCGGTCTTCAGCACGCCGTAGACCGCCCAGGGCTGCCGGCCCACCTCGCGGAAGACCCAGCCGGAGACGTTGGAGAGGTACGGCAGGACGAGGGCCGCGGTGAGCAGCCACAGCAGCACCTTGCGGCGGATCAGGTTGCGCTTGACCATGAACAGGACGGCGAGGACGGTCAGGGCGCCCATGAACAGCGCCGGGATGACCATGAGGACCTCGGCGGTGCGGCTGATCTCCGGCGGCAGGTAGTCGCCGGGTCCGAAGCGCTCGGTGAAGCCGCGGACGACGGCGGCGGTCTCGGGTGAGCGTTCGCCGTACTTCGTCGGGGTCTGCTCCACGGAGAAGCCGATCTGTACGCCGCCGAGCGCTGCCGTCAGCGCGACGAACACCGGCGCGAGCGGCAGGGCGAGCTTCATCGAGGACCAGAAGAACTCCTCGTGGCCGGTGCGCCTGCGCAGGTGCCAGGCGCTGACGGCGATGACGAAGAAGGAGCCGGTGACCATGGACCCGGCCATGATGTGCGCGGTCGCCGACAGGGCGTTGGTGTTGGTGAGCAGGGCCGTGAAGTCGGTGAGCCTGACCTGGCCGTCGACGATCTCGTAGCCCACCGGGTGGTTGAGGAAGCCGTTGGCGGTGAGGACGAAGTAGACCGAGGACCAGGCGGTGAGGGCGACCAGCCACAGGACGACGGTGTGCGCCACCCGGCCCATCCGGTCCCAGCCGAAGATCCACAGTCCGAGGAGGGTGGACTCGGCGAAGAAGGCGACGAGGGTCTCGATGGCGAGCGGGGCTCCGAAGACGTTGCCGGTGTAGTGGGTGAGTCCGCTCCACACCAGGCCGAACTGGAACTCCATCACGATGCCCGTGCCGATGCCGAGGGCGTAGTTCACGAGGTAGAGCTGGCCCCAGAAGCGGGTCTGGCGGCGGTGCCGTTCGTCGCCGGTGACGGCCCAGCGGGTCTGCATGACGACGAGGTAGGTGACGAGGCCCAGGGTGAGGGCGACGAAGACGTAGTGTGCGATGGCCGTGATCGCGAACTGAAGGCGTGCGAGTACCAGCACGTCGTCCACGGGATTGCCTCTCGGGTTCGGGTACGGCGAAGGGAGGCCCGCCGGTCCGGCCGGCCTCCCTCGGTGCGGTTCCGTGTCTCTCCGGTGAGTCCTGTGCCTCTTCCGGGAGCCGGGGGTCAGTCCGGGCGGTTGCCCGACTTGCCGCCGACGGTGTACGGCGTGGTGACGTTCTCGTACGCGAGGTGCATGACCATGCCGAGCTGGGCGTGGGTGAAGTTGTGGCAGTGGTCCATCCAGATGCCCGGGTTGTCGGCCTTGAAGGCGACCTCCCAGGCCTCGCCCGGGCGGACCAGGACGGTGTCCTGCCAGATCGGGCTGCCGGTGAGCGGCTTGCCGTTCTTGCTGAGCACGAGCACGTGGTGTCCGTGCAGGTGCATCGGGTGGTCCTCCTGGCCCCGGTTGAGGAAGCGGACGCGGATCAGCTCGCCCTCCTTGACCATGAGCATCGGGGCGTCCGGGAAGACCCGGCCGTTGATGGTCTGGCGGAGCGCGAAGGTGCCGTCGTAGAAGCCCAGCCACTCGTCGAGGACGAGGTTGAAGGTGCGGTCGTACGTGCTGCGCGGGCCGAAGGGCTGCGAGCCGGGCTTGCCGTACGTGGTCTTGTCGAACTCGTCGCCGTCGAAACGGGGTTCGACGGTTCCCTTGCCGTCGGCGGAGAAGGCGATGCCCGCCTTCGGGGAGTCCTCGTAGGCCAGCCGGACGGGGGTGTCCGGCATGGTGAACTCGACGTCGAGGCGTCCGGCGCCGGCGACCACCAGGCGGCGGTCGGTGAGTTCACCGGGCTGGTTGATGTCCATGCCATCGATCGAGGTGACGGTGTACGGCACGCCGGTGAGGGTGAAGGTCCGGGTCAGGACGTCGCTGTTGATCAGGCGCAGCCGCAGCTTCTGGCCGGGGCGCGCGGTGCGGTGCTCCAGGGTGTCGGAGGTGCCGAGGGCGGTCGCGGAGCCCTGGGAGGTGTCCCAGGTGTGGGCCTGGACGGTGACGTCCTGGTCGACCGGCCGGGGCTGCTCCACGGGGTCGATGACCATCGGGCCGAACAGGCCTCGGTGCACCTGCTCGGAGGACGACTGGTGGGAGTGGTACCAGAACGTGCCGCGTTCCTTCACGCGGAAGCGGTAGGTGTACGTGCCTCCGGGCTGGACGGCGTCCTGGGTGACGCCGGCGACGCCGTCCTCGCCGTTGGGGACGTCGAGGCCGTGCCAGTGGGTGCTGACGGGCGTGTCCTTGAGCTTGTTGACGAGGGTGATCTCGACGAGCTCGCCCTGCTTCATGCGCAGTTCGGGCCCGGGGATCTGGCCGTTGAAGGTCCAGGCGTCGACGGTACGGCCCGAGGAGAGCCTGACCTTGGCCTCCTGGGCGGTGAGGGTGAACCGGCGGTCGGGCGTGCCGGTCTTCGGGCCCTTGAGGGCGTCCACGCTGACCGGGGCGGCGGCCGGGGTGCCGGCGGAGTGACCGGCGGGGTGGCCGCTGCCGTGGACGCCGAGGGCGTGGGTGTTCGCGTTCGTGCCGGTGGCGGAGCCCTGGTGTCCGGCGTGTGCGCCGTGGCCGTCGTGGCCCTCGGCGGCGAAGACGGTGCCGCCGCCGTAGTCCATCGTGCCCTTCATCATGGAGAAGGTGTCGGGGAAGCGGCTGCGCTGGGACTCGAGGGTGAGCAGGGTGCCGACGACGCCGAGGACGACGACGGTGGTGCCGAGCCGTACCGCGATCCGCCGGCCGCGCGTGCCCCGCGGGGCGGTCGTGCCGCCGGCGATCCGCTCCGCGCGGCGGCGGCCACGGAGGATCAGCCAGCTCGCGCCGGCGACCAGGATCAGCCCGTAGACGGGGTAGTTGAGCGCGACGGGGCGGTCCGGCGGCAGGAACTTCTCGAAGAAGCCGCCGAGCGCGCCGAACGCCGCCAGCTGCGGCGGGACGGTGACGCGCGGCGCGGCGAGGGCCCTGGGCTCCTCGGGGCCGCTGCGCCGGGCCGCCGACCACACCTTCGGCAGGCTCAGCACGAGGGTGGCGAGCACCCCGGGCAGGAGCAGCAGCAGGGTGGTGACGACGCGCCGGTCACCGACCAGTTCCCAATTGATGCCGGCCATCCAGGAGAAGGTCAGCAGCCGGCCGGCGGCGAGCAGTAAACCGAGCACGGTGAGGACGACGGCGATCCGGGCGCCGCGGCGCAGCCGCCTGGTGTCCGGGCGGGTGCCCAGTCGCCGGACGGTGAGCGCGGCCAGCAGCCAGACCGGGAAGAGCACCAACGAGACGATGAAGTCGAAAATGGAAATCGCGAGATACATTCCTTGCTCCGATCAGTGGAACGTGCCCGGGGGCGCTCACGGCCCTCGGGCGGGTTCCTCGACGGGTGGGGTGGTGGGTCAGGCCCGGTCGACGGTGAGGGCGCTGGCTCCGCCGAGCACCTCGATGTCGTAGCGGTCCTCGGAGGAGTCGTAGGCCGGTCCGGCGAAGGTGGCCCCGCCGCCGGCGGCGCCCAGGTGCTGGCTGTCGAAGGTCAGCTGGGAGACGCCGCCCCTGACGGCGATCCGGGCGGCGACGTCCTGGGGCCGGCGCAGGCTGACGTTGCTGACGCCGCCGGCGACGCGGATCCGCACGGTGCCGCGCGGCCGGGGCAGCGAGATGGAGACGTGGCTGGCGCCGCTGCCGAGGTCGAGCCGGGTCAGGACGAGGCCGGACAGGTCGGCGGTCAGCCGCCCGGTGCCGCCGTCGACCTCGATCGCCCAGGCCACGGTCGGGTGGAGGGTGAGGCTGCCGCTGTGGCGGCGGACGGAGAACGGGTGCAGCCGGCGCGGGTAGCGGACGGTGACGACGCCCGCCGTGGTGTCGATCTCCGGTACGAGACCGGAGAAGCTGCCCTGGTAGAGGTGCTCGCTGTCCTTGGGTCCGGCGGCCAGCGTCAGTTCGGACGCGCCGCCGACGAACTTGAGCAGTCCGGTGGTGACCGCGCCGAGCGCGCCGTCGAAGGTCTTCTCCTGGGTGGTCATCGTCGGTTCCTTCCGTTCGTGCGGTGCTGGTCGTGCTGTGCGCGGTGCGTGCGGTGCGTGCTCCGCGCGGTGCGGGAGTCGTGCGCGGTGTGCTTGGCGTGCGCGGTGCGGGTGAGGTGCGTGCGGTGGGTGTCGTACGGAGGGCGGCGCGGGTCAGGCGGCGGGCGCGGGTCAGGCGTGCGGGGCGCGGTCGAGGACCTGGGCGAGGACCTCTTCGAGGCGGGCCTGCGGTTGGCCGGCCGCGCCGGCCGAGCGCCAGGCCACGTAGCCGTCGGGGCGTACGAGCACCGCGCCGTCGGCGTCCACGCCGTACCGCGAGGCCCAGTCGCCCGCCGGGTCGGTGACGAAGTCGCCGCCTATCCGGTACACGTCGAGGTCGATGCCGAGCCTCTGCGCGGCCGGGCCTGCGGCGTGCTCCCAGCCGGTGCCGTCGGGGCCGGTGAGGAGGACGGGCGCCTCGCCGAACAGGTCGAGGGCGGACAGTTCCTTGCCGCGGCAGCGCACGGTGACGTGCGGGGCGCGGGTGCCGGGCCGGCCGAGGACGCGGGGGTCGAGCGCGGGCGGCAGGGCGGTGCCGTCCTCGGTGGTGTCGCCGTCCTCGGGGAGCAGCGCGCCGCCCGGGTAGAGCTGGCCGAGGATGGCGGCCGCGTAGCTGGGGCGGCCGTCGGACTCGCCGTCGTGCGAGCGTTCCTGGAGCTCGGCGAGGGCGTAGTCGATGGTGAAGCGGGCGACGGGGCGGCGCTCCGCCTCGTACGAGTCGAGGAGTCCGGGTCCGGCCGTGCGGTGCAGCACGGAGGCGAGCTTCCAGGCGAGGTTGTCGGCGTCCTGGATGCCGGTCGCGGCGCCGAACGCGCCGGTGGGCGGCATGGTGTGGGCGGCGTCGCCGACCAGGAGGACCCGGCCCCGGCGGTAGCGTGCGGCGAGTCCGGCGGAGATCTCGAAGCCGAGGATCTTCTGTCCGGTCTTCTCGACCTGGACCTCGAGGCCCTCGACGGCGAGGTCGGGGACGCCGATCGCGGCGCGGATCGCCTCGACGCAGCGGGCCTCGTCGAAGTCCTCCAGGCGCTCGCCGCGCTCGGGGTGGTAGGGCGTGTAGAACACCCAGCGGGAGCCGTCCAGCGGCATGAGCAGGGTGCCGGTGTCGGGCTGGTCGAAGTAGCCGAGGCCGAGGTCGCGGCCGCGCAGGGGCTCGGTCAGGTCGGCCTTGAAGACGACGCTGACGGTGTGGATCAGGGTGCCGGGGCCCTCGACGGCGATGCCGGCGGCTTCGCGCACGGCGCTGCGGACGCCGTCGGCGCCGATCAGGTACTGCGTCCGTACGGTCGTCTCGGCGCCGGTGCCGGTGTCGCGGAGGGTCGCGGTGACGCCGTCCTCGTCCTGCTCGAAGCCGACGAGTTCGGTGGACCAGCGCAGGTCCGCGCCGAGTTCGGCGGCGCGCTGCGCGACGATCCGCTCCAGCTTGTCCTGGTCGATGGAGCACCAGGTGCAGGGCGTGACCTCGGAGGTGAGCTCGGGCGCCTCGTCCTGCATGGGGGCGGAGAAGATCTCCGGGCCGGCCAGGGTCTCGGCGCGGACCATCAGCTTCTCGCTGAGCTCCGAGGTGAGCGAGCGGTCGGCGAAGATCTCCTCCTCCAGGCCGGCGGCCCGGAAGACCTCGACGGTACGGGGGTTGAGGATGCGGGCCCGCGGGTGGCCGAGGGCGCCGGGGTGGCGCTCGACGAGCAGCGGTCGGATGCCGCGGCGGGCCAGGAACAGCGCGGTCGACAGGCCGACCACGGCGCCGCCGACGATCAGGACGGGCGTCTGCTCGGTGGGAGCGGAAGTCATGGGTACCTCTCCGTTCGGGACGATCGGTCGGGTGCGGGCGGTACGGGGTGCTGGTGGTCCGGCAGTGCGGGTGGTCCGGGCAGTGCGGGTGGTGCGGGTGGTCCGGGCAGTGCGGGTGGTCCGGGCGGTGCGGGCGGTGCGGGGCCGGCCTCCGGCCGGGGCCGGCCGTCGCCCCGGTCCGTCCGGACGGCCGCCGAGGGGTCGCGGCCGTCCGGAACGGCGGGCGGTGCCCAGGCCGTGCGGGTGACGCTGGATCGATCGGGTGGTGCTGGTCTGTCGCTGGTGCTCAGGCCGTACGGGGCTCCGCCACGCCCGGGCCCGAGGGCTCGTTGCCCTGCTCCGGCGTCTCCTCCCAGGCCTCGTCGTGGTGCCTGGCCTGCTTGGGCAAGAGCAGGACCAGGAGCAGGACCAGGGCGGTCAGGCCGATCTGGGCGTAGATGGTCCGCTGCAGGGCGGTGGAGAAGACCTCGCGGCGGGCGTCCTGGGCGGCCGCGCCGATGGCGGCGCCGGCCTGCGGGTCGGTGACCTGGGTCAGCGGGGCGCAGGAGGCCGGTTCGACCGTCGGGTCCTTGGCCTTGGTGCGCTCGGTGAAGCAGGTCTCGAAGGCGTCGGTGATCCGGTGCTGCTGGTCCTCGGAGACCTGGGTCTGGACGAGTGCGGTGCCGAGCCGGCCGCCGGCGTCCTTGGCGGCGGTGTCGGCGGAGCCGCCGAGGAAGCCGAGGAAGATCGCGCCGATGACCGCGATGCCGAGGGCGCCGCCGACCTGCTGGAAGGCGTTGACGACACCGGAGCCGGAGCCCGCGTGCTCGGCGGGGACGTCGGTGAGGATGAAGTCCAGGATCGGCGCGATGATCATGCCCATGCCGAGGCCGCCGACGAGCAGGGCCGGGAGCAGCGACCAGGAGCCGATCTCGTCGCCGCGGAGCTGGACGGTGAGGGAGATGCCCGCCAGGCCGGCGGCGAGCAGGACGGCTCCGATGACCATGACCTTGCGGCCGAGCTTGGCGGTGAGGACGGTGGCGGAGAAGGCCGCGCCGAAGCTGACGCCGAAGGACCAGGGCACTCCGGTGAGGCCGGCCCGCAGGGCCGAGAAGCCGAGGCCGTTCTGCAGGAAGAGGATGAAGATCAGGAAGTGTCCGATGGTGACCGCGAAGAACACCGTGTTGGCGATGATGCCGGCGGTGAAGGAGCGGCTGCGGAACATGGAGGGCACGATCAGGCCGGGCCGTCCCCGGTCGCCGAGCCGGCGCTGGTGCGCCCAGAAGACGGCGAGCACCGGCACCGAGGCGATCATGGAGACGAAGGACCAGAGCGGCCAGCCGAGTTCACGGCCCTGGACGAGCGGGACGAGCAGCAGCAGGAGTCCGGCGGTGAGCAGCAGGGTGCCGACGACGTCCAGCTTGATCGACTCGGGCGACCTGGACTCGCGGATGACGGCGGAGGCCGCGAGGAAGAGCAGGATGCCGACCGGCAGGTTGATCAGGAAGACCATCCGCCAGCCCGTGTCGAACAGGTCGGCGTCGATCAGGAGGGCGCCGATGATCGGGCCGCCGACGGTGGCGAGACCGGCGACGCCGCCGAAGGCGCCGAGGGCGGCTCCGCGCTCCTTGGGCGGGAAGGCCGCGGTGATGATGGAGAGCACCTGCGGCACCATGAGCGCGGCCATGGCGCCCTGGAGGACGCGGGCGCCGACCAGCATGCCCGGGCTGCCGGCGAAGCCGCAGAGGGCGGAGGCCACGGTGAAGCCGGCGACGCCGGTGAGGAAGAGCTTCTTGCGGCCGTACATGTCGCCGAGGCGCCCGCCGAGGATCAGCAGGACGGCGAAGGACAGCAGGTAGCCGGCGACGACCCACTGGACGGTGGCGTATCCGGTGCCGAGGTCGGTCTGGATCGACGGGATGGCGACGTTGACGATCGTGGAGTCGAGCAGGTCCATGAACGCGGCGAAGAGCACCACGACCAGTGCGACCTTGCGCTTCGGGTCCCCCTCGACGGGCGGGGATGCCGCGGACGGGTTCGGCATGGTGCACCTCTCTTTGATCTAGACTGGCCGGACACTCAGCAACTCGGATGCTTACTAGGCAGGAGTCTTTCTGGCTCGTTATCTTAGTTGCTGAGATAACGATGAGGCAAGGTAACTGGAAGGACGGGGCGTATGTCAAGCGCGGAACGTGCGGAGCATGTGGATCGGGCACAGCTGGCCGCGGCCGTGGACCAGGAACTGCGCACCCTGGTGAGCCGTTCGGTGCTCTTCCACCAGGCGGTCGCCGACCGGCTGGGGCTGAGCGTGCTCGACCTGAACTGCCTGGGAGCGCTGGTGGCCCGCGGCCCGATGGCGGCCGGGCAGCTGGCCGAGGAGAACGGCGTGACCACCGGAGCCATCACCGGGGTCATCGACCGCCTGGAGGCGGCCGGTCACGTACGCCGCGACCGGGATCCCAAGGACCGTCGGCGCGTCCTCGTCACGCCGATGCCCAATCTGGAGGCGAAGGTCTTCCCACTGTTCGAATCGCTCGGCAGTTCGCTGGCCGAGCTGTGCGAGCGGTTCACCGAGGGCGAGCTGGAGACGGTTCTCGACTTCGTCCGGTCCGCCGCGCCGATCACGCACGACGAGGCGGTGAAGCTCCGGGCCGGCAAGAGCGCCGCCAAGGGCTCCAAGCGGGCTGCCGCGGCCAAGTAGGGCCCCGGTACGGGCGGTTGCGGGCTGGTGCGTCACGAGCGTACGCACCAGCCGCCGCCCCGTCACCCGGGTATTCGGCCGACCACCAGACGCAGCGGCGTGCCGCTCGGCACCACCCCGGCGAACGCGAGACCGGCCCGCTCGAACATCGCGCCGTACTCCTCGGCCGTCCGCTCCCAGCCGCCCATCACCAGCAGCATGTGCAGGTCCATCAGGGCGTCCCAGGGAGTCTCCGGCGGATCCGCCACGAGCTGTTCGAGCAGCACCACGCGCCCGCCCGGACGGCCCGCCTTGAGGCAGTTGGTCAGCACCGTGTGGCAGGCGTCGTCGTCCCACATGTGCAGCACCTGGCGGATCACGTACACGTCGGCCTCGGGCACGCCCTCGAAGCAGTCGCCGGTGACCAGCTCGGTCCGGTCGCCCAGCCGGCCGCCCGCGCGCAGCTCGGGCAGCGCCGCGGAGATGGCGTGCTGCCGGTCGAACAGCACGCCCCTGACGTGCGGATTTCCCTCGAGCAGCGACTTCAGCAGGCTGCCGTGCCCGCCGCCGACGTCGCACAGGGTCTCCACACCGGCCAGGTCGAGGGCCGCGACCACGCCCGGGTTCATCGCCCGGGACTGCGCCGCGTACCCGTTCAGGCACATCTCGCCGGCCGCGTTGTCGTCCTCGTGGAAGTACGTGAACAGGTCCTTGCCGTACGTCTCCTGGAAGGCGCACCGCCCCGAACGGACGCTCTCGGCGAGCTTGCCCCACATCTCCCAGCCCCAGTGCGAGCCGGTGAGCATGATGTCCGTCACCGAGCCCGGCGCGTCCGAGCGCATCGCCCGCGACATCTCGGTGTGCGCGTAACGGCCGGGCGCGGCCTGGCGGAAGATGCGGAAGCCCACCAGGGCCCGCATCAGCCGGGTGAGCGCGGGCACGTCCGCGCCGACCGCGGCGGCGATCTCCTCGACCGAGGCCGGCTCGTCGCCGACCGCGTCCGCGAGCCGCAGCTGGGCCGCCGCCTGCACCACGGCGCTGGCCCACATGCCCCAGCCCAGCTCGGCGACGGCCTGGGCGGGCGGCGGGCCGATCACGGGCGCGCCCTCGCAGGCGTCCACCCGGTCCACTGCCGGATCAGCTGACATCATCAACCACCTTGTTCGGCGAGGGCCTTCAGGCCCGAACGGATTCGATCAGTGCGATGGGCGCGCGCTCGTGGCCCACCAGCGGCAGTCGGCGGCAGTGCGCGAAGCCGGCGGCCGTGAGCAGCTCGCGGTACTGGTCCTCGGTGCGCGCCCGGCCGCCCGTGAGCACCATGAACTCCACGTCGTTGGCGTGGACGTGGGAGGAGTGCTCGGTGTACTCCCAGTCGAGCAGCACCAGCCGGCCACCCGGGTCCGCGGCCTTGGCGCAGTTCGCGAGCAGCTGCGCGGCCGCCTCGTCGTCGAGGTCGCACAGCACGTTCTTGAGCAGGTAGAGGCTGCCTCCGGCGGGAACCTCGTGCCGGAAGTCGCCGGCCACGAGCTCCACGCGGCCGGTCAGGCCGTCCTTCTCGAAGGTCTCCCGCGCGAAGCCGACGGCCCAGGGCAGGTCGAGCAGCACGCCGCGGGCGCCGGGGACCTCCCGGAGCAGTCGGGCGAGCACCGTGCCGGGGCTGCCGCCGACGTCCACGATCTCCCGCTCCTCCGCCAGGTCGCAGCTGGCGACGAGGGCCTCGGCCGCCTCGACGGAGAGCGAGGCGCAGGTCTCGGCGTAGCTCCGGGCCTCGTCGGGGTTGGCCGCGTAGTACTCCCAGTGGTCCATGCCCCAGACCGTGCGGGTGGCCGGGCGGCCGGTGCGGACGACGTCGGCGACCAGCTCCCAGGGGCGGGTCATGCCGGGCGCGTTGACGGCGATGCTGAAGCCGCGCAGGTTCGGCACGTCGGAGCGCAGCAGGTGGCCGGCCGGGGTCAGCTCCCAGCGGCGGACGCCTCCGGCCCCGGCGGGCGTCGCCGCGGGTGGCGACGCGGGTGGCGACGCGGGCGTCGCCGCGGGTGGCGGTGTTGACGGAGCTCCCGGGTCGGGTGCCGGTTCCGGCGTCACCGCCCCTGTCGCTTCCCGCGCCGGTGCCGGTGCCGGTGCCGGTGCGACGAGGCGGTGCAGCTCGCACACCCGCAGGAAGCGCTCCAGGCTGGGCCGGTGCGCGCGGACGGCCTCGGCGATCTCGTCGGTGGTGCGCCGCCCGTCGCCGACCGCGTCGGCGATCCGCAGCTCGGCCATCCCGCGGGCCACCAGGCCGGCGGACCACTGGAACGGCCGCAGTTCCTGCAGCGCGCCCAGCGGGCTGAAGGCGCCGTCCCGTCCGGTCGCGGCCATCAGTGCCCGCCGTCGACGTAGAGGACGTTGCCGGTGATGTTGCCGTTGGCCGAGGAGGCGAGGAAGAGGGTGGCGTTGACGACGTCCTCGACGGTGGAGAAGTGCAGGAACGGCATGGCCTTGTTCAGCGCGGCGCGGGCGCCTTCGCTGTCGAGTCCGGCGACCCGGCCGCGCACCTCCTCGGGCAGCTTCTCCAGGAGGCCTTCCGTCACCACCGGTCCCGGAGCGACGACGTTGGAGAGGATGCCGTGCTCGAAGAGCTCGGTGCCGAGCGTGCGGCTCAGGCCGTGCAGGGCCGACTTGCTCGCCGCGTAGCCCTCCGCGCCCTTCAGTCCGCGCTGCACGATGGCCGCCGACATGAACACGATGCGGCCGCCGCCGCGCGGCTTCATCACCGGAAGCGTCGCCTGGACGGTGTGGAACGCGCCCTCCACCTCCGCCCGCAGCGGAGGCAGCCACCGCTCGGCCGGGATCTCGTCGAAGGCGGGCGCGTACGGGCTGGGGCCGCCGGAGGCCGAGGCGTTGACCACGAGGACGTCGATGCCGCCCCACTCCTCGGTGACCTCCGCGACCGCGCGGCGCACGGACGCGGGATCGGTCATGTCGAGGTGTACGGGCAGCGCCTGCCCGCCGGCGTCCGCTATCTCGGCGGCCACCGCCTTGGCGTTCTCCACCCGGCTCAGATAGGTCAGCGCGACCTTGGCGCCCTCGTCGGCGAAGGCGCGGGCGAGCGGGCGGCCGATGCCGCCGCTGCCGCCGGTGAGCAGTACGACCTTGTCCTTCAGGCCGAGTTCCATGGCAACTCCCGTCCTTTCCGGCGCTGCGCCGGTGTCGACACGTCAGGGCCCGCGCCGCGCACACGCGGGCACCGCACCCCAGCTTGGAGATCGCGGCTGGAGTGTCACTCGAGCGATTCGCCCCGAGTGCCGGTCCATCGGGAATCCAGTTCGGATTGAGGTCCCGTCCGGATAGTTCACCGGGCGTGCTCACCACGTCCGGACTGTTCACCGGGCGTGCACACCAGACCGGGCGCGGCCACGACACCACCGGAAAGGAACCGGCGCATGACCAAGACCCGTGAAGAGCAGGGATCCCTGGACCTGAACGGCATCATCCAGCTCGGCATGGCGTTCGGCAGCGCGAAGATCCTGCTCACCGCGAACGAGCTCGACCTGTTCACCGTGCTGAGCGACAGCGGGCCGGCCACCGAGGAGGAGATCCGGACCAAGCTCGGTCTCCACGAGCGCGGCGCCCGGGAGTTCCTCAACGCCCTGGTCAAGCTGGGCCTGCTGTCGCGCGAGAACGGCCGTTACGGCAACACCGCGGCGGCCGACACCCACCTGGTCAAGGGCCGGCGGACGTACGTCGGGCGCTTCCTGAGCCGCTCCAACAGCGTGCTGTACGGCGCCTGGGGAGGCTTCACCGAGTCGCTGAAGACCGGTGAGTCCCAGATCGAGGGCCACGGCGACGACAACATGTTCAAGCACCTGTACCGCTCCGAGGAGCAGATGCGGGACTTCGTCGCCATGATGGACGCGCTCAACTGGGCCGTCGGACCGGAGCTCGCCAAGGCCTTCGACTGGAGCAAGGTCAAGACCGTCACGGACGTCGGCGGCGCCCGGGGCAACCTGGCGGCCACCCTGATCGACGCCCACCCGCACCTGAAGGCCACGGTCTTCGACCTGCCGGCCGTCGAGCCGGCGTACGAGGACCACATCGGCGGCCTCGGCCTGAAGGACAAGATCGCCTTCCACGGCGGCGACTTCTTCGCCGACCCGGTCCCGACCGCCGACGTCGTGATCATCGGCCACGTCCTGGAGGACTGGTCGCCGGAGCGCCGCAAGCAGCTCATCAAGTCGGCGTACGACGCCCTGAAGCCGGGCGGCACGCTGCTCGTCTACGACCCCATGCTCGACGACGAGCTCAGCCCGCTGAACAACCTGCTGACCAGCCTCACCATGCTGGTCGTCACGCACGGCGGTTCCGAGTACCGGGTCGACGACTGCCGTTCCTGGATGGCCGAGGCGGGCTTCGCGGAGACCTCCGCCCAGCTGCTCGACACCAACGACATCCTCGTGGCCGGCATCAAGAAGTAACCCCACGCGTGACGGGCGGCGCCTCCGGGTCTTCGCGACGGAGGGGCTGCCCGCGCGCGCTTTGCCGCACCGTCCACTCGCTCCCCGCTCCCCGCTCCCCGCTCCTCGCTCCTCGCTCCCCCGCTCCCCGCTCCCACCCGCTCCATGAGGAGGGGCCGCCGGCGCGCCGGTCGCACCACCGCCCTCTCCCCCGCACACGAAGGGATTCCGATGTCGATCGACGAGACACCGCCGGCCTTCCCCTTCCCGGCGCCGGACACGTTCGAGCCGCCGGAGGAGTTCCGCCGGCTGCGCGAACGGGCCCCGGTGGCCCGGGTGACGCTGCCCACCGGCGACCGGGCCTGGCTCCTGACCCGTTACGCCGACGTGCGCGCCGCCCTGGTCGACCCGCGGCTCAGCCGGGCCGCCGCCGAGGCGCCGGAGGCACCGAGGATGGGCAACACCACGCCCGGCCCGAAGACGATCCTGGGCATGGACGCCCCGGACCACTCGCGGCTGCGCCGCCTGGTGATGCAGGCCTTCACCGCCCGCCGGGTCGAGGCGCTGCGCCCGCGCATCGAGGAGCTCGCCGAGGAGCAGATCCGTCTGGTCCTGGTCGCTCCCCGCCCGGTCGACCTGATGTCCTGCTACGCGCTCAGCCTGCCCATCAAGGTGATCTTCGAGCTGCTGGGCGTTCCGTACGAGCACGTGGACCGGCTGCACGCCTGGAGCGAGGTCATCTTCAGCCTCGGCGGCCACAGCGTCGAGGAGGTGAAGGAGGCCCGCGGCTCGATCATCGGCTATCTGCGCGAGCTGATCGAGCAGCGTCGCCAGGAGCCCGCCGACGACCTGCTGAGCGT
Organism: Streptomyces roseicoloratus; assembly: GCF_004117935.1. Classification (GTDB taxonomy): domain Bacteria; phylum Actinomycetota; class Actinomycetes; order Streptomycetales; family Streptomycetaceae; genus Streptomyces; species Streptomyces roseicoloratus. Next base: position 6,049 of record NZ_SDOY01000131.1, on the reverse strand, counting down.
GCTCGTGCACGCCCGCGACGAGGGGCAGCAGCTGTCCGAGGAGGAGCTGCTGGACTTCGCGATGATCATCATGACGGTCGGGCACCAGTCGACCGCCAACTCGCTCGGCACCGCCCTGTTCACGCTGCTGCACCACCCGGACCAGCTGGAGCTGCTGCGCAAGAAGCCCGAGCTGATCCCGGGCGCGGTCGAGGAGCTGCTGCGGTTCAACCCGTTCGTCTTCACCGGCACCCAGCTGCGGGTCGCCACCGAGGACCTGACGATCGGCGACACCGTGATCAGGAAGGGCGAGGCGGTGATCGCCTCGCTGGGCTCCGCCAACCACGACGAGGACGTCTTCGCCGACGCGGACCGCTTCGACGTCGAACGCGCCCCGAACGTCCACCTGTCCTTCGGCTACGGCATCCACCACTGCCTGGGCGCCCAGCTCGCCCGCCTGGAGATGCAGATCGCGCTGCGCACCCTCATCGAGCGGGTGCCGGACACGCTGCGGCTCGCGGTGCGGTCCGACTGGCTGACCTGGAAGACCGGGCTCACCGCCCGCGCCCTCGTCAACCTGCCGGTGACGTGGTGAGCGGGGAGACGGCCGTCACGGGCCGGGACGCGACGGGCACCCCGGCCACGACGGGCGGACAGCGCGCGACGGGCGGGCAGTGGCGGATCTCCGTGCACAAGTCCTGCCGGCGCAGCGGGATCTGCGCCGCTGCGGCACCCCGGTACTTCTCCGTGGGCGAGGACCACCGGACCCGGCCCGCGGCCGAGCCGGTCGATCCCGACCCGGAGCTGATCGAGGTCGTCGAGGCCTGCCCGGCCGAGGCGATCACCCTGACCGACCTGGCGACCGGCCGGCCGGTCGAGGCCGCCCGGGAGGCGGCCGCGGAAGGCGCGACGAGAGAGGCACGACCATGACACCCCAGCGCAGCACCCGCCGTTCCCTGCTCAGACGGGCCGGCTTCCTCGGTTCGGCGCTCGCCGTGGGCTCCGCGGCCCCGGCCGTGGCGCACGACGAGGGCCGCGGGCACCACCGCCCCAAGGGCCGGCGACCGTCGCCGGTCGGCAGCTGGTCGGTGACCGTCACCATCGAGGGCGTGCCCGAAGTGGAGCACGCGCACTACTCGTTCGGCTCCGACGGGCAGCTGATCCTGCAGACCCACCGGCACACCCACACCGGCATCGGCACCTGGGAGCCGACCGGCGACGGCTTCGTGTACGTGACCCGCGGCCTGCGGTCGGACGCCGACGGCGGCCTGCTGAGCGAGCTGCGGATCCGGCACACGGCGCGGTTCCGCCCCGACGGCGGCTTCGTCTCGACCGGCACGGGCCAGGCCCTGGACGCCGGCGGGAACGTCCTGATGGAAGTCCAGTCCACGGCGGTCGGCACCCGGTTCGGTGTCGACGGCTGACCGGCCGCGGCCGGGACAGAGCAAAGGAGAGTGCTGGCATGTGTGGCATCGCCGGCTGGGTGGACTTCGCACGTGATCTGCGTCAGGAGGCCGCCGTCGTACGGGAGATGACGACGACCATGACCCTGCGCGGCCCCGACGCCGGCGACGTGTGGATCGCTCCGCACGCCGCACTGGGCCACCGCAGGCTCGCCATCATCGACCTGGAGGGCGGACGGCAGCCCATGGTCGCCGAGGAGGGCGGCCGGGTCCAGGCGGCCCTGACGTACGCGGGCGAGGTGTACAACTTCCGCGAGCTGCGGGAGGAACTCGTCCTCAAGGGGCACCGCTTCACCACCCGCAGCGACACCGAGGTGGTGCTGCGGTCCTACCTGGAGTGGGGCGAGGACTTCGTCGACCGGCTCAACGGCATGTTCGCCTTCGCGATCTGGGACGCGCGCACCGAGGAGCTGCTCCTGGTGCGCGACCGCGTCGGCATCAAGCCGCTGTACTACCAGCTGCTGCCCGGCGGCGGGGTGCTGTTCGGTTCCGAGCCGAAGGCGATCCTCGCCCATCCGCGGGCGAGCCGCACGGTCGACGCCGACGGGCTGCGCGAGCTGTTCGGCGGGGTGAAGGCGCCGGGCGCCGGCGTGATCGCCGGGATGCCCGAGCTGGCTCCGGGGCACGTGCTGCGGGTGAACCGCGACGGCCACCGGCTGCGCCGGTACTGGCAGTTGGAGGCGCACGAGCACACCGACGACCTGCCCACCACCATCCGCACGGTGCGCGAGCTGCTCGAGGACATCGTCACCCGGCAGATCGTCTCCGACGTCCCGCTGTGCACGATGCTGTCGGGCGGTCTCGACTCCTCGACGCTCACCGCCCTGGCGTCGCTCGCCAAGCGGCGCGACGGCAGCGGAAAGGTCCGCTCGTTCGACGTCGACTTCGTCGGCTACCTGGACAACTTCGAGCCGGACCTGACCCATCCCACCGCGGACTCGCCGTACGTCCGGCAGGTCGTCGAGCACGTCGGCGCCGACCACCGGCACATCCTGCTCGGCAACGCGGAGATGATCGACGCCCCGACCCGCCGCGCGGTGGTCCAGGCGCTCGACTGGCCGGTGCTCATCGCCGGCCCGGGCTCCATGGACATCTCGCTGTACCTGCTGTTCCGGGCGATCCGCGGACGGTCCACGGTGGCGCTCACCGGCGAGTCGGCGGACGAGCTGTTCGGCGGCTACCCGTGGTTCCACCACCCCGAGTACGGGCAGCCCGGCACCCTGCCGTGGAGCCTCGCCCACAACCTCGGCATGCCGGCCCTGTTCGGCCCGGTCACCACCCGGGTCGACGTCCGCGGCTACCAGGCGGAGCAGTACCGGCAGGCGGCGGCCGCGGTACCGCGGATGCCCGGGGAGAGCGGCCGGGCCCGGCAGTTCCGGGAGTCGACGTACTTCTTCCTGACCCGCTTCATGCGCACCCTGCTCGACCGCAAGGACCGGCTCAGCATGGCCGTCGGCCTGGAGGTCCGGGTGCCGTTCTGCGACCACCGGCTGCAGGACTACGTCTTCAACGCGCCGTTCGAGTTCAAGACCTTCGACGGTCAGTGGAAGAGCCTGCTGCGGGCGGCGGCGAAGGACCTGCTGCCGGAGGCGGTGCTCAACCGTCCGAAGACGGGCTACCCGATCTCCAACGACGCCGCCTACGACCGCTACGTCCAGGAGCGGTTCGCGAAGCTGGTGGCCGGCGGCGACGCGGCCGTGCTGCCGCTGCTGAACCCGACGGTCGTGGAGGACGTGCGCCGCGACCCGACGGCCGCGGCCGGACTGACCCGCATCGAGATCGACATGGCGCTGCACCTCGACGAGTGGATCGCGTCGTACGGGCTCGACCTGGCCGTCTGAGCACCGGCCGCAGCACACGGAAGCTCCCCCGTCCGGGCCGGACGGGGGAGCTTCCGTATGGTGCGGGGGGGCGAGATGGTGCGGGGGGGGCGAGCGCCCCGCTGGGGTGCGGGGCGGGTGCCCTGGGGGTGGTACGGCCCGGTTGTGGGTGCGTCACCAGGCCACCGGGAGCCGCGCCGGCCGGCGGAACGCCATCCCGGACACCCAGGTCAGCTCGTCGGTCGGCACCGCGAGACGCAGTCCCGGGAAGCGGTCGAGCAGGCCTTCGAGCGCCAGCTGGAGCTCCATCCGGCCGAGCTGGGCGCCCAGGCAGTGGTGCAGTCCGTGGCCGAACGTCAGGTGCGGGTTGCTCTCCCGCTCCAGGTCGACCCGCTCCGCCGCCGCGAAGACCTGCTCGTCCCGGTTGGCCGAGGTGATCGCCGGGAGGACCGCGTCGCCCTTGCGGATCGTGGCCCCGCCGAGTTCGACGTCCTCGGTCGCGATGCGCATGGCGCCGGCGCCGCCGCCCGCCACCGAGAAGCGCAGCAGCTCCTCCACGGCGCCCGGCACCAGGCTCCGGTCGGCGACGAGCCGCGCCCACAGATCCGGCTCGCGCAGCAGCGTGATCAGCGCGCCGACCAGCTCGCCGGTCGTGGCGTGGTATCCGGCGACGAGCAGGGTGTGGCCGAAGGCCAGCAGCTCCTCCTCGGAGAGCCGGTCGCCGTCCTCCTCGCGGGCCTCGATGAGATGGGTGAGCAGGTCGTCCGCGGGCTCCTTCGCCTTGGCGGCGATCAGCTCGCCGAGGTAGCCGTTGAGGCCGCGCCGGGCCTCCATGACCGCGTCGGGCGAGTGGGCGGACACGGACAGCATGACGTCGGACCAGACCCGGAACCGGTCCTGGTCGGCGAGCGGCACGCCGAGCAGCTCGCAGATGACGGTGATCGGCAGCGGCTGGGCCAGGTGGGCGATCAGGTCGGCGGGCGCGCCGTCGGCGGCCATGCCGTCGAGCAGCCGGTCGGTGATCTCCTTGACGTGCGGACGCATCCGCTCGATGTGACGGGCGGTGAAGGCGCGGGCGACCAGCTTGCGCAGCCGGGTGTGCTCCGGCGGGTCCATGGTGAACAGGGACTTGGAGCCCTTGGCGACCGGCAGCAGCCGGGGCGCGTCGGGCTCGGTCAGCGCCGCCTTGCTGAACCGCGGGTCGGCGAGGACCTGCCGTACGTGCTCGTAGCGGGTCACCAGCCAGGCCCGGTGCCCGGTCGGCAGCGTCACCGGGGCGACGGGCTCGGTGGCACGCAGCTCGGCATAGGCGGGCGCGGGCTCCAGCGGATCCGGCACGGGCAGCGGAAAGGTCCGCTCGGCCCGCCCGGCGGTGTCGGTGCGCCCGGCGGTGTCGGTGCTCTCGGCGGTCATGGGTCCTCCGTAAGTTGTTTGGTGGCCCGGGAGGGCCGGGTGTGGCTTATGGGTTCTTGCCTTCAGTGGCTTCTCAGGAGTGGCCGCCCGGTTCTCCGGGGCGCCCTGACTGCTGATTGAGATGTGCGCGCCTTGTGCGGTCGCTGATTACGGAGATGACAGCGGGGTGTTCCTTGGGCCGACGGCACGCCGTGCGGAACGAGGAGGGGCGAGTGAACGAGCGACGGGCCCGGGTCTGGGTCGGCATCGACGCCGGTAAGGGCCATCACTGGGCGGCGGTGGTCGACGAAACCGGCGCGACTCTGTGGTCGAAGAAGATCGGCAACGACGAGTCGGAGATCCTGACCGCACTCGGCGAAATCCTGGAGCTGGCCGACGAAGTCCAGTGGGCGGTGGACATCTCCGGTACGTCCTCCGCGCTGTTGCTTGCCCTGCTCGCGGCCCATGGCCAGCAGGCCGTCTACGTGCCCGGCCGCACGGTCAACCGCATGTCCGGCGCCTACCGGGGCGAGGCCGAAACCGACGCCCGCGACGCCTACGTCATCGCGGAAACCGCCCGCCACCGCCGGGACTTCGCCACCATCGAAGTGCCCGCCCAACTCGCCGCGGACCTTGCCCTGCTGACCGCCCACCGAACCGACCTGGTGGCCGACAGGGTGCGAATGATCAACCGACTCCGCGACGTGCTGACCGGTGTCTTCCCCGCCCTGGAACGGGCCTTCGACTACTCCGCCCACAAAGGTGCGCTGGTACTGCTGACCGGCTACCAGACCCCAGCCGCCATCCGCCGACGTGGCCGGGCGCGGCTCACGGCCTGGCTCGCCAACCGCAGTGTGCGCGGCGCCGACGCCGTCGCGGCAACCGCACTCGAAGCCGCCCAGGCCCAGCAGACCGCCCTGCCGGGTGAGGACGTCGCCGCCCAGATCGTGGCCGACCTGGCCACGCAGATCCTGGACCTGGACGACCGGCTCAAGCGGATCGACAAGCAGATCCGCGACACGTTCCGCAGCCACCCGCAAGCCGAGATCATCGAGTCCCTGCCCGGCATGGGCCCCATACTCGGCGCCGAGTTCATCGTCGCTGCAGGTGACCTTGCGGCCTACGCGGATGCCGGCCATCTCGCCTCCGCGGCCGGGCTGGTGCCAGTCCCACGCGACTCGGGCCGCCGAACCGGCAACCTCCACCGGCCCAAGCGCTACAGCCGCCGCCTGCGCAGGGTCTTCTACATGTCCGCGCAGACCAGCATCATCCGCGAGGGACCGAACCGAGACTTCTACCTCAAGAAGCGCGGCGAGGGCTGCAAGCACGTTCAGGCCGTGATCGCCCTGGCCCGCCGACGAGCCAGCGTCCTGTGGGCCCTCCTGCGCGACAACC
>NZ_SDOY01000130.1 GCF_004117935.1 Streptomyces roseicoloratus | reverse complement strand
GGCCACCAGCCGGGCCTGCGCGCCGTCGTGCAGGTCGCGCTCGATGCGGCGCAGGTCGGCGGCGGCCGTGTCCACGACCACGCCGCGGTCCGACTCCAGCTCCGTCACCCGGCTCGCCAGCCGCGACGGGCCGAGCAGCCCCGACACCATCAGCCGGTCGACCGCCACCAGACCGCGCAGCACCCACGGCCCGACCAGCACGAAGAGCAGACCCACCCCGCAGGTCACCCCGATCTCGAACGGCGAGTCCAGATAGACGCTGCGCGTCTCGTCCCCGTAGATCTGGAGGCCGTCCTGGCCCGCGTACAGGGGGAACACCCACTGCCACAGCGGGTACGTGAACAGGCTCCAGCCCCAGGCCCACAGCGCCACCACGAGGGTGAAGGAGAACACCGCCCACGGGAAGTGCAGCAGCGAGTAGAGCAGGTGCCGCCAGGACGCCCCGCTCTTCAGCGTCGCGCCCATCCACGACAGCGCCCCGCCCGTACGGCCCCGGGCCGGCTCCGGCGCCCGTACCTCCAGGCCCAGCATCCCGCGCGCCCGTGCCCGCTCCACGGCGCCGAAGCCCCGGGAGACGGTGAGCGCCCCGGCGAGCACCGGGATGCCGAGGAACGTGACGAGCAGCCCGGCACCGGCCGAGATCAGGGTGACGGCGAGGCAGAAGGAGGCGACGCTCAGCGGGAAGCCGGTCAGGACGTAGCCCAGCTCGCGCCAGGTGCGGCCCTCGAAGGGCGCGCGGAGGCCGGCGGGCAGGGAAGGGGAAGCCATCGGAGATCCGTTTCTGCGCGGGGGCTCGGTGGGGCTCGGTGGGCTGGATGGGCCCTGTGGGCTGGGTGGGCTGGATGGGCTCTGTGGGCCTATGGGCTCTGCGGGGCTCTGCGGGGCTTTGTGAGGCTCTGCGGGGCTCTTCTCACGCGAGGCGAGCGGGAAGCCCCGTGTCCTCCAGCCTTCCGGGAAGGAAGGGGCGGCACCATGAGGCGGGTCGGCGTCTGCGGCGGGGGGTTTTCCCTACCGTGCGCCGTTACGGCCCGCGCCGCTCCGGTCCTGGCCGTCGCGGTTCCGCCAGGGCAGTTCCGCCGTGACGGTGGTCGGGCCGCCGGCGGGGGAGTCGACGGCGAGGACGCCGTCGACGGCGCCGAGGCGTTCGGCCAGGCCGGCGAGACCGCTGCCGGCGGCCGGGTCGGCGCCGCCCAGGCCGTCGTCGCGCACCTGGAGCATCAGCCGCTCCTCCGTCCGCCACACCTCCACCGAGGCCGACCGCCCCCGGGAGTGCTTGGAGACGTTCTGCAGCAGCTCCGACACCGTGAAGTACGCGATGCCCTCGATCGCCTCCGCCGGACGCTCCGCCAGGTCGACCGAGACCTTCACCGGCACGGTGCAGCGCGCGGCGACCGACGAGAGCGCGGCGTCGAGGCCGCGGTCGGTCAGGACCGCCGGGTGGATGCCGCGCGCCAGGTCCCGCAGCTCCTGCAGGGCCAGCTTCACCTCGCCGTGCGCCTCGTCGACCATCACCGCCGCCGCCCGCGGATCCCGCGCCAGCTTCTCCTTCGCCAGGCCCAGGTCCATCGCCAGGGCCACCAGCCGGGCCTGCGCGCCGTCGTGCAGGTCGCGCTCGATGCGGCGCAGGTCGGCGGCGGCCGTGTCCACGACCACGCCCCGGTCCGACTCCAGCTCGGCGATCCGCCGCTCCAGCTCGTCCGACGGCGACAGCAGCCCGCGCACCATCGCCCGGTCGGCGTTGGCGAGACCACGCGCCACGAACGGCAGCACCGGCCACAGCACCACCAGCGACACCAGCGTCACCGTGAAGGTCAGCACACCCCACGGCAGCCGGATGAAGCCGTACAGCTGGCTGCGCCACGCCACCGGGTCCTTCAACTGCGCCCACAGCCACGGCAGGAAGCCGTCCCGGTGCGGCAGCCGGCTCGGGGAGTCCACCCGCACCCCGAGCAGCGCCCGCGCCCGGGCCCGCTCCGAGCGGCCCATCCCGCGCGCCCCGGCGAGCCCCAGCGCGAGCAGCGGCAGACCGACGACGGTCACCGCCAGTCCCACGCCCAGGGCGATCGTCACCACCGCGTACACGAAGCCGGCGAGCGCGCACGGCAGATCGGCGAGGAGGTGCGCGACCTCCTTCCAGGTGTGCCGCCCGTAGGCGAGGCGGGCGGGCGGCGGCGGGGTGTCGGGGTTGCTGCTCATGGGACCAAGGCTGCCGGTCGCGGACCGTGACACGCCATGGGGGAGGTGGCCGGAGCGCAGGGGGGATAACCCCACCCGCGACTGCTTACGCCGCCTTTAGCAGGGCCTAGACTCGCGTCCGTACAGAGGAATGAGACACCGAGACCGAGGGGCGGACGTGCGCGAACCGACCGTTGTCGCGGCGAACCACTTCGCGACGCATGCGACGCCCGCGGCGCCTGCGACGTACGCCGCGGACAGTCTCGCGGTGCCCGCGGCACCCGCAGCGGGCCCCGTCACGACGTCCGCGACGCACATGACGCACGCCGCGGACTACTACGCGACCTATTCCGTCGTCGGCCTGCTCGCCGTCCTCGGCGTGCTCTTCGTCGCCGTCGCCTTCGGCGCCGGGCGCCTGCTGCGCCCCGTCGTGCCGACCCCCGAGAAGCTCCTCACCTACGAGTGCGGCGTCGACCCGGTGGGCGAGGGCTGGGCCCACACCCAGGTCCGCTACTACGTCTACGCCTTCCTCTACGTGATCTTCGCCGTCGACTCGATCTTCCTCTTCCCCTGGGCCACGGTCTTCGCCGCGCCCGGCTACGGGGCGACGACCCTGGTCGAGATGTTCGTCTTCCTCGGCTTCCTGGCCGTGGGACTGCTCTACGCGTACAAGAAGGGCGTCCTGGCATGGATGTGACACCCCTGCCCGCCCCCACCCTCGGCCCGTTGGCCCGGCTGGCGCCCGAGCCGATGAAGGTGGTCCTGAACTGGGGCCGCCGCTACAGCCTGTGGGTCTTCAACTTCGGCCTCGCCTGCTGTGCGATCGAGTTCATCGCCGCGTCGATGGCCCGGCACGACTTCATCCGGCTCGGCGTGATCCCCTTCGCGCCGGGTCCGCGCCAGGCCGACCTCATGATCGTCTCGGGCACGGTCACCGACAAGATGGCGCCGGCGGTCAAGCGGCTGTACGAGCAGATGCCGGAGCCGAAGTACGTCATCTCCTTCGGCGCCTGCTCGAACTGCGGCGGCCCGTACTGGGACTCGTACTCCGTCACCAAGGGCGTGGACCAGATCATCCCGGTCGACGTCTACGTGCCGGGCTGCCCGCCGCGGCCGGAAGCGCTGCTCCAGGGCATCCTCAAGCTCCAGGAGAAGATCGCGCAGGAGAGCCTGGGCGAGCGGTACGGCGCGGGCGCGCCGTCGGTCGCGCAGCTCACCAGCGGCCTGGTGCAGCCCCCGAAGCCGGCCGGACCGGCGGGAGGCGAGGACCGGTGAACGCGTACGACCCGCACGCCTACGACACCCACGCGTACGACGCCCTGCCCGACTCCGTCACCGAGATCTTCGGCGAGGAGGCGACGGCGGAGCGGGCGTACGACCTGCTGACGGTCGACGTCCCGACGGCGTCGTGGATCGCGGCGCTGGAGATCGCACGGGACAAGCTGGGGCTGACCTACTTCGACTGGCTGAGCGCGGTCGACGAGCCGGGCACCGGCTTCCGCGTGTCCGCACACGTCGCGTCCGTGGACCGGGGCAACGTCCGCCGCCTCCTCGTCCGCACGACCGTCCCGCACTCCGCGCCGTCCCTGCCGTCGGCGGTGGAGGTGTACGCGGGGGCCGCGTGGCACGAGCGCGAGACGTACGAGATGTTCGGCGTGACGTTCACGGACCACCCGCACCTGGTGCACCTCCTCCTCCCGGAGAACTTCGAGGGCCACCCGCTGCGCAAGGACTTCGTGCTCGCCGCGCGCGTCGCGAAGGCGTGGCCCGGCGCCAAGGAACCGGGCGAGTCGCACGACCCGAACGCCCCGAAGCGCCGCCAGATGCTGCCGCCGGGCGTCCCGGACCCCAACGACTGGGGCCCCCTCAAGGGCCAGCTCCCGCCGGCCCCGTCCCGCCCCGCCCGCGGCGCGGCAGCGGCCGGCGACCGCCCGGCCCGCCGCACCCGCACGGCGGCGGAGGCCACCACTCCGCGCCGCACCCGCACGGCAGGCGAGGGCTTGGCGAGCCGGCGGCCCGAGGCGGCCGCCGCCCCGTCGCCCACGGCACCGACGCCCGCCGCTCCGGAAACCTCCACCGCGTCGCCCGAGGCAGCCTCGCCCGAGGCCACGGCCCCCGCCACGGGTACCGCCCCCGCGCCGGCCCCGGCGGGCCCGCGCCGTAACCGTTCGGCGAGCGCGGGCTCGGCGAGCCAGCGCGCGGAGGCCGCCCCCGAGGGAGGCGCGCCGGAGTCCCCGGTGGCCCCGGCGGGCCCGCGCCGCACCCGGTCGGCGAGCGCGGGCTCGGCGAGCCAGCGCACGGAGGCCGCCCCGGAGGGAGGCGCGCCGACCGAGCGCTCCGCGCCGCCGCGCACCCGCAGCTCCGACGCCCCGTGGCACCACGCCCGCCCGGCCTTCGACGAGGAGCAGCCGGCCAAGCCCGAGACCCCGCCCCCGCCCGCCGAGGGCGAAGCCCCGGCGAAGGTCCCGGCCCCCGAGGCCGAGGGCGACGCCGCCGAGCCCACCCCCGGTGCCAAGTCCACCGGGGACCCCGACCCCACTCCCGACCGCACCCCCGGCGCCAAGCCCACCCCGGACCCCGACGGAGGCGATTCCGCGTGAACGACGTACTCGACGTCGCCCTCCGGCTGCTCGTCGTCTTCGCCGTGTTCCTCGTGCTGCCGCTCGTCGTCGGGCAGACCGAACACAAGGTCATGGCCCATATGCAGGGCCGCCTCGGGCCCATGTACGCCGGCGGGTTCCACGGGTGGGCACAGCTCGTCGCGGACGGGGTGAAGTTCGCGCAGAAGGAGGACGTCGTCCCGAAGGACGCCGACCGGCGGGTGTTCCAGCTCGCGCCGGCCGTCGCCCTCCTCCCGTACCTCCTCGTCCTCGTCGCCATCCCCATCGGCCCCGGCGAGGGCGCCGTCGGCCGGGTCGTCGACGCGGGCATCTTCTTCGTGCTCGCCGTGATGGGCATCGGCGTGCTCGGCAGCCTCATGGCCGGCTGGGCGTCCGCCAACAAGTTCAGCCTCCTCGGCGCGCTCCGCACCGTCGCCCAGCTCCTCGCGTACGAGCTGCCGATGCTGCTCGCCGCCGCGTCCGTCGCGATGGCGGCCGGCACCGTGTCCCTGCCCGGCATCCTCGACGCGTTCGCGTGGTGGTGGGTGCCCTGGCAGATCGTCGGCGCCCTGGTGTTCTTCACGGCCGGTCTCGCCGAGCTCCAGCGGCCGCCGTTCGACATGCCCGTCGCCGACTCGGAGATCATCTTCGGCGCGTACACCGAGTACACCGGCCTCCGCTTCGCGCTGTTCCTGCTCGCCGAGTACGCCGGCATCGTCGTCCTCTGCGGCCTCACCACCGTCCTGTTCCTCGGCGGCTGGCACGGCCCCGGCGGCGCCGACGGCCTCGGCTGGGTCTGGACCCTGCTCAAGACCGCCGTCCTGGCCTTCGTCGTGATCTGGCTCCGGGTGACCTACCCGCGCCTGCGCGAGGACCAGCTGCAGAAGCTGGCCTGGACGACGCTCGTCCCGCTCGCCCTCGCGCAGATCGCGCTCACCGGCATCGTGAAGGTGGCGATCCAGTAATGCCCATCCCCGGTTCCGGCCTCGCCAAGGGGCTCGCCGTCACCCTGCGCACGATGACGCGCAAGTCCGTCACCGCGCAGTACCCGGACGTCCAGCCCGAGCTGCCGCCCCGCACCCGGGGCGTCATCGGGCTGTTCGAGGAGAACTGCACGGTGTGCATGCTGTGCGCCCGTGAGTGCCCCGACTGGTGCATCTACATCGACTCCCACAAGGAGACGGTCCCGGCCGCCGTGCCCGGCGGGCGCGAGCGCAGCCGCAACGTCCTCGACCGGTTCGCCATCGACTTCTCGCTCTGCATGTACTGCGGGATCTGCATCGAGGTGTGCCCGTTCGACGCGCTGTTCTGGTCGCCGGAGTTCGAGTACGCGGAGACCGAAATCCACGAGCTGACGCACGAGCGCGACAAGCTCCGCGAGTGGATGTGGACGGTGCCGGAGCCGCCGGCGCTCGACCCGCGCGCGGAGGAGCCGAAGGAGATCGCCGCCGCGCGCAAGGCGGCGGAGAAGGCCCAGGCCGCCGCCGAAGCCGCAGCCGCGGCGGAAGCCGAAGCCCGGGCCGCCGCCGAGGCCTCCGCCCAGGCGGAGGCTTCCGAGGCCGCTGCCCAGACCCAGGCGGAGACCCAGACCCAGGCAGAGGCCCAGACCCAGTCAGAGGCCCACACCCAGGCGGAGCCCCACACCCAGGCGGAGCCCCAGGCCCCGCAGCGGCCCGAGCAGCAGGAGGGACCGCAGTGAGCCTCGCCGCACAGGCCGCCGGGCACGGCTTCCTCTCGCCGACCGGCGTCGAGATCGCCTTCCTCCTCGTCGGCCTCGTCACCCTCGGCGCCGCCCTCGTCACCGTCACCACCCGGCAGCTCGTCCACGCCGCCCTGTGGCTGGTCGTGGCGCTCGGCGGGCTCGCCGTCGAGTACCTGCTGCTGACCGCCGAGTTCATCGCCTGGGTGCAGGTGCTGATCTACGTCGGCTCCGTCGTCGTCCTCCTCCTCTTCGGACTCATGCTCACCAAGGCCCCCATCGGCCGCTCCCCGGACGCCGACTCCGGCAACCGGCCCGTCGCCCTCGCCGTGGCGCTCGCCGCCGCCGCGGCCCTCGTCTGGGTGGTCGTGGACGCGTTCCGCACCACTTGGATCGACCTCGACGGGCCCGCGCAGGGCTCCACCCGGGTGTCCGGCGAGATCCTCTTCCGGCACTGGGTGCTGCCCTTCGAGGCGCTGTCGGTGCTGCTGCTCGCCGCCCTCGTCGGCGCCATCGTCCTGTCCCGGAAGAAGAACGGGGAGGAAGGCTGATGCACCTCGCCTACCCGGCCGTCCTCGCCGCGCTGCTCTTCTCCGTCGGCCTGTACGGAGTCCTCGCCCGCCGCAACGCGATCCTGGTCCTGATGTCCGTCGAGCTCATGCTCAACGCCGTCAACCTCAACCTGGTCGCCTTCGACGTCTGGCTCCGCGACACCCTGCACGCGGGCCAGGCACTCACCCTCTTCACCATCGCCATCGCCGCCGCGGAGATCGGCATCGGTCTCGCGATCGTCCTCATGGTGTACCGCAACCGCGGCACCTCCGACGTCGACCGCCTCCGCGACACCAGCGAAACGGACGACGAGACGCCCACCGCCGACGGCACGCCGTCCGCCGACGAGAAGGCCGAGGCCACCGCGTGACCACCACGACCCTCGCCGTTCTCGTCCCCCTCCTTCCCTTCCTCGGCTCCGCCGCCGGCCTGCTCCTCGGCCGCACCGCGCCCGGCTTCGTCCGCCCGCTCGCCGTGCTGCCGACCCTCGCCGCCGCCGTGCTCGCCGTGCTCGTCGCCGCCCGCCAGGGCGGCGGCAAGGCCGTCGACGCCGCCACCCAGCTCACCCCCACCGGCTCGGTCCCGATCGACCTCGCCCTGCACATCGACGGCTTCGCCGCCGTCGTCGCCGTCCTCGTCGGCGTCGTCGCCACCTGCGTGCAGATCTACTCGACCGGCTACCTCCGCCACGACCCGCGCTACCCCTCGTACGCCGCGCTGGTCTCCCTCTTCACCGCCGCGATGCTGCTCGTCGTCTACTCCGGCGACCTGATGGTCCTCCTGGTCGGCTGGGAGGTCATGGGCATCTGCTCGTACTTCCTCGTCGGGCACTACTGGGAGACGCCGGAGGCCCGCTCGGCCTCCCTCAAGGCCTTCCTCGTCACCAAGCTCGGCGACGTGCCCTTCCTCATCGGCCTGTTCGCGCTGGCCGCCGACGCGGGCACCTTCCGGATCACCGGCGTGCTCGGCGCCGTCACGAGCGGCGCGCTCGACCACCCCACCCTCGTGGCGCTGCTGCTCCTCGCGGGCGTGGCCGGCAAGTCCGCGCAGTTCCCGCTGCACACCTGGCTCCCCGACGCCATGGCCGGCCCCACCCCGGTGTCCGCCCTCATCCACGCGGCCACCATGGTCGCCGCCGGCATCTACTTCGTCGCCCGGCTCCTGCCCGTCTTCGCCGCCTCCGCCGCCGCGCTGACCGTGCTCGCCGTCATGGCCGCCGTCACCATGGTCGGCTCGGCGCTCGCCGCACTCGCCCAGGACGACATCAAGCGCGTCCTCGCCTACTCGACGATCGGCCAGCTCGGCTACATGGCCGGCGCCCTCGCCGTCGCCGACCGCGGCGCCGCCGTCTTCCACCTCCTGTCGCACGGCGCCTTCAAGGCGCTGCTCTTCCTCGCCGCCGGCGCGGTCATCCACGCCGCCGGCACCAACTCGCTCACGGCGATGTCCCGCATGAGCGGACTCACCCAGCGCATCCCGGACGCCTACTGGACGATGACCGTCGGCCTGCTCGCGCTCGCCGCGATCCCGCCCTTCGCCGGCTTCTTCTCCAAGGAAGCCGTCCTCGTCGCCGCCGAGCACACCGCCACCGGCGACCACACCGCAGCCCCGGCCGGCGCCGGCTGGATCGTCCTCGTCGCCGGACTCCTGACCGCGCTGCTCACCGCCGCGTACGCGATGCGGCTGTGGCTGCTCGCCTTCCGCGGCCGCGGCGCCGAAGCCCCCGACCACGGGCGCCAGCCGATCCAGATGACCACCGTCCTGTGGGTGCTCGCCGTCCCCTCCCTCGGCTTCGGCCTCACCGCCGCCTACCTCGACGACTGGTTCGACGGAAACGCACTGACCCCGACCCTCACCACCGCCGTCCTCGGCACCGGCCTCGCCGTCGTCGGCGCCGCCGTCACCTACGCCGTACGCAGCACGCTCCTCGCGCGCACCGCACCGCCCCCGGCCGCCCCCGCCGGCGCCACGCCCGTACCCGCCGCGGGCCCCGCCGCGGCGCCCACGGTCGCCCACCCCGACGCCGAGGCCGGCCAGGTCGAGGCCGAGGCCCTGGACCTGCCGCACCCGGCGGCCGACCCGGCCGACCCCGGCCGCGCCCTGCTCGGCCCGCTGCACCGGCCCGCAGCCGACGGCTTCCACCTCGACGCCGTCTACCGCGCCGCCTTCGTCCGCCCCGTGCTCGCCGCCGCCTCCCTGGTCCGCTTCCTGGACCGCGAGGTCGTCGACACCTACGTACGCGGCGCGGGCGACAGCGCCAAGGGCCTCGGATGGCTCGTCCGCCGCGCCCAGACCGGCAACGTGCAGACCTACCTCAGCGCGCTGCTCGCCGGCTCCGTCGTCCTGGCGGTCGTCGCCGTCGTCCTCGCCAACGCCGCCGCCGGAGCGTGAGCCGTGATCGATATCAGCGAATCCGTGATGCAGTTCCTTCTCGCATCGATCGTCGCCGGCCCGCTCCTCGGCGCCGCGGCCGCCCTCCTGCCCGCCCCGCCCGGACTGAAGGGGAAGTCACCGGAGCAGGCCGTCCTCCGCCACGGCGTGACCGTCACCGGCGTCATCCTGCTCGCCGCGATCGTCCTCACCCTCGGCTTCGACCACGACCACCCGTCGACGATGCAGGCCACCACGGACATCACGTGGATCAAGGCACTCGACGTGCGGATCCACCTCGGTGTCGACGGCATCTCGCTCCCCCTCCTGCTCCTGACCGCGCTGCTGGCCTTCCTCTGCGCGCTGTACTCGTACTTCAAGCAACCGCAGGGCCCGTCCCCCCGGGCCTTCGTCGCCCTGCTCCTCGTCCTCGAGTCCGGCACCCTCGCGACCTTCGCCGTCCTCGACCTCGTCCTCTTCTTCCTGGCCTTCGAGACCGTCCTCGTCCCGATGTACTTCCTCATCGCCCGCTGGGGCGGCGAGGGCAGGCAGGCCGCCGCCTGGAAATTCATCCTCTACACGCTGCTCGGCTCCGTCGTCATGCTGCTCGGCCTGCTCCTCATCGGCGTGAAGGCGGGCACGTTCGACATGGTGGCACTCGCCACTGACAACGGCCGCGGGCTGACCACGTCCGTCCAGGTCATCGCCGTTCTGGCGATCGGGATCGGGCTCGCCGTGAAGACCCCGATGTGGCCGCTGCACAGCTGGCTGCCCGACGCCCACACCGCCGCCCCGACGGTCGGCTCCGTGCTCCTCGCCGGCGTGCTCCTGAAGATGGGCACCTACGGGTTCGTCCGCATCGCGCTGCCGATCACCCCCGACGGCATGCGGACGTTCGCCCCCTACCTCGCCGCCTTCGCCGTCGCCGGCATCATCTACGGGTCCCTCGCCTGCCTCGCCCTGGCCAGGCCCGGCAACAAGGGCGACCTCAAGCGGCTCATCGCCTACTCCTCCGTCGGCCACATGGGCTTCGTCCTGCTCGGCATCGCCACCATGACGCCCACCGGCGTCAACGGCGCCCTGTTCGCCAACATCGCCCACGGCCTCATCACCGGCCTCCTCTTCTTCCTCGTCGGCGCCCTCAAGGACCGCTACGGCACCGCCGACCTCGACACCCTCGCCGGCGCCACCGGCGCCGCCCTCTACGGCCGCGCCCCCCGCCTCGGCGCCCTCCTCGCCTTCGCCGCCGTCGCCTCGCTCGGCCTGCCCGGCCTCGCCGGCTTCTGGGGCGAGATGCTCGCCCTGTTCGGCGCCTTCGAACCGGCCGCCGGCCTCAGCAGGCCCGCGTTCCTCACCTTCATGGCGATCGGCGCGTTCGGCACCCTCCTCACCGCCGCCTACCTCCTCGTCGTCGTCCGACGCGTCTGCATGGGCGGCCCCCGCCCGGCCGGCGAGACCGCCCTCGCCGACGTCCAGGGCTACGAGCTCGCCGCCTGGACCCCGCTCGTCGCCCTCACCGTCCTCGCCGGACTGTGGCCCGCGGTCCTCCTCGGCCTCACCGACCCGGCCGTCCAGCAGCTCCTCGCGGGAGGCACCAAGTGAGCCCAGAGACCGCCACGGCCGCGGCACCCAGCCTCGTCCAGTCCGTCGACTGGCTGGCCATCGCCCCGCCCACCCTCACCGCCCTGGTCGCGCTCGTCGTCCTCGTCGCCGACCTGTTCGTCCCGGCGGCCCGCAAACAGCTCCTCGGCTGGACCTCCGTCGCCGGACTCGTCGCCGCCGTCGCCCTGCTCGTACCCCTGCGCGAAGGCGACCGCTCCACCTTCTGCCTCACCGCCGACACCCAGCTGCGCGCCTGCAGCTACACCGCCGACCACTTCACCCTGGTCATCCAGTTCCTGGTGCTCGGCGGCGCGCTCGTCACCGCGCTGCTCTCGATCGCCGACACCCGCGACCGGCTCCCCGCCGGCGAGTACTGGTTCCTGCTGCTGTCCTCCGCGGCCGGCGCCGCCCTGCTGCCCGCCTCCCGCGACCTCGCCACCCTCGTCGTCGCCCTCGAAGTCGCCTCGCTGCCCGCGTTCGCGCTCGTCGGCCTGCGCCGCGGCGACCGGATGTCCAGCGAGTCCGCCCTCAAGTTCTTCCTGTCCTCCGTCACCGCCACCGCCGTCACCCTGCTCGGCGTCAGCTTCGTCTACGCGGCGACCGGCACCCTCCACCTCACCGAGGTCGCCCAGCGCCTCGGCGACGTGCCCGGACAGCTCCAGACCCTCGCCCAGACCGGCGTCGTCCTCACCCTCGTCGGCTTCGTCTTCAAGACGGCCGTCGTGCCCTTCCACTTCTGGGTGCCCGACACCTACGTCGGCGCGCCGCTGCCCGTCGCCGCCTACCTCTCCGTGGTCGGCAAGGCCGTCGGCTTCACCGGCCTCATCCTCGTCACCGTCGTCGCCTTCCCGTCGTACGCCGACGTGTGGGGCCCCGCGCTCGCCGTGCTCGCCGCGCTCACCATGACCGTCGGCAACGTCGGCGCCCTGCGCCAGGCCTCCACGCGCGCGTGGAGCGCGGTACGGCTGCTCGCCTGGTCGTCCGTCGCCCAGGCCGGCTACCTCCTGGTGCCGATCGCCGCCGCCGCGTACTCCGGCGACGACCAGATCGGCGCGACCGTCGCGTACGCCCTCATGTACGCCGTCGTGAACCTCGGTGCCTTCGCGGTCGTCGCCGTCGTCGCCCGTACCCACCCGGAGAACCGCATCGCCGACCACCGGGGCCTGTACGCGGCGCATCCCGCCGCCGCCCTCGCGCTCGGCTTCTTCCTCCTGAACCTGGCCGGACTGCCCCCGGGTATCATCGGCCTCTTCACGAAGGTGACCGTCTTCTCGGCGGCCGTCGACGCGGGCCTCGGCTGGCTCGCCGTGATCATGGGCGTCAACGTCGTGATCGGTCTCTTCTACTACCTGCGGTGGACGGCGCTGCTGTTCCGCGGGCCGGAAGGCGAGACCGTACGGCACCGGGCCCCCGCCCCGGTCACCGTGGCCGTCGCGCTCACCGCCGTCGCGGGCGTCGTGCTGTCGGGCTACCCGCAGCTCGCCCTCCGCTTCGCGTCGAACACCCTCTTCTGAGACCGCCCCCTCTTTCCGACCCCACGACCCCACTACGCTTACCCCCCCCACAAGCAGAACCCTCCAAGGAGCAGGACCCGTGCTGAACGGTTTCAAGGACTTCATACTTCGCGGCAACGTCGTCTCCATGGCCATCGGCCTGGCCGTCGGCTCCGCGTTCACCGCCGTCGTGACCGGCTTCAGCAAGGCGTTCATCACCCCGCTCATCGGTCTGGCCACCGGCTCGGTCGGCGACTTCAGCGAGGCGAAGTTCACCGTCGGCAAGACCGTCTTCCCGTACGGCCTGGCGATCGCCGCCGCCATAGCGTTCGTGATCACCGCCGCCGTCCTCTACTTCCTGATCGTCGTCCCCATGGGGAAGATCCAGGAGCGGTTCGCCAGGGAAGAGGCACTGGACCCGAAGTCGGAGAAGCGCGACTGCCCCCGCTGCTTCACCGAGATCCCGGCCATCGCCTCCCGCTGCGGCCACTGCACCAGCGAGGTCGAGCCCGTCGCCGACGCCCTCCTGAAGGCCGGCCTGGACAAGGTCACCATCCCGGTCGCCCGCTAGGGCGTCCGTCCGGCCCCAGGCCCCCAGGCCCCCAGGCCCCCCGGGCCCACTCACCCGAACGGCGCACAGCGTCGCCCCGGCGCGGCCGGGGAACCCGTACCTCCCGCATGGCGTTGACCAGAAAGGGAGGGTCCACTGGACAGAAGGGTTCCCCTGCCGCACCACATGGAGGGCGTACCGTGCACCGCCGGCACAACGGGCTGAGGACCGCCGTACTCCTCGGAGGGCTCTCCGCCCTCATCATCGTCATCGGCAGCTTCTTCGGGCGCACCGGCCTGATCGTCGCGCTCGTCGTGGCGCTCGGCACCAACGCGTACGCCTACTGGAACAGCGACAAGCTCGCCCTGCGCGCCATGCGGGCCCGGCCGGTGAGCGAGTTCGAGGCCCCCGCCCTCTACCGGATGGTCCGCGAGCTCTCCACACAGGCCCGCCAGCCCATGCCCAGGCTGTACATCTCACCCACCCAGGCGCCCAACGCCTTCGCGACCGGCCGCAACCCGCGCAACGCGGCCGTGTGCTGCACCGAGGGCATCCTCGCGATCCTCGACGAGCGCGAGCTGCGCGGCGTCATCGGCCACGAGCTGAGCCACGTCTACAACCGGGACATCCTGATCTCGTCGGTCGCCGGAGCCCTCGCCTCCGTGATCCTCTTCCTGGTCAACTTCGCCTGGCTGATCCCCCTGGGCCGCTCCGACGACGACGACGGCCCCGGCCTGCTCGGCATGCTGCTCATCATGATCCTGGGCCCCATCGCCGCCTCCGTCATCCAGCTGGCCATCTCCCGCTCCCGCGAGTACGAGGCCGACGCCTCCGGCGCCCAGCTCACCGGCGACCCGCTCGCCCTCGCGAGCGCCCTGCGCAAGCTGGAGGCGGGCACCAAGCAGCTCCCGCTGCCGCCCGAGCCCCGGATCGAGACCGCGAGCCACATGATGATCGCCAACCCCTTCCGTCCGGGACAGGGACTGTCCAGGATGTTCTCCACCCACCCGCCGATGGCGGAGCGCATCGCCCGGCTCGAACAGATGGCAGGTCACCGCCCGTGAAGACGATCCTGAACGTCATATGGCTGATCCTGTGCGGATTCTGGATGTTCCTCGGCTACCTGCTGGCCGGCGTCCTGCTCTGCATCACGATCATCGGCATCCCCTTCGGACTCGCCGCGTTCCGCATCGGCCTCTACGCCCTGTGGCCCTTCGGCCACACCGTCGTCGACCGACGCGACGCCGGCGCCCCGTCCTGCGTCGGCAACGTGCTGTGGCTGATCCTCGCCGGCTGGTGGCTGGCCCTCGGCCACATCACCACCGGCATCGCCCTCTGCCTCACGATCATCGGCATCCCCCTGGGCATCGCCAACTTCAAGCTGATCCCCGTCTCCCTCCTCCCCCTGGGCAAGGAAATCGTCCCCACGGACCAGGCCTACGCCGCGTACGGCTACAACGTCCGCTGAACCCCCGCCCCGACGGGACGCGGGCGTGCCCGCCCCGACGGGACGCGGGCGTGCCCGCCCCGACGGGACGCGGGCGTGCCCGCCCCGACGGGACGCGGGCGTGCCCGACCCGGCGGGCGAAGAAGGGCGCGCCCGGCCGGGAAAAACGAACCGGACGGAACCCCGGCGGCCCGTCTAGGATCCGCCCGTGCAGCACCCCCGATACGCCCTCATGTCCGGCCCGGACGCCGTCGCCCTGTGCAAGGACGTCCGAGGCCTCTACGGCGAGCCCGCGCACCCCGCCCGCGCCGTTCACGAACTACGCGACTGCCGACCGGACGGCGACCTGGCCCGCGCCGTCGCCCAGGCCACCGCCGAAGGCACCGCGCCCTTCGGCACCCTGCACCTCCGCACGCGCGACGGCCGGGCGTCCTTCCTCGACGGCGTACGGGTCCTCGGCGCGCACGGCGACACCGTCACCGTCGAATCGAACGGCGGCCCGCGCCGCTCGTACGCCTGGCCCTCCGTCCACTGCGCGGACCTGGTCCGGATCTCGCCGCCCGAGCCCCCGGAGCGCACCCATGCGGACGTCACCTTCCTCGGATGCTCCCCGCGCGGCGCACTCCGCGACGCGATCGCCGCCGGCGCACCCGAGTTCGAGACGGTCCGCTACCAGGTCCTCGACAGCGTCGGGAACGGACAGCACGAGGACACGGCCGGCCCCGTCGTCGCCTGGGACACCTCGGCCACCCACCACGGGCTGCTCGACCTGACGGTCAGCTTCCCCCGCGCGGGCCTGATACCGCCCGGGAGACGGGAGGTCTGGGACCTCTTCCACGGCTACGAGGGCCCCGCCGAGCCCGGCACCTGGCGCCGCTTCACCGGCGCCGACCGCGTCGCCTGGATGGACCTCGCCCTCCGGCGACGCCATCGGGCCCCCGAGGTCACCCCCGGAGCCACGTACCACCTCGACGGCCGTGACGTCATCGACGAGGACACCTTCTCCTGCGCACTGGGCGAGGCGGTCCTCGGCCCCGGCCACCGCCTCATGGAGGAGGACCTGGGCGGCATCACCCTGGTCTGGCACCACTCCGACGTCGCCCGGGCCTGCCTCGGCGTCCTGCCGTTCGCCGGGCGACGCCTTCCCGAGACCTTCCGGCAGATCGTCGACGGCCTCAGGGACGAGGGGGTCCAGGTCGTCCTCGACTGACCGCGTGGGCCACCACCCCCACCGCCAGCACACCGAGCCCCGCGAGCACGGCCTCCGGCGGCAACGAGAACGCCAGCGCCCCACAACCCGCCAGGCCCAGCACGGCCAGCGGCCGCTCCCGGCGCCCCAGCGTCCACGCCGACGCGTTCGCGATCCCGTAGTAGACCAGCACCGCGAACGACGAGAAGCCGATCGCGCCCCGCACGTCCGCCGTCGCCGCCACCACCGCCACCACCGCGCCGACCGCGAGCTCCGCGTGGTGCGGCACCCGGGAACGCGGATGGACGGCGGCGAGCGTCGCCGGCAGATGACCGTCCCTGGCCATCGCCAGCGTCGTCCGCGACACGCCCAGGATCAGCGAGAGCAGCGAGCCCAGCGCGGCGACCGCCGCGCCCACCGTCACCACCGTCACCAGCCAGTCCGCACCGGCCGCCCGCGCCGCGTCCGCCAGCGGGGCGGGGGACGCCGCCAGACCCCCCGGACCCAGCACGCCGAGCACGGTCACGGCCACGGCCGCGTAGACGACCAGCGCGACACCGAGCGCGATCGGCACCGCCCGCGGGATCGTCCGCTCCGGATCCCTGACCTCCTCGCCGAGCGTCGCGATCCGCGCGTACCCGGCGAACGCGAAGAACAGCAGCCCCGCGGCCTGCAGCACACCACCCGTCGGCACGTCCCCGCCGAGCGCGAGCCGGCCCGCCTCCCCGGCCCCGGCGGCGGCCACCACCACCGCCGCGAGGACGGCGAGCACGACCGCGACGATCACCCGGGCGAGCAGCGCGGACTTCTGCACGCCCGCGTAGTCGACGGCCGTCAGGACCACGACCGCGGCGACCGCCACCGCGTGGGCGTGATCGGGCCACACGTACGCCCCGACCGTGAGCGCCATCGCCGCGCACGAAGCCGTCTTGCCCACGACGAACGCCCAGCCCGCGAGATACCCCCAGAACGCGCCGAGCCGCTCCCGCCCGTACACGTACGTGCCACCGGAAGCCGGATAGCGGGCCGCCAGCCGGGCCGAGGCCATCGCGTTGCAGTAGGCCACGACGGCGGCCACGCCGAGCGCCGGAAGCAGCCCGGGGCCGGCCGCCCGTGCCGCGGGCCCCAGCGCCGCGAAGATCCCGGCGCCGACCATCGAGCCGAGCCCGATCACGACGGCGTCGAACACTCCGAGAGTGCGGCGCAGTTCCTGTGTCATGCCCCGCACACTAGGGGGTGCGGCAACCGCCCGGGACCGCCGGGCGTCCTCCTGGACATGCACATCATCAGCTGGATAGTTCTCGGCCTGCTCGCCGGAGTCATCGCCAAGGTCCTGCTCCCGGGCCGCGACCCGGGCGGCCTCATCGGCACGACGGTCATCGGCGTCGTCGGCGCGTTCCTCGGCGGCTGGCTGTCCGCCCGCTTCCTGGACCGCCCCATCACCCGGGACTTCTACGACGGCGCGACCTGGCTGTCGGCCATCGGCGGCTCGCTGGTGCTGCTGATCGGCTACCGCATCCTCTTCGGCCACTCGCGCGAGCGCTGAGGGCCGCCTACAGTCCGGTCTCCCGCAGGGTGATGTTGAGCCGCCCGGCGAGCCCGAGACCGGGCTCGGCACTGCCCGCGTACACCTTGGGCACCCCGTGGTACGCGAGACGCGACGGCCCGCCGAAGACGAGCAGGTCACCGGAGACCAACTCCACGTCGGTCCAGGGCCGTCCACGGCTCTCGGTGTTCCCGAGCCGGAACACACAGGTGTCGCCCATGCTCAACGACACGACAGGAGCGGGCGACCGCTCCTCCTTGTCCTGGTGCATGCCCATCTTCGCGCCGTCGGCATAGAAGTTCACCAGCGCGGTGTCGGGCGCGAAGCCGCCGTACGTCTCGTCCGCCCCGTACGTCTCGTCCGCACCGTACGCCTCCGCCACCGCCGCCCGCCCCAACCCGACCAGCCACTCCGGCAGTTCGAGCAGATTCTCCTCGGGCTCGAGGTACCGGTACGGCACCCAGCGCCGCCCGAGACACAGCGAGCGCACCGACATCACCCCGCCACCGGGCAGGACCGTGTGCTCGTACGACACCGGACCGCGCCCGAACTCCCGGCAGGCCGCCACCAGTTCGCGCTGCCGCGCGAACGACAGCCAGCCGGGCACGTGCACCACGCCGGGCGCCGGCTCGCTCCGCTCACGCGCGAACAGCCCGTCGGTCACGCCCGTCGGCCGCCGTTCGCCACAACCCCTTCGAGCGCGAGCAGCCGCTCCTTGCGCTCGAGCCCGGCCGCGTAACCGCGCAGGCTGCCGTCGGCACCGATCACCCGGTGGCAGGGCCGCACCACCAGCAGCGGATTGCGCCCGATCGCGGTGCCCACGGCCCGCACACCGGCCCCGGACGCCCCGACCCGACGGGCGATGTCCCCGTACGAGACGGTCGACCCGTACGGGATCTCCTCCAGCGCCGTCCAGACGGCGCGCTGGAAGTCGGTCCCGGACTCCTCGCACGGGATGTCGAAACCCTCACGCCGTCCGGCGAAGTACGCGCCGAGCTGCGCCGCGACCCCTGTGAACGCCGCAGGGTCGCACGTCCAGCCGTCCTGGACGCGGACCCCGCCCTTCTGCCCCTCCAGCGACAGCGACCGCAGCACGAGGGAACCCCCGTCGGCGACCCGCCCCACCAGGAGCATCGCGCCGAGGGGGCCGTCGACGTGGGCGTAGAGAGTGCTGTTCGTCGTCATACGTCCAGTGTGCGAGCCCGACCCGCAGTCGGGCTGGCGGTTTTCGGACACGACCCTGGAAGCCAGGGCCGCGAAGGGTCCTACCGGTAGTTCACGAACTGCAGGGCGAAGTCGAAGTCCTTGCCCTTGAGCAGCGCGATGATCGCCTGCAGGTCGTCCCGGCTCTTCGAGCTGACCCGCAGCTCGTCGCCCTGGACCTGCGCCTTGACGCCCTTGGGGCCCTCGTCGCGGATGACCTTGGCGACCTTCTTCGCGTTCTCCTGGGAGATGCCCTCCTGGATGGAGGCGAAGAGCTTGTACTCCTTGCCGGACAGCTGCGGCTCGCCCTCCACGTCCAGCGACTTCAGCGAGATGCCCCGCTTGATCAGCTTGGACTGGAAGATGTCGAGGATCGCCTTGACCCGCTCCTCGCCGTTCGCCTGCATCAGGATCTTCTCGCCCGACCAGGAGATCGAGGCGTTGGTGCCCTTGAAGTCGTAGCGCTGCGTGATCTCCTTGGCGGCCTGGTTGAGGGCGTTGTCGACCTCCTGCCGCTCGACCTTGGAGACGATGTCGAAACTGGAGTCGGCCATGAGGTGAGGCTCCTTGCTCGGATGCGTTGGGTACAGCACAAAGCGTAGCCACCCGCACCGCCGCCAACCCGTGATCCATCAGGTGGCGGAGCACCCCTGGGGATCGGGTATTGTTTACGTCGTTGCCAGGGAGCGCGGCCGAGAAAGCGGCTCCGAGGCATCAATCCCATGGCGGTGTGCCCGAGTGGCCAATGGGAGCGGACTGTAAATCCGTCGGCGTAGCCTACCCAGGTTCGAATCCTGGCGCCGCCACTGTGGAAGAACGGCCCCTGATCTGCGGAAACGCGGAGCGGGGGTCGTTTTGTTATCCACCTGGGACAGGGTCGAGCGGCCTCGCTCTGACCGCCTGACCGCCGAACCCCGGTGTGACCACGGCTCGGCTGAGTGCCGGCGCGGCCCTCTTCAGGTGCGGAGAGATTCCGGGTGTTCGTCGTCTCGGCGGCGTTTTCGGGGCGTTGACGTCGACGGCGCTGCTGCCGCCTGGAATCCGTCGGCTTGGCGTCTCTGGTCAGCTTCCCGAGGCCGTACGGGCCTGCCCACCGCGGGGGAGTGGCGTGGGCGCCGAGGTGGAAACCTGCGCCCAGCGCCGCCCCTCTCGGTTGGTGCCGCGGCTTGGTGGGGGTGCTGGTCGTCCGCACGTCCTGGTGCCGGTCCGCTGCGCGAGGCAGTCGGGGCCGGTCCGGGTGAACGTGTCCCTCCGAAGGGCGGGCAGGTGCACTACGGCGCTCGGGGGAACGGTCGGAGGCAGGGAGACCGGGCAGGCCACCCACGTCCAATCCGCGTACGACCGAGGGTCGGGGCGGTTGGGGAGCTGGAGGCGCAGAAGGGCGCGCCCTGGCGAGTCGCCGCGCTCGAGGGTGGCCTGCTGGCCGTCGCAGGCGGACAGCAGGAGCAGGCGCGCCGCGCGGGGCGCGGTCTCCAGCTCGAAGACATCGGCCGGCTTGTGGCCGTGCTTCTCGACGAACGAAACCACCTGCCGGGTGCGGGACTTGACGGTGCTGGACGGGAGGTCCCGGCCACCCGGCACCGAGCCGCGTACGGCTTCCCATTCCCCTGGTGTGCGCCTGGCCGGATCGGCCGGCCACGTGGCGAGGATCCCGGCCGTCATGTCGGCACGCCACTTCGCCGACCGCAGCACCCGGCCGGCCTGCTCCTGGGCCATGCGCACGATCCGGTCGTTGGCCCGGAGGCCGTTGCCGGGCGTGGCGGCCCAGCCCAGTCGCCGCAACGCCATCCAGGCCTGTGACGGCAGCGTTCGGCCCTCGGCGTCCTCGCCCGAGGCCAGCGCTGCCACGTCGTTGCTGTTCCAGTGCGCGGCCAGCAGGTCGGCGGTCATGCGGGACACCAGATCTGCCGCCCACCCCACTCGCTCGGCGAGGGCGGCCGAGTTCAGCAGTTCGCCGGTCTTCGTGTCCGTCGCGGAATAGAGGACTCCGCGAGCGCAGCCGGTCCGGGCCGTCTCCCCGTCGGCAAGCAGCAGCTTTCGGCTCAACGTTCGCCTCCCCCGCGACCGCCGGTGTTGTCATCGGACCAACGACACCGCTCGCGGAAGGTCACTCATTCGATGGGCGAACAGAGGTCAGTTGCCCGCGATCGCGCGGACCGCGACCGCTACCGGGGTCGTGCCCGTGACCAGTTCCAGGGTCAGGCCGGCCGTCGCCGGGGTTTCCAGGAGTTCGGCGAGGGTGGCCGCCACGTCGTCGCGGGGGATCGGGCCGCGGCCCGTCGAGGCTTCCAGGCGGACCTGGCCCGTGCCCGCGTCGTCGGTGAGCATGCCGGGGCGCAGGATCGTCCAGTCGAGGGCCTCGCGGGCGCGGACGTCGTCGTCCGCGGCGCCCTTGGCGCGGAGGTAGGCGTCGAAGACGGCGTCGCCCTCGTGGCCGGAGTCGGCGCCCATCGAGGAGACGATCAGGAAGCGTCGTACGCCTGCCCGTTCCGCCGCGTCGGCGAAGAGGACCGCGGCCTGGTGGTCCACGGTCTGTTTGCGGTCCGCGCCGCTGCCCGGGCCCGCGCCGGCCGCGAAGACGGCCGCGTCGGCGCCGTGCAGGGCGGCGGCGACCTCGTCGACGGAGGCCGACTCCAGGTCCAGGACGACCGCCTCGGCGCCGGCCGCCCGCAGGTCCGGTTCCTGTTCGCGGTGTCTGATGACGCCGACCGGTTCGTGTCCGGCCGCGGCGAGGAGGCGTTCCAGTCGCAGGGCGATCTGTCCGTGTCCACCGGCGATGACTACGCGCATACTCACGACCGTACGGCTCCCGGCCCCGCGGGGCCCGTCGGGTCGGGCCGCTCGGGCCGGGTCTGCCGGGGCAGGTCGAGGGCGGCCGCCGAGTCGCAGTACTCGCGTACGGCGCTGGTCCGGGCCACCACCCGGCCGCGGTGCACCACGATCCGGCTGTACGCGAGGGACAGCACGCCCGTGAGCCGTTCGCCCCGCACCGCGAGCAGCTCGGCCGGGAAGCCGGCCTCCACCCGTACCTGCGGCAGGCCCATGGCGGCCCGTGCGTCCGTGCTCACCGTTCCGTAGGCCTCGGGCGCGGGGAGTCCGCCGAGCGAGGCGGTGAGGTAGGCGGCCTCCAGCGGGTCGCCGCGGCCCACCGGGTTGGACAGGTCGCGCAGCGCACCGCCGCCCGCGGCGACGCGTACGCCGGCGGCGCGCAGCAGGCGTACGGGTGCGGTGCCGCGCAGTTCGGTGGCGGCGCAGCCGCCCTGCGGGAGGCAGACGACGGTGATCCCGGCCGCCGCCAGCCGGTCCGCGGCCCGGTGGGCCTGGTCGGCGGGGAGGCGGGCGAGTCCCGCGCAGGGGCCGATCGTCACCCCGGGGCGCAGTCCGCCGGCCATGGCGGCGAGGCGGGCGAGGCGCGCGGGGTCGTCGCCGTCGGTGTGGAGGTCCACGGGGCAGCCGTGTTCGGCGGCGACCTCGAGGAGGGCTTCCACGTAGCCGGTGGGGTCGGGGTCGAGGTCGGGGCAGCCGCCGACCACGTCGGCGCCCATCTTGAGCGCGTCGCGCAGCATCGCGAGGCCGTCGGCGCCGGCCGTGCCGGTCAGGAGCCGGGGTGTCGCGACGGTGGTCAGTTCGGCGAGGCCGCGCAGTGAGCGGCGGGCCTGGAGGACGGCTTCGAGGGGGCCGATGCCGTGTACGTCGCCGATGCGTACGTGGGTGCGGAGCGCGGTCGCGCCGTGTCCGAGCTGGAGGAGGGCGGCTTCGGTGGCGCGGCGCTGGATTTCGTCGGCGGTGTGCGGGAGGGGGCCGGGGGAGTCGGCGGTGAGGGCGGTGTCGAGGTGGGCGTGGGGTTCGGCGGGTGCGGGGAGCAGCAGGTAGCCGGCGAGGTCGACGCGGGCGCCGACGGCGGTGAGGCTGCCGGCGGTGCCGACGGCTTCGATGCGGCCGCCGCCGAGGCGTACGTCGACGGTGCGGCCGTCGGTGAGGCGCGCGTTCGCGAGCAGCAGCGAGGTGGTGTCGGCGGGGGCGGCGGCCCGGTCGTCGGGCGGCGGCTGGGGCTGCTTGCTGTCGGCGGACATCGGGCTCCTCGGGGCTCCAGGCTCGCGGCTCACGGCGCGCGGTCGCGGCTCGCCAGGACCAAGATCACGCACGTGGGCCCGAGCCTAGGGGCGGGCCGGGCCGCCTTCGAGGAGGAGCGCAATAGTCGTACTGATGACTGCACGAGTGGCGTAGGAGTCGGCCGGGGCGGTGGCCTGGTGGGGGTCGTGAAGTCGGTGCGTGTGGGGGTCGGGAAACGGATTTGGGTGATGGGCGGGAGACCGTGTAATGTCTTCCTCGCTCGCCCCAATAGCTCAGTCGGCAGAGCGTCTCCATGGTAAGGAGAAGGTCTACGGTTCGATTCCGTATTGGGGCTCTGGTGAGAAGGGACCCGCCTTCGGGCGGGATCCGGATCATCAAAGCGGTGTAGCTCAGTCGGTAGAGCAAGCGGCTCATAATCGCTGTGTCACCGGTTCAAGTCCGGTCACCGCTACACACGGTAGCCGATTGTGGGGTCGGTCCTGCGATCGGCTACTCTTTCATGCGTTCATCCATCCCATCCGTCCGTCAAGGAGCACTCACGTGGCTGCCACCGACGTCCGCCCGAAGATCACGCTGGCCTGCGTGGAGTGCAAGGAGCGGAACTACATCACCAAGAAGAACCGGCGCAACAACCCGGACCGTCTTGAGATGAAGAAGCACTGCCCTCGCTGCAACTCGCACACCGCGCACCGCGAGACGCGCTAAACAGGCTCGTACACGAGGCCGTCCCCTGCCGGGGGCGGCCTCGCGTCGTTTGTACGCAAGAGATCCAGGAGGTATCGAGGCCATGGCGCTCGACCAGTCCTTCGTGGGCCGGACCTATCCGCCCACCGCGCCGTACGAGGTCGGCCGTGAGAAGATCCGCGAATTCGCCGAGGCGATCGGCGACGCGAATCCCGCGTACACCGACCAGGAGGCCGCCAAGGCCCTCGGTCACCCCGATGTCGTCGCCCCGCCGACCTTCGTCTTCGCGATCACCTTCAAGGCCGCGGGCCAGGTGGTCGAGGACCCGCAGCTGGGCCTCGACTACAGCCGCGTCGTGCACGGCGACCAGAAGTTCGCGTACACCCGGCCGGTGCGCGCCGGTGACCGGCTCTCGGTGACCAGCACCATCGAGGCGATCAAGTCGCTCGCGGGCAACGACATCCTGGACATCCGCGGCGAGGTCCACGACGAGTCCGGCGAACACGTCGTCACCGCCTGGACCAAGCTCGTCGCCCGCGCCCCCGAGGAGGCCTGACCGTGACCGCGAAGATCGCCTACGACGAGGTCGAGGCCGGCACCGAGCTGCCCGCGCAGACCTTTCCCGTGACCCGCGCCACACTGGTGCGCTACGCCGGTGCCTCGGGTGACTTCAACCCGATCCACTGGAACGAGAAGTTCGCCAGGGAGGTCGGCCTGCCCGACGTCATCGCCCACGGCATGTTCACCATGGCCGAGGCGATCCGCGTCGTCACCGACTGGGCCGGCGACCCGGCCGCCGTCGTCGAGTACGGCGTCCGCTTCACCAAGCCGGTCGTCGTGCCCAACGACGACGAGGGCGCCGTGATCGAGGTCTCCGCGAAGGTCGCCGCGAAGCTGGACGACGGCCGGGTGCGCGTCGACCTCACGGCGACCAGCGCCGGGCAGAAGGTGCTCGGCATGAGCCGGGCCGTGGTGAAGCTCGCCTGAGCCCGCCCCACCCGAGCCGCTGAGCGACGCGGGCCCCTTCCGTACGGGAGGGGCCCGTACCCTTGTGCCCGTGCAGCTTCTCCACGACGCCCCCCTCGCGCCCCTGACCACCTTCCGGCTCGGCGGGCCCGCCACGCGGCTCGTCACGGCCACCACGGACGACGAGGTGATCGCCGCGGTCCGCGAGGCCGACGCCTCCGGCACCCCGCTGCTCGTCATCGGCGGCGGCTCCAACCTGGTCATCGGCGACAAGGGTTTCGACGGCACCGCCCTGCACGTCGCCACCCGGGGTTTCGCCCTCGACGGGACCCGGCTGGAGCTCGCCGCGGGCGAGGTGTGGACGGACGCCGTCGCGCGGACCGTGGAGGCCGGACTCGCCGGGATCGAGTGCCTGGCCGGGATCCCCGGATCGGCGGGCGCCACCCCGATCCAGAACGTGGGCGCCTACGGGCAGGACGTCTCCGCGACCGTCACCGAGGTCGTCGCGTACGACCGCCGGGCCGAGGAGACGGTCACGCTCACGAACGCCGCGTGCGCCTTCTCGTACCGGCACAGCGTCTTCAAGGAGCAGCCCGACCGCTACGTGGTGCTGCGGGTCCGCTTCGCGCTGGAGGACGCCGGCGGCCTCTCCGCGCCGATCGCGTACGCGGAGACGGCGCGGGCCCTGGGCGTCGAGGCGGGCGACCGGGTGCCGCTGGAGCGGGCGCGCGAGACGGTCCTGAAGCTGCGGGCCGGCAAGGGGATGGTGCTGGACCCGGAGGACCACGACACGTGGTCGGCCGGCTCGTTCTTCACCAACCCGATCCTCACCGCCGGCCAGTACGAGGCCTTCCTCGCGCGCGTGGCCGAGCGCCTCGGCGCCGACGCCGCGCCGCCCGCCTACCCGGCGGGGGAGGGCCTGACGAAGACGTCCGCGGCCTGGCTGATCGACAAGGCGGGCTTCACCAAGGGCTACGGTTCCGGCCCGGCCCGGATCTCCACCAAGCACACCCTCGCCCTCACCAACCGCGGCGAGGCCACCACGGAGGACCTGCTCGCGCTGGCCCGTGAGGTGGTCGCGGGCGTCCGCGACGCCTTCGGCGTCACGCTCGTCAACGAGCCGGTGACCGTCGGCGTCGAGCTGTAGCGGCCTCGGCGGCGAGGACCGTGGCCCGGCGGCCCGGCCGGTCAGCCGGCCGGGGCCGCCAGCCAGTCGTCGATGCCGGACAGCAGCTTCTGCCGGACGTCCTCGGGTGCCGCCGAGCCGCGCACCGACTGCCGGGCCAGCTCCGCCAGCTCCTCGTCCGTGAAGCCGTGGTGCCGGCGCGCGATCTCGTACTGGGCGGCCAGCCGCGAGCCGAAGAGCAGCGGGTCGTCCGCGCCCAGGGCCATCGGGACGCCCGCCTCGAACAGGGTGCGCAGCGGCACGTCCTCCGGCTTCTCGTACACGCCGAGCGCCACGTTCGACGACGGGCACACCTCGCAGGTCACCTGGCGCTCCGCGAGCTTGCGCAGCAGCCGCGGGTCCTCGGCCGCCCGTACGCCGTGCCCGACCCGGGCCGCCCGCAGGTCGTCCAGGCAGTCCCGTACGGACGAGGGCCCGGTGAGCTCGCCGCCGTGCGGGGCCGCGAGCAGACCGCCCTCGCGGGCGATGGCGAAGGCCCGGTCGAAGTCGCGGGCCATGCCGCGCCGCTCGTCGTTGGAGAGCCCGAAGCCGACCACGCCCCGGTCCGCGTACCGCACCGCGAGGCGGGCGAGCGTGCGCGCCTCCAGCGGGTGCTTCATGCGGTTGGCCGCGACCAGGACCCGCATCCCGAGCCCGGTCTCGCGCGAGGCCGTGTCCACGGCGTCCAGGATGATCTCCATGGCCGGGATCAGACCGCCGAGCAGCGGCGCGTACGAGGTCGGGTCGACCTGGATCTCCAGCCAGCCGGAGCCGTCCGCCACGTCCTCCTGGGCCGCCTCGCGCACCAGGCGCCGGATGTCCTCGGGCTCGCGCAGGCAGGAGCGGGCGATGTCGTAGAGCCGCTGGAAGCGGAACCAGCCCCGCTCGTCCGTGGCCCGCAGCCTGGGCGGGGTGCCGCCGCTGAGCGCCTCGGGGAGGTGCACCCCGTACTTGTCGGCCAGTTCGATCAGGGTCGTGGGCCGCATCGAGCCCGTGAAGTGCAGGTGCAGATGGGCCTTGGGCAGCAGACTGAGGTCGCGGTGAGGAAGGTGCTCCATTGGCCGATCCTGCCTTACCCGAATGGACGAATACAGTCCGATTCCCCGATCGGGCCCGACTAGAACGCAAAAACGGGCCCCCGGCTCCGGAGAACCAGGGGCCCGCAAGCGCCCTTGACGTCAAGGACCGGTCAGTCGCGCGCCTCGGCGAGCAGCTTCTGGATGCGGGACACGCCCTCCACCAGGTCCTCGTCGCCCAGGGCGTACGAGAGGCGCAGGTAGCCCGGCGTGCCGAAGGCCTCGCCCGGGACGACCGCGACCTCGACCTCGTCCAGGATCAGCGCGGCCAGCTCGACCGAGCTCTGCGGGCGCTTGCCGCGGATCTCCTTGCCGAGCAGGCCCTTCACCGACGGGTACACGTAGAACGCGCCCTCCGGCGTCGGGCAGATCACGCCCTCGATCTCGTTGAGCATCTTCACGATCGTCCGGCGGCGGCGGTCGAAGGCCTTGCCCATCTCCTTGACGGCGTCCAGGTTGCCCGAGACGGCGGCGAGCGCGGCGACCTGCGCCACGTTGGAGACGTTGGAGGTGGCGTGCGACTGCAGGTTGGTCGCGGCCTTCACGATGTCCTTCGGGCCGATGATCCAGCCCACGCGCCAGCCCGTCATGGCGTACGTCTTGGCGACGCCGTTGACGATGACGCACTTGTCGCGCAGCGCCGGGACCAGCTTCGGCAGCGAGGTGAAGGTGGCGTCGCCGTAGACCAGGTGCTCGTAGATCTCGTCGGTCAGCACCCACAGGCCGTGCTCGGCGGCCCACTCGCCGATCGCGCGGGCGTCCTCCTCGCTGTACACCGCGCCCGTCGGGTTGGACGGCGAGACGAACAGGAGCACCTTGGTGTTCTCCGTGCGCGCGGCCTCCAGCTGCTCGACGGACACCCGGTAGCCGGTGGTCTCGTCGGCGACGACCTCGACCGGGACACCGCCGGCGAGGCGGATCGACTCCGGGTAGGTGGTCCAGTACGGCGCCGGGACGATGACCTCGTCGCCCGGGTCGAGGATCGCGGCGAAGGCCTCGTAGATGGCCTGCTTGCCGCCGTTGGTGACCAGCACCTCGGCCGGGTCGACCTCCAGGCCGGAGTCGCGCAGGGTCTTCTCGGCGATGGCCTTCTTCAGCTCGGGCAGACCGCCGGCCGGCGTGTAGCGGTGGTACTTGGGGTTCTTGCAGGCCTCGACGGCCGCGTCGACGATGTAGTCCGGCGTCGGGAAGTCGGGTTCACCCGCGCCGAAACCGATGACCGGTCGCCCGGCGGCCTTGAGGGCCTTGGCCTTGGCGTCGACGGCGAGGGTGGCGGACTCGGAGATCGCACCGACGCGGGCGGAGACCCGGCGCTCGGTGGGAGGAGTAGCAGCGCTCATACGGCCCATCGTCCCAGACCCCGTCCGGGCCGGGCACGCAGGTTTCACGGAGCGGACAGGACCGGTCATTCCCGGTCGTACGGGCGGTGCGGGGGCCGGGAAAGGGGGCGTGCGGGCCTCGGGAACACGGGGTGCGCGGCCCCGGGAAGCAGGGCCTCGGGGGCCCCTGCGGCAGGTCGGGGACGTTTCTGTTCGACGTAGGGGCCCAAGACCACGTACACTCACTGCTCGTTGGCCCCGCACCGACCACATCTCACGATGCGGTAGGTTGGGGAAGCCACAAAGGGTCGTAGCTCAATTGGTAGAGCACCGGTCTCCAAAACCGGCGGTTGGGGGTTCAAGTCCCTCCGGCCCTGCTACACACACCGCCAGGTTGTGTGCGCATGTACGTACTCCTTGCACCGCCGTGCGGCTCCATCTCCGGGCGCGGCACGGCCACGACCCGGAATCAGGTGAGACATCGTGACGGATGCCGTAGGCTCCATCGACATGCCTGACGCCGAGGATACGGCTCCCGAGTCGAAGAAGAAGGCCCGGAAGGGCGGCAAGCGCGGTAAGAAGGGCCCTCTGGGCCGCCTCGCGCTGTTCTACCGCCAGGTCGTCGCGGAACTCCGCAAGGTCGTCTGGCCCACTCGCAGCCAGCTGACGACGTACACCACTGTGGTGATTGTCTTCGTTGTCATCATGATCGGTCTCGTGACCGTGATTGACTATGGCTTCCAGGAAGCAGTCAAGTACGTCTTCGGCTGACTTTTTGTTCCACCCCATCTGTAGCGCAGGAAGAAGCAGCCACCGTGTCTGACGCGAACCTGAACGACGCCTTCGAGTCCGAGTCCGTCGAGGACGAGCTGGACATCGTCGAGGCGGCCGACGAGGAGCAGGCCGACGCTGCTGACGCCGAACTCGGCGAGGTCGAGGAGACCGCTGCCGAGGACGACGGCACCGAGGTCGCCGACGTCGAGGCCGCCGAGGAGGAGGCCGAGGAGTCGGAGGAGTCCGACGACGCGGCCGAGGCCGGGGACGAGGACGAGGTCGAGGCCGAGGAGGCCGAGCCCGCCGCTCCGGTCGACCCCATCGCCGCGCTCCGCGAGGAGCTGCGCACGCTGCCCGGTGAGTGGTACGTGATCCACACCTACGCGGGCTACGAGAAGCGCGTGAAGGCCAACCTCGAGCAGCGTGCCGTCTCGCTGAACGTCGAGGAGTTCATCTACCAGGCCGAGGTGCCCGAGGAAGAGATCGTCCAGATCAAGAACGGCGAGCGCAAGAACGTCCGGCAGAACAAGCTGCCCGGCTACGTGCTCGTCCGCATGGATCTGACGAACGAGTCCTGGGGTGTCGTCCGCAACACGCCCGGCGTCACCGGCTTCGTGGGCAACGCCTACGACCCGTACCCGCTGACCCTGGACGAGATCGTCAAGATGCTCGCCCCGGAGGCCGAGGAGAAGGCCGCCCGCGAGGCCGCCGAGGCCGAGGGCAAGCCGGCTCCGGCCCGCAAGGTCACCGTCGAGGTCCTGGACTTCGAGGTGGGCGACTCGGTCACCGTCACCGACGGCCCCTTCGCGACGCTCCAGGCGACGATCAACGAGATCAACGCCGACTCGAAGAAGGTCAAGGGCCTCGTCGAGATCTTCGGTCGCGAGACCCCGGTCGAGCTCAGCTTCGACCAGATCCAGAAGAACTGACGACTCAAGTTTCCGGACAGGTCAGAGGGGCTGCCACAGCCACTCTGACCTGCTCGGTTTTTGGACGCGCAGCTATACCCGTTATCGTTGTGCGGTATGCCTCCATCCGGATGACCGGATGGATCGGCTGAAAACTCTCACTAGGACCCGGAGAGAGCTATGCCTCCCAAGAAGAAGAAGGTCACGGGGCTTATCAAGCTCCAGATCAACGCCGGCGCGGCCAACCCGGCCCCGCCGGTCGGCCCCGCGCTGGGTCAGCACGGCGTCAACATCATGGAGTTCTGCAAGGCCTACAACGCCGCGACCGAGTCGCAGCGTGGCTGGGTGATCCCGGTGGAGATCACGGTCTACGAGGACCGTTCCTTCACCTTCATCACCAAGACCCCGCCGGCCGCCAAGATGATCCTCAAGGCCGCGGGCGTGGAGAAGGGCTCCGGCGAGCCGCACAAGACCAAGGTCGCCAAGATCACCGAGGCGCAGGTCCGCGAGATCGCCACCACCAAGATGCCCGACCTCAACGCCAACGACCTGGACGCCGCCGCGAAGATCATCGCCGGTACCGCCCGTTCCATGGGCATCACGGTCGAGGGCTGATCACCTTCCTTGTGACCATGCGGCGGTAGCCGCACATCGTCACTCAGTGGTAGGGCCAGCGCTCGGTCCGCACCACGACTCCATACCTGAACGACAACAGGAGCAGATGTGAAGCGCAGCAAGTCCCTCCGGGCTGCCGACGCCAAGATCGACCGGGAGAAGCTGTACGCCCCGCTCGAGGCCGTGCGTCTCGCCAAGGAGACCTCCACCACCAAGTTCGACGGCACCGTCGAGGTGGCCTTCCGCCTGGGCGTCGACCCGCGCAAGGCCGACCAGATGGTCCGTGGCACCGTGAACCTTCCGCACGGCACCGGTAAGACCGCCCGGGTCCTGGTCTTCGCGACCGGTGACCGTGCCGAGGCCGCGATCGCCGCGGGCGCCGACATCGTCGGCTCCGACGAGCTCATCGACGAGATCTCCAAGGGCAACCGCCTGAACGAGTTCGACGCCGTCGTCGCCACCCCGGACCTCATGGGCAAGGTCGGCCGCCTCGGCCGCGTGCTCGGTCCGCGTGGTCTCATGCCGAACCCGAAGACCGGCACCGTCACCCCCGATGTCGCCAAGGCTGTCAACGACATCAAGGGCGGCAAGATCGAGTTCCGCGTCGACAAGCACTCCAACCTGCACTTCATCATCGGCAAGGTGTCCTTCGACGACGCCAAGCTGGTGGAGAACTACGGCGCGGCCCTGGAGGAGATCCTCCGTCTGAAGCCGTCCGCCGCCAAGGGTCGCTACATCAAGAAGGCCGCCATCAGCACCACGATGGGCCCCGGCATTCCGGTCGACTCGAACCGCACCCGCAACCTCCTCGTCGAGGAGGACCCGGCCGCGGTCTGAGCCTGACGGCTCAGGAGCCCTCTCACCGGGGCTCCAGCGTCCTTGAACCGCCCCCCGGGCCTCTACGGAGGCCCGGGGGGCGGTTTTTCGTTACGAGGCTGTCGGTGCCCTGGGATACCGTGCCAGCGGGGCCACATGATCGACGACCACAAGGGGTGGGGAACCATGACCAGCATGAGCACGTGGAAGCGCGCGGGCATCGCACTGACGGCCACGGCCGTCGTCACCGGCGTGGCCGGCTGCCAGGACGGCGACGCGAAGAGCGCGGCCGAGGCGCCCGCCAAGGCGGCCGCGCAGGGCATCGCGGACGTGACGAAGGCGCTCACGGCCGCGTTCGAGAAGACCTCGGCCGCCAAGTCCGCCAAGGTCAGCATGACGATGACGCTGGAGGGCGTCGGCGCCGCCGAGTCCGGCACCATCACCATGACCGGCGTCCAGGGCTGGGACCCGGCGGCGATGGACTTCACCATGAAGGGCTCCCTGCTGGGTGGGGGCGCGGGCGCGGGCAGCGCCAAGGCTCCCGAGCAGATCCGCATGGTGATGCGCGACGAGGCCATGTACATGGACATGGGCCCCGAGGCCGCCGCCGAGATGGACGGCAAGCGCTGGATGAAGATCGACCTGAAGGCCGCCGCGGCGGCCGGCGGCGACAAGGGCGTGCAGAAGTCGATGACCGGCGGCCTGGAGAACGCGAACCAGGACCCGGCCCAGCAGCTCGCCCTCCTCCTGGAATCCCCGAACCTGAAGCACGTCGGTGCCGAGAAGGTCAACGGCATGGAGACCGAGCACTACAAGGGCACGCTCACCTTCGAGCAGATGCTCAAGGCGAACAACTCCACGAAGCTCCTCTCCCAGAAGGAGTACGACGAGCTCGTCGCCAACGTGAAGAAGACCGGTCTCAAGGGCTACGAGACCGAGGTCTGGGTCAACGAGGACGGCTACCCGGCCCGTATGGACGTCAGCATGACCATGGCCCAGGGTTCGGTGCACATGCGGGCGGACTACACCGACTACGGGGCCGAGGCCACCGTCCAGGTGCCGCCGGCCAAGGACACCGTCGACCTGTTCAAGATGATCCAGGAGGCCGGCGGGGCCGAGCAGGGCTGATTTGCCCCCGGCCGTCCCCGTCCCGTACTCTTCCGGAGAAGCCAAAGACCGCTGGTCGTCGCTGCGCCCTGATGGGCGCGGCGGCCGAAGGATTCGCTGGAAGATGCGAGCGACCCGCGCAGGTGACAGTGGAGAAGTTCCCGGTCCGGATTCGTCCGGCTCGGTCGAGCTGAGCCCCGTGCGCCTGCGCCCGGGGCGTTTTCGTTTGTTCAGCCCCTTCTGAGCGGTCCTCATCACCCGGAAGGAGGCGAACGCACTATGCCGACGCCCAACAAGGCTGCATCGGTGGCCGAGCTCACGGACGCGTTCCAGAGCTCCAACGCCGCCGTGCTGACCGAGTACCGGGGTCTCACCGTGGCGCAGCTCAAGACGCTGCGCCGTTCCCTCGGTGAGAACGCCCAGTACGCCGTGGTGAAGAACACGCTGACCAAGATTGCGGCCAACCAGGCTGGGATCACCGCGCTCGACGACCACTTCGCTGGTCCGACGGCGGTCGCCTTCGTCACCGGTGACCCGGTGGAGTCGGCGAAGGCTCTGCGTGACTTCGCCAAGGAGAACCCGAACCTCATCATCAAGGCCGGTGTCCTTGACGGTAAGGCTCTCTCCGCCGACGACATCAAGAAGCTTGCGGACCTCGAGTCCCGCGAGGTTCTGCTCAGCAAGCTGGCCGGTGCCTTCAAGGCGAAGCAGTCCCAGGCTGCCTCCGTCTTCCAGGCGCTGCCGTCGAAGCTCGTCCGCACCGTGGACGCGCTGCGCGCCAAGCAGGCCGAGCAGGGCGGTGCCGAGTAACTCGGCTCGCTTTCTGACCCGTGGCCCTAGGCGCGGGTCGCAGCGGGCCGACGTACGCCCGCCTTACCCAGTACATCCGGCACCTGCCGAATAAGTGGAAGGATCGCCCATCATGGCGAAGCTCACCCAGGACGAGCTGCTTGCCCAGTTCGAGGAGATGACCCTCATCGAGCTCTCCGAGTTCGTGAAGGCCTTCGAGGACAAGTTCGACGTCACCGCTGCCGCTGCCGCCCCGGTCGTCGTGGCCGGCGGTGTCGCCGGTGGCGGCGAGGCCGCTGCCGAGGAGAAGGACGAGTTCGACGTCATCCTCACCGGCGCCGGCGACAAGAAGATCCAGGTCATCAAGGTCGTGCGCGAGCTGACCTCCCTGGGTCTGAAGGAGGCCAAGGACCTCGTCGACGGCACCCCGAAGCCGGTCCTCGAGAAGGTCAACAAGGAAGCCGCTGACAAGGCCAAGGAGGCCCTCGAGGGCGCCGGCGCCTCCGTCGAGGTCAAGTAAGACCTCGTCGCGTAGCGACCTTCCGGTGGGCGTGTAACGCTCGCCGCGTGAAAGGCGATCATCCATCTGGGTGGTCGCCTTTCGGCGTTCCCGGGAACGGCGTGGCGGCCGTCGCCGGGGGCCTCGGAAGCGGAGTAAGGTGATCTTCGCCGTGCGCCGCGCAGGGGCGGGGGCCTTGACGAACCGCACGCAGCGCGCAATTCTCAGGACGCGTCGTCACAACGATCCGATTCCGAGGCATGGATCGACGACCGAACGGGCAGTATCGAGGTGCGCCGCACGGCGCGAGGTACCGCGGAGTTGAGAACAACGAGGGTCGAGAAAGACACGCCCTGGACATCAGTGGGCCAAGTGGCTACACTGTCCCTTTGCGCTGCCTGTTAGCTGTCCCCTGCCCGTCACAAGGGGCATACCCTCGCATCCGCCTCGCTGGTCGACCCACTCTGACCTGGCCTTTCGGCCATATCGAGAATCGTCTTCCACGGGGCTCCGCAAGGGACCGGTACGCGCGCAGTGAGTCCGAGCCCTCGGAAGGACCCCCTCTTGGCCGCCTCGCGCAACGCCTCGACCAATACGAACAACGGCGCCAGCACCGCCCCGCTGCGCATCTCCTTTGCAAAGATCAAGGAGCCCCTCGAGGTTCCGAACCTCCTCGCGCTCCAGACCGAGAGCTTCGACTGGCTGCTCGGCAACGCCGCGTGGAAGGCTCGCGTCGAGGCCGCCCTTGAGTCGGGACAGGACGTCCCCACGAAGTCCGGTCTGGAGGAGATCTTCGAGGAGATCTCCCCGATCGAGGACTTCTCCGGGTCGATGTCGCTGACCTTCCGCGACCACCGCTTCGAGCCGCCGAAGAACTCGATCGACGAGTGCAAGGACCGTGACTTCACCTACGGTGCCCCGCTCTTCGTGACCGCCGAGTTCACGAACAACGAGACCGGCGAGATCAAGTCCCAGACGGTCTTCATGGGCGACTTCCCGCTCATGACCAACAAGGGCACCTTCGTCATCAACGGCACCGAGCGTGTCGTCGTGTCGCAGCTCGTCCGTTCGCCCGGTGTCTACTTCGACTCCTCCATCGACAAGACGTCCGACAAGGACATCTTCTCCGCCAAGATCATCCCGTCCCGGGGTGCCTGGCTGGAGATGGAGATCGACAAGCGCGACCTGGTCGGTGTCCGCATCGACCGCAAGCGCAAGCAGTCCGTGACCGTCCTCCTCAAGGCGCTCGGCTGGACCACCGAGCAGATCCTGCAGGAGTTCGGCGAGTACGAGTCCATGCGCGCCACCCTGGAGAAGGACCACACCCAGGGCCAGGACGACGCGCTGCTCGACATCTACCGCAAGCTCCGTCCGGGCGAGCCGCCGACGCGCGAGGCCGCCCAGACGCTGCTCGAGAACCTGTACTTCAACCCGAAGCGCTACGACCTCGCGAAGGTCGGCCGCTACAAGGTCAACAAGAAGCTCGGTGCCGACGAGCCGCTGGACGCGGGCGTCCTCACCACCGACGACATCATCGCCACGATCAAGTACCTGGTGAAGCTGCACGCCGGCGAGACCGAGACGGTCGGCGCCAGCGGCAGCGAGGTCGTCATCGAGGCCGACGACATCGACCACTTCGGCAACCGTCGTCTGCGCAACGTCGGCGAGCTCATCCAGAACCAGGTCCGTACGGGTCTCGCCCGTATGGAGCGCGTCGTGCGCGAGCGCATGACCACCCAGGACGTCGAGGCGATCACGCCGCAGACCCTGATCAACATCCGGCCGGTCGTCGCCTCCATCAAGGAGTTCTTCGGCACCAGCCAGCTGTCGCAGTTCATGGACCAGAACAACCCGCTGTCGGGTCTGACGCACAAGCGTCGTCTCTCGGCGCTGGGTCCCGGCGGTCTGTCCCGTGAGCGGGCCGGCTTCGAGGTCCGAGACGTGCACCCGTCCCACTACGGCCGCATGTGTCCGATCGAGACGCCCGAAGGCCCGAACATCGGTCTGATCGGTTCGCTCGCCTCGTACGGCCGGATCAACCCGTTCGGCTTCATCGAGACGCCGTACCGCAAGGTCGTCGACGGCCAGGTCACCGACGAGGTCGACTACGTCACCGCCGACGAGGAGGACCGCTTCGTCATCGCCCAGGCGAACGCGACCCTCGACGAGAACCTCCGCTTCACGGAGAACCGCGTCCTGGTCCGCAAGCGTGGCGGTGAGGTCGACTACGTCGAGCCGTCCGAGGTCGACTACATGGACGTCTCGCCGCGCCAGATGGTGTCGGTCGCGACCGCCATGATCCCGTTCCTCGAGCACGACGACGCCAACCGTGCCCTCATGGGCGCGAACATGATGCGCCAGGCCGTTCCGCTCATCAAGGCGGAGGCCCCGCTCGTCGGCACCGGCATGGAGTACCGCTGCGCCACCGACGCCGGCGACGTGCTCAAGGCCGAGAAGGACGGTGTCATCCAGGAGCTGTCCGCGGACTACATCACCGTGGCCAACGACGACGGCACCTACATCACCTACCGCCTGGCCAAGTTCTCCCGCTCGAACCAGGGCACCTCGGTCAACCAGAAGGTCGTCGTCTCCGAGGGCGACCGCGTGATCGAGGGCCAGGTCCTGGCCGACGGTCCCGCGACCGAAGAGGGCGAGATGGCCCTCGGCAAGAACCTGCTCGTGGCGTTCATGCCGTGGGAGGGTCACAACTACGAGGACGCGATCATCCTGTCGCAGCGCCTCGTGCAGGACGACGTCCTCTCCTCGATCCACATCGAGGAGCACGAGGTCGACGCCCGTGACACCAAGCTCGGCCCCGAGGAGATCACCCGGGACATCCCGAACGTCTCCGAGGAGGTCCTCGCCGACCTCGACGAGCGCGGCATCATCCGCATCGGTGCCGAGGTCGTCGCCGGCGACATCCTGGTCGGCAAGGTCACCCCGAAGGGTGAGACCGAG
Source organism: Streptomyces roseicoloratus (assembly GCF_004117935.1). Classification (GTDB taxonomy): domain Bacteria; phylum Actinomycetota; class Actinomycetes; order Streptomycetales; family Streptomycetaceae; genus Streptomyces; species Streptomyces roseicoloratus. The sequence goes on along the minus strand of NZ_SDOY01000130.1, from coordinate 11,550 downwards.
CTGACCCCGGAGGAGCGCCTGCTCCGCGCGATCTTCGGCGAGAAGGCCCGTGAGGTCCGTGACACCTCGCTGAAGGTCCCGCACGGCGAGACCGGCAAGGTCATCGGCGTCCGCGTCTTCGACCGCGAGGAGGGCGACGAGCTTCCCCCGGGCGTGAACCAGCTGGTCCGCGTCTACGTCGCCCAGAAGCGCAAGATCACCGACGGTGACAAGCTCGCCGGCCGTCACGGCAACAAGGGTGTCATCTCCAAGATCCTGCCCATCGAGGACATGCCGTTCCTCGAGGACGGAACTCCGGTCGACATCATCCTCAACCCGCTCGGCGTCCCGTCCCGAATGAACCCGGGACAGGTCCTGGAGATCCACCTCGGCTGGCTCGCCAGCCGCGGCTGGGACGTCTCCGGCCTCGCCGACGAGTGGGCGCAGCGCCTCCAGGCCATCGGTGCCGACCAGGTCGCCCCCGGCACCAACGTCGCCACCCCGGTCTTCGACGGTGCGCGTGAGGACGAGCTCGCGGGTCTGCTCCAGCACACCATCCCGAACCGCGACGGCGAGCGCATGGTGCTCCCGTCCGGCAAGGCGCGTCTGTTCGACGGCCGCTCCGGCGAGCCGTTCCCGGACCCGATCTCGGTCGGGTACATGTACATCCTCAAGCTCCACCACCTGGTCGACGACAAGCTGCACGCCCGCTCGACCGGCCCGTACTCGATGATCACCCAGCAGCCGCTGGGTGGTAAGGCCCAGTTCGGTGGTCAGCGCTTCGGTGAGATGGAGGTGTGGGCGCTCGAGGCGTACGGCGCCGCCTACGCCCTCCAGGAGCTGCTGACGATCAAGTCCGACGACGTCACCGGCCGCGTGAAGGTCTACGAGGCCATCGTCAAGGGCGAGAACATCCCTGAGCCCGGCATCCCCGAGTCCTTCAAGGTGCTCATCAAGGAGATGCAGTCCCTGTGCCTCAACGTGGAGGTGCTGTCCTCGGACGGCATGTCCATCGAGATGCGCGACACCGACGAGGACGTCTTCCGCGCTGCGGAGGAGCTCGGCATCGACCTGTCCCGGCGCGAGCCGAGCAGCGTCGAAGAGGTCTGACGGGAGTCCGGTGCGGGGACTCGGTGGAACACCGCTGAGTCCCCGGCCGGCCCCAGGACCCCCGTATCAGACCCACAGCCTTACAACCCTGAGAGGGATTGACGCATAGTGCTCGACGTCAACTTCTTCGACGAGCTCCGGATCGGTCTGGCCACCGCTGACGACATCCGTCAGTGGAGCCACGGCGAGGTCAAGAAGCCGGAGACCATCAACTACCGCACCCTGAAGCCCGAGAAGGACGGACTCTTCTGCGAGAAGATCTTCGGTCCGACCCGGGACTGGGAGTGCTACTGCGGCAAGTACAAGCGTGTCCGCTTCAAGGGCATCATCTGTGAGCGGTGTGGCGTCGAGGTCACCCGCGCCAAGGTGCGCCGTGAGCGGATGGGCCACATTGAGCTGGCCGCTCCCGTCACCCACATCTGGTACTTCAAGGGCGTTCCGTCGCGTCTGGGCTACCTGCTCGACCTCGCCCCGAAGGACCTGGAGAAGGTCATCTACTTCGCGGCGTACATGATCACGTACGTCGACGACGAGCGCCGTACGCGCGACCTGCCCTCGCTGGAGGCGCACGTCTCCGTCGAGCGTCAGCAGATCGAGAACCGCCGCGACTCCGACCTGGAGGCCCGCGCCAAGAAGCTCGAGTCCGACCTGGCCGAGCTCGAGGCCGAGGGCGCCAAGGCCGACGTGCGCCGCAAGGTGCGCGAGGGCGCCGAGCGCGAGATGAAGCAGCTCCGCGACCGCGCGCAGCGCGAGATCGACCGCCTCGACGAGGTGTGGAACCGCTTCAAGAACCTCAAGGTCCAGGACCTGGAGGGCGACGAGCTCCTCTACCGCGAGCTGCGTGACCGCTTCGGCACGTACTTCGACGGCTCGATGGGTGCCGCGGCGCTGCAGAAGCGCCTCGAGTCCTTCGACCTGGAGGAGGAGGCGGAGAAGCTCCGCGAGATCATCCGCACCGGCAAGGGCCAGAAGAAGACCCGTGCGCTCAAGCGCCTCAAGGTCGTCTCGGCGTTCCTGCAGACCGCGAACAGCCCCAAGGGCATGGTTCTCGACTGCGTGCCGGTCATCCCGCCGGACCTGCGTCCGATGGTGCAGCTCGACGGTGGCCGCTTCGCGACCTCCGACCTGAACGACCTGTACCGCCGCGTGATCAACCGCAACAACCGTCTGAAGCGTCTGCTCGACCTCGGTGCCCCCGAGATCATCGTGAACAACGAGAAGCGGATGCTCCAGGAGGCGGTCGACGCCCTCTTCGACAACGGCCGTCGCGGTCGCCCGGTCACGGGCCCCGGCAACCGTCCGCTGAAGTCCCTCAGCGACATGCTGAAGGGCAAGCAGGGTCGATTCCGTCAGAACCTGCTCGGCAAGCGTGTCGACTACTCGGCGCGTTCCGTCATCGTCGTCGGCCCGCAGCTCAAGCTGCACCAGTGCGGTCTGCCGAAGGCCATGGCGCTGGAGCTCTTCAAGCCGTTCGTGATGAAGCGCCTGGTCGACCTGAACCACGCGCAGAACATCAAGTCGGCCAAGCGGATGGTCGAGCGCGGCCGCACGGTCGTGTACGACGTCCTCGAAGAGGTCATCGCCGAGCACCCGGTCCTGCTGAACCGTGCTCCCACGCTGCACCGCCTCGGCATCCAGGCCTTCGAGCCCCAGCTGGTCGAGGGCAAGGCCATCCAGATCCACCCGCTCGTCTGCACCGCGTTCAACGCGGACTTCGACGGTGACCAGATGGCCGTCCACCTGCCGCTCTCCGCGGAGGCGCAGGCCGAGGCCCGCATCCTGATGCTGTCCTCGAACAACATCCTCAAGCCCGCCGACGGCCGTCCGGTGACGATGCCGACCCAGGACATGGTCCTCGGTCTGTTCTTCCTCACCACCGACGGCGAGCTGCGTGACGTCAAGGGCGAGGGCCGCGCGTTCGGCTCCACCGCCGAGGCGATCATGGCGTTCGACGCCGGCGAGCTGTCGCTGCAGGCGCAGATCGACATCCGCTTCCCGATCGGCACCGTTCCGCCGCGCGGCTGGGTTCCCCCGGTCGCGGAGGAGGGCGAGCCGGAGTGGCAGCAGGGTGACAGCTTCCGTCTGAAGACCACGCTCGGCCGTGCGCTCTTCAACGAGCTGCTGCCCGAGGACTACCCGTTCGTCGACTACTCGGTCGGCAAGAAGCAGCTCTCCGAGATCGTCAACGACCTCGCCGAGCGCTACCCCAAGGTCATCGTGGCGGCGACGCTCGACAACCTGAAGGCGTCCGGCTTCTACTGGGCCACCCGTTCCGGCGTCACCGTCGCCATCTCGGACGTCGTCGTCCCCGAGGCGAAGAAGCAGATCGTCGCCGGCTACGAGGCGCAGGACGAGAAGGTCCAGAAGCAGTACGAGCGCGGTCTGATCACCAAGGAAGAGCGCACGCAGGAGCTCATCGCGATCTGGACCAAGGCGACCAACGAGGTCGCCGAGGCGATGAACGCGAACTTCCCCAAGACCAACCCCATCTTCATGATGGTCGACTCGGGTGCCCGAGGAAACATGATGCAGATGCGGCAGATCGCCGGTATGCGCGGTCTGGTGTCGAACGCGAAGAACGAGACCATCCCGCGTCCGATCAAGGCCTCGTTCCGCGAGGGCCTCTCCGTGCTCGAGTACTTCATCTCGACCCACGGTGCCCGTAAGGGTCTCGCCGACACCGCCCTGCGTACCGCCGACTCGGGTTACCTGACCCGTCGTCTGGTGGACGTCTCGCAGGACGTGATCATCCGCGAGGAGGACTGTGGCACCGACCGCGGTCTGAAGCTGCGGATCGCGGCCAAGGACGAGGCCGGCGTGCTGCGCAAGGCCGAGGACGTCGAGACCAGCGTGTACGCGCGCTGCCTCGCGGAGGACGTCGTCGTCGACGGCAAGGTGCTGGCCCCGGCCGGCGTCGACCTGGGTGACGTGCTCATCGAGCAGCTGGTCACCGCGGGCGTCGAGGAGGTCAAGACGCGTTCGGTCCTGACCTGTGAGTCCGCCGTCGGCACCTGCGCCATGTGCTACGGCCGCTCGCTGGCCACCGGCAAGCTGGTCGACATCGGTGAGGCGGTCGGCATCATCGCCGCCCAGTCCATCGGTGAGCCCGGTACCCAGCTGACGATGCGTACCTTCCACACCGGTGGTGTGGCCGGTGACGACATCACCCAGGGTCTGCCGCGTGTCGTCGAGCTCTTCGAGGCCCGTCAGCCCAAGGGTGTCGCCCCGATCTCCGAGGCGGCCGGTCGCGTCCGCATCGAGGAGACCGAGAAGACCAAGAAGATCGTCGTCACCCCGGACGACGGCAGCGACGAGACGGCGTTCCCGATCTCGAAGCGTGCCCGTCTGCTGGTGGGCGAGGGCGACCACGTCGAGGTGGGCCAGAAGCTCACCGTGGGTGCCACCAACCCGCACGACGTGCTGCGCATCCTCGGCCAGCGCGCGGTCCAGGTCCACCTGGTCGGCGAGGTCCAGAAGGTCTACAACTCGCAGGGCGTGTCGATCCACGACAAGCACATCGAGATCATCATCCGGCAGATGCTGCGCCGCGTGACGATCATCGAGTCCGGTGACGCGGAGCTGCTGCCGGGCGAGCTCGTGGAGCGCTCGAAGTTCGAGACCGAGAACCGTCGTGTGGTCCAGGAAGGCGGCCACCCGGCCTCCGGCCGTCCGCAGCTGATGGGTATCACCAAGGCCTCGCTGGCGACGGAGTCCTGGCTGTCGGCCGCCTCCTTCCAGGAGACGACCCGAGTGCTGACGGACGCGGCGATCAACGCCAAGTCCGACAGCCTCATCGGCCTCAAGGAGAACGTCATCATCGGTAAGCTCATCCCGGCCGGTACGGGTCTGTCCCGCTACCGCAACATCCGGGTCGAGCCGACCGAGGAGGCCAAGGCCGCGATGTACTCGGCCGTCGGCTACGACGACATCGACTACTCGCCGTTCGGCACCGGCTCCGGCCAGGCCGTGCCGCTGGAGGACTACGACTACGGTCCGTACAACCAGTAAGGCGTAGGCGACACGCCAGAGAAGGGCGGCACCCCGCAGGGGGTGCCGCCCTTCGGCGTTCGGCGGTGTCCGTCCGCGAGACGGTCGAGGAGGTCCGCCGCGGCTCAGCGTCCGGCCAGTTCCCAGGCCGCGAGCAGCACGCCGGCGCCCGCCGTGAGCGCGGCGATCGAGGCCAGGGGCCAGCGGGCGCGCTCCAGGGCGTCGAGACGGGACTCGTGGTCGGCGAGCTGCTTGTCGGTCTGGTCGCTGCGCTGCACGAGCAGCGCGAGGGAGCCGTCGACGCGGGCGAAGCCGGCCTCCAGGGTGCCGCGCAGCCGCTCCAGTTCCAGGGCGACGGCGACCGGGTCGTTCGGGTCAGGCTCGGTCATCGGCCGCTCCCGGCTCCACGCGCAGCCAGGACGGCAGCAGGCGCTGGACGGCCGGAAGGGCCATCACCCGGGTGAGCGCGCCGGCGACGGCGAGCGCCCCGGCGACCCAGGGCAGGGTCTCGGGGATGCCCGCGGCGTCGACGATCGCGGGCAGCACGACGGCGATGCCGACGGCGGTCTGCACCAGCGTGCGGGCCGTCCGCTTGGCGGCTTCGGTCATCGGTGGTTCTCCTTGCTGTGCGGGGGAGTGGGGCGGTCAGCCGGTGTACGGGACCTTGAGGGCGTTCCACGAGGTGGCGCCCGGCCAGCCGTCGGCGTCGGAGCCGCGGAAGCCGAGCTTGCGCTGCCAGGCGGCGTACGACTGGCGGTCGGCCTCGGACCAGCGCGGCCCGGGGCCGACCCGGTAGCGGCCGCAGCCCTCGGCGACCAGCCGGCGGCCCATCGCGGTGACGATCGGCGAGCTCGGGGTGGTCCTGAAGAAGGCGGCGCCGGGGAAGGGCTGGTGGCGGGGGGTCGCCGGCCCGGCGGGGGCGGTCGGGCGGGCGGCCGGGGCCTTGCCGAGCCGCTTCTGCACCCGGTCGCGCATGCCCGGCATGCCGAAGCCGTTCGGGTCGTTCTTCCAGTCGGACCACTCGGAGTGGCCGATGACGGACCTCGCGCCCCAGCCGTGGGCGCGGCAGATCGCCGCCGACACCCGCTCGATGGCGTCGAGCTGTTCGGCGGGCCAGGGATCGCGGCCGTTGCCGAGGTTGACGCATTCGAAGCCGTAGAAGCGGGAGTTGCCGTCGACGGCTCCGCGGCTGCCCTGGTGCTCGCGCGGCACCGGCGGCCGGACCCCGTACGTCTCGCTGATCACGGCCTGGAGGACGGACGGGTCGCCGCCCCCGGCGTGGTTGGCGCGGCCGGCGGAGATCAGGTGGACGGTGCCGTCCTTGGCGATGACGCCGTGGCACAGCGGGCCGGGCAGGCCGGCGTAGCCGTCGTGGCAGAGGCTCACGGTGTTCGCGGTGCCGCTGGAGACGGTGTGGTGGATCATCACACCGATCACGGGCCCCCAGGCGCCGTGGCCGTTGCGGTTGTGGGTGCGCCAGCCGTCGTGCTCGACGACCTTGACGCCTTCGGCGCGGAGCGCGGCGACGAGCCGGTCCGCGGAGAGGGGGGCTGCCATGTGTGTCCTCCGGGCAGGGGTTCCGGGCCGGGACCCGGGCATGAGAAAACCCCGGCCGGATCGGTGCGGCGCGGGGCGTGGGGTGGGGTGGGGTGTGGGGTCGGGATGTGGGATGTGGGGTGTGGGGGGAGGGTGGCGTGTGTACGGGGGCGGGCGGGCCGGGCGTTACGGAGCCGGCTCGGGCGTCGGTTCCGGGGACGGCTCCGGGGCGGGCTCGGGCTCCGGGGTCGGCTCGGGCGTCGGCTCCGGTTCGGGTTCGGGCGTCGGCTCCGGTTCGGGGGCCGGGGCCCAGGTGGCGCAGAGGGCGGCGTAGGCGCTCCGGCGGGCCTCGAAATCGGCGAGGGCGGCGGTGACGGCCCGCTCGACGGCGGTCGGGTCGGGGACGACGGGGGCGCCGTTCCGTCCGTCGACGAGCACCGTGGCGGAGCCGCGCAGGACGGTGTCGCCCGTGCCGCTCTCGCTGGTCTGGGCGGTGACGTACACCGACGGGTACTGGCCGGTGACCGGGTCGCGCTCCAGCGTGTTGCCGAGGCTGTTGTCGTGTACGCGGACGGCGACGGTGTGGCCGTCCTCGGTGACGGTGACGCGGCCCGCGTAGTCGATGGCCACGCCCCAGGGGTAGGCGGGGTCGATGTTCATGGTCTGCTCCTCGACGGCCTGGACGGCCTCGGTGGACGGATCAGGTCTGGGTGCCGTGGATCAGGACGGGCTGGGCGTAGACGGTGCCGCCGGTGGCCTTGGCCTGGATCTCGATCTGCATGGTCTGGCCGAACCTGCTGTTCACGTCGACGGGGAGCAGACCGATGTGGTTGAAGGTGGTGCCGGCGATGACGGTGGGGCCGAACTGCAGGCCGTCGACCAGGACCTTCACCTCACCGCTGGCACCGCTGGACACCGCGGTCTCCACGGTCAGCCGCAGCTTCGGCTGCCAGATCGGGTTGTAGGACTTGGCGACCGTCGTGAAGGCCGTGCTGGTGGTCGACGGCCATCGGGCCTTGTCCGTGGGCTGCGGCGGCAGCAGGGCCAGCCAGGGCCGGGCGAGGCCGCCGGTCATGATGTCGTCGGCGAAGATCTCGTGGCCGTAGCCGTCGAAGATCCGGAACAGCGGCCGGTTGATGGTGACGCTGCCGGTCTGCGCGGGCGGGCGGATCTCGCTGACCGCGGGCCGGGTGGTGACGGCCGTGGACAGGGCCTTGATCCGGCGTTCCATCTGGTTCAGCCGGTCGATGATGTCCTCGGGCAGCTGGGGCATCAGGCCTCCTCAAGGTAGAGCTCGGCGGTGTCGGGACGGCCGCGCTCCGGGGGAGTGACCTTGACGCCGATGATGCGGCAGCGGGCGTCGAGGCCCTGGCGGTGCCACTCGTCGGTGATGCGGATCCGGGCCACGCGGCCGATGAGCTGCGGCGGGATGATCCCGCCGAGGCGGATGGTGATCGCCGGGATCACGACGGCGCCGCGCGCCTCGTCGAGTTCCCGCTTGGCCAGTGAGCCGAGCGTGACGGGGTCGGTGATGTCGTTGTGGTCCGAGGACAGGTCGATCAGCGGCCAGCCGTCCGCGAGCAGGTCGCCGGCGATCTGCTGGGTGGAGAGCACCGGCCGGGACTCGGTGCCCGCGTTGGAGTTGGCGGAGCCGCCGCGGGCCACGGCGGTGGTGCCGCCGCGGGTCGCGTCGTACGGGAAGGAGTACGACAGGATCGCGCCCGGCCGGTCGAAGACCAGGTCCGTCGCACCGTTGACGATCTTGGGTGAGCCGAGCCGGAGCTGCTTGACCCGCCTGCCGCTGATCGGGTCGCGGTAGACCAGGATCTGGTGCTCGAAGCCGTTCTCCATGGCGGCGAGCTGGTCGAGCGCCTCCAGGTAGACCGTCTCGTCGCCGTTGCGCCAGGAGGCCTTCCGGTAGACGTCGGACCTCTCCTCGCCGAACGTGATCCCGAGGCGCCGGGGCTCCCGGTCGGGCGGCAGGGGGACGGTGGGGTCGTCCTGGAGGTCGAGCTCCCGCCACAGCCGGCGCGCGATCTCCAGCTGGTCGGTGTCCTCGTCGAAGGAGATGTCGGTGCGGATGCGCCGCCGGCCCGCGTACGAGTCGAAGGTGGCGGCCTGGATCCCGAGGGTCAGGACGCCCCGTCCGCTGGACTGCAGGGTGGTGGTCCAGACGATGCCGCCCCACCACAGGTCGCCGCCGCGCTCCAGGTAGACCGCGGTGCGGCCTTCCCGGACCTGCTTGACCCGCTCGGCCATCTCCTCGTTGGGGACCGGGATGGTGCCGGAGAGGGAGCCGGCCTTGCCGATGTAGTCGTCGATGGAGACGTCCCGCAGCGGCAGGATGTCGAGGGTCTGGTCGGTGAGCAGATCGGTGAAGATGGCCCGGTAGGGCGTGTCGATGGCCATGACGGGCCTCCTTTACAGGACGAACGTGGCGCTGACGCGGATGTTCCGGTTGGCGGTCAGTTGGCCGTTCGGGGACCAGGTCCGCAGGTTGACGATGCCACCGGAGGTGATGTCGGCGGCGCCGTCGGCGTAGCCGTCGCCGGCGAGCGCCTCCATGCCGAACGCGGGGCGCCAGCCGGTGGGCAGGGTGCACAGCGGTTCGTCGGCGATCTGGCCGGCGCTGCTGGAGGTGACGGTGGGGCCGGTGCGCGTCACGGTCACGGTGAGGGTGCACAGCCCGCTCTTGGTCTTGCGGCCGGCGAACGCGACCACCGCCCAGTTGGGCATGGCCGTCACCCCGGAGACGGCGGTGGTCACCTCCACCGGCGGCTGGTAGTTCACCCAGGCGGTGCCGTTCCAGCGCTGCAGCACCCCCGCGTTCTCGCGGAACTGGCCGGTGTAGCTGCCCGTCGACAGGATGCCGGCGGGGGCGATGCCGCCGATCTCCCTGGGGTAGGGGATCCAGCCTTCGCCGTTCCAGCGCTGGAGGTAGTGGGCGTTGTCGTTGTCCTGGTACTGGCCCGGGTAGGAGCCCGTCACACCGGCGTTGTTGTAGACGGGCAGGATGCCGCCCACCGCGACCGTCGTGGTGCGCAGGTCGGTGGTGGTGCCGGGAGCCGACCATTCGATGCCGCCGTTGCCCGCCGAGGCGCCGGCCCGCACCTTGACGCTGAACAGCACCAGGGAGCGGGCCGGGGCCGGCGGAGGCTCCGGTGCCGCCTTCGGCTCGCCCTTGACGATCTCCACGACGGCCTCGTACCGGCCCTGGAGGTCGGCGTCGTTGTCGTACACGCGCAGGACGACGAGGTCGATGCGCGGGTTCAGCGCGTCGCCGTCGGCGAAGGTGAGGGTCATGTCCTGGTCGAGGGCGACGGGGTAGGCGCCGTCGCCGGGCGCCCCCTGGACCACGGCCCGGCCGGCGTGGACGGTGGCGGTCATCGGGCCGCTGGTGTTCATCCCCAGACCGCCGACCCGGTACGTGCCGTCGACCGTTCCGGGCAGGATGCCCGACCGTGCGCCGAGCGGGTCGACGGGAGTGGTGGCGCCGATGTTGGTGAGGCGGGTGTGCTGACGGGTCTGACCGGTGGGCGTCAGCCAGCCGGAGCGTACGGGCATGGAGTCTCCGTAAGTTGTTTGGTGGCCCGGGAGGGCCGGGTGTGGCTTATGGGTTCTTGCCTTCAGTGGCTTCTCAGGAGTGGCCGCCCGGTTCTCCGGGGCGCCCTGACTGCTGATTGAGATGTGCGCGCCTTGTGCGGTCGCTGATTACGGAGATGACAGCGGGGTGTTCCTTGGGCCGACGGCACGCCGTGCGGAACGAGGAGGGGCGAGTGAACGAGCGACGGGCCCGGGTCTGGGTCGGCATCGACGCCGGTAAGGGCCATCACTGGGCGGCGGTGGTCGACGAAACCGGCGCGACTCTGTGGTCGAAGAAGATCGGCAACGACGAGTCGGAGATCCTGACCGCACTCGGCGAAATCCTGGAGCTGGCCGACGAAGTCCAGTGGGCGGTGGACATCTCCGGTACGTCCTCCGCGCTGTTGCTTGCCCTGCTCGCGGCCCATGGCCAGCAGGCCGTCTACGTGCCCGGCCGCACGGTCAACCGCATGTCCGGCGCCTACCGGGGCGAGGCCGAAACCGACGCCCGCGACGCCTACGTCATCGCGGAAACCGCCCGCCACCGCCGGGACTTCGCCACCATCGAAGTGCCCGCCCAACTCGCCGCGGACCTTGCCCTGCTGACCGCCCACCGAACCGACCTGGTGGCCGACAGGGTGCGAATGATCAACCGACTCCGCGACGTGCTGACCGGTGTCTTCCCCGCCCTGGAACGGGCCTTCGACTACTCCGCCCACAAAGGTGCGCTGGTACTGCTGACCGGCTACCAGACCCCAGCCGCCATCCGCCGACGTGGCCGGGCGCGGCTCACGGCCTGGCTCGCCAACCGCAGTGTGCGCGGCGCCGACGCCGTCGCGGCAACCGCACTCGAAGCCGCCCAGGCCCAGCAGACCGCCCTGCCGGGTGAGGACGTCGCCGCCCAGATCGTGGCCGACCTGGCCACGCAGATCCTGGACCTGGACGACCGGCTCAAGCGGATCGACAAGCAGATCCGCGACACGTTCCGCAGCCACCCGCAAGCCGAGATCATCGAGTCCCTGCCCGGCATGGGCCCCATACTCGGCGCCGAGTTCATCGTCGCTGCAGGTGACCTTGCGGCCTACGCGGATGCCGGCCATCTCGCCTCCGCGGCCGGGCTGGTGCCAGTCCCACGCGACTCGGGCCGCCGAACCGGCAACCTCCACCGGCCCAAGCGCTACAGCCGCCGCCTGCGCAGGGTCTTCTACATGTCCGCGCAGACCAGCATCATCCGCGAGGGACCGAACCGAGACTTCTACCTCAAGAAGCGCGGCGAGGGCTGCAAGCACGTTCAGGCCGTGATCGCCCTGGCCCGCCGACGAGCCAGCGTCCTGTGGGCCCTCCTGCGCGACAACC